>JAZUPK010000049.1:0-14627 GCA_045605125.1 Acutalibacteraceae bacterium | reverse complement strand
GGAACCACCCGCTGAACCTGGCGATGCAACATACTATGTAAGTGCTACCGGTTCTGACGAAAACAATAACGGCTTAACCGCAAGCGCTCCGCTTTTAACTATTAAAAAAGCAATAGAGCTTGCAAACGAAAGTTATGGTTCCGATGATACAGTAGTTATAAAAACTGTCTGTTCAGGAGCTGTCGCAGGCGGTCACGATATTAAGGTTTCGCTTCCGACATACAAGTTCAAAAAACTTGTTATTACCGCTGACGATACTACTGTTCCGGGCACAATTAATGGCAATATGCAACTTGGTGGTGAAACTGAGTTTAGTTATATCACTGTTGCTTCTGAAGGTAATGAAAATGGCGGTAATGGTTTTACCTTCGCTGGATATAGCGCAACCTTTGGTGAAAATGCTCATTTAGGTGCCATAGGTAGTCCGGCAAAAACATCTCTTAGTTGGAATGATAATTTTAGTGGTAAAACATCAACTGCACCTATTAATGTAAAGATAAACCAATTAAATTACCATAGTTTTTATTTTTCGGGTAACTATTATAATCGGACAACATATGAACATCCAATAACTATTGAAATAGATAATTGGAATGCTCAATACCGTAATGAAGTAAATGGTGGACTATTTCTTTCACATAGCAATTGTAGTACAACATTTAATGCACCGTTAAACCTTAAGGTTGACCAAAGTAATGTACGATTGGTGCTTAAAGCTAATACGAATAAAACTTCCTTCGGTAATAATTTTGCATTACAGGTTATTAACGCTACAGGTAAAGCTGTTGCTAAGACAGGTGACACATTAACTCGCGGTGATAGCGTTACTGCAGTTCATACCAGTGCGATTGATGCTATGCCTAGAGATAAGGTGTACATTTTAACCAATAACACAGGCAGCAAAAGCGCTGTTGAATTTACCGATACTGTTGGTAAATATAAGGTAAACCTTAATCCTGAATTATTCAAAATAAGAGCCAAAGCCGAAGGTAAAGAAGACGTATTGTCTGAAAATGGTTTCCTAAACCTTACTGCAGGCGAATGGACTTTGACTGTCGAAAAAGAGCCTAACTTAGTTGCTACTTACTATGTAAGTCCTGAAGGTAGCGATGATGATACCGGTGAAGACGAAAATCATGCGCTTGCTTCTGTTGAGAAGGCTGTTCAGCTTGCTAATGAAGTAGGTTACGGTGTAGGCGATACCATATATATTAAGGCTATCTATGTTGCAGGTAAGGCAATAGTATGGACTCCAAATTCAAGTAATAAGATTTCTTCCCACACATTTACTCTTGACCTTTCATCTAATGGTGATATTGCTACAGTAGGTACAACCAATCAAACATTGTTTAATGGTCCTACCAATCTTTCAAATGTTAAATTGGCTTGGGGTAAAGGTTATCCTACTATATACCTTGAAGGTAATGATGTAGTATTTGGTGAAGGTGTATCAACCACTTCGGCAGAATACGACTTTTGTTACGCTTCCGGTGGTATACTAGACAAAGAATACAACTTAACCTTTAAAGGTGCCGTTAATAGGAAATTCCACTTAGGTGGTAACTATGCTAACATACCCACAATAAACGGTAAAGTTAATCTTACTTATGATGGTTCCACTAATTACGAATTAAAAATTGGTAGTATGTACGGTACTCAAAGTGCTGGTCAGCATGCAACCAAAATTAACGGAACGGTTAATATTGACCTTAAATCAGCTGCCAGCGTTAAAATGGACTTTGTAAATAATACCGCTCAAGTTAGATATGGCGAAAATTCTGTAGTACAGGTTATCAACTCTATAGGTGCTGATTCTACAGCTTGGGATAACGCATTAAGTACTAACCAAGATTTAGCAAAGCCTTCTAAATATTATATTGTTAATAATAAGAGCGGCTTAGGTGATAGAGTTTCATTCACCGATACTATTGGTAAATATAATGTCAACTTTACTGATGATTGGACTCTTACTATTACAGATAAAGATGGCAAGCCTGTAAATGCACAGGTTGTAGATGGTATTCTTGACCTTACAGCTTTACCTTCAGGCACTTATAACATTGAAGCTGTTAAAGCTGTTGAAGAATTGTTTGTTTATGTAAGTCCAAATGGTGACGATGCTAATGACGGTTTGAAAGTTAATACTCCTGTTGCAACAGTTAATAAAGCTATTGCTATTGCTAAAGAAAAAGAGATAGCTGCAACCGATATATTAAATGTAAAAGTAATTTATGTTGAAGGCGCATCTGCCCTTATCGGTGCAGATACTAATACAATCGCACAACATGGCTTTAAGTTAAATATATCTTCTGCTACCGATGAAATCGCTTCACTCGGTAACAACAATGGTCTTGCTCTTGGCGGTAAAACAGAGATTGAAAACCTAACATTAAATATTGCTTCTACTCAAAACGATGCAGTATTTATTGTGGGTACTAATGATCTTCATATTGGCAAGAATGTAATTATCTCTGGTGGTAATAAGATAAACATGGATATGTCTAATATCTATATGCAGGACTTCTCAACAAGCCATACAATTTACTTTGGAAGCGCTTTGATAGGCATTAGACAAGGTGCTTATGGTATGCCTGTATACAATGCACCACAAAAAGTTATTTATGATAATGATGGCGATAACAGCTATAACATGGCAGGTTATGGTAGAGCAGGTCAATTCAGAAACAAATTCAGTTTCGATATTAGAAATGTAAAAAGCTTTACATTAAAAGCAGCAAGATCGGATGGAAGTCCGGGTTATGAAATTACTAATACTGCTGTATTCGAATTAATTAACAACTCTAAGGCTGATGTTTCTGCAGCTATTGAGTTTATTAAGGGATTAAAGACCACTGGTGGTGCTAAGGTTCCATACTACATCTACGAAAACAAAACAGGTCTTGTTAATGCTATCGAGCTTACCGATACTTTAGGTAAAATTAAGGTTAACATTGACTCCTCAAGATTCCAACTCTTAGCAAACGGCACACCAGTTGAAGTTGTAGAAAGCTACGCAACACTTCCTGCAGGTCATTATAACTTCACAGTTAAGTTAATTAAAGCTTATACCGATACCTATTTTGTAAAGACCGGCGCTACCGGCGGTAACGGAGCAGAGGCTACTCCTTTTGCAACCGTTGCTGAAGCTATCGCTGCTGCTAACAAGAAGATTTCCGTTTACGGCGATAACATAACAATTAAGCTTGTTGGCAAAGAAGCTGTTATTTGGGGCGAAACTGAAGAATTTTCCTTTATTCCTGTAGTTGAATCCGCTAACAAGAAAGCGATTACAACTGTTGTAATCGACAAACCTTTACAAGGCGGTGCGGCATTTGACTATGTTGCAATTGACGGCGGTAGCGAAAAATTGTTATTAGCTAATGGTAACGATATTAAGCTTGGCAAAAATGTTAAAGGTGACGTTCAATTTATTGGTGCAGAAAAGGATGCTAACGACAAAAACGGTCAAACTGTTGAAATAAATACAGCTGCAATCAAGAATATCTATGTAGGTAACGCATCACAGAATAATATTACTTATAAGGGCAATGTAAACTATATTATTAACAATTCGGCTGCAAATTTAACATTCAACTTTATTCCTGAAAGTGGCCGCAACCTTACAATTTATGGCAACTTCAGTATTAAGGTTGATGCAGCTGCAAGCTTGTCCTTCAAAAACCCTGTGCAACAATCATCCGGCAAAACTGCGGCTGGTGAGGTAATATTTGATATTGAAGACACAGGCGCAGGTCTTATTGTTCCTGCAGACGTAAAACTTAATGATATTAATTACTTCAAGGATTTAACTGAGAATCACTACATTGTTAAAGTCGGCAAGGGCATTGATATCAATACTACCGAATATATTGACGAATATAGCGTGGAATTTGATAAAACAATGTACAACTTGGTTGTAACAGATGCTCAGGGCAATACCAATCAAGCTTACTATAGCGGCGGTATTCTCTTACTATACAATCCTGGTGAATACACTGTTAAAGTGAAGTGTAAAGAATGTGTTTACGATAAAGAATGTGACACTACTTGTAATCGTTGTGGCGCAGTAGACAAAACACGTAAGCATTTATTCTCTGCTTATACACTTAATACTGCTGCAGAATGTGAAAAGAACGCTACTGAAATTTCTTCTTGTGATTACGGTTGCGGTACAAAGAACATTCGTGATGTAGCAGGTACTGCACTTAAACACAAGTACACCAATTCTTGTGATACAAGCTGTAACGTATGTAGTGCTACAAGAAGCATTACTCACGATTACGAGACCACTACAACTAAGGCTACAACTTCTAAGAATGGTAGTATTGTTAAGAAGTGTTCAGTATGCGATAAGGTATACAGCACAACTAAGATTTACTATGCTAAGAAGGTTAAGCTTTCTACCACAGAATATACCTACTCAAGCAGCAAGACTAGAAAGCCTTCTGTTAAGGTATATGACTACAAGGGTAATAAGATATCTTCTAAGTACTATACTGTAAGCTATGCTTCGGGCCGTAAGAAGGTTGGCAAGTATAAGGTTACTATTAAACTTAAGGGTAACTACAGTGGCACTTTAACTGCTTACTTCACAATCGTACCGAAGGAAAGCAAGGTAGAAAAGCTCACAGCAGCTAAGAAGAGCCTTAAGGTTAAGCTTAAGAAGGTATCTTCACAGGCTACAGGTTACGAGATTCAGTACTCAACTTCCAGCAAGTTTAGTTCTAAGTACACCAAGACTAAGAAGGTTACAAGTTATAAGACAACAAGTGTTACACTTAAGAGTCTGAAAGCTCGGAAGACCTACTATGTAAGAGTACGCACCTACAAGACTGTAAATGGTAAGAAGTACTATTCAGATTGGTCATCTAAGAAGTATAAGAAAACTAAATAATTATAAAAATCCTCTGCCTTCGGGCAGGGGATTTTTAGTTAAGAGCTAAAAGTAAAGAGTTAAGATGGGCGTTGTGAACTGATAAAAAAGTGGGTCAAGAATACTATCTTGACCCACTTTTTTAAATTGTTCCTTTATAATAAAGTCCTCTGGTGTAACTGTTGTCACAAGATTTTCCGTTTTTATAGGCGTCAATTACACTTTCTACAACTTCGGGTGTTTCGTTTGTGAAATATAACACCTGAAAATCTATGCCTTTAAGCTCGTGCTGTCTATCGGCTAACCATATAGGCACCGAGTTTAAAAGCTCACTATAACCTAAACGGCATCTTATGGGGAATTTTGTGCCAAGTCTATCGGTAAGGGTTCC
Source organism: Acutalibacteraceae bacterium (assembly GCA_045605125.1). Taxonomy (GTDB): domain Bacteria; phylum Bacillota; class Clostridia; order Oscillospirales; family Acutalibacteraceae; genus UBA737. Next base: position 9,363 of record JAZUPK010000049.1, on the reverse strand, counting down.
CTTTTTGTCGCAGGCATTACAATCCTTGCCGTTTTTTATAGGGCAATTTTTAAATAGCATAAGCGGAATGCTTCCATAGCTTATAATACCCATAGGAATCGAAGCACTAAGTGCCTTTATATTATTTAAAGTAAGCTCGGGTGAGATTATAGCGGCATAAATATCCATACTCTCTGCGGTTTTTAAAGCTTCGCTATTGTGAATGTTAAGCCCCGAATCCGCAACGACCTTAAAGCCTAATTCTTTAGCTATTGCCACCGCTGAAAGATTACCGCAAAGCGCGATATTAAAGCCTCTTTCTTTGAATTTTAGTAGTCTGTTGGAAATTAGCTTTTCGCTTATAATTCCGCGTGGTATATCAACTATGTTTATAGTATTTTCTATTGGGTTTATATCGCTTTCAAGCGGTACGATAACTGCACGTACACCGCTTAAATTTTCAGGAATCTGATTTTCGTTTTCTATACGAATTACTATATCGGGAATTTTGTCGATTTTTGTCGAGCTACACGGTGCAGTGTAGTCGATTTCGGCATTTGGGTGACCAATTTCAGACCTTTTAAGCGATAAAAGTTCGGCTGCGTTACGTCTTAATGCGTTTAATTCACTGGAAGGTACAAAAAGTCCGTCATCAATATCCGCCTTGAATTCTTTTACAAAAAAGGGTGTATCCCCGAATTTCGTAAGGCTTTTATAAGCATCTTCTTGAGTGATTGCTTTGTTTTTTGCTTCTTGCGGTATATTGCCAACTGTAGTAACCATATTTTCACCATCGGTCATGGATAGGCTTAGGGGTTTATTTGTTTTTATACTAGCGGTAATATTCACCGCAGTACTTTTGTATTCTTTTCTATACAATTCGTGCAAAATGGGGAAGGCATCCTTAGCGGCAATAACATCTTCCTTAGTGCGAATACCAAACATATCACGACCCAATTTATTTTCAAGGTAACCGCTTGTAAAACCTGAGCGTGAAAATACATTTTTGAGGGTATATTTAAGCACCAAATCGGCAACGCCGTTTGTGAGCGCATCCTTGCAAGCTTTTGTAGCGGCGGCAACATACTCAGGTCGTTTCATTCTGCCCTCAATTTTGAAGGAATGTACACCAATATTATAAAGGGTGGGGATATAATCAATAAGAGATAAATCTTTAAGGCTTAAATCGTAGCCGGTGCCATTTTCTGCAGCAAAGGGTAAACGGCAAGGACCGGCACAAAGACCGCGGTTACCGCTACGCGAGCCTAAAAAAGCAGATAACAAGCATTGACCCGATACGCTCATACAAAGAGCGCCGTGTACAAATACTTCTACCGTTATGTCGTATTGCTTTGCAGCGTTGCAAAATTCGGTAAGATTTTCAAGCGACATTTCTCGCGCTACTACAACCTGTTTAAAACCTAAGCTTTTAAGCAGTGGAAGGCTTGCAGGTGAATGAATGCTTAACTGTGTGGAAGCGTGTAAGGGGAGCGCAGGCAATTTTTCATGTAACACGCTCGCAAGTCCTAAATCTTGGACGATAATACCATCTATGCCTATATTGTAAGCATCCGTAGCAAGGGAGAGAGCATCATAAAACTCGTTATCCGTAACTAAAATATTAAGGGTTAAATAAACCTTAACACCTCGTATATGACAAAAGGCGACAGCTTCTGATAGCTCTTCTATATTAAAATTTTCGGCATTACGCCTTGCGGAAAAATCCTTAGCTCCAAGGTATACGGCATCGGCGCCGCTACGGACTGCGGCGTAAAGCATTTCCTGTGAGCCTACCGGGGATAGAATTTCACCCTTGCAATTTTCGAGCACTGTCATCACCTCTCTACTATATATTACCTTAAATTAGAGAAAAAGAAAAGTCTTTTTTCTTTACATTGGTGAATATTGTTGATATAATAATTAAAAACAACCAGAAGGACTGATATTATGAAATATTTAGTTTTATTATGCGATGGTATGGCTGATGTTGCAGATGGCGCTTTCCTAGGTGGCAAAACCCCTATGGAGCTTGCAAATAAGCCGATTATCGATAAATTAGCAAAAACTTCCGTTGTGGGTATGTGCCGTACTGTAGGTGCCGGTTTAAAGCCGGGTAGTGACGTCGCAAACCTTTCGGTTATGGGTTACGACCCTTATGAATGCTACACAGGTCGTTCGCCGCTTGAAGCGGCTTCTATCGGTGTAGATTTAAAGGAAACCGATGTCGCGCTTCGTTGTAATATTGTAACACTCTCAAGTGAAGAAAATTATCGTGATAAAACTATGGTGGACTATTGCTCAGGTGATATTTCTACAAAAGAAGCAGCCGAGATTATTAAAACTGTTGAAGAAGAGCTTGGCTCCGAGATTTTTAAATTTTACTCGGGTGTAAGCTACCGCCACTGTCTTGTATGGGATAACGGTACTACCGAACTTGGTAATATGACACCCCCACACGATATAAGCGGCCGAGTTATAGGCGAATATTTAAGCGATAGTGAGAATGCCAAACCGCTTATCGACCTTATGGAGAAAAGCTACGGCATTTTAAAGGACCACCCTATAAATTTGCAAAGACGTGCAAAGGGTCTTAACGAGGCTAACTCTATTTGGCTTTGGGGCGAAGGCAAAAAACCCATGCTTAAAGATTTCTTCGAAAAGAACGGTGTCAAGGGTGCGGTTGTAAGCGCGGTTGACCTACTAAAAGGTATTGGCATATGCGCTAATATGGAAACTCCGGAAGTTGAGAATGCAACAGGCTATCTCGATACCAATTTTGAAGGCAAGGCGGCAGCAGCTATAACCGCTTTTAAAGATGGAAACGACCTTGTCTATGTACATATCGAGGCTCCCGATGAATGTGGTCACCGTGGCGAAGCAGAAAATAAGGTAAAGGCTATCGAGCTTATAGAAGAACGCACCTTAAAACCCTTGCTTGAGTATCTTGACAACTGTGGCGAAGATTATAGAATACTTATAATGCCTGACCACCCAACACCACTTTGCATAAAAACCCATTCTTCCGACCCTGTACCATTTATGATTTACGATAGTAGCAAACAGGAAAAAGGTGTTGGTACATTTAATGAAAAAACTGCCTCTTCTACAGGAATTTTTGTAGAACATGGTCCTAGTGTAATGGATAAATTGCTCCAAAAAATTTAGTAAAAATTTTAAAAATTTGGCATTATGTAAACTAAAATAACCTAAAAAGTTTTTCCACTTATCCACCGAGATTTTAACTAAAAAAAGGCTTGTACCACATAAAATTAAGGTTTTTTAAGCGTTTTCGGTGGAAAACTATGTGGATAAGTTGGATAAATATTTGTCAAATATAAAACTTATAAAAAATTATGTAAAGCAATTTCCAATATTCGACAAAGTTTTTACACGCGAGAGAAAGGTATTATGAAACGTACAAAATTAAAAGATAGGCTTCTACCACCATATACTAAAGGTGAAGAAATATTCAATATGGTTTCGCATATTGTTGGTGGTGGAATAGGCATTATAATTGCAGCTTTATGCATTGTAAAGTCGTTTTTACTTTACGATGCTTATGCGATTGTGGCATCGTTTATTTACGGTGTTTCGATTATAGTTTTATACACAATGTCAAGCATATATCACGGGCTTATCCATATTACGGCTAAAAAGGTTTTTCAGATTATTGACCATTGTGCAATTTTCCTTTTAATAGCAGGATCCTACACCCCGGTTGCGCTTTGCGCGATTCGAGAATACAATACCGCGCTTGGATGGAGCCTGTTCGGTTTTGTTTGGGCTATGGCGGCGCTTGGTATTACGCTTAATGCTATCGACCTTAAAAAGTATTCACTGTTTTCTAATATTTGTTATATTGTGCTCGGGTGGTGTGTAATATTTATTATAAACCACGCTATAAAAGCAATATCTATGGATGGTTTTTGGTGGCTTTTAGCGGGTGGTATCGCTTATACTATAGGCGCTGTACTTTATGGTATAGCAGGTGTTTGGAAAATTAAATATGTGCATTCAATTTTTCATTTGTTTGTTGTTTTAGGAAGTCTTTTGCAGTTTGTTACAATTATTTTTTATATACTAATTTGATAAAATATATTAAATAACAGTTGCTCCTATACTAAAATTTGTGATATTTGTAAAAATTAAAAAAATATTAAAAAAAGGTTGCAATTTTGTAACCTTTTTGTTATAATGAGACTTGCAAATGTTACAAATTGTAATTTTTTAGTTAGGATGTGGCTGTTATTTTTATGGATTTGGTTAAAGATGCTTTTTGTAAAGCTCTCAAATTCGCTAAGAAAAACAGAATATTGGTTAGATTCACTGCATTTACTTTGGTGGCTTTCGTAGCATTAATTATAAGTGTAGTTTCTTGTGGTATTAAAGTAGGCTATAATGTAAATTATGGCGGTAAAAATATTGCCGTTGTAGATAATGCCGAGGTTTTTAAAGCCGCAAAGGTAAAGATTTTATCGGTTCTTTCTAACAAAAAGGGTGAGAAGGAAATTTTAAGCCCTAAGTTTTTGCCGGTTGTTACAAGTGAGGATAATCTTGTAAGCAAAGATGATTTAGCAGATGTTATAATTGAGAATACCGATAGCATTAGTGCTTCGGCTGCTCTTACAGTAAACGGCGAGGTTTTGGCTTACGCCGAGCGTGGCGAGCTTGAAAAGCTTGTAGATGCAGCTCTTTGTAAGTATTATGTTAAGGGTGCAAAAAACACTTCTGCTTTTTTGGATAATGTTGATGTTGTTGATTCCTATTGTTTAAAGGAAGAACTCAAAACCTCTAAAGCGGTTGAAACTGTTGTAAAAACCTTAAAGGTTAAAACCGTATCAACTGTTACAAGTGAATCTTCGGTTAAATATTCAATCAAAACAATTTATACAAGCAGCAAGGCTCGCGGTTACGAAGAGGTTCAAACTAAAGGTGTTAAGGGTGTAAAAACCGAAACTGCGGTAATTGAAACCTTGAACGGTAAGGAAACTGCAAAAACCGTTATCGCTCGTAAGCTAATTAAAAAGCCGGTAGAAAAGGTTGTAGTAAAAGGTACTGCAGTTTCTATGGCATCTGCAACAGCAAGAGCACAAGCTAAATCCGCAGGCTTTATTTGTCCTTTGAATAAGGGCAGTATTAAAGCAATTTCTGCTTATTGGGGCGATGGTAGAAACCATAAGGCTATGGACTTCTCCGGTAATATTGGTACCCCGATTTTTGCCGCTAAGTCAGGTACAGTTGTTTCGGCTGGCTGGGACGGTAACTACGGCTACGCAGTAGTTATTGACCACGGCAATGGTTATAAGACAAGATATGCTCACGCAAATGCGCTTTGTGTTAAAAAGGGTGCAACTGTAAAACAGGGTCAGCAAATTGCAACACTTGGTAATACAGGTCGTTCAACAGGTCCTCACCTTCATTTTGAGGTTATTAAAAACGGCACAAGGGTTAACCCTGCACCGTATATAGGTTATTAAAATTACCGCTTACATTTAACTGTAAGCGGTTTTAATTTTTTTAATAACAGACTAGCATCTCGGCATAAATATTACAGAGGTGCTTTTTTATGAAATATATGATTATAACCAAAAAACATTTGATGTTTGGTATTTGCGCAACTCTGGCGGTTGTTGTAGCAGTAATAGGTTCGGTAAGCGCGTATGCAAACTCTGAGCGGTTATTGCCTATTTATTGTGTAGAAACCGATAAAAAGCAGGTTGCAATCAGTTTTGATGCTACGTGGGGTAACAGTAAAAAGGTACAAAATAATATATGGTAAAGCCTGTATATTCCATTCGGTTTATACAGGCTTTTAAATTATAATTCACAATTAAATATTATTTCTTCATCCTCTTCGGATGCTTCTTTAAAAGTTTCTATTATTTTCAAAACGCTTTCTCTTAAATTTTCTGCCGCTTGGGTTTCGGGTTTAAATGTTACTGTTATTGTAACGGGGGTCTCTATGAAACCTGTCAGCATGTCCCACAAAGCATCTAAATTATTACCATACCACTTGGGCAATTCTAATTTTTCACTAAGTTCAAAATGCAAATCTATTGGATATTTGCATTTTGAGAAATCTATAACAATATTTTTCATATTATCCTCCTAACATATTTGATTAAATGTAAAATAATGGTCATAAGTAACAAATACTAATCCATCATTAGAGTAAATAACTCTCGAACTATTTCTCATACCGCCAGTATAGTTTATATCGGCCTCATACCATATTCTACCGTTAGCCGATGGCAATTTGCCATCCTTGTTTTTATAAATATCTCCGCCAATAATACCTTTATCTATAACTTGGTGTAAATTCATTAAAATCGGTTTCCAACCAAGTTTTTTAGCTTCCTTTTTGGTAAGATATTGCGTTGGTAGGGAATTCCCATTATGAAGCAAAACATCTATACCATTATTACCCTCAAATGTAGCGGTTCCTTTTTTGACTGATTCCGACCATATTACCGTGCAAGCACAATTTTCGTGTAGCTTAGGAAATCTTGGCGGCGCATCTTCTGGTAAATATAGTTTACCATGCAAATCAAAGCAAGGTTTGCAAGTTGAAGGCGAAAGCATACAGATCCAAACCTTATATCTGTTATCTTCATAAAATTCAGGGTCAAATTTTATGCCATTTATACCTGCAGCAATCATATCTCCGAGTAAACTCATAAAATATCACCTCTCTTTTGAACATTATATCAAAAGAAAAAGCGACATTCACCGACATAATTATAATACGAATATAAGAAATAAGCAATTAAAATAATTAAATATAATACCGTACGAGCATCTCGGCATAAATATTACCGAGGTGCTTTTTTATGAAATATATGATTATAACCAAAAAACATTTGATGTTTGGTATTTGCGCAACTCTGGCGGTTGTTGTAGCAGTAATAGGTTCGGTAAGCGCGTATGCTAACTCTGAGCGGTTATTGCCTATTTATTGTGTAGAAACCGATAAAAAACAGGTTGCAATCAGTTTTGATGCTGCGTGGGGTAACGATGATACTGAACAGCTTATAGCTATTCTTAAAGAATACAATGTGCCTGCAACCTTTTTTGTGGTTGGCGCTTGGGTTGATAAATATCCCGAATCAGTAAAAGCGCTCTCGGATGCGGGGCATCAAATACAAAACCACTCAAATACTCATCCCCATATGCCGCAGCTGTCGCGAGCACAGATGCAGGATGAAATCGCATCCTGTAACGAAAAAATCAAAGCAATTACGGGTATAGAGCCAACACTTTTGCGACCGCCTTACGGCGACTACGATAACGCGCTTATTGAAACTATGAACGAGCTTAAAATGCACACGATTCAGTGGGATGTTGATAGCCTTGACTGGAAAGAAAATGCCACACCTGAGAGTATTTGTAAAAGGGTGACTAGCAAGGTGAAAAATGGCTCTATTGTCCTTTTCCACAACGACGCCGACCACACCCCCGAAGCCCTGCCCAACATTTTAAAATGCCTTAAAGACGAGGGGTATGAGTTTGTGTTTATAAGCGACTTGATTTTAAAAGATAATTACGAAATAAAACACGATGGTACACAATGCAAAATCAATAAAGATAGTTGAAACAAAGGCTCCCTCTGACAAGGGAGCTGGATTTTTGCGTAGCAAAAAGACTGAGGGAGAGATTTTGAATTTTCTCTCCTTCCACCGCAAGCGGTCCCCCTGTCTTTTCTGTTTTCCCGTCCTGTCTTTCCTTTTTAATTATTCTGAAATAATAACATAATACTCACCAGATTCCAACTTCATAAAAGATTCTCTAGAAACGAGACACTCTTTCACTTTAAACGTTTGGTTATCTGGATAAGGAGCTACCACTATTGTACGAGAAGTAACTGTCCCTTTGTTTGATGATAATATCTTTATATCAAATTCTGCCGCATAGGCACCATCCGAAACATAATAGCACTCCACATAAATGGCGTTATTTTCAACATAGCATTTCAATTCTTCTACTGAAATCGTACCCATGTAGCCCGTAATTCTAACGGGATAATTCTCCCAGGAGTAGTTGAAAACAATTTTTTCTGTTCCACAAAATGTACAATTATTACCCGAATATGAATGTTCTAATTTTTCACCATCAGTAATATTGCAGATGGAACACTTTTTTGGTGATACGCATGTTGCCTCTTCCCATTTATGACCAGTAGCCTCAATGTATTCTGCTTTTGTACCTGAACAAGAAGAACAGTAAAAAGTTTTTATTCCCTGTTCAGTACAAGTAGGTTGTTTTGTTATCGTCTCATTAATATAAGAATGTGTATGTGTCTGTGTTGATGGTTTGCTTGTATTTTCAGTTGTAGAAGGTTTGCTGCTTGTTATGGGTTTACTTGTGTTTTCAGTAGTTGAAGATGGTTTGCTCGTTTCTTCAGTCTTGCTTTCGGCGGATGAAGAATTATCGCTTGAAGTATTTTCACTTTCAGTTTTTTCATTATTTACTGCCACACCACAATGCTCACAAAATGCAACATCTTTTGAAATGCTTTCGCCACAACTTGAACAATTTATTTTTGCCGTTTCTTTATTACCGCAAGCACATAAAGAAAACACAATAATGATTGATAAAGTAATTGCTAAAAATCTTTTCATTTTCAAAACCCCTTTAAAAAAAGTGTGCCTCGCGAGAGACACACTGAAAAAGTGAAGTCCCTCATTGTTGTCACACAATTTCATCATCCCTAGGAATATGAATAAGAGAGAAACACCTTTTACCAAAGTATGTTTCCCTAGGGAATAAAGAAATATGAAATTGCGTGACGCCCACATTATACCACATTAATGCAAAATGCACAAGCCTTTATTGAAATATTACTTTTGTTTCGTATGTTGACTCTCTTGACTGGAAAGAAAATGCTACGCCTGACAGTATTTGCAAACGGGTGACGAGCAAGGTTAAAAACGGATCAATAGTTTTGTTCCATAACGATGCCGACCATACGCCTGCGGCTCTGCCAAACATCCTCAAATGCCTTAAAGACGAGGGATATGAGTTTGTGTTTATAAGTGATTTGATTTTGAAAGAAAACTACGAAATCAAACACGACGGAACGCAGTGTGAACTAAAAGACGGTGCCGAATAGCACCGTCTAAATTATATGACACTTAAAAATAACAATATTTATACTTGTTTATTTGAAAAATCTTCTAATAAAAGGTCTAAACTATGTCCTAATTTATCAAATATAAAATTCATTCGAGTGATTTTAAAAACAAATAATTTAAAATAACTTATAACCCAACATGTTATATAAATTATAATCATCGAAATTAAAATGACAGGTACTACCATAAAAAAATTAAGATTTTTTATAAATGCAAAATTATCATTTATAAACCAAATGAAAATTAATAGATG
>JAZUPK010000048.1:0-16403 GCA_045605125.1 Acutalibacteraceae bacterium | reverse complement strand
AGGCATAAATAAAACCCCTTGAGGGGTAGCCCGAAAAAGTAATGCAGTCGGCAAACCTTTCGGCGCCCCTTTAGGGGTTTCGTCTGTAAAATGCCCTTGAAGGGCTATTCAAGCCTCCGGCTTAGCCGGAGGTCCTGACTTTTGTAGTTTTTTATCTCGCGTTTGAGATTGGTTATGAACATTCTTTTGCTTTTAGTCGGGTAAAAAATTCTCCAATTTTCTAAATAAATGCGGATATTTATTTACGATATAACAATATATTTTATAAGTAAGTGTTTTTTTGTCAGAGCGGGTTTACCTGCTCTTTTTTATTTTTGCTAAAATTCAAAAGATGTCGGTGAATGTCGGTCTGGTTTTGTGTATTATTAGATTAAAAATTAAAGGAGGCAAATTTATGCTTATTGTTGAAATTCATTCAAACAACATTTTAACTGTTAGAGATGAAACTTTTGCTTGCGCTGTTTCTGACAGTAAAAAACACGAAACCGTAAAATTTCTATTTCCTAAAAGTTGGGAAAAATATTCTAAAACTGCTGTATTTTCTGCAGAGAATGTACCGCCTATAAATATTTTACTCAACGCGGAAAACACCTTGTGTGTATCGGAAGATGAATGTTATATTCCTTTTGAGGTATTAAAGGGAGATTCATTCGAACTGTCGCTTTTTGGTGAAAAGAATAATAGCCTTGCTACTACTACAAGAGTAAAAGTAGATGTGCTTGAAAGCGGATATGCTTTAGGTGACGAGCCGCAAACGCCAACACCCGATCAATATTCCCAAATATTAAATATTATGAATACCACAAAATCGGTAGCACAGTCGGTTAGAGATGATGCTGACTCGGGTCTATTCAAGGGAGAAAAAGGTGATAAAGGCGATACCGGACCACAAGGTATTCAAGGCGCAAAGGGAGAAAAAGGTGAACAAGGAATACAGGGCATTCAAGGTCCGAAAGGTGAAAAAGGTGAACAAGGAATACAGGGTATTCAAGGCGTAAAAGGTGAAAAAGGTGAGAAAGGGGATACAGCTGATATTTCGGGTGCCGCACCTTCGATTTTAAAGACCATACGCGGAGGCGAAAAATCTTTAACAGTAAATGATGTATCACCTATATCGCATAAGTGTTCTTTGGGACTTGTTACTAATCAAAGTAAAAATATTTATAAATTTACTAGTGAAAACATGACGTTCCACTTTAGTGGAGATACATTATCTGTAACTTACAACGATAATGGTACTCTCACTATTAATGGACATACCAATCGGAATGGTAAAAACTTTACGTGTTCTCTTAGAAATTTAGTTGTAGGCGAAACGTATACTTTTTCAGAGCCTACTATGGGTGTATATTTTATTGAGGCTTATGATAAAAATAATAACCGTATATGGGTTGATGGTAATGTAGATGATAACGGAACTAAAAGTGTTACATTTACATGTACAGAAGATATCGATTACTATTGGATTGTGGGTTGTACTATCGGTGCTTCTGCAGAAGAACCATTTGTAAATTTCACATTTTACCCACAACTTGAATTAGGAGATGTGGCAACCGAGTGGGAAGAATATTGTGGTATAGATTTCGACGCGGTCACAGTGTATGTTAACGGTACCGAATACACACCAAACGCGGATGGAACTTTAACGGACATAGAAAGTAAATCACCTACTATGGTAATCTCAACCGATGACGAATATGTGAATATATGTGGATTTACTTATTGTGCAGATACTAAAAAATATATCGATAATAATACTCCTGAAGTTAATCTTGATGGTTATGTAAAAAATACTGATTATGCTACCCCGACAAAAGCAGGCATTGTAAAACCGGCTGAGTTTGGCTCATCACTAATAGTGGAAAATGGCGAATTATCAGTAGAACTTGCAAGAGCAGAAGATATTGATAACGGAAATTGTGCTCCTTTAGGTACTGATTTAATATACCTTGCGGTTGAAAAGGGAATAACTACAAATCCCATAATTCTTACCGAAGAAGAAAAAGCAAAGGCACAATCATGGTTGGGTTTGGATACTTATGAATTAGTAGAAGAAGTCACTTTAGCTGAGGCAGGTAATGTTGATAGAAGCACGACACCAAATGGTGAGTATTACCAAGAATTATATAAGAATATGCTTGTAACTATTTATAATGCAAGCGATAAAGGTTGTGCATTTTGTTATATATATCGTGGCGGCGATATTTTATGTATGAATAACTCTAGTTTTAATGCTGGTGAGTTTGGTGCTTGTAAAACTGAAATTATAGCTCCTAACCTTGCTGAGTGGAGCGTTAGCAAACGAGCTACAACAGGATATGGTGGCAATTTGCAAAGTGGTTGTATTGAAACTTCAAACAATGTAAAAAGAGTGCTTGTAAGTGGTGCTACAGCTGGAACAGTAATTAAAATTTATGGTATGAGATCCTAAACTATGAAAATAAATGTATTAGAAAAAATAAATGGTGATCTTCAATCTGTAACAAGGGAAATGACTTAATTACTTTTGATACGCTCGAAGCAGAAATCGGCAACGAAATATATAAAGTTAATTCTATATGCGGTGTTGTGTATTCTATAAAGTCGAGCGGAATACTATTTAAGATGTTTAAAATGCCCCAAAAAAACTCACCTTTTTCAAGGTGAGTTTTTACTTACTGGTGTTAAGTTTTTTATAATTTCTTATATAACTTAATTATAGGGTTAGATAAAATTCCGGTTTGTTGGAAGCAATAGTCTCTTGTAAAGTTTGAATTACGATTGCTCCATGCCCAAGGACCAATATAATTATCCGGTGCGGAAATACGTTTATTGTGTATAGGCCCGAATGTATTATTTCGGTTGCCGTAACACAAAAATTCTATTTCGTGTTTTCCGGCACTAAGCGGAACCTTAACTTTAAACGGTGACAACGAAATAAGGTCGGCTTTTTCATTATCAACGAAAACTCTGATACAATATGCGCAAAAATCTTCTATGGATATTTCTGCTACACATTCTTCACAAGAAATAGTTGTTTTATAAGAAATGTTGCCACTATAGAAATGTAATCCCTGTTCATTTAACGGTTTGAAATTGATTTTATCAGTAATTTTGGGAATCAATGTAATTATACCGTCGTTAATTTCAGTTAAGAAATCACCCAAAAGGTAGCAAGGCTCAATTTGACGAACCTCGGTAAAAGGAATGGTTATTTCTAAAATATTTTTGCCCTTTATAGTATTTGGCAAAGCAATTTTTTCTATATCCCTATCAACATAAAATCCGTTAACTTCGCCGCTTAACACTTCGCCGTTGAATATATATTTACATTCATTTGCACGTTCGGTTGCAAAGAACAAGCCATTCATTTCTTCGCTACAAACGAACTCATAACGCAGGAAAATATCTGCGGTTTTAGGATTTTTGATTGCATAAGGTTGTGCATCCGAAGCATAAATACCAAGTCTTCTATAAAGTTCATCATTTTGTTCGTAAATAGTTTTATGCTCGTTGTAGTCGTTTGGTGTAACAGCTACGCTGCAAAAATCCAACACAGCGCAACTTTCTTCATTGAGGGTGTATTCGGCATCATCTACAACTATGGTCTCATAAGGGATTTCAACTTCTGCTTTTTCTTTACTTTCTGTTAAGCAGTTTTCAAGTCTTAAAAGTAGGCTGTCGTTTATGTACCAATCTTTATAAATGTAGGTTTTACCATTTTTTATTTCGTAATCGACTTTTTCTACGTTTCCGCTTAAAGTATCAAATTCGGTAACACCAAATTCACCATTAATTTCAATGATGGTTTTTTGAGGTGTGGTGTCGCTTCTTCTCTTATCTGTTTTGCCCATTCTTTCAGCGCGAGCTGCAAAAAGCCAATGACAGTTTTCATCCTTGCTTAAGCGATAAATCTTTTTGTTTTCTTCGTTTTCGGTAGTGATTTTTACAAGTCTAAATGGTTCGAGTAAGCTTATTAGTTCATCTTTTTCTTTTGCGATTATAGATTTATTATATAACTCTTTTGAACTATCGTTTTTTCTACATCAACATATTCAGGGCAAGCTGCTGTGAATATTACTTTACCGCCATTCGATACAAACTTATCAAGAATATCAATAGTGGATTGTCTTAATGTTATAACGGGCGGAACTATAACAACAGAATATTTCATAGAACCTACGCTTAATTTGTTTTCGCATACTATGTTTTGTGCAAGCATATCTGCTTCGTTAAGGAAATCGAAATCAATATTTGAATATAATAAATCTTCCATAAGATTTTGTATACTATCTTCAAGATATTTAATTTCTGCGCCTAAATCTGCTTTGCTTCTAGTGGTAAGCATCATACTTTCGATGGGGTGAATAACCGCAACGTCAACTAAATCTTTTGTATCTTGGAAGGCTACATTTATTCTTGAAAAATGGTCTTCTACATACTTAAATTCTTCGTACCAGGGTGACTGATAGTTGAAAGAAGCGGGATAGTCGCGTTTTGCACAACCCTTCATTGAATACATTGAAAGGTGAGGTACTCTAATGTAGAATAACAACTACATAGGGGGATTTGGCATTATAATATGAAAATATCAACACATATTAGAACTGTTACTTAGATTATTTGTTTATGGTAATTTATTCCCTGCCGCACGGTAAATTTCATACCATTCTTCATGGGTGATTCGAATTTCACCGGCTTTTAGGCAGTCGGTAAGACGGGTGAGATTAGTAGTGCCTGTAACAGGTTGCATTTTTGCAGGGTGTCGAAGAATCCAAGCAATTGCCATAGTGGTTTTTGAAACACCATATTTATTGCCTATTTTCTCTAACACCTCATTAAGTTCAGGAAACTTTTCGTTATCGATAAAACATCCTTCAAAAAAGCCGTACTGCATCGGAGACCAAGGTTGAATTGTTATATTTTCAAGGCGACAAAAATCAAGTATGCCACCATCACGGTTGACACCTGATTCGTTATGCATATTTACGTTTATTCCTGAATCTATCATTGCTGTATGACCTATGCCAAACTGTAATTGATTGGCACAAAGAGGCATATCTACAGCTTTCTGTAATAATTTTATTTGGTATGGATTGTGGTTGGAAACACCAAAGTGACGAACCTTGCCTGTTTCTTTAAGATGTGAAAATGCACGGGCAACTTCTTCGGGTTCCATAAGAGCATCTGGGCGATGAAGAAGTAAAACATCAATATATTCCGTACCCAGTCGTTTAAGGCTTCCATTAACCGAACCCACAATATGGTCATAGGAAAAATCATATTGACCTTTGCAAATACCGCATTTGGTTTGAATAATAACCTTTTCTCGCATAGAGGGGCTTATCGCTTTGCCAAAAACTTCTTCACATTTTCCGGCTCCGTAAATGTCGGCGTGGTCGAAGAAGTTTGCTCCGAATTCAAGTGAGGTATTAATAAAATTGGATAGCTCGTATTCACTCATATTGCTTATTCTCATACAGCCTACAGCAACTGTAGGTACTTGTAATCCACTTTTACCTAAATTTATAGTATACATACAATCATCCTTTTACCAGAAAATGTTTACAAAGTGTGTTCAGCTTATTTTCACAATAACGTATTTACTACATAGAGTAAATAAAAACAAGTTAAACTATGCTGTTAGCAGGGATTTTAGTTTCTTCAGATTCGGTATTATTGACTTTTTGAGATTTTTTGTCCTTAATATACCAAGGAAGATAGGCAAGTACAAATAAAAATGTAATTGCAGCCGCCATAATCAAAAGACGCAGTGCGAAGTTTGGCGGTAGGATATCTAGAATTGAAGGAGTGTCTTCAGGGCGAGCCATAAATAGATAGTTAGCCCCGGGACCGATTAGTCTATTTGCATAGTAGGCAATAGCGGCAAGAATAATAATACCAACATAAGCCTTTATGAATGATTTGATTTTGGGACGCATTTTGTGTATGAAAATCATATAGAAAAGCGCAATGTAGCAAACTAAATGCTCTCCCCAAAACTGGTAATAACGGAACCTGGTAGGACCTGTGTATGTAATAACAGTAGGGGTAATAAGGGCAAAAATGGAGCCTGCAAACGCCCAAAAATAGCTAATATCAAATAAAGTCTGGGATTTGCCAATTACCATATAGCTGCCAAAAACTGCTACCCAACCGCATACTGTAATGGGTAGATGGTCCACAGGATTAGGACCAAGCGATGGAATGGCAATAAGGCGCCAGTAGTATGACATTTCACTAAAAATAAGAGTAAAAGCGATTATGTAACGAAAAACAATTTCGTTTTTCATATTCTTTATATTTTCGCGGAAGCGATAAATAAAGAAGATAATCACCACTGTAACTATAATTGGTAAAAAGTGAGCTAATGAAAAATTAGTAAATTCTATATCTTCACCTTTGCCAAAAAAATAATTTAAAAAATCAAGCATTTTTTCTCCCCCAAGCAATAAACTATATATAAGTATAGCATATTCGACAATAATTGACAAGCAAAATAAAATCCCCTTACCAAAGTAGGTAAGGGGAAAATGTTTTATAACCTTAATTTTTTAAAGCTTATCTTTGTACACGACCTGAACCGTCGCCACCTGCAAGCTTTTCAACTTCTGCAACGCCAACACGATTGTAGTCGCCTTCAACCGAGTGTTTAAGAGCAGATGCAGCTACTGCAAATTCGATAGCATCCTTTGACGATTTACCGCTTAGTAATGAGTAAATAAGACCGCCACCGAAGCTGTCGCCACCGCCTACGCGGTCTACGATGTGAAGGTGGTATGTTTTTGAGAAGTAGTAATCTTCGCCGTCGTAAAGCATACCTGCCCAGTCGTTATCACTAGCGGAAATTGAAGTTCTAAGAGTAATAGCAACCTTCTCAAATCCGAATTTATCAGCTAGTTGTTTTGCAACAGATTTATAACCTTCGTGATTTAATTTACCACCGTAAATATCGGTGTTTTCGGCTTCAATACCGAACACATCCTTTGCATCTTCTTCGTTTGAAATGCAAACGTCAACGTATTGGCATAATTCGGTCATAGCTTTGTTTGCTTCTTCTCTTGTCCAAAGCTTACCTCTGTAGTTAAGGTCACAAGAAATCTTAACGCCGCGATTTTTAGCAGCGATACAAGCTTCCTTACAAATTTCAACAACGTTTGGACCTAAAGCGGGAGTAATACCTGTAAAGTGGAACCAGTCAGCGCCTTCGAAGATGCTGTCCCAATCAAAATCTTCGGTGGTAGCTTGCTGAATAGCAGAATATTTACGGTCGTAAATACAAACTGAACCACGTTGTGAAGCGCCTTTTTCAAGATAGTAAATACCTACGCGCTCGCCGCCGCGAACAATTTTAGAAGTGTCTACGCCAAAATAACGAAGACTGTCAACTGCTGCTTGACCAATAGCGTGCTTAGGTAACTTTGTAACATAAACGCTATCCATACCATAGTTAGCAAGGCTTACTGCAACGTTTGCTTCACCGCCGCCAAAGGTAGCTTGCATTTGGTCATTTTGGAAGAAACGGTAATAACCATTGGGTGCTAGTCTTAACATTAACTCACCAAAAGTAACTATTCTTTTCATAGTATTAACCCTCCAATTTTTCAAGTGCTTCTTTTACGAAGAAGCTGCCGCCGATAGCTTCAATCTTATCGAAAGCTAAAAATTCATCGATATTGCTTCTGTCTACACCGCCTGTAGGGATGAATTTAACCTGCGGAAAAGGTGCGGAAAGAGCTTTTAATGCTTTAAGTCCACCGTAAACGTTAGCGGGGAAGAACTTAACTGTTGTAATACCAAGTTCTAATGCTTGCATAATTTCGGTAGGGGTTACGCAACCGGGGTAATAGGGAATATTTCTTTCAATACAAATTTTTGCAACTGAAACCGAAAGACCGGGGGATACAATAAACTGTGCACCCGCTTTTAAAGCAGCTTCACATTGTTCTGCGTTAATAACAGTACCGGCCCCTATAGACATTTCGGGATAGTTTTTGCAAGCGTATTCAATAGCTTCTGCAGCACATGCTGTACGGAAGGTTATTTCTGCAGTGTTGATACCAACACCCTTTAATGCGGTTAAAATTTTGTCTGTTTCAGCTAATTCCTTAATTACTACTACTGGTACAAATTTTTCCATTTATATTTCTCCTTTATACACCAGAATATGCGGCAAAGCCTGCATCTACGGGAAGAACAACACCTGTAATTGCTGATGCTGATTTATCATCGCAAAGGAAGAGTGTTGCACCAAGCAGTTCTTTAGCATCTACAAATCTGTTTGTGGGTGTGCCGTTTAATATTTTTGCGCTTCTGGCAGTGGGTGTGCCATCCTCGTTAAATAGTAAAGCCTTGTTTTGAGCAGAAACGAGGAATCCCGGGGCAATTGCGTTACAACGGATGCCCGTTCCTGCAAAGTGGGTTGCGAGCCACTGAGTAAAGTTGGAAATACCTGCCTTAGCGGCTGAATATGCGGGGATCTTGGTTAGCGGGATATACGCATTCATTGAAGAAATATTGAGAATAGAGCCCGCTTTCTTGTCTACCATATCCTTTGCAAATTCCTGAGTTGGTAAAAGTGTGCCTTGGAAGTTAAGCTTAAAAACAAAATCAACACCTGAAGCATCTAAATCAAAGAAGGATTTGCCACCTTCCTTAGCTTCGTGGTGATATTCGTTATCGGTTGTGGCTCTTGGGTTGTTACCGCCCGCGCCGTTAACCAAAATATCACAAGGACCAAGGTCAGCTAAAACCTTTTGGTGAACCGCCTTAAGGTCTTCAGGGTCTAAAACGTTGTTTTTGTAGCCTTCACATATAAAGCCTTCTGCCTTAAGCTCGCTAGCAAGTTTTTTTACAGCTTCTTCGTTAAGGTCAAGCGCTGCAACCTTTGCACCACTTTGAGCAAAAGCTCTAGCCATGGCACCGCAGATAAGTCCGCCTGCGCCTGTTACAACAACAACCTTGCCACTGTAGTCAATATTTATCGGAAGTTCAATCATTTTTTACTCCTCCTATTTATTATCAAGTTTATCAAGCATATCCCATACACCGAGCATATACATTATGCCAAGTGCTCTGTCGTAAAGACCATAACCCGGGCGAACAGTACCTGGACCTTCACCCCAAAGATGTCTGCCGTGGTCAGGGCGGATATAACCTTCATAACCGCAGTCGTGATAAGCTTTTAAGATTTCTAAAATGCCTGTATCGCCGTCGCAATCTCTATGGCTTGCTTCCGAAAAATCTCCGTTAGGGAAGTGCTTTACGTTGCGAACGTGAGCAAAAGCAATACGGTCACAGTGTTTTCTAACAATTGTCGCAACATTGTTGTTTGGATCAGCATTAAGACTTCCAGAGCAAAGCGTTAAGCAGTTGCATGGATGGTCAACCATTTTTAAGAAACGGTCAATGTTTTCTTCGTTTACAAGAAGACGGGGAAGACCGAAAATATCCCATGGCGGATCATCCATATGAATAGCCATTTTAATACCGGTTTCTTCACATACCGGCATTAAAGCTTCAAGGAAGTATTTTAAGTTTGCCCAAAGCTTTTCGTGGTCAACATCCTTGTAAGCCTTAAAAAGCTCGTCAAGCTTGGCCATACGCTCAGGCTCCCAACCCGGAAAAGACATATTATACTTTTCAGTAAAATCCAAAATGTATTTCGCCATAGCGTTATAATCATCTTGAATCATATTTTTTTCATAGAACAGGGCGGTAGAGCCGTCACCAACAGGGTGGAATAGGTTGCTTCTTGTCCAGTCAAAGATAGGCATAAAGTTGTAGCAGATTACCTTAACACCAAATTTTGAAAGGTTTTTGATGGTTTGAATGTAGTTTGCAATGTACTCATCCCTTGTAGGAAGACCGATTTTAATGTCATCGTGAACATTAACCGATTCAACTACATCCATATTAAAGCCGTAGGGTTTAAGTTGTTTTTCAACTTCTGCAATCTCATCAACTTCCCAAACCTCGCCCGGCATTTTGTGGTGTAAAGCCCAAACTATGCTCTCTACACCGGGAATTTGTTTGATATCGGAGAGTTTAATGTTGTCGTTACCCTCGCCATACCAACGGAATCCCATTTGCATTGCCATATATTTACCTCCTTTTAGCTTGCTAAATTTTTATTACATGCTTAGTATATCATAAAATTTTAGCAATGTTAATTACATTTATTGTTTGACATATTGCAAATATTGCTGTAAAATGATCAAGAGGTGATAATAATGCCCAAAAGATTTGACCCAAGACAAAATATGAACTCCGAAAATTTTGAAATTTTTCATTATCTTGACCCAGGCACACGCCATATGGAAGCGCATTATCACGATTTTTATGAAATATTCTTTTTTATAGACGGCAATGTAGATTATTGGATAGATGGAAGCTTGTATCATCTAGTCCCGGGGGATATTTTGCTGATACACCCAACCGAACTTCATAAGCCCGTACCAAACGCCGAAATAGACACATACGAGCGAATTGTTTTGTGGGTGAATAAAAACTACTTAGCCGATATTGAAAATGGTGTTTTGGAAAAATGCTTTGATAAGCAAAGTCAAACACATAACAAGGTGCTCAGGCTATCAAACGAAAAACAAGAACAGTTATTTTCTTTGGCGCATAGTCTTTGCGAAGAATATTACAGTAAGGAGTTTGCAAAGGATGTTGGTGCATACTCTTTGCTTTTGCAAATTTTGGTTCAAATAAATAGGCTTACTCAATCGAACAGTCCTATTGGGGGCGAAGAGTTTAATACTCCAACACTTATTTCTGAAATTTTAGCCTATATAAACGAGCATTTTACCGAAAAACTAACCTTAGATTCTATTGCTAACCACTTTTTTATAAGTAAATATCATATTTCACACGAATTTAAAAACGCAGTTAACACAAGCCTTTATAGATATATAATAATGAAGCGCTTAAATGCTGCCTACACTTTGCTAAGTGAAGGCAACCCTGCTCAAGAAGTTTGCACAATGTGTGGTTTTGGTAATTACACTGTGTTTTTTAGGGCCTTTAAGGCAGAATTTGGAATAAGCCCTACTGAATGTTCAAAACAGTAGCGATTTTTATATAGTTTTTTCATTTCGAAATTGGGAAGGTGTTTTTCCAACCTTCTTTTTAAAGAGTTTCGAAAAATAGTGTACATCCATAATTCCGCAATGAAGCGAAACGGTTTGTACCTGTAGCGCAGTGGTTTTAAGTAGATGCTTTGCATAGGATATACGCTTGTCATTTATATATTCGGTAATCGTTTTCCCTGTTTCGCGGTGGAAAATAGTTGAAAGATAAACACCGCTAACATTAAGGTGATTTGCAAGTGTACTAAGACTAAGCTCGGCAGAGGGGTCAGAATCGATTGCAATTACCGCAGCTTTTACAAGTGGAGAATAGGAAGAAGACTGATTTCTGACAAGTCGGCAATAGCTCTTAAACATTTCAGCCATAAGCTCATTACCTTGTTCAACCGATGCAAAAAGTTCAATTTTATTAGCAAACTCAGAAGAAAGCTTATCAATATAAATTGGGTGTACACCGCCGCGTTCGGCTGCCTTACGAAGTAAGGTGTTCATAATAATACTGTAGTTTTTAGCATTTCTGACAGGGTCGGCAACCCGCTTTTCGAAAAAAGCTTCGTTAAAAGCAGTGAAAATCTTATTAAGCTTAGTTTCAGACCCCATAGTCACAGCATCAAGAATTTCGTTTTCAAAGGCATAGCGACGTTCCATGGCTTTAGTATCTAAAAAAATTTCATCAAGCTCGCGCCCAGAAACTTCTGATAAAGGGGAGGGCTCAAAAGAAGCATCGCTTACAATATCTACTATTGTGTATTTTCTGCCCCAAATTCTTTCGCAAAAGGAATCTAAAAAAATATATATCGGGCTATAGGGGGATAATACAGGTAAAGTACTGCAAAATTCATTCACCATTTTTTGATAGCGCGGTTCAAACCCATTTTGTTCGCAAAGCTCAAGTATACGGGTTTCGGTCAATTTTTCTTGCAAAAAGGGACCTATTATTGCAACCTGTCTCCCTGTACTTTTCGGTAGTAAAAATGCGTTATATAATAGAGAAAAAGAATCTTTGAATTTATAAAGCGTGTTAGGTTTAAGCAAACCCAGCATACTCTCAAGTGTAATTTCACGAGAAAAGAGTTTTTCAAAAAAAGGAAGATCCTTTTCATCAACAGTATTTAAAATTGTATCAAAGGGAGAAAGAAGCATTACGCTTAAACCACATTTTTTAAGTGTTTCTCTAAAAAAATCAAATTCGTTTTCTTGAAACATCGCAAACCTCAACAAAATAGTTACTTATCATATATAATTTAGCATAACTTTTGTACAAAAACAACTATTATTTTTAATATTATATTAAAAAAATGCAAAAATAGTTTAAAATTGTACTAACATAACAGTGTGAAAATATTTTATACTATTTATAGCAAAATATAAGTGAAATTACTTAAACGATTTTTGCGGAAAAGAGGAAAAACAATGGCAAAAAAAACAAGTTAAACTTGATGCTAACGGATACCGTAAGTTTAGTATACGTGACTGCGTTGCTTATGCTGCAGGTGACCTTGGTTGTAACATGAGTTTTGCTCTTAAGGGCACAATGGCTATCTTCTGGACACAGTTTATGAAGATGGACCTTTGGTATGCATTACTTCTTATTGTAGTGCAGGTATGGGATGCAATTAACGACCCGCTTATTGGTTCTATTATTGACGCTGACAGACACAAGTATAAGAGGAATAAGTTCCTTACATACATCTGGGCAGGTTCGTTAGGTCTTATTGTGGGTGGCGCTTGCTGCTTCTTACCCTTCCCGAATGCTGCTACATGGGCAAAAGCAATAATCTTTATTGCAGGCTATGTTGTATGGGATGCTTTTTACACAGTTGCAAACGTTCCTTACGGTTCACTTTTATCGTTAATTTCTAACGATGTTAAGGACCGCGCTTCTCTTTCGGCTTGGCGTTCAATTGGTTCTATTTTTGGTAATATGGTTCCTATGGTTATTCTTCCTTTCATCATTTATGATAAGGACAATAACTTAATAGGTAATAGAGTTTTCATCGCTGCGCTTATAATGGGCGCACTTGGTTTCCTTTGCTTCCAGTTCATGATTAAAAATACTGAAATCCGTGTTAAAACCAGTGCTTTAGTTGGCGAAGAAGCTCCAAAGTTTAATGTATTCAAAGCTTTTGGCAACTTTATAAAGAATCGCCCTGCAGTTGGCGCAACAGTTGCTGCTATGGGTATGTTCATCGGTATGCAGGGTGCTACTACCGCTGTTACCGTTATCTTCCAGTCTTACTTTAAAAATGTTCAGATTTCGGGTATAGTTCAGCTTTTCGCAATGATTCCGATTGTAGTATTTACTCCTCTTGCTCGTAAATGTGTTGCTAAGTTTGGTAAAAAAGAGCTTGCAACCTTCGGTTCTATCGTTTCTATGGCAGCAGGACTTGGTTTATTCATTATCATTCCCGATAATACCGGTCTTGACCTTATAATTTACATTTTATGTCAGCTCATTTTCTCACTTGGCCTTGGTATTTACTCTACGGTTTCTTGGGCAATGATGGGCGACGCTATCGACTATAACGAATGGAAATTCGGTACTCGTGAAGAAGGTACTGTATATTCGCTTCACTCCTTCTTCCGTAAGTTAGCGCAAGGTATAGGTCCTTCACTTGTTCTTATTATCATGGTTGCTTTCGGCTATGTTGGTGCAAATGAAGGTAATCAAGTTTGGGAAGTTGCTGTTAATATGAGATATATCGTTGCAGCAACATTTATGTTCTCTGCGGTTCTTCAGTTTATAGGTCTTGGTGTTATTTACAATCTTGACAAGAAAACTCTTGCTAGAATGAATAAAGACCTTGGCAGAGACGAAGCTATCGAAAACGCTGAAAATTAAAACAAAAAAGTCCGATAGCTTGTGCTGTCGGACTTTTATGAATAAATTTATTAGGAGAAGATTATGAGAAATATTGTAAACATCAATAGTAAATGGGCTTTTACAAAGCAGGCAAGCGAAATCCCTGCTTCTATGCCAACAAACTGGAATTTTGTTAATCTTCCTCATTCCTGGAACGCTATTGACGGACAGGATGGCGATAACGATTACTTCCGTGGCACTGCTTACTATGCAAAAGCTTTTAATAAGACAGATTTACCCGAAGCTGAGCAGTACTACCTTGAAATTAAGGGTGCAAACTCTTCTGCTACAGTTTATTTAAACGGTAAAGAGCTTGCAAGTCACTACGGCGGTTATTCTACTTGGAGAGTCAATTTAACAGATGCTTTGGAATTTTCCAACCTTTTAGTTATTACTGTAGATAACTCTGCAAACGAAACCGTTTATCCCCAAATGGCAGACTTTACCTTCTACGGCGGTATCTATAGAGATGTTAACATTATCTGTGTTAAGGAATCACACTTCGACCTTGACTTTTTCGGTGCTCCGGGTATTGCAGTTACTCCTACAGTAGAGGGCGAAAATGCCAAGATTCATGTTGAAACCTATCTTACAAACGCTAAAATGGGTCAGACAGTTCGTTACACAATTTACGACAAGGAAGAAAATGCACTTGATAGCATTGAAACCGCTGATACTACTGCTGATTTTGTAATTAACAATGTTCATTTATGGAACGGTAAATTTGACCCGTATCTTTACTGCTGTGAAGCTGAGCTTATGGAAGACGGCGAAGTAATTGATAATGTTTGCACTCGTTTTGGTTGCCGTACCTTTAAAATTGATCCTGATAACGGTTTTATTCTTAACGGTAAGGAATACCCCTTGCGCGGTGTTTCCCGCCATCAAGACAGATGGGGCTACGGTAATGCGTTATTACCCGAGCATCACAAAGAAGATATTGATTTAATTTGCGAGCTGGGTGCGACAACAATTCGCCTTGCTCACTATCAGCACGATCAATACTTCTATGATCTTTGCGATGAAAAAGGCTTAGTGATTTGGGCAGAAATTCCATATATTTCAAAGCATATGCCTACAGGCAGAGAAAACACAATTTCTCAAATGAAGGAGCTCGTTTACCAAAACTATAACCACCCGTGTATAGTTGTTTGGGGTCTCTCAAATGAAATTAGTATAGGTGGTTCGGACGATGACCTTCTCGAAAACCACAGAATACTTAATGATCTTTGTCACGAGCTTGATAAAACTCGTCTTACAACTATTGCTGCAGTTTCTATGTGTAAAATGGAAGACCCGTATCTCCAAATCCCCGATGTTGTTTCCTACAACCACTACTTCGGTTGGTACGGCGGCGAAACCTCTATGAATGGTCCTTGGTTTGATAAGTTCCATAAAATGCATCCAACTATCCCGATTGGTTGCTCTGAGTATGGTTGTGAAGCTCTTAATTGGCATACCTCTGACCCTCGCCAAGGAGACTATACTGAAGAATATCAGTCCTACTATCACGAAGAGCTTATAAAACAATTCTTCACCCGCAAATATATGTGGGCTACACACGTTTGGAATATGTTTGACTTCGGTGCTGATGCAAGAAACGAAGGCGGCGAAAACGGACAAAACCACAAGGGTCTTGTAACCTTTGACCGTAAGTATAAGAAAGATTCCTTCTATGCTTATAAGGCTTGGCTTTCTGATGAACCATTTGTACATCTTTGCTCAAAGCGTTATATTGATAGGGTAGAGGATGAAACAGTAGTTACCGTTTATTCAAATCTTCCCGAGGTTGAACTTTTTGCAAACGGCGTATCGGTTGGCAAGAAGGTTGCTGAAGACCACTTCTTTAAGTTTAATGTTAAGAATGAAGGCGAAACCGAGCTTGTTGCTGTTGCAGGCGAATATAAAGATCAAAGTGTTATTCGCAAGGTAGACACCTTCAACGAAGCATATAGACTTGTTGAAAAGGGCGCTATTCTTAACTGGTTCGATATTGACGCCCCAGAAGGATATCTATCCTTAAACGATAAGATGAGCGATATTATTTCTACATTACAGGGCAAAATGCTCTTTATGGGTCTTTTTGCAAAGATGATGGGCGGCAAAAAAGGCAAGAACGGCGAAGAACCAAAAATGGAAGCAATGGGCTTTGAAATAAATGCCGATATGATGAGTATGATGGGCGGCTTTACAGCGCTTAGACTCTTTACTCTTATGGGCGGTATGATGGATGTTAAGTTTACAAAAGAAGAACTTTTAAAGCTTAACGCTAAGCTTAATAAAATTAAAGCTCCAAAGAAAAAGTAGTTTAAAATGAGCACTCGTTAATGTTCTGACCCCAAAAAGTTAGACAAAAATTCAATTAGGCAACTAACGAGGATTGAATCCTGTATTGGACAGGGCTCAGTCCTTTTAGTTTGCTCTTAATTCTTTTGTTATTATAGTAATCTATGTATTTTTCTAATTCA
>JAZUPK010000047.1:0-31119 GCA_045605125.1 Acutalibacteraceae bacterium | reverse complement strand
CTCATCAAACTCTTTTCTGCCGAATGAGTCGTTTTTAGAGGTACTTACAAAGCTATGCTCACCCACCGTAGTTTTAACAAGCTGTGACTCATTTTCGGCGGTGGTGTAAGTAATAACCTGCTCGCTGTTGTTAGAAGTAATGCGCTTTTGAGTAAGCGTACCCTCGCTATCGTAGGTATAGCGAATAGTAGAGATTACGGTTTTAGAATCGATTAAACCATAATCATTATAGGTGATTTCACTTTCAACCGCTCGCACAAGTATGCCGTCTTCGTATGTATAATTATACAATTTATTTTCAACCTTGTCAACAGTTCTTACAATTTCACCCTGTGCGGTATAGCCGTATTGGTAATGTGCGGTTAGATTACCGTCCTTATCTACCCATCTTTCAGCAATCATATTGCCCATACCGTCGTAGGTTGCGGTCATTTTATCGCCGTTGGCGTAGGTCATACTTGTAAGTCTACCGCTACCTGTTTTATAGGTGTAGGTTATCAGGTTGCCGTCTTCTTTACCGTCAATACCTATGCTTTCAAGGTTACGGAAAGCGTTATATTTAAGTACATACTTTAAACCGTCACCGCGCACAATTTCGGTAAGGTCATCATAGGAATTGTAAGCGTAAGAAACTGTTCCAATTTCTCTATTTCTAACATTTTTGCTTGTAACCTTAGTTGTTCTGCCCGACTGGTCGTACTCGTAAACGGTTTTATTGCCTAAGCGGTCGGTAACCTCTTTGTTTTGCGAAGTTGTTTTATCTACAACATACTCGGTAGTATAGCCACGCGCGTCGGTTTCTTTTACAAGGTTATTACCGTCTTCATCATAACCGAACGAACGGTAGATTGTACCAAATTCACCATCGGTAAAGGTGGTTTCGGTTAAAGTATTGCCAAAAGCATCCACAAGCTCATTGAAAGCATTTAATTCTTCTGTTTCGTCGGTGTGAGCTTGTACGCCTTCGGTTGTAGTACCGCTCTCATCGGTATAATCGTCCTCTTCTACCGCAAAATCCTCGGGCTCAAGACCTGTTTCAATAGAAGTACGTACAAGCTCAATATCGTCAAAATATGCATCACCGTAGTTATAGTCATAATCGCAAAATACTTGTACATTGGTTACTTCCTTATAAGCATCCTTTGAAAATTCAACCGATGCATACTGCCAGTCGGAAGTATAAGGGCAAAAATCTGCTGTTATTGGTGTTTCATTTGTAGTGCCATCCGCATAGTTAATCACCGCACGCAAACGGAATGTGGGATTTTCTTCTGCGTCGTCGTGTGTAGGCAATGCATAGCCCTTTGCCCAACCTGAAAGCTTAAAGGTTTCTCGGGTAGACTTAGCACTTTTAACAATTACGGCTTGTCCGCTTGATTTTTGGCTATCAAGGTCACCTGTTATTTTTAGTGAACCTGCTAAACGGAAACCGTTTTCATAATCGTACTGGGCATTATTTAAGTTCCAACCTGATTCTTCTTTCAAGCTACTATTAGAAAGCATATTGTAAGAATTTGCTGCAGCATTAAACTCAAACTGCGGTGCATTAATTTCAACTTCACCTGCGCCGTCAAGCATAATTGCAGCGCAATAACCGGTACTACCACCTGAAAAGGTGACACTAACGCGAACAAACTCATCGTCAGGAATTCTTAGCTTTTCGCTATTTACTAATGCGTCAGGTGTACCGGCTTGATATATACTCAAATATGCGCCATCGTTTTCACCTTCGAAGCCCGACTTCACACGCATATATGCTGAGAATGTGCAATCGCCCTCCGGTATATATGCCAATTGATAAATACCGTTTCGAATAGTGCCAGTATTAGTGGAAGTGATTCTTAAATATTTTCTACCGTATTTAACTTTTTCTTCATCTTCCACAAGCTCAAAGCTTAGATAACCTGAATTGGCAGACTCTTCTGTCCAATCGCTCGAAACATTTTCAAAGTTGTGACCGATTAAAAGGTTATTTACGCATGTAACACCTTTTCCATTTTCAAGCGGAACTTTATACTCGCTAGCATAAGGTTCCAGATATTCATTTACGATTTCGCCGTCATTATCGAATACATAAACTGTGTTTTCTGAGTTTTCACTTGAATGTATAACTGTTCTGCCTGCCGACTGCGAATACGTATAAGTTTTTGTAATACCTTCTTGTGAAACACCGTCTTTATATCCGTACTCAATAACCTTACTTATGGCGTAATTGCTAAAGGTATATTGCATTTTTTGAACGGGCACACCGTTGTCATAAAGGGTAACCGCTCTAGGCTTTTTATCTGTATATGTTATTTCCGCCGACTTTCCGTTCGGATAATTTACCGCTGTAAGTAGGTCATTTGCATAAGTGTATGTTATTTGTGTACCGTCGGGCGCGGTTATTGATGTTAAGAAACCGTTAGCATCATACCCAAAGGCAAAGACTCTATTTACCGCATCCTTAACAGTTGTAATTCTGTTATCGGTGTATTCAATTTTTATTGAATTATTATTTTCATCGGTAATTTTAATTAGTCTGCCATTTTCATCAAACAAATACCTATCGCCGTTATCTAAAATGCGGGTGCTTTCGTTATACTCTAGCTCGCCATCATCTTCGCTTGTTTTATAAATATTTGCGTCTTCAGTCGACATAAAGTAAAGCTCTTCCCCGTTTTCGCCTGTGTAAACATAATTACCGTCATCATCGTTTTTACACATACTTTGCATAATATTAAGCTTAAAGCCTAAGCCCAACTTCATAGCGCTGAAATCTGCAGTATTAAGACCAATACTGCTATTTTTGTTATACTGTTGATTATATAACAAGCTATTATATAAATGCTTAATTGTTACAGGCATTCTATTGCCGCCCCAAGCAAAATCTTCACTTTCAAACATAAGGTTACCGTACTGTAAATCAATACTGCCCTGACCAAAACGACCTAGCTCGTGAGAGTCACTGCGGTAATTAGTATTAACACCGTAGTTTGATTCACAAGTAATTGTAACCTTTGGCGCGTATTCACTATTTTTACCGTAAACAACAATATAACTATCCTCTTGTGAATCTTCGCTTATAGGCTTCACAAATATATGAAAATCTTCTCGACCTTCTTCAACCATCTTTTCAACAATATCTGTAACATCAAAGGTATAAGCAATTAATTCTTCACCGTTTTCTTTTATTTTTACATAATCAATCAAATTATTGCTTACATCTGTGGGCGCTGAATATATCCACTCATCATAAGGGAATATACCTAATTTGCAGTTTCTCTCCGCTTCGGTTACAGCCACTATTTGATACAGGGTAAGTTCCGCCTTTTTAATGCGGTTGTTTCTTGTATGATCATACAGGTCACAGCAAATATATAAACAATTTTTCACCATTTCGGTCGCATAGGAAGAAATACCTATTGTATAATTCTCAACCTCATCTACAGTTTGACTATCTGTGTAATTAGTAATTTCTAATTGGCTTGTTAACGTAATTTGTTTTTCACTCGTTTTTAATGAATTGTTATTTGTTTCGCTCATAATAGAGCCTCCTTTTTATTTTTCTTTAAAAAACATACTTATTATTGCTAAAAACTACTTTTCAAGCTCTGGCAAGCCTTTAATTGAAAGCAGCAGCGACACTAAGCCCGAAAGCATTGAAGCTGATAGTACCAGTCGCCAATCAACCTGCGAGATTACCGCCGATGTGCCTATAGTAGCAATTGCTGTTTCTGCCACCGTTTTTATTGCGCGTATACCTGCCGCTTTAAGCCATTTTAAAAACTTTTGCTTCATTATTTCACCCCCAATATCTTTTTCCAAGTTGTAAGTCCTACGCAGCCGTCTATAAGTAGCTTATTTTTCTTTTGAAATTCTTTTACAGACTTTTGCGTTTTACTACCAAATTTTCCGTCTACCTTAACCCCTACCGCTTTCTGCACAATTTCGGTGAGGTTTTTGTATTTATATGTAAGCCTTTTTTTGCATATTGCAGATTTTGCAACCGCATGACAATCATCACTCCATACCCCGTCGGCACCGTGTTCACCAAAAACAAAACCGTCTTTTATAGCCGCCTTTTGCCAAGCCAAAACCTTTTTATTTTTGTTAGTTTGCGGTGCCTTTTTCGATTTGATTTTTTTAAGCTTTGCCTTGCTTGCAATTACTTCTACACAAGCATCAGCTACTTTAG
This sequence comes from Acutalibacteraceae bacterium, assembly GCA_045605125.1. Lineage (GTDB taxonomy): Bacteria > Bacillota > Clostridia > Oscillospirales > Acutalibacteraceae > UBA737. The sequence goes on along the minus strand of JAZUPK010000047.1, from coordinate 26,942 downwards.
TAGCAAATTTTTCTGTAAGGATAATCGGCACATCGGTTTTCGAGTCCATAAACCCACATTCTAATAACACGCAAGGCATATTACTTTCCCTACATTCGTGCAAATTGGCTTTGCGCATACCTTGTGCGCGGTTTCCTTTTAAATTTGTTTTATCTACCACCGCCTTATATAATGCCTTTTGCCATTCGGCGCTTTCGCTGCCTGCTTTAGTATAAATATATGCTTCTATACCACCGCCCGATTTACCGTTTATGCCGGCATTATGGTGAATGGATAAATAAAAATCTGCCAAAAACTCATTTGCTGAATCGGTACGTTTTTTAAGTGCTATATCCCGGTGGCCTGTTCTGTCATCAAGTCTTAGGATTTTAACCCCCAAAAATTCTTCTAGCTTTTCTTCAATTTTTTCGCAAATGCGACTATTTAAATACCATTCGCGAGTGGAGTTGTTGTCAAGCTTTTTAAGGCATCGCTTTCCCAAAGTGTTCATTCCATGACCTGCATTAAGTGCTAATTTAAACATTATTTTTTCTCCTTTTTAATAGTTGTAATATGCCTTTAAAACTTCAAAGGCTCTGTTTTTAATACTATTTACTGCCTGCCTTGTAGTCCCCATCATTATGGAAATTTCTACATCGTTATAGCCGTATATGTATTTCCCCTTTAAAACCATTCTTTGTTTTGGTGTTAATAACGCAAACGCATCGGGAAGCATGATTTTTTCTTCATAATAATCTTCCTTAGCGCTTGAAAGTTCGAGTAACGGTAAGGTTTTTTGCATCCGCTCAATCTGCTTTTTTAAAAGGTCTAAATATCGGTTTCTAATTGATACTGCTATGTATTTTTGAATAGTGTAAGAGCTGTCACTTTGAAACCTTGTTAAATCCAATTTGTGTAGCAGTTCGATTAAAAACAAATCGAGTTCCGCAACCGTTTCTTCAAAATCTACCCTTGCGGCATATAGCCGTATCAGTCTTTCAAAAACCTTATAGATAAATTCAAAAGATTTAGCATCCCCTTTTTTAAATTCTAAAATCAGTTTTTTTAAAATTTCGTTGCACATTTTCAACATCCTTTCAACCTTAAGTAACGGTAGGATGAAAATTTGTAAACGTGAATTTTAAAATTTTCAAAATTTCTACTGTCACCTAATCCACTATATTGTTTTAGGTAGCTCGAAATTTGTTGAAAAAACAAGAGAACCCCGCTTTTTAGTAAAAAATGGGGTTTTTAAGGAGATTTTTTTAAAATTCGGTGGATTTATGGTATATAAAAAAGAAAACCTCGACAAATTGTCGAGGTTTGAAAAAACATATTAACTTTTTAGTATTCCCTTAAATAAATGGTTCGGTAATTACGGTGCCTGTAAACACTTAAAACCAAACCTATTCCTAGGAATAGACACAAAAGCGAAGTGCCACCAGCCGAGAAAAACGGCAAAGTAATACCAATTACAGGGGTTATAGACATACACATACCAACATTTATAACTGTTTGAGCAAAAAGCATTGAAAACACGCCGATTGCGATATATTTACCTTCCTTTTTAACACAGGTTCGAGCTACGGTAAGGCATCTTATAAATATTGCAACAAGAAGTATTAAAACCACAACACAACCTAAAAATCCCAATTCTTCGCCAATGGTTACAAATATAAAGTCGTTATGACCTTCAGGGATACCGGCTTTACCAAGCTGGGTACGGGTGCCTTGTAAGTAACCTTCACCAAAAAAGCCACCGTTTGAAAGCGCCATTCTTCCGCAATACTGTTGCCAACCAACGCCCTTGATATCACCATCAATATCGAACATATTTAAAATGCGCTCGCGGTGTTCATCGTTTAGAACCAAGAAATACGCGATTGGGGATGCCACTAAGAATGCGGCAAATGCACCCGCAAAATACTTCCAAGAAAGGCCTGCCGCCATTAGCATAAATATAACCATAACCGCAAACACAAGCGCGGTACCGGCGTCACCTTGAATAAAAATAATTAAAACGGGGAAAGCCGCGTGGAGACACACAGGTAATAGATATTTAATTTTGTTTATATTCTTATAAACCTTGCCTAAATGCATAGAAAAGGTTAGAATAAAGCAGATTTTCATAAGCTCCGATGGTTGGAAGGTTGTAAAACCTAAATTAAGCCAAGCCTTATCATCAGTTCCTTCGGGCGCAAAGCCTATAAAAAAGGTTAAAATTACAGGTATTACACCCAAAGCGGCAGCTAAATACCACTTATTAAGCATTTTTTCAAAATCTATTGTAGAGATTACACACGCCGCTACTATTCCCACAACCATACATAGAGTCTGAACAAAAAACGGGCGTATGCTTCCCATATAATTTGTTGCCGAATAAACCGCCATGCAACCGTAAGAAGAAGCGAAAAAAGTAAGCAACAACAGTATATTGTCAGATTCGCGAACAAAGTCGGCAATCTTTCCTAATAAATATCTCATTTATTCCTCCATAAAAATACTGTAATAAGTATATATCATTTGCTCTAAATATTCAAGTGCCTTAAAATAATTTTAATAAACTCTTTATAAAGTTGAAAATATATGTTATACTTATATGCGAAAAGTAATGAAAGGCAAAATTTATGGAATGTTTTATATCTAAAAGTCCTAGTGATACCGAAAATATTGGTAAAGCCTTAGGCGAAAAAATAAATAGCGGTGTGGTTATCGCATTTATAGGTGGCCTTGGCATGGGCAAAACCTGTTTTACACGCGGTTTAGCATTAGGTCTTGGTTCAACCGATACAGTCACATCCCCCACCTTTGCGCTTGTCAACGAATATTTAAGCGGTAGACTTCCACTATATCATTTTGATATGTACCGTGTTTCTGGTTGGGAAGACCTTTATTCAACAGGCTTTTTCGACTATATAGAAGAAGGTGGCGTTTTAGCTTGCGAGTGGAGTGAAAATATTGAAAACGCGCTACCTGAAAACACTTTGTTTGTTGAATTTGAACGTTTAAGCGATACCGAGCGTAAAATCACCATTAAAGCTAGAGGTGAAGATTAATGAAAATTTTAAGTATGGAATGTTCTGCTACCCCTGCTTCGGTGGCGGTAATTGAAGACAATAAAATATTAGCATCAAGCTTTGTTAATGTAAGGCTTACACATTCGCAAACACTTATGCCTATGGTCGAAAATGTTTTAAATTCGGCAAAGCTTAGTATAAATGATATTGACGGTTTAGCTATCAGTAACGGCCCCGGCTCTTTTACAGGGGTTAGAATAGGTATTAGTGCGCTAAAAGGCATTGCCGCACCTAAAAATTTGCCCTGTGTTGCGGTTTCAACCTTACGAGCCATGGCAGAAAACTATGTCGGTAACGACTGCTATATTTGTGCTGTTATGGATGCTCGATGCAACCAAGTTTATAATGCGATTTTTGAAATTAAAAATAACGAAGTTATAAGACTTTGTGAAGACCGTGCGCTTATGTGCGACGAATTAGCAAACGAAATTAAAACTAATTACCAAAACTCCGATAGAAGCATTATAATAATCGGCGACGGTACTGATATTTTCTTCCCATTTGTAGAAGATATTGAAAATATTCGAAAAGCTTCACCGCAGCTTCGTTATCAAAATGCCATAGGCGTAGGGCTCGTGGCAACAGAAAGCTTCAAAAACGGCGAAACCTTATCTGCTGACAATCTTCTAACCTTTTATTTAAGGCTTCCCCAAGCAGAGAGAGAATTAAAAGCAAAACAAGAGAATAAATAGTTTAAAGCACCCTTTAAAAAGGGTGCTTTTGTTATAATTCTTATAGTAGTTTAATTATAAATTCACAAACAAATACAATAGCACAACAGCTGACCGCCACACCGAAAAGGCTTACATTTAAATATGCTAACACAATACCAACCAAGAATGATATAAGCCCTGCTAAAAGACTATCAGTGGTTTCTATAATAGCAGGAAAAGTCATAACAGCTAAAGTTATGTAAGGCACATAAAATAAAAAAGAGCGAATAGTTACATTTTTTATTTTTTTACGAATAACAGTTAGTGGCAAAACCCTTATTAAAAAGGTTACTAAAAACATTATGCCGATATATATGTAGATATTATTCATCTGTTTCTTCCTCCTTTACAGGAAAAAGAATAGCTGCCACAAAGCCTATAACTACCGTTAAAATCATAATACGAATTCCCGAAGAAACACCCGAAAATACTGGAATTTTCGCAAAGGCAAAGCTTAAAGCAAAGGATACCGCAACTATACCTGCAATTATTTTATTCTGCTTTGCAGGCGGTATTATAATAGCTAAAAACATACCGTAAATACCCACGCTTAAAGCGTTTACAACGCTATGCGGTAATACATTACCGATTATAACGCCTAATGCCGCTCCCGTTGCCCACGATGGAATGGTAATACTCATAGCGCCATAATTATAAAAAGGATTCAAATTTCCCTTTACTGCCATAGATATACCAAAAATTTCATCAGTTAAATCAAAACCGATAAGTAGCCTATGTACAAGCGAGGTTTTAGATGAAAGCTTTTGGCTTAATGCACACGACATTAGAAAATATCTTATATTAACTACGAATATTGTAAGTGCCATATCTAAATAAGATACATTTTCTGCAATACCTGTAAAACCGGCATAACCGCCGGCGGAAGCGTTAGTCAAAGCGGTAGCAATAAAGGTTTGCAAAGCGGTAAGACCGCTATTTTTAGCGGTAATACCAAGCGTAAACGCAACCGCAAAGTACCCAAGCGCTATCGGTATACCATCTACCAAACCCTTTTTATACCATTCTAATTTTTTCAAAAATATCACCAAGGCTTATTTTACGATAATTTGTCTTTTAAGTCAATATTTTTCACCGTTTGGGTTTAAAAACATAGAATATAGTGAAGTTGTAAATAACAACTTAAAATTTTTTAGGAGGCTATTCTATGGCAGATTTAAGAAACGGCTGTTGCGCACCTAACGGTGATTTCAAAGAAGCCGTATGCATTGATGCCGGCAGAGTTTATGACTCTTGCTGTGACCGCGATTGTCTTGAAGACTTGCGTTGTTTCTTCTTACCAGAAACCCAAGCGCTTATAGACAATGCCTTAAGTGTACGACTAAGAAGCGCGGAAGTACTTAATGTATATATTGATGTCGAACCGGTTAACTTTAACAAAGGCTACTATTCTTGTGACCTTACCTTCTTTTTCTTGCTTTCTTTCGACCTTTATACAAGTTCTCGCGGATGTCCTACTGTAATTAACGGTATTGCATCATTTAATAAAAAGGTTATCTTATTCGGTAGCGACGGCAATGTTAAAACCTATTCAAATACTTTAGGAAACGGCTGTGTATGTAAAAACAATCCCACAATTAGAAGCAACAATATGCCAAAATGCGTTGTAAGCACAGTTGACCCTGTACCGCTTAGTGCTCGTATATGCGAAATACGCGACTGCTACGAGAGTGTTTGCTGTATTCCCGAAGGTGTTTGCGAAGCAATTGGCGGTAATGTTGTAACCGAGCTTAGAAGCGGTACTCCAACCATATTTGCTACAATCGGTTTATTCTCAATCGTTCAGCTTATTCGCAATGTTCAAATGCTTATTCCTGTGTATGATTTTTGCATACCCGACAAGCAATGTAAAAGCTCGATTGACCACCCTTGTGATACCTTTAGCAAGATTCAGTTCCCACTTGACGACTTTTTCCCACCGCGCCCTTGTAATGAAGACTGCAGTCCAACCTGTAGTTGTTCCGAACCAAACGATTACGAATAATAAAACAAAGAGAGTCAAAATTAAAATAATTTCGGCTCTCTTTTTACATAATCTTTTAAAACGGCCTAAACAAAAATAGTGCCGTAAAATACCCCACAATAATTAAGGCAATTGCCGCCATAGTGATAAGCATTGATTTTATAACAAGCTTTAAGCTTCGGTTTTTCATAGTACCACCCTAAAACATTTTGCCCTGTCTGGAGGGATTTTATGACAGTTTCTGTCTACTCCAATAAAAAAAGGCGGTATAAACCAACAAAGGAATACCTGTTTATCTACCCTGATTCTGAGAGCATGATATCAAGCATTTTGTTTTTATACCGCCAAAAATTTAATTTTAATAGTATGCTTTATAAAACCGAAAACGATTATCGGCTTATAATAAAATGTATGCGCTTGGAAAGCTGTCTTTTATCCTTGAACGAGTTTTGCAAAAGACATAGCAGCAATATTATTGAAACCGCCTTTACCAAAGAATACGGCAAAATGCTCATAAGCAAAAACGCCATAAAAACTATTGGCAAATACTTTTTTAAAGAGACCTAAGGTATTCCATTCTCTCGGCCATTTTATCGCCAAAAAGATAACTGCCTGCAACCAGAACATCAACACCTGCTTTTACGGCTAATGGCGCGGTTTCGGCATTGATACCGCCATCAATTTCGATAAGGGTATCAAAGCCTTTTTGGTCAATTTCTTTTCTTAAAGCCTTTACCTTATCCAAAGACTCAGGCATAAATGACTGACCGCCAAAGCCCGGCTCTACCGACATCACAAGCACCATATCGCAAAGGGGCAAAAACTCGAAAATTTCTTCCGCCTTAGTTTTTGGCTTAATTGTAAGACAAGCCTTACAGCCACATTCTCTAATTTCCTTTAAAGTTTCGGCAACATTGCTTCCCGCTTCAAAATGAAAGCTTAAAAAATCGGCCGATTTTGCAAATTCCTTAATATATCTATGCGGACGGTCTATCATAAGGTGAACATCCAAAGGGATATCGGTATTAGCCTTAACCTGCTTTAGAATAGGATTGGCAAACGATATATTAGGAACAAAAGTACCATCCATAATATCAAAATGAAGCATATCCGTATTGTTTTCTTTAAGCTTAATAAGCTCATCCTTTAAATTGATAAAATCAGCCGCTAAAAGCGATGGTGAAATTTTAACCGCCATAATTTTCCTCTTTATACTAAATATTACAATATAATTTTATACTCAAACTCAAATTTTGTCAATATAAAAGGCTCTACAAAAAAATCGTAGAGCCTTTTAGCTATTCCTTTTGCATTTTAGTATAAACAATCCAACCAATAGCACTAATAATCAATGTGAGCGCAAAAACAATTATTGCAAAGGTATATTTTTCTGTGCCCAAAAAGCTACCGCCAATGGTTGAGGTTATAACCGAAGGAATACGAGCAAAGGTTGCAATAATCAAAAAGTGACTAAACTTAATATCGGTAATACCTACAAAATATGTTAATAAATCCTTAGGTGTACCGGGAAGGAAAAACATTAAAAACACTAAAGCCGCTACACGCTTTTTATTTTGTAAAAACTTAAGCGATTTTATCTTTTCTAGGGAGAAAAACACTTCTACAAGCTTTATGCCAAACCTTCTTACAAGTAAAAACACAACAAGACTTCCAAGCGCTATTCCTATAAGGCAAAGTATTGTACCTTCGACCGCGCCAAAAGCGTAGCCTGCACCAATTTCAAGCGGTTCACCGGGGACTAATGCAATAATTACCTGGAATGTAACCATGAGCACAAAGTATACCTTACCCATAAAACCGCTACTATCTACCCAAGCGCGAAAACGCTCAGGCTCGGATACAAACTGCACCATAGGTCGACCAATGTACCAACCTACCCCTATGCAAAAAACCAAAAAGGCAATCATAGAGAAAGCGCTTAAAATTTTTCTTGTTTTGTCTGTCATAATTATAATTCCTGCTTATTGTTGTTTTAACTGAAACTCCACTGTAGCTTTAAATAAATCGCCATCGGTTCAAAAACGCCCAAAAGACATCTCTCATCTGTTTCTATGATAACATTTTCGTTTTCGATTTTCAATAGTGGAATTACCGCACCTTTTTAAGATTGCTTTTTTAAGTTTGAAATGATATAATGAATTATACAAAATGTTAAGGAGTATTTATGAAATACGAAATTTTGCAAAACTGTCCTAATATAATACGCGATTTTTTAACCTACAGTGAAACAATTAAAGGTAAGTCTTCCCTGTCGGTTGAAGGTTATTATTTAGACCTTCAAACCTTTTTTCGCTATATTTTGTTAGTACGCGGCATTGCTGATGTTAAAATTCCTTTTGAAGAAATCGAAATTAAAGATATAGATATAAATTTAATAAAAACAATCACTATTTCAGACCTTTATGCTTATCTTGTTTTTTGTAAAAATGAGCGTGGAAATAACGCGGCAACTAGAGCCAGAAAAACTTCCACACTTAGAATATTTTTTAGATACCTTTGTGAACAAACGCATCAGTTAGACACTAATCCCGCGCTTATGCTCGAATCCCCAAAGGTAAAACAATCCCTACCTAAGCATTTAACGCTTGAAGATTCGATTGAACTTTTAAACTCGGTAGACGGTCCTAACCAAAAGCGTGATTTTTGCATTTTAACACTCTTTTTAAACTGTGGTTTGCGTTTGGCCGAACTTTGCTCACTTAATGTTGGCAGCATTAAGCCTGATGGTACTATGACGGTTGTTGGTAAAGGTAATAAAGAACGACTTGTGTATTTAAACGAGGCTTGCCTTAATGCCGTTAAAGAATACATTGCTGTAAGACCCACAGAAGATATAAATTTCGCCGACCGCAATGCTTTATTTATTAGCCGAAATCACCGCCGAATTAGTAACAAAACTGTTCAGCACATAGTTAAAACCTATCTTGAAAAGGCCGGACTTGGCGGTCAGGGCTTTTCAACACATAAGCTAAGGCACACAGCTGCTACGCTAATGTATCAGCATGGCGAAGTAGATATCCGCGTTTTAAAGGATATTTTAGGTCACTCTAATCTTGGCACCACCCAAATTTATACTCATGTATCTGACAGCCAAATAAAAAATGCTATAGATTCTAATCCTTTAAGTAATATAAAAAATAATACAAAATCCGCAAAAAAATAAGCAGTCGCAAAAGCGACTGCTTATTTAAATTTTAAGTAAAATATTAAACTTTCTTCTTTTTAATAACAAGGAAGAAAATCAATACACCAACTACAACTAATGCAACAACCGAAGCAACGATTACCCAAATAATCCAACCGTTATCTGCACCGTCAGCATCAGTATCATTGATAGAAGGCTCATACTTAAGCTTAACCTCTAAGTTAACATTTTCCTTAATGGTAACTTTTCTGAATACGTATTCACTACCATCAGAATTAATAGCATAAATCTCATAGTCACCTACAGGTATGTCCGCAAAGCCAAATACACCATTTGCATCGGTTACAGCTTCGCCTACACCTCTTAATCCAACCTTTAAGTCCTTAACGGTTTCAAGGTTTGGTGTATAAACTGTACCCTTAAGGTTACCACTTGGGATAATTTCTTCAACATTATCACCATCGATGCTTGTTTGTGTATCTTCGCCTGTATAATCGCCGAGATAATCATCACCATAATTATCATCAGGATTTACAGTATCTTCTACAACTATACCGCTCATATCACTTACGATATTAAATACAATTAAGTCGTCCTGTGAAATATAGGAATTGAAACCGGTATGGATTTCTTCTTCGCCATCAACGATATATAAATCATAGAAGCCTGTAACAATAACACCAAAGTTAAATGCACCCTTAGAATTTGTGGTAGCTTCGTAAGAATGGTCAGTGGAAGCTAATCGGAATTTAATACCCTTTATTCCCTTGCCATCTTGGTCTTTGAAAGTACCCTTAGCCTTAGCGTAGGTTTCAAATTCCTCTTCTTTTACGATATCATCGTCATTCCACCACTTGCCGTCTTGCGGGTTGTTAAGATAAACTAGATAATCAGCATAGCTTAGATCCTTATTCATAATCTTAAGCTCTTGAATTCCGTTTGTCCAATAAGTTCTACCAGAGCCACCAGCACTACCTGAGAATACCGCACCCCAGAATTCATAGTTGAGGGTTATTTCGTCAAGACCGTCATGGAACATATTTCCGCCTCTAAAGAGATCTTTCTTTTCAGGATCACCTTTTTTATAAACTGTACGGTCTAAAATCAAGCCTTCATCATGTGGGGAAAGACTTACACCCACGAAAAGTGAAGTACCTTCTGATTTATTTACACCTTCAGGAAGTGTAAACTGAGCAACAACTCTATGGAAGTTAGCACCAGGTGTGCCTTCTTTACCCAATAAGGTATCAGAAATAATTTCAACAGGTGCTACTGATCTTCTATCATCTTCAACAACTATTGGTTTAGTAAGCGAATAAGCCTGACTGAAAATAGTGTATTCAAATATATAGGTTTGATTATCCTCGATTGGATAAGCTCTTTGTGCGATATGCTTATTACCACCGCCCAATTTATAATAAAGCATCTTTTGGGGATCATCTATTATAGGCTCAACATCTTTCTTATCAGAAATTACATATTCGCCCGGAGCTGCAGATAAATCAACTGTGCCACCAACATGTTTTACAGTAGCTTCTTCACCCATACGAGTATACGCGGTAGCGCCGTTTTTAACAGCAAATTTACCCTTTTCTTTAGTAAAGGTTGCAAAATCAATATCTTCAGCGACATTAGTAATGTACCATTTACCGCCTTCTACAGGAAAGTCATTAAACTTCACCTTTGTATTGTAGGGTAGCCTAACATCATCATCAATCATTACATTAAATGTACCTTTAATCTCGGCACCTGCACCTACAGTCTTCATTGAAAATGCATCAGCTTGTTTAATAGTAACGTTAATATTACCTTCATAAATATTTGGTGTGTGAGCACCACGGTCCGTACCATGATTACCAAAAGCAAGTGCCAACGTGCAATCAGGATTATCCCAAACAATATTGAAGTCACCTGTAGATGTATGGCTATGATAAGGAGCATATAATTTAAGCTCGGTTGTTAAGAATTTACCTTTAACAATTATATCGACATCATTAGCGCGCTTTTTAGCATATGCTGTAGACCATAAATAAACTGTAGAGGTATTAAGAACAGCTTTCTCATCAATCGTGAGGCTATGCTCATTCAGTGAGAACTCTGGCCATTTACCACCAAGTGAAAAAGATACATTTTTAAATACCGTATCTGCGCCCAACGAAACAGAACCGCCGGTTTCAAGTAGAGCTTGCTCTTCAGAAGCAGCATCAATTATAATAAGTGGTTTAACAGCCACTGCAGAACTACCCCAATGACTCGTTGTACCTGAAGGTAAGTAAATTGTAGCAACATCTATTTCAGCCAAACCATCAGCTGCAATAAGACGAGTAGCATCCGAATAAGTCTTTACCGGATTTTCTTTTGTACCTACGCCTTCTGGACGGGTACCGGAAATTACTTCAACGCCTCTTTCAGAGTCTACATAGTAATCTCTATATTCAGGGTCTCTGTCAATTGAAATTATGTAAGCACCGGCAGGAAGAGTAATTTTACCTGTAAGTCCATTTGCACCATCGTAAATAACCGATTCATTAGTTAGCATATTAGTAGCTATAAGCTTGTGCTCCGCATTATCAAGTTTAACATCATATACGCCTTTGGTGTCGGTAATGTTTATAACTGAATTTTTACCGGAAACATTATTAAGTATCCATAATTTATCAGCAGGTAGAACATCAAGGCCTGAATCTCTTTGATCGATCTTTGAAGAACCTGAATTCAAAATTTGGAAATATCCGTCATCACCAAATTTCATATTTCCTGCTTGAATGAAGCTAGCTGTACCTGAATTTTTGATAATAAGGTTTAATGACTTATTATATGTAGTAATACCATTACCTTGTTTTGTTCCTAAATTGAAAATAGGACTTTCTCCGCCGTAATCATAAAATACAGTAACATTACAGTTGTATACAGAATTATTCCAGTCAGGACCAATATAGAAGTTTCTAACAGAAATTCTAGAATCAATTGTGAAATCCTTTGTGAAAACTTTATCACCTGAAGAAACACCGATAACAAAAGTGGATTCAACAGGTTTACCAGCGTAAGAACAACCTTCACCAAATGTTACATTATAACCGCCACAGCAAAAGTTTTTATATTTAGTTCCTTCTAAATCGCCACCGAAATAAACTTTAATGTTCTTGAATTCGGTATCGCCGGCTAAATTACCTCCTCCGTTTTGATTACCTACAGTAGCCTCTTTACCTGTGTTAGAAGTAACAATAAGTTTGAAATCATGATTCGGAATGTTGCCTAAAGTAAGCTTTTCAGTACCAATTACTTTTACTGTTACTTCATCCTGTGCCATATAACCATCTGCAAGAGCTTTAGTTACAACTGCAGCAAGAGATCCTAACGGAGAGTTTACAGAAGAACCATCCCCATTACCCTTTGCAGCGGCATAGTAAGTAGCCTTTTGCGGTACTTTTTCAGCAAACAGATTCCATGCGCCGGCAGGGAGTGTTAAATAACCTTCAACAGGCTCTACTACATTGTTTTCGTTAGTAGCATCTATAGCCTTAATATTAAAGAAATTATCAGTATCTACTTTAAATTTACCGCTTACGTCTGTAGCAGTAAATACCGAAGAAATGCCAAGCTTATTATTGATTACCCAAAGCTTTGCAGTATCAATACCTGCTAAATCGGTTGTAGCAATTTCTTTTGCGGTTGCATTAAAAATCTGCAAATAACCGTCAGCACCAAAAACAACCTTGTCAGTATTAGCAAAGGTAAATGAAGATGCTGCATTGATTTCAAGATTTGCAGCTGCATTAAACGTTGTAGTACCATCATCCGCACTCATTGAAAATGCCGGAGTGCCTTCAGAATCGCTATATTTAACATTAAGTTTCTCATTGTAAACTGTGTTTCCAAAAATATTACCGAATCCGAATTTCATTATCGGAATATTTACTAAAATAGAAACAGGCTTAGAATAAGTCGTATCAATATTGGTGTTACCAATATTAAAGCCGCTTTGCTCTTTGGTACCTTCAAATTGGGTTTTAAAACCGGAACTTACATTATGTCCGTTTGCTGTTATATTAGCAAATGAACTACCAAAGTTAACCTTAATGTTCTTGAACTCAACATCACCGCCTAAAACAATTGCGTTTCCATCGCCTACTGTACCAACAATAGAAGCAGTGTTTGAGTCAATAACAAGTTTAAAGGCATGTTCAGGTAACTGATTACCGGTAGCAAGCCAAGCAACAGGGTCTTGACCTACAACCTTAACATTAACGATATCGCCCTCAGCAAGACCCTCGGCAGTCGCTAATTCAATAACTTTACCCACTGTTTTTACTGCATTAGTCTTATTATCACCCAATTTACTATCGTCACCGTTTGCCTTGACATAATAAACCTTTTCTGTCACGGCAGTTACTGTGCCTAAAACACTGGCAAATGCAGAAAATACAATCAAGAATGTGAGCAAGAGACTTAATACCTTGTAGATTCTCTTTTTCATACAAAATCCCCTTTCCAATTTATCTTGCATAATATTTAAAAATGAAATTATTCCCATCTCTTAACACAGAAGTGTTGATATAATACATATACAGCACCAATAATAGCCAAAACTATTATAAAGTAAATCCACAACATTGCCGAGCTCAATCCAAACTCTTGTCCTAAGATTTTTTCATAAGCTACCGCAACAAGTTGATTGTCTAAGCTTACGAACAACTCGATCATAGTATAAATCATTACAAGAGAAATTATATGTCTCAGGCTAGGAACTGTAATAAGCCAGAACTCTTCCCACTTATTAGCGCCCTCGATTTTAGAAACCTCATACATAGAAGCAGATATACTTTGTAAACCTGCAAGGAAAAGTATAGTTTGAACACCACATTTCCAAATAAGGTTAATAGTATTTGAAAGCAAGAATGTCAAAATTGGAGAAATTTGTTCAGGAATACCAAGACCGGCAATTATTTCAGGATAGTTAATTAAACTATCTGCACCTGTACCGGAAGAAAATAGCGGTAATTTAACAAATTCGCTATTAAGTTGATCCATAACTACAGAGTTTGCAATAATAATCGGAATAAAGAATATAGCTCTAAAAATTGTTCTACCCTTAAATTTTTGATTAAGTAGTACTGCTAAAATCAAACTCAAAGCAATAATAATTGGTAAAGAGTAAAACATCATGCCAATAGATGAACTAAGATTATTTATGTAATTAGGATCAACCGTAATTAGTTCATCAAAATACTTAATACCTACGAACTCTTGCTGAACCTCACCTACAGCAATTGTAACATCATTAAATGCATAATAAACAGAAGTTACAAGAGGTATAATGAAAAACAACACCAAACCTAAAATCCAGTGTGCTACGAAAGTATAACCTGCGCGGTTACGCACACTCTCTAAGCTTTTAATACGCTTTTTTGCCATAATACCCCTCCTAACCTATTTTATATTCGAATGGTTGTAATTCGCCAACAGGGCTCTCTACAACATTGTGCGAAAGGTTTGTATAGATTACAACACCATTACTGAAAACAGATTTAGCTAAACCTTTAGAAATCTTGTAATTAACAAGTCCCGCACCGTTTGTTTTGTTGAAAACAGAAGCAAAGTTATCATCGATTAAGTTTTTCTTAATAACAGGAGCGTTATCTTCAAATACTGTTTGATAGAGCTTATATTCGCCTAAATCATCAGAATTATCAACATAACAATCGGTTAAGTAATAACCTAATCCCATTCCGTATGCAACAGATTTAGCAATTGCTTTTTCTAAATTAGCTTCACTATTAACCGGGCTGCTGTAAAGTACCTTATAAGAGCCAAATACCATTTGATAGAAAGGAACATCGTAATCAAATGCATTATATTCACCTGAAGTAAACGGAACATCGAATACTACATCGGCTGCGCCTGCTGCATAAGCGTTTGCACCTGCAACTGCAGTTACATAGCCTTGCTTCTTAGCGTTATCTAAAATATCCTTAACTTCAGTTTCAATAAGGTTGCGGTTAATATATGTATTATCCGTATAGTCGGAATAAGCATATAAACCAAGTGTTGAAAAGCTTACACCCTTTGCAGAGACTTTACTAGCCTTTTTAATAGCCTTATTTGCGGCTTTAGGTAAGAATTTTCTACCAAGAGCATAGAAAGGATTCTCAGTATCCTGTACTCTGGTTGGAGTAGTTGGGAAACGTTCTGCTGGATAACCGACAGCAGTCTTAGCTACGTCACCGGTTAGAGAGAAACCATTGCCTGATTTTGTATAGGTTACAATATCAGAATCCAAGAATAGGTTTGTATCTTTACAGTAATCAACGAGTGAACGTAAATCCTTCTTACTGCCATATTCGGAAGGATACTTGCTACCACCTGCAATAGAACCGGGGCGTAAACCGTTATCGCCATAAGCTAAAAGTCTTACCTGCGGTAATATACCTGTATCCTTACTAAGCTTTTCAACAATA
Organism: Acutalibacteraceae bacterium; assembly: GCA_045605125.1. Lineage (GTDB taxonomy): Bacteria > Bacillota > Clostridia > Oscillospirales > Acutalibacteraceae > UBA737. The sequence goes on along the minus strand of JAZUPK010000047.1, from coordinate 11,568 downwards.
GCTTTTGCTTCACTAAATGTTGTAAGCGGATTAATCTTCTTATAAGGAATACCAAAGAAAGACTCTGTAGTATTAGTACCACCCAAGAATGTAACACTATAAGGTGAAGAAACAGTATTGGTTTTAGTTAGAGCACCTTTTTCTAAAAGATACTCTTTATATTTTTTAGCCATACCATTATAGTTTGCTTCATCCTCAAATAAGGGATAATATCTAACCTTAAAGGTTTGACCTGAAATATCATCATTCGGACGTTGTGTACTGCTAACACCCATGTTTTGACCATAATATACTCTTCTAAAAGTATCATAGCCACGTACATAAAATTCAGGATAAATTATAGAATAACCGGTTCTGTCATTAGCTGCATCAACTATAAGATTTGCAGAACCAGCAGCGCTATCGATAACAGCAAACAAACCTTTTTTAGAATTATATGAACCAAATACAGGCATATAAATTGCTGTATTATCTACTTTATCCATTGGGATACGATTTGTAATATCATTACCATAAATTGTGCCCTTATATTCTTTTATACCGTCAACATTTTCAGCGCAGTTTATAATAGCGCCTGTGCCTGTAGGTACAAATATATTTGCACTTTTAGTATTCTTAACAGCAGCAAAATTAGGCATAACGGTTACAGAAACTAACTTATAGTCGCCGCCATCCTCTAAAATATCAGCACTGTTAACACTAACTTCAATATGGTCGTCCTTTAAAACATAGTCTACAGGAACAGCAACCTTGTACTTTTCAAAGAAATGGTAGACACGAATACCGTTTTCAATTAGACCACAGAACAAATTACCTGCTTTTGTACCATCATCAAGATATGTTTCTCTAGCAGAGATACTTGTAACCGTAATCCAACTAAGTGTTTTACTGTTAAAAACAGTAATTGACAGTGAATTCATTCCATTAGCACCAACGCTGCCGTCAAGGTAACCATCGTAATAAATATCAGACCAATATTCTCCGTTCTTTGCTTTGTATAGAACAGATTGAGCGTTACTATCCCACGCTAATTCATAATTATCATTAGAAGCAAGTACTTGAGACTCTAATATCTTTTCACCATAGCTTTTGTATGGGTTCTTGACCGCTTCTTTTCCGCAACCTGCGAAACAAACAACAATCAAGCAAAGTGCCATAGCTAAAGCTAATACGCGAAGTATCTGCTTTTTGACAATCTTCATTTCGTCACCAATCCTTTAAATTAAGAGTATCAAATACAAGTTATTTATAGATTATTTCCTCAACAAACTCAACTATAAAGGAAATAAATTGCTCAGCCAAAATTCCGCACATAAGAATAACGAAAATTACAAGTATCATAAAGAATACAATAACAATAGCTGTAAGAAGTACCTTAAAGAAGTCAAAATCGTGTATTTTTATTAGTGCGATAGCTAACATAAAGAATGTATAAATTAAAACGACTGTTTCAATACCACTGATTAAACCTGCAGTAGCCAAAGGCAATACGTTTGTAAGAATTACTTTTAAGAATAAGAAGATAACCCAAGGCATTGTACAGTAGGTTGTTGCAACAAATACATGCTTAAAAGAGCCCTTACCCTCAAACATTGAACATACAAGCCAGTTACATAGCGACCACAACAATACTAAACCGATTGTTGAGAAAATTGTATATAGTGAATTGTAATTTCTAATTAATGTATTTGAATAAAGGAAACCTGTAGCAGTTACGTTAAGAACCGATGCAATATAGAATAGTATCAATAAAACTATCGCAATCGGTACAGAACCCATATCCTTATATCTTAATTCGTCAAAGCTATTAAACGGATGGAATGGAATCTCAAAGAGAAGCTTTAATTTTCTGTTCGCAACAATCTTCTTATCGCTTTTCTTTAATTTGCGAGAAATAACCAAAACGGCAATGACAATCGCTAATATAACAAAGACAATAACTGCGAAATATTTTGCAACAAAGTTTGAAACTATATCATTCCAAACTAAATCATATACTGAATAGTCACAAGCTATTTCAGCTGATTCAAGTGCTTTATCGTAGTCGCCCTGATTGTAATAAACCATTGCAAGGCCACGATAAGCTAATTGACAGTTACGGTTCTTAGCAAGAACCTTTGACCATAAATCAGCAGCATCATCATAGTCACCTTTTAAGTAATAAGACTGAGCTTTACGAATAAGGTCACCATATTCGGTAGACTTGAAAACAGTAATTGAATAGTCACCGTTATCAGCAACTAAAATATCATTGTTGCCATTTAATGTGATAGCTATAGGTTTACTGAATAAACCTAACTGATCACCGACACCGATACCACCACCAAAAGCAGACATAAGATTACATTCGGCATCGTAAATAGAGATAATACCATGACCGGTTTCAAGCGCGAAAATATATTCATCCGGGCTTGAAACAATAGAGTCAATAGACTGACCTCCTGCACCCCATTCAACCTTAGGCTCAGTAAAATTCACGGTTGAAGAAGATGTAATTTCACCCTTAAGGGTTCTCTTATAAAGAATATTTGCACCGTTATGACTTATCTTTTTAATCTGACCGGTTTCATTCTGAACCACAAATGCTGCACGGTTAGTAGCAGCAGTACAGGTTATCATAAAACCTTGAGTATCGAATGTAAAGTCAGTAAATGAATAAGGTAGCTTTCTTCCCGAGTAGTCCTTCTTTTTATCGGTACTTGTAAGCTTATCCCATAAATATGAGAGGGTATCTAAAGCAGAGCTCTTAACGGTATTAGGACCGTAGAAACCCATAAATTCATATTCAGGTGTATACATTAATGCACCGTAATAACAACCCTTTGAAAGAATATATGTATAACCATGAGTATCCTTAGCAATAGATGTTGGTTGGAACTGGAAATCTTCAGGAATCAATTCCGATACAGGTCTATTAATGATTTTCTTCAAAACGCCTTTCTTATTCAAAATTAAAATGCGTTCATTTTCTGTATCAGAAATATAAATATTACCTTTAGTGTCAGAGTATATGCCTTCTGCACCATTAAAACTAACCTCATTACCATCTTTGTCAACAACATTAACTTCTGATGCTTTAGAATAGTTTTTACTAATTTTAACAAGTCTTGACTCGCCACCGCATAAAAGCAAAATGCCGTTTGAATCAGAATAATGAATGTCGGTCATACCTTTGAGTTCTTCTTCAAGACCAAGGTTAGAAGCTAATAATTTTTCAGATGCTTCATACATTTCTCTTGCAAGACGATGCTCCTGAGAATTACCGGGAACGTCAACTTTAATATAGTTTTCACCCGCAGCAGAAGCTGTAAAGGTTGCTCCTAAGAGAACAAATACAAGAACAATACTTGCTATGATTTTCTTTAACAATCTGTTTTACCTTCCTCTCATAGTAAGATTATTCCTTAATACCGGAACTACCCATTGTTTCTAATACGTTACTTTGTGTAACTAAAAATACCAAGATAGGCGGAATCATCAATACAACGGTAATAGCCATTGAACTACCCTGACGGGCAATACCGCCTGCAGCAACCGAGCTCATAACGTAGGGTAAAGTTTTGAGTTCTTCGCTAAAAATTGTACCACCTGGTACAACCGACCACATGCCCTGGAATGCAAACAACAAAACTGTCATAATAGCGGGCTTCATAATCGGCATAACTATTTTCCAATACATTGCAAATACGCCTGCGCCGTCGATACGGGCTGCTTCTAGAAGCGAATCGTTAACACTCGCATCCATAAACTGTTTCATAAGGAAGCAATTAACTGTAGAAGCTAATGCAGGGAGTATGTATACCCAATATGTATCAATAATACGCATTGTCGAGAAAATCAAGTATTGCGGAACACCAAGTGTTGCACCATTATAAAGCATCATTGTGGTAATGAGCTTAAAGCTAAACTTAGCACCCTTGATTTTTGACTTAGAGAAGGTGAATGCCGCCATAGAACCTATCAAAATTGAAGATACAACTGTAACAACAGTAATAAGCAAGGTATTGAAGAGATATCTTGAAAGCGGAATCTCTAAGTTACTCAATAATGCAGGTAAAACCCTGAAGTTATCGAATGTAGGACGAGCAACCCAAAAACGAGGTGGGAAAATAAGCAATTCGTCCAAAGGTTTTAAAGATGTAATAATACAATAGAATAACGGGAATACCGTAAACAAACCAAATAATATAAGTATAGTAAAATAACCAATATTACCAGCTGTAGAACGAGTAAACTTTCTATACTGAGCAGCCTTAGCCAAAATTTACAACTCCTAACTTTTGATTATAAAAGAAATTCATTTTTATTAATTATCACTCTTACCAATTAGGTTAAGTAAACCACCTATTAAATAACGGAATGTAATAATTATTATGAATAACAATACTGATAAAGCCGCTGCATAACCCATCTCATATCTGGTGGTACCAACGTCACCTATATACTGTACAAGGGTATCAACTGAGTTACTAACACTGGGGTAACCTGCAAGTGCGGTTTGGAGAGCGCCCATTGAGAAAGCGGTTTGAATTTGCATTACAGCACTGAACAATAGGATTGTCTTCATAGAAGGCATTGTAATAAACCATAATTCGTGCCATCTTGTTCTAATACCGTCGATTGCACCTGCTTCATATAGCTCGGTATTTACATTCTGTAAACCGGCGATATTAGCAAGGAACGACGTACCCATACTCATCCAAAGTTGAATACAAACGATAAGAACAAAGTTATATTCTGTACTTTGGAACCATTGTATAGGCTCTGTAACAATACCAAAGCTTATAAGGAAGTTATTGATATAAGCGTAACTATCGCCCGAGAACATAACCTGGAAAATATAAAGTGCGTTACCTACAAGCGAGGGAACATAGAATATAAAGGTTAAAAGTACGCGGATAGGACGTGGGAATTCGTTAATCATCCACGCCATTAAGAACGCCATTAAATAACCGCCAGGGCCTACTAATATACCAAATTTAAGTGAATTAGCAAGTACCTTAAAGAACAATTCATCTGCGGTAAACATTCTAACATAGTTTTCAAAACCAATAAAGATAGGTGTAGAAACCATATCATAGTCAAAGAAACTGAGTACCATTGATGAAACAATGGGTATAACTGTAAACAAGAAGAAAACTAACATAAATGGTGCCATAAACAAATAAAATGACACATCATCGCTCATCAGTTTCTTTTTAGTTAAGTTCGGGCTTTTTTTCAAAATTTTCGCCTCATTCCAAATTTAATTCCAAGATTTATAAGATTATCCTCTGTTAGTGTATTGCTTCCATTTTCTAGCAATTTCATCATTAGCTTCTGCACCAAACTTCATCATCATGTCTTTGGTGTTTCTGCCGTTACTTACAACGTTCCAATAAGCTTGATAAATAGCACGCTGAACATAGTAACTACCGGGATATTCAGGAATTTCGGTAACCCAATTTCTTGCATCAACAAGTGACTCAAGAGCACCGTCATCCCAAGTAAGACTTTCAAGAGCCTTTTTATTAGATACTGCTACACGACCTGAAGGACCTAAGATGGTTTCAACATCGTTAGAGTAGGAAAGCTGAGTATCATCACTGGTCCACCATTTAAGGAATTCCCAAGCCTCGTCTGCCCTACCGTTATCAGCAGCCATCTGAAGCATAGCACAAGCGGAACCTGCACCGGCATCAGTGTGATCAACAGTACCGTCTTCTTTCACAGTACCCGGAATTTTTGTAAAGCCCCATAAACCATCAATTTCAGGAGCGGCAACTTTCAATGTAGTGTAAAGAGTGTAAGAGGATATACCAAGCGGTGTAGTACCGGTACGGAAACGGTTGTAGAAATCCATAGAAATCGGCACTTTGAGTTTGGTATAGTAATTAGTCCACTGTTCAAAAATCTCTGATGAGTAGGACAAATGCATTGTAGTTGACTTGCCATCCTCAGTGTAGAGATTATAGCCATTTTGTAACAAGAGGGTTGGGTACATACTGGTAACTGCAGTACTTGCAGGCATACAAACATTCATATTATTACGCATAAGAAGTTTTGTAGCAAGCTGGAAGTCTTCCCAAGTTTTTGGAACTTCAATTCCGTACTCAGCAAGTATATCCTTACGATAGAAGAGCACGTTAAAGGACTGGGTATCCGGTAGAGCGTAAAGACCGCCCTTATACCAGTAAGGAATGTCCGCACCCTTTTGGAATCTATTTAATACTTCCTTGTAATCGTCAAATTGTGTAAGGTCATAAAGGACGCCACGCATTGCAAGGTTTACAGGCTCGGTTCGTCCGTGTTGTAAAACCACATCGGGACCTTTACCTGAAAGCACGGCCTGAATAATAGATGCATTAACGAGCTTTAGGTTAACCTTAATACCAGTTTGTGGAGTAAACTTACGATTAATAAGCGCACTTAAAACCTGAGCTTGGTCACGACCCCAGTTTACCCAAATTGTGATAGACTTATCATCTTCAGTTTCTTGAATCTCATATTCATCTATAAAGGACCAAATAAAACGTTTGGCCGAAAAGCCTACCCTCTCAAAGAAGTTGCTCTTCTCAAACGGTACGCTACCGGGAGCACCTAAAGAGATTTTGTCAAGGCTTAATGGCATCGAACGTAAATCTAACAAAACAGAAGAAACTGAGCAGTAATTGTTGTAATATGTACCCTTGTACTTATGTGATTCATACTTGTTATCAAGCATTTGATTAACGGTTTGTAGCATATTCTGAATTACAGAATAGTTTGAACCAGTTTTTTCGCCTGTAATTTCAAGTAAAGTTTTAGCTGAAGCTTCAAGAAGAGTTTTAATCCTGTTTAAACGTTCTTCCATATCAGCTATTTGTCTGAACAATTCATAGTCTCGATAAATATCGACTGTTTCACCGGTGATTTTAGTAATGTCTACATACAAATCGCCCATTTCAGCAACAGCTTCAGTAAGCTGCGAACGAACGCCCGACATATCAGAAGCGGTTACTGTCAATGAAATGGTGTTGTATCCTTCTTCAAGATATATGAGGTAGGGATTTTCTTTTTCGTCAGCAAAAACACCTGTCTGCCAGTTATCGCCATATTTGAAACCAATATTTTCAGCTTCAGAAAACGGAGATTTACCATTAACCTTAAGTGAACGGTAAGTTTTTGAACCAATAACAGCATTTTGACGGAAAGCAAAACCTAATTGGTAATAGCCTGCCTTCATCTTAGGGGTTTTCCAAACGATAGTATCGCCAACAGTAGACCAGTTGTTACCAATATAATTGATAAGACGTTTTTCAATATTATTAGGTGTTACATCTACTGAACCAGGCTCAGCGCCGCCTACCAAGAAGTAGCTTGACTTAGCTATGGGTTTTTCACCTTCAATAATAACTGTTTCACCATTATAATATTTGGACTCATCGGGAGCAGAATACTTTTGAAGCTGAGCAGTGGCAGCAAACTTAAAGTAATCTATCTCAATTTCGCCCTTTTTAGGAATAATTTTTACAGTGTGCTCACCTTCGGTGAGGTTAATCATAAATTTTTCAGTGGCTTCCAAAGCGTCATCATAGGTTTCACTATAATAATATTCATCATAGATTACCTGTTCGGGAACATATTCGTTACCAAATGCATCAGCATTAACGCCATTCTTATCACACCACATGCGGGGAAAGGCCAATTCCTTCATATTAGAATATAGGAATTTGCCATCTATTTGAAGGCCTAAAATAATATCTTCTAAACTAGAGTCTAATGCCTTATAAGACATACCGATATAATATAAGCCGTCTTTTTCAACGTTAACAGTAAATTCGATGGGGTCTTTTTTCAAAGCCGCACCATTCATATCATAAATTACATCTTTAGAAGAATATTCAGATTTTGAATATTTCGATAAATATGATGTGTATGAATTTTTATCTTTTGAAGTTTTTATCGCAAGATCAGTAAGAGACTTGTCATTTTCTGTTACTTTATTAGGTTCGGCAGTAACTGCCATAACGCTTGATAGTAAGCAGCCTATTATTACTAAAATTGCTATTAAACTGCGTATTGCTTTTCTTTTCAAAATCATCATATCCTCATTCCAATTAAGTGAAAATAAATTTGAAACTGTGTTTATAGTAATTAAACACACGTGCCGATTACGGACTAAACACTAAGATCCGTTGCACAAAATCCTATTAAAAAGTCAATCACTCCGCCTCCCTTTTGTAGGGAGGCAGAAATTGTTTATTGCTTAGACAAAAATCTTAGTTTTTGTACCAGTAAACTGTTGCGTTGGGTTCGAATTGCTTAAATCCTTTAAGAATAGTATCCTTATCGCTTCCGTAGAAGTTATCAAGCTGAGTTTCTTTATCAGTCCAAACCATAGCTCTTGAAGTTAAAGCTGTAGTCCAACGAAGGCTTTGTCTGAGATAGAAAACATTACCTACACGCTTGAAGTTTTGATAATCATCATAGGTTTCTACAGCAAACTTGTACATATGTGTACCGGGGCAGTCGATAATATTGTTACTAAATGAAAAGTGTTTTAGCTGGTCTACTCGCATACGACCGAAGATAACACCGTCGATACCACGAATACCACCGTCATCAGCGCGGGTACCCCAACCTAGAGCGGTGAAGCGATGAATATTATTATCACATACAGCACTAAAGTATGCCATGCCTGATTCACCGGGAGTATCCCAAAACTCAAGGTCAGCATTGTTATACTCAAAGAGGTTATTAGAGCAGGAAATATTTACATAGTCGCCGAAAGCTTTACTATCTGTACCCTGAGCTGAGGTTGCGCTATCAAAGTTTTGGTAAATCCAGTTGTGGTCGGTTTTATAACCATAACCACCACACCAAGATTCAATACTGTTACCATAGCGAGTAGAGCCAGGCTCATTGCCTATCCAAGAACCACCGTTATAACCGATTTCGCAGTTAGTAACGGTCATATTCTTGTTAGCCCAACCAGCAGAGATTGAGTGAGTACCGCAGTAACGAATAGTAATGTTATCGAAAACAGTACCGTTAGCGTTATTGTTAAACTTAACACAAATAAAGGATTGTGAAACTTCTATAGATTTCCAAACTTTAGATGGGTTACCCTTATCACAATATAAGTAAAGGGTTGATGTTTCAGGGTTTAGATAGAAGTCGGTATTTTTCTTAAGGTCACGAAGACCAAGCTTTTCATAACCGATTTCCTTACCTTCGTTAAAGAACATACCGCCTGGGTAAGCATACATATATGTTAACTGCCAAACATTTTTCTTATTAGAAGGCTTCCAAATTTCTTGTGCGAAGTTTTTAGCAGAACCAAAAATCATCGGCTTTCTACCTTCACCATAAGAACCGTAAATAACGCCACTCTTACAAACAAGGTTTTCAGTTAAACGCCACAAAGAGCCTCTTTCAAATAAAACAGCATCGCCGGCTTTAAGCGGAAGAGTATCTATTGCGAAGAGTGTCTGAATAGGAGTTTTTGGAGATTTACCGTCGTTAGAGTCATTACCCTTAGTAGAAACATAATAAGTAGTACCCTTAATATCATAAAGCTTAGCTGTATTAGGAGTATTTAAAATTTCATCTCTACGCTTGATGCGGTCTTCTTCACGATAACCCACAAGACCCTTTTCATAACCTGCAGGATCAATTGAATGTTCGATTTCTTCAGCATCGGTTCTGGAAGTGCCTGATTCATACTCATATTCAACTGTTATGTTGCCCTTTAAGGGGTTAACAGATGTAGTACTCTCAGGATTGCTACTAGGCAAATTATCTTCTGTAGAAGTATCACCGTAGCCTACATTGTCATCGCCGGTTATATCTGAAGAAATATCATCAGATGAAGTATTATCAGGTAATGCAGAAGAACTGCCTTCATTAGTTTGCGAACTATTTGTTGAAGGAGTAGAATTGTTTTTATCTGGATCTTTCTTACATCCAATCATACCGATAAGCATGATAAGCACCAAGAGTAATGCCGCTATACGCTTAAAGCTGTGAATTGTCATTTTCTTAGAAAGCTTAATATTTTTCATCATTGCTCTCCTTTATTTAAGTTTCTTAATAATATCGTTCTGAGCTTGAACCCACTTTTCGTTGATGCCCTTGTTAGAGTCAATAAAGCTCTTAACCTGAGCACCGGTGCAACCTGCGATAGACTTGATATTGCCTTCGCCAATTACGTCACTAGATTCATAACCGAAGCTAACGATCTTGGTAGTTTCATTCATACACCAGTTGTAAACTTCAAGGTTCTGCTTGTTACCAAAATAGGTGTCCAATGTATAGTTAGCACCATCGAGGAAGTATCTTAAGAAGTAAGGAACTGCTTCAGGGTTCTTAGCACCCTTAGGAATACCGTATGCTTCAATTTCACCATAGCCTTGATAATACTTTTTAAGTTCAGGATGTTTAGGCATTGGTACAAAGTAGAGGGTTTTGTTAGCCTTAAGATCACCAAAGTAGGAGTTCTTATTTCTAGCGTGCACTGTTGTACCTACATAGAACGGACATCCTCCACCATCGAAAAGTGCTTCTCGGCCGTGACCAAGTAACTGGTCTTTATTATAAAGATCGCCAAGCTCTTGGTGAACCTTTAACCATTTAGAAGAGTTCCAGTTACTTACAGCCTTCTTGCCATCATATACAAGGTTGGTTATACCGTAAGATGCAACGTATGAGCCCATGCCGCCTTCGCCAACGCAAGCGAATGACATACCGTCATCCTTAGCATCTTCACACATTTCAAGGAATTTTTCCCAAGTCCACTTACCTGCTTTCCAAAGCTTATAAGGATCGTCATAGTTGTATTTGTCCATTACTGCTTTGTTGTAGAACATTACATACACACCGGAAATATGTGTATTTTGTAGTGTTGTACCATAGGTGTTACCACCAAAGGTTAAGTTCTTCATCATGGTTTGATCCCAAGCTTCATCAGTGTAATCAAACTTAGAAGTTGAAAGTGGCTGCATATTCTGAAGGAAGCTAAAGCTAGCATAACCTATACGTGCTATATCAGGAATATTTTCACCAGAAGCAATTAATGCGGGAAGCTTTGTGAAGTATGTATCGTAAGAAATTGTGTTCCATGTAACCTGAATACCGGTCTGCTTTTTAAAGGCATCCATAACTGCAGGAGCACCTGTGTACTCGGTAGCAGGGTTCCAGTTGTACATAGTAAGCTTTGTGCCACGGAGTTTCTTAGGCATTGTAGCTAGAACATCTTTCCACGGCTTACCACCTACTTGGTTTTCCTTAGGAACAGTAGTAGTAACGTTAACGTCACCGCTAGAGCTTGTGTTAGTTGTGGAAGATGTTTTTCCACTTGAGCTTGTATTCGAATTGTTTTGAGCATTCGAATTGTTGTTTGAAGCAACGTTAGAATCTGTAGAAGCAGTAGACGATGTCTCACCGGAGGTTACTTCATCTTGTGTTTCTGCATCAGCAAAGAAGTCTTGAGAAACAGTTTGTTCAGAAGAAACTTCTTTACCCTTGTCGCCGCAACCGGCTACAGCAAAAAGCATACAAATAACCATAGCGAGTGCGAACAGAGATTTTAATGTGATTTTCATATTT
>JAZUPK010000046.1:0-44905 GCA_045605125.1 Acutalibacteraceae bacterium | reverse complement strand
CAAGATAAGATTTCCCATAGCATAAGCTAGTAAGGTCCCCGGAAGACTACCGGGTTGATAGGCTGCAAGTGTAAGCGTGGTGACACGTGTGCTAGGCAGTACTAATAGACCGAGGGCTTGACCTATTTTTTCGATTCCTCTTTTCATTACTTGTTCAGTTTTCAGGGTGTGAGTAATAAAGTAACACACAGAGATAACGATTGTTATCTCTGTTTTTTTATGCGATAATTTTCTTTGCGGTGATTATTTGTACGATTTACATACTATAACATTAGATGATAATGAATTTTCAACATATGTTGTATTAGATGATTGATTACCAATGGTGATAGGTACTTGTAAATAGCGAATTCCTTGATTTTTTAAAGGAATAAACATTTTTTATTGCTAAAACAAAATTTTTATGTTAAAATAACTTTGTAGAGTATATATTTATTAAATTGAGGTATTCATCATGAGAGATTTATTACCCTCAAGCAATACAATGGTAGGCTTTTCTTTTGGATTACTTATCGTATTAATAATTGCTTTGGTAATTTTTACGGCAATTTTGCTTGCTAAATTGAAAAAACTTAAAGAATACATAACTAAGGAAAAGGTTGATATAGCAGCTACTATTATTTCAATTATACTAATTGCGATGTGTATAGGCGGAATAATAGTCTACTTATTCTGTATGAATGCCTTTGTTTAACTATCATTATTTTAAGACGGACTTTTGTCCGTCTTTTTTTATGCTAAACTGTTTACAAGTAGTAGAAAATATGCTATAGTATCATATCGTGAATATACTTTTTGAAAACAAGAGGTAAAAATGAATATATCCAAAATTAAAAATAAACTTATAGGTGACCGTGCATTTTATGCTCGTGTAATAGCGATTTTGCTACCAATGATAATACAAAATACCGTTACCAATGTTGTTAGCTTGCTTGATAATATTATGGTTGGTCGAGTTGGGACCTTGCAGATGTCGGCGGTGGCTATAGTAAATCAGCTTATAATGGTCTTAAATTTGTGTATATTTGGCGCTTTGGCCGGAATCGGTATTTTTTCGGCTCAATATTATGGCGCAGGGGATGAAGCCGGCTTTAGGTACTGCTTTAGAGCGAAAATGATTTTAGGTGTATTTGTGGTCGCTATTTGCTCGGTAGTATTTTATATTTTCTCAGAACCTATGATTTCCACCTATATTTCGGCTGATACTTCACCAATGGAAGCCGAACTAACACTTAAATATGCTACCGACTATCTAAGGATTATGATAATTGGCCTTTTGCCTTTTGCAATTTCTCAGGTTTTTGGTAGTACATTAAGGGAAATGGGAGAAACAAAGCTTCCAATGTCTGCAAGTGTTACTGCAATTTTTGTTAATTTGATTTTCAATTACTTGTTGATATTTGGCAAATTTGGTTTGCCTAAATTAGGCGTTGTAGGTGCTGCTATAGCTACCGTTATATCACGATATGTAGAGATGATAATAGTTATTGCATTGACTATGGTTCGCAGAAATAAATATAATTTCATTATTGGTGCATTTAAAAGTCTTTATGTGCCGAAGCACTTATGTATTAGCATAGTGAAAAAGGGAACACCTTTATTTATTAACGAATTTTTATGGTCATTGGGTATGGCTGTGTTACTACAATGTTACTCAGTTAGAGGTATAGGTGTAGTGGCAGCGGCTAATATATCAAATACAGTCAACAATTTATTTAGCGTTGTTTTTATTACAATGGGCAGTGCTGTTGCAATTATTTTGGGACAGTATCTAGGTGCTAACGAAATCCAAAAGGCAAAGGATTCTGCGTGGAGGTTATTAGCTCTTGCAGTAGCAGTTTGTGTGGTAATTGGCGGAATTTTGGCAGTTTTATCACCATTTATACCGCATATTTATAAAACCGAGCCACAAGTTCAAGAGCTTGCAACAAAGTTTTTGCTTGTAGTAGCGCTCCTTATGCCGGTTTATGCGTTTGCCCACAATGCTTATTTTACAATACGCTCGGGTGGAAGGACTTTTATAACATTTTTATTTGATAGCGCTTTTACTTGGGGCGTAAGTGTGCCTATTGCGTATGTGTTGGCTAATTTCACCGCTTTGCCCATCGTGCCGATATATTTGCTTATACAATCGCTTGAATTTGTAAAATGCGTTATAGGGTTTGTGCTTATTAAAAAAGGCGTTTGGGTTAGAAATATAGTAAATAATTAAGTTGAAAAAGAAGTTAGGGGTATAACCTTAACTTCTTTTATGCTTTAAATATTAAATTGACAATTGAAAAACTATCAAAAAGAAATTCCCAGTCACTCTCAATATAAACTGAAGATTGGTTTGTGTTTTTAGTGGGTATAGCTATTATGCTTTGGTCGGTTTTGGTTTCGTGTAAAATGGAAGCGTTTAAGGCGGTAATAATTGTTGAAAGATTTTTTGAGTCACCCCAAAATTTTATACATACATAATTATTGTAAAAAAAGACTGAAAGTGAACTTTTTTTAAAAATCTCAAGTAAAAGAAAACTGTAAAGCTCTTTATTTATAACTAAATTTCCTTTAAGATTAATTTTGAATTTTATATCCTTGTTTAGACATGTCGCCGCATTTAAAAGGTTACCGGTGAGTTTATTTATATCAACGCATTTGACTGTTTTTTTGTTTAAAAGCATCTCGCAAAAGTGAATTTTCTTTAAATTTTTAAAATGGCGTTTTTGCACACCGTGCTTTGCTATTGATTTTGATACAAAATTACGTAGTGCACCAAGGTATCGTTCGAAAGAATTTTGCAAAATTATCACATATTTAACCTCCTAAATATATGTTTATTATGCCAATTTATATAAAATTTAAAAAAATTGTTAAAATTTCTACAAAGCACTTGAAAAAATTTTAATAATAGAGTAAAATAATATGGTAAAAAATTTAGGAGGTATATTCCAATGGTTAAAGTTGCAATTAACGGATTCGGCCGTATTGGTCGTCTCGCATTTCGTCAGATGTTCGGCGCTGAAGGTTACGATGTAGTAGCTATCAACGACCTTACAAAACCCTCTATGCTCGCTAATCTTTTAAAGTATGATACAGCACAGGGCGGTTACTGCGGTTACATTGGTGAAAATCTTCACACTGTTGCTGCTGATGACGAAGCTGGTACCATCACTGTTGATGGCAAAACTCTCAAAATCTATGCTGAAAAAGACGCTAAGGATCTTCCTTGGGGCGAACTCGGTGTTGACGTAGTTCTCGAATGCACCGGTTTCTACTGCTCTAAAGAAAAGAGCCAAGCTCATATCGATGCAGGTGCTAAGAAAGTTGTTACTTCTGCTCCCGCAGGTAACGAACTTCCCACTATCGTTTACAGCGTAAACGAAAACACCCTTACTAAAGAAGACAACATTATTTCTGCTGCTTCTTGCACCACAAACTGCTTAGCTCCTATGGCTAAGGTTCTTAACGATTATGCTCCTATTCAGAGCGGTATCATGAGCACTATCCACGCTTACACCGGCGACCAAATGATTCTTGACGGTCCTCACAGAAAGGGTGACCTTCGCCGTGCTCGCGCAGGTGCTGCTAACATCGTTCCTAACAGCACAGGTGCTGCTAAGGCTATCGGTCTTGTAATTCCTGAACTCAACGGCAAGCTCATCGGCTCTGCTCAACGTGTTCCTGTTCCGACCGGTTCTACCACAATCCTTACCGCTGTTGTTAAGGGTGCTGACGTTACTAAGGAAGGCATCAACGCTGCTATGAAGGCTGCTGCTTCTGAATCTTTTGGCTACAATGAAGACCAAATCGTTTCTTCTGATGTTATCGGTATGCGTTTCGGTTCTTTATTCGATGCTACTCAGACAATGGTATCTAAGGTTGCTGATGACCTTTATGAACTACAAGTTGTTTCTTGGTATGACAATGAAAACAGCTACACAAGCCAGATGGTTCGCACCATTAAGTACTTCGCTGAAATCTAATTAAATTTAGTGATTTTGCTCCCTGAAAGTTTAAACTTTCAGGGAGTATTTTTTTATTGTTTTCTCGCTAAAAATATGGTATAATACTTGTGTATGTACTTTTGGAGGTGGGGAATATGCGAATATTAGTTGTTGGGGATGTTTGTGGAACTATAGGATGTCAATATGTTCGCAAGGTTTTACCCACATTAAAAAAAGAAAAGTGCATAGATATGGTTATAATAAATGGTGAAAATTCTGCCGACGGGAACGGTGTTACACCTGAAAGTGCGGATTATCTATTCTCGCTTGGTGCGGATGTGCTTACCGGCGGTAACCATTCTTTAAGAAGAACGGAAGTATATGATTATTTAGACAGTAACGATTTTTGCTTGAGACCGCATAATTTAAATGACTGCCAAATAGGAAAAGGCTACTGCGTAGTGGATTTTGGTAAAACGCGAGTTGCAGTTATAAATTTAAGCGGTAAAATTTACCTTGAACGCTTGGGCAGTAGTTGCCCTTTTGCTGCGGCGGATGAGCTTATAGAAAAAGCTAAAGCCGACGGAATAAAGATAATTATGGTGGATTTTCATGCTGAAGCTACAAGTGAAAAGCGTGCTTTAGGTCTTTATTTGGATGGTAAGGTTTCGGCTCTTTTTGGAACTCATACCCACGTACAAACTGCCGATTTGCAAATTTTAGAAAACGGCACAGGGTATATTACCGATATTGGTATGACAGGACCCATAGATTCAGTATTAGGGGTAAAAAAGGAAATTATTATTAACCGCCTAAAGAACAATGACACTTCGAAATTCGAGCTTGCAAACAGCGAGTGTATGCTAAATGGATGTATTTTTGAAGTGGATGAAGCTACAGGAAAAACTGTAAATTGTGAAAGAATTTATATATAGATAGGAAACAAAAATGAAAAAAGTTATTGCTTTTTTAATTGTAAGCGCTTTAGTTTTAACGCTTTGCGGTTGTGATAAAAGCGGTACGGTGCCGAGCGAAAGTCAAGTTGATAAAAGTACCACTGAAAAGGCAGAATATAGAGAAAGTATAAATCTTTTATATTCCAAGGCAGATACTTTTAATCCGTATACCGCTAAGACTGAAATTAACCGTCAGCTTTGTAAATTACTATACGAACCGCTTGTTAAAACCGATAATAATTTTAAGGCGCACAACAGTATTGCAAAGAGTGTTAAAATTGCCAAAGATGTATGTACTGTAGTGCTTAAGGACGTTAAGTTTTCAGATGGTACACGTCTTACTGCAGACGATGTTGTTTATTCATATAAGCTTGCCAAAAAATCTAAAACATCCTATAAAAACAAGCTTTATGCAGTAGAATCGGTTAGTGCAAAAGACAACAGTACGGTTGTATTTATTCTTGAAAAGCGTGATCCTTATTTTGCTAATGTGCTTGATTTTCCAATTATCAAATCAGGCAGTGATAAAAAAACAGATTCGGATAGTGTTGAATTTCCGCCTATAGGCGCGGGAAGATATAAGCTTAATAAGGATAATACCGCACTTACAATTAATGATAATTATTTTGATGAAAAAAGTAGTATTAAAAAGGTTAATCTTATAAATTCACCCGATATGGAGTCTATAACCCATTATATTGAAATTGGCGCCATCGATGTTTATTTCAGCGATATTTCAAACGGCGAAATTCCTCGAATGAGCGGCACTAAAACTAATATAAATCTTAATAATTTGGTGTATATAGGTGTTAATCACGCCAATAAAAAACTAGGGCTAGAGAATTTAAGACAAGCAATTTCAAGCGGTATAGACCGTAGCGAGATTACAAAAAACGCTTATTTTAATAATGCTATAAGCTGTACGGGCTTTTTTAATCCTTTATGGAAAGAGACTCAGTCCCTACAAAATATACAAATTACACCAAATTCGCAAATAACTGTTGAGAATTTAGAAGAAATAGGTTATAATAGATTAGATAGTGATGGTGTGCGTCGTAATGGCAATAGTCCGCTTAGCTTTTCTTTACTTGTAAATAAGGAAAATTCGGCACGGGTTGCGGCGGCAAAGCTTATAGCCCAACAGCTTAAAAAGCAAGGCATAAAAATCACTGTTGTGAAGACTTCGTTTAAAGAATATAAAAGGCGTCTTAAAAAAGGCGAGTTTGATTTATATTTAGGCGAAGTTAAAATAACCGAGAATATGGACTTTTACGAGTTGGTAGTCCCCGGTGGTTCGGCAGCATACGGTATTAAAACTCAAAAGAAAGACGATGCCGAAAAGGAAGAACCAACCGAGGCCGAAAAGCCGGAAAAGGAAAAGGTAAAAACCCTTGACTGTGCTAAGGTTATAAAGAATTTTTATAAGGGTAAAAATTCCATTAACGATGTTGCGGTAACCTTGCAAAACGATATGCCGATTATTCCGGTTTGTTACCGTACAGGTGTACTTTTTTGTAATGAAAATATTGAAAACTTAAATATGGCTTCACTTAGCGATATTTATTTTTCAATTGACTCATATAAAATTAAGAAGAATTAGGAGTGTTTTTATGATAGCTTATGAAACCAGATTAGGTAAAATAGTTTTATCGGAACAGTATCTATCAAAGCTAATTGGCAATGAAGTTGTTTCTTGCTTTGGTGTTGTAGGTATGGTCCCGAGCTCAAGCAAGCAGTTTGTGTTCAATAAATTTTCTAAAGAAGAAAAGGTTGAAACCGGTATCAAGGTTATAGGCAATACCGATTCTATTTCGGTTGAGCTTCATATTGTAGTAAGCTATGGTATGAACATTAGTGCTATTGCTGAAAGCATAACTGAAAAGGTTACTTATGTTGTTAAAGAAGCAACAGGCATTACGGTTGATAAAGTAATCGTAAAGATTGACGACATTAAGGAATAATTATTTTATTCTGTGTCTTTATTTAAAAGGAGTGTAAGATTTTGATAAACGGTAACTTATTGCGTGATGCGTGGATTTCTGCGGCAAATAATATTGCTAACCACCGCAAAGCAGTTGACGACCTTAACATTTTCCCCGTGCCCGATGGTGACACAGGTACAAATATGTCTATGACACTTTCAAATGCAGCTCGTGAGCTTGAAAAATTAAGCGGCGAAACTGCAGGTAAAGTAGCATCGGTTAACTCTTCGGCATTACTTCGCGGTGCGCGTGGCAACTCGGGTGTTATTACATCTTTGCTTTTCCGCGGCTTTGCTAAGGGTATCGGAAATGATGAATTTGTAACCCCTGAAAACATTAAAAATGCTTTTGCATTTGGTGTTGAAGCAGCGTATAAGGCTGTTATGAAGCCTACCGAGGGTACAATTTTAACTGTAGCAAGAGTAGCTAGTGAATACGCTAATGAAGCCTTTGCACAAGGTAAGGACGAATTAGCAATTTTCGAATACGCTATTGAGGGCGCTAAAAAAGCTTTAGATGAAACTCCCGAGCTTCTTCCTGTTTTAAAGAAGGCAGGCGTAGTTGATGCGGGCGGTCGTGGCTTTGTTATTATACTTGAAGGTATGCTTTCGGTATTTAAGGATGGCATTATTATAAAGGGTGCAGAAGTGGCTTCTAATGAAGCTGAAAGCGATTCTGAATCCTTTAATGCTGCAGGCGAATTTGAAACCGAAATTACTTTCACATACTGCACAGAGTTTATTGTTAATAGAGAACCTGAATGCCAAAAAGAGCCTAATGAACTTAGAATGTTCTTAGAAACTATTGGTGACTGTGTAGTTGTGGTTGATGATGAAGAAATTATTAAGGTTCATGTTCATACAGACCATCCGGGTAACGCTATCGAAAATGCGCTTACCTTTGGTCAGTTAGTGCATCTCAAGATTGAAAACATGCGTGACCAACACGAAAGACAAAAGCATGATGCACAAAATGCCAAGAAAAAGCCGGCAAAAAGTGCAGATAGAACTGAAACCTTTACTCCTGTAGAGCCTACTAATCCTTATGGTTTTGTATCGGTTTGTGCAGGTAATGGTTTGGAAGAGTTGTTCCGTGATTTAGGTGTTGATACAATTGTTGCGGGCGGTCAAACAATGAACCCCAGTACAGATGATATTTTAAAGGCTATTGAAGCAACTCCCGCTGAAACTGTTTTTGTATTACCTAACAACAAAAATATTATCATGGCGGCAGAGCAGGCTATCCCGATAAGCACCCGTAAGGTTATAGTTATACATACAAGAACTATACCTCAAGGAATATCTGCAATGTTAAGCTTTGACCCTGATAGTGATGCTAACGCAAATGCTATTGAAATGCAAAAGGCTACCGAGCGTGTGGCTACAGGTCAGGTTACCTTTGCGGCACGCGATGCTGATTTTGATGGCTTTAAGATTAAGCAGGGCGAAATTATGGCACTTTTAGGCGGTAAGGTTACCTTCACTGATACCGACCTTGAAAAGAGCGTATTAAAGCTTCTTAAGAAAATGGTTAAATCTGATAGCGAGTTTATAACCGTTATTTATGGCGAAGATGTTACTGAAGCTCAGGCTGAAAGCATCGAAGCACAGATAAACGAAAAATTTGGTTCCAAGGCCGAGATTACCTTTATCAACGGCGGTCAACCGATTTATTACTATATCCTTTCAGTAGAATAGGAGTGCGAAAAATGACAGCTAATACTGATATTCAATTTTTAAAGGGTGTCGGTGCTAAAAGAGCTGAAATTTTAAAATCTAAGGGCATCGACACAGTCGGTGCCCTTTTGCGCTATTTTCCAAGAAGGTACCTTGACTGGACAAAAATCACCCCCGTAAGTGAAGCACCTTACTTTGAAAACGTTTGTGTTAAGGCAACAATTGTTACCCCTATAGAAATCTTTGATACCAAGCGAGGTATTAAAATTTATAAATTTATAGCAGAAGATAGCGGCTTTCGTTTTACTGTAAGTCTTTTTAATCAGTATTATCTTGCTAACAAATTAAATGTTGGGCGCGAATATCTTTTTTACGGTAAGTTTGATGGGGATTTCTTTAAGCAAATGAATTCTCCGCTTATAAAAGAGGTGGGGTATAACGGCTTAGAACCTATTTATAATGCGAGCAAGAGTATGACATCCTCTGCTTTACAAAAGCTTATAAAAACTGCACTTGCTGCAGTAGAGATGCCTGAAGTCTTAAATCACGATATAAGAAAAAGGAACAACCTTTGCGATATTAAGTATGCGCTCCAGAATATACATTTTCCCAAAACGCGCGAATCGTTTGAAAGAGCTAAAAAGCGCCTTGTTTTTGAAGAACTGTTTTGTCTTCAAGTAGCACTTAATGTTATAAAACTTAAGACACATACAAAAAGCGGATGTGTTATAGAGAAAAATTATTTTGATGAATTTCAAAGTCAATTAGCCTTTCCTTTAACTAATGCTCAAAAAAAGGTTGTGGCCGAGTGCCTTGCTGATATGTGTTCAGGAAGGCCTATGTCACGCCTTGTGCAAGGTGATGTTGGCAGCGGTAAAACGGTTGTTGCGGCGGCGTTATGTTATATTGCGGCTAAAAATGGCTATCAATCAGCGCTTATGGCACCAACCGAGATATTGGCAGAACAGCACTATAAAACGTTTTTGGGATTGACAGAAAACACCAATATAAAATGTGCCTTGCTTACAGGTTCAACAACAAAAAAGCAAAAGAGTGAAATAAAACAACAGCTTAAAGATGGTGAGATTGATGTTGTTATTGGCACCCACGCGCTTATTGTTAATGATGTTGAGTTCCAAAATTTAGGTATTGTTATAACTGATGAGCAACACCGCTTTGGCGCCGCACAGCGCGAAAAACTCGAAAATAAGGGTGGCAACCCACATAAGCTTGTTATGTCGGCAACACCGATTCCGCAAACGCTCGCATATATACTTTATGGCGACCTTGACATAAGTATTATTGATGAATACCCTAAGGGTAGGCAAAAGATTGATACTTATAGTGTAGATTCTTCTTATAGAGAGCGCATTTATAAATACATTAAGAAATTTTTGTCACAAGGCAGACAAGCGTATATTGTTTGCCCTTTGGTTGATAGTAATGATGAATATGATATTACTTCGGCAACCAAGTATTACAACACCCTAAAAAGTGGCGCTTTTGCGGGGTATTCATTAGGTCTTTTACATGGAAAAATGAGCGCTAAAGAAAAGGAAGAAGTGATGTCGCGATTTTCTTCCGGCGAAATACAGTTACTTATTGCTACTACTGTTATTGAAGTTGGCATTGATGTGCCTAACGCGGTAGTAATGCTTATAGAAAATGCCGAGCGCTTTGGACTTTCGCAGTTACATCAGTTGCGCGGAAGAATAGGTAGAGGTGCCTATAAATCGGATTGCATTTTAATATCTGATAGCGAGTCTTTGGATACCAAAAACCGACTTGATATAATTAAAAATAATTCTGATGGCTTTAAAATTGCAGATTATGATTTAGAACTTCGCGGCCCCGGTGACTTTTTAGGCAACCGCCAACACGGTATACCCGAGCTTAAAATTGCGGATATTTTTGCTGATATGCAGGTTCTTTTGGATGCTAAAAAAGAGGCTGAAATACTGCTTAAAGTTGAAAATGCTTTAAAACTACCTGAAAACTTGAATTTAAGGGAAGAGATTATAGATATTTACAGAAAGTTAAAATAGTGAAAATAAAGCGTAGAAGACTACGCTTTATTTTTTTGCAAAAAAAGTATTGACAAAATTAAAAGTGTGTTGTATCATTGTGTTAGTTGAGTGACACAATGTAAAAGGAAGTCGATTATGAATTTTGTGTTTGATAATAATGCGCCTATATATATACAGTTAGTAGAGCAGTTGCGAATACATATAATATCAGGTCGGTTATCGGCGGGGGAACGATTGCCGTCGGTGCGTGATTTAGCGTTACAAATAAAGGTTAATCCCAACACTTTGCAAAAAGCTTTGTCTGAGCTAGAAGATGCAGGGCTTATTTTTACAGAGCGAACCAATGGTAAATTTGTAACCGAGGATTTAAGTCTTATTGAAAAGTGTAGGCAAGAGTACGCAGATATGCTTACAAAAAAATTCATTTTAAATATGCAAAATATAGGCTTTGAAAAAGAAGAAGCTATAATGTATCTTGAAGGAAGGTAAGAAATATGTATTTATTAGAATGTAAAAATTTAAGTAAAAATTACGGTAAAAAACAAGCGCTTAAAAATGTTAATTTAAATATAGAGAGTGGAAAAATTATCGGACTTTTAGGCAAAAACGGCACGGGGAAGAGCACGCTTATTAAACTTATTAACGATTTACTGACTCCTACAAGCGGTGAAATTTTCATTTTGGGTGAGAAAATAGGGGTAAAAACCAAATCGGTAATTTCTTATTTACCTGAGCGCACTTATCTTGATAAAAATATGACGGTCGATAAGACTGTTAAATATTTTTCAAGATTTTATGATAACTTTGATAGTGAAAAAGCTTATAGGCTTTTAGCCGATTTAGACCTTGACACAACACAAAAGCTTTCAAAAATGAGTAAAGGTATGCAGGAAAAGGTGCAGTTAGTGCTTGTTATGAGCCGCACGGCAGACCTTTATATTCTTGATGAGCCATTGGGTGGTGTGGACCCTGCTACAAGAGATTATATTTTAGATACAATATTAACCAACTTTGCCTCGGGTGCATCGGTTATAATTTCTACCCATTTAATTAGCGATATTGAGCGTGTTTTAGATGAAGTTATATTTATAAATAAGGGTGAAATTGCGTTGGTAGCAGAATGTGATGAATTAAGAAACCGTGAAGGCGGTTCTATTGACGAGATTTTCAGGAGGATGTTCAAATGCTAAAAAAACTAATGAGATATGATTTTGAGAGTATATTTAAATTTTTGTGTATTTTTTATAGTCTCGCAATAGTTTTTGGTGTTCTTAAAAGGCTGATTTCAGGCATGGGCGATTCACTGGTTATAGAAATTATTAGTGAGATTTGTAACGGCGCTGCAATTTCAATGCTATGCAGTACCTTAATAAACAACGTTATGAGAATGTGGGTAAGGTTTAAATCCAATTTATACGGGGATGAATCTTATCTTTCACACACCTTGCCTGTGACAAAATGTACACATTATCTTTCTAAAATATTTACTACGGTTACAACCTTGTTTGTAAGCTTTTTGGTAGTAGGAGCAGTGCTTTTTATAATGTACTATTCCAAGGATAGCATACAAATGATAAAAGGAATGTTAACTCCCCTTGCAACACTTTACGATAGCTCGATTATTGTTATTTTAATTGTATTTATTTTTATTTTGTTTATAGAGTTTATAAATGTTTTGCAGTGTGGCTTTACAGGTATTATTTTAGGACACAGAATGAACAATGCAAAAACAGGGTTTTCGGTTCTTTATGGTTTCATAAGCTTTTTTGTAAGTCAGACTGTGGTGCTTGCTATTGTTTTCATAATAGCACTTTTCAATAAAGATTTTATGGTTTTATTTACAGGCAATGCAGTAATTGGTATTGATGTTATTAAAAGTGCATTGTTAGCGGCAATATTATCTTATACATTTATCAATATAGGACTTTGCTTTATAAATATTAAGTTATTTAGCAAGGGTGTTAATGTAGATTAAGTTTTCTTGAAAATTTCACTAATGCCCATAATTATTAAAAGAATTGCGAATAATTTTCTTGTGATGCTTCCGCCTAAAAAATCGGCAAGCAGTATTCCGATAATTGCGCCTATAATACCGAAAATGGCAATTTTTATGGTGGTTTTCCATTTAATTTGTCTCTTTATGGAATAAATTATTAGAGAAAGAATACCTATAGGCACAAAGAAAAGCAAGTTTATTCCTTGACTTGTAAGTTGCTTTTGGTCGGTAAAAAGGGAAAGGTAGATTATAAGTATTCCGCCGCCACCAAGCCCCATACTGCCAAGTATTCCCGAAAAAAGCCCTGCTAAAAGGGCAGGAATATTCACCTTAATAGCAGGCGCACGCCTGCATAAACCATAATAATACCGAATATTCGCTTAAGCCATTTTGGTGATATCTTTTTAAGGATATAGGTGCCTAAAACGGCCCCTAAAATCCCTGTAGGGATATAGACAAGTGAATCCTTAAGTGTTACAAAATCTTTAAATAAATATATAGCCGCAGAAACGATTGTTATAGGTAGTATTATAGCAATAGCGTTTGTGTGGCTTTCTTTTTGACTAAAGCCTATTTTCTTTAAAAGCGGTACTGCAAGCATACCGCCACCAGCACCTAATATTCCGTTTACTAAACCTATAGCAGTACCTATAACGGCAATCCTAACATTCTCTTTTATTTTCATAATATACCCTTTGAGTTTTTTGTTAGTATTCCCAAGAACAGTAAAATTAAACAAACCGTGAATTTTGCTACAAAAACTTGAAAACGAATGCCGACTGTGTTAAGATATTCAAAAAGGAAGTGTTAACTTGAGCGAAAAGCGTAATGAGATAATGGAAGAACAACGCAGAGCGCGTGCGGAATATATTAAGCTTAAAAAAATGCAACAAGGAGAGCTTGCGCCTGAAGCTAAACCCAGCGAGGTTGCAGTGGCACCCAAAACCTTTAGAGAAAAATTAGTTAATTTTTGGTATCATTATAAAATTCATACTATTTTGACTAGCTTTATAATAGCGGTATTGGCAATATCTATTACCCAATGTGCAACGCGCCCAAAGTATGATTTTGAGATTATGTATTTTGCGCATAAAACTGCATTGGATCAACAAACACAGGCTATAGGCGATTATTTTGAAAAGTTTGCGGAAGATATTAACGGCGATGGAATAGTAAATATTAAGGTTATAAATTGTAGTGTTAACGATAGCAAAAAGGATCCGTCACGATTTACCGTATTTTCTAAGGTGCAGGCAATCATAGCCGCAGAAGAAGCAGTTTCGGTTTATGTTGTAGACGAAAAGGCAATTAAATATTTTGATGATGCGTTTGATATTTCTATTTTCACAGAAAAACCCATACCATTAGGCGACGATTTTTATGAAAAAACTAATATAGGCGATTATACTCTGCCCGAAGACCTTTCGGTAGGGTTTAGAATAATAGAAGGCACAACCTTTGAAGATAGTGAAAAGGCTGTACAAGCCAATAAAGCAGGCAAAAAACTTATAGAAAAAATTGAGAAGCAAGGCGATTAAAGCCTTGCTTCTTTTTCTAATGGGAATTCCATATTTAGCATTTTATATTTTGCGCCGGCAACATCGTTTTCGGGTAACTGTTCCCAATGTGAGTCACCAATTATTTGTTTTATGGCATCAAGATTTTCTTTAGTATCGGTAATACCTTTAATAAGTGGTGTACGAATAATATAAGCCTTGCCGCTATTCTTTAAAATCTCAAAATTTTCAAGAATTTTAGTGTTATCTACACCGGTGTATTTTTTATGAAGCTTATTATTAGCAAGCTTTATATCCATTATTATAAAGCTGAGCTTGTCTATAACCTTTTTAAATGTATCACTATCACAAAAACCACATGTTTCGATGCATAGGTGGTAGTCCTTTAAATAGTCTATAAGCTCCAAAAGAAATTCACTTTGAGCTAGTGGCTCACCGCCCGAAAAGGTGAAACCGCCAAAGTCTTCACCTAAAACTTCGGCTGCTGGAATAAGCTCGTTGCTTAAATCCTTTGCAGTTACACTTCTGCCCGCAATACTAAGGCAGTTTTCGGGGCAAATATGTAAGCATCTGCCGAATGGTTGACATTCAGGGTGGGTGCATTCTTTTTTGCACTTATCACACTTTATGCAGCGTGCAGATTTATACATAAGCTGCGGCGTAAATGAAAGCCCTTCCGGGTTATGGCACCAAATACATCGAAGCGGACAACCTTTAAAAAACACAGTTGTTCTAATACCGGGACCGTCGTGCACCGCCATTTCTTTAATATCAAAAATTATTCCGTTCATAATCATAAAAATAGGTTTTTAACGGGGTGTAAACCGTAAATAAGGTCGCGCCCGTTCTCCTCCTACTCCTCGTAAATACCGCAGTTAAAGGTGTTTACAAAAACTACATCTGAAATACGGTCGAAAATAGCATTTATAATTTTCTTTATACCTTATATGCCTGGCGGGCAATAACGTGGTCTTGGTATTCTTTATCAAGTTCTACAAAGTAAGCGCTCCAACCCCAAATACGAACAACAAGCTGTTTATAGTTTTCGGGATGTTTTTGTGCATCAAGTAACTGTTCGGTATTAACTGTATTAAGCTGAAGCTGATGTCCGCCAAGCTCAATATAGCGCTTAACTAAAGCGGCAACCTTTTCGATACCATCCGGGTCAGCAAATACGCTTTGGTGGAATTCGAGGGTTAAAGGACCACCATTCATAGCGTTCTCGAAGTGTTGCTTTGTCATAGAAGCAATAACCGAAACCGGACCCTTAACGTTTGCGAAAAGGCTAACTGAATAGTTTGTGCCAAAAGGCTCCTTATCGCGTCTACCGTCTGCCGAAGCACCAATTTCATTAGCGTGCCACAAGTAGAACATAGCACTACCTGTACCTGCTCTATAAATACCGCCGCGGCAGTTCACTCTACCTTCAAGGCTTTTTGCGAAGCTGTCCAAAAGTGCGGTTGCAATAGAGTCAACATAGTCATCATTATTACCAAGCTTAGGGGCTTCGTAACGTAAAATTGGTAAAATTTCACTGTGCTTTTCAAAGTTAGAATCAATAGCTTCTAAAAGGGTTGATTTGTCGATTGTTTTTTCTTCAAAAACATATTTTTTAATAGCAGCCAAAGAGTCAGCAGCGGTAGCAATACCTGTACCGTGAATACCAAAGTTATTGTATTTAGAGCCTTCGGCTATATTACAACCCATTAAAACGTTCATAAAGGGGGATGGTACAAACCAAAGGTTTTTAATGCCATCGCAAATGCGGTCACATTCGTTATTTATTTCTTGTGCAACCTTACCGTAGAATTGGTCGTAGGTTTCGCATTCCATAAATCCGTTATGCAAAACGGTATCTATAGCCTTGGGGTAAGACATGGCACCAATGTTATCAACATCTGCGCCAACGTTTGGAATAATAAATTCCCAACAAGCAGCAACGGCATATTCTACAGCATCTTCATGCTCATAGCCCAATTTTTCAAGTGCAGGGATAACAACATCATCGTTAGAATACTGCGGGAAGCCAAGACCTGCCTTTGTAAGGTTGGTAGCTTTTACAAAAATTTCTGCAGGGGTTTCCTTGTTAACACGAAGGTTGATTTTTGGGTCAATAAGCTTATTATTGCAGGAAGCTTCCATACAAAGCTCGGTTAAAATATTGAAAACATATTCGCCGTTTTGGTCTAAACCGCCAAGCATCATACTTTGACCGTTATCACCCTGTTGTACGCCTACATAAATGTCGCTATCCTTATTGAAAGAAAGGAAGAAATCTTCAAGTAATTCCAGAGCGGTCTCGCGGGTGTATACGCCTTTATCCATATCTGCTTTTAAGTAGCCTATCATATTCTTATCAAAACGACCGAGTGTGTTATGATAGTTGCCTTCAAGCCATAAAGCGTAGTGGATAATGCGGA
The DNA here is from genome assembly GCA_045605125.1 of Acutalibacteraceae bacterium. Lineage (GTDB taxonomy): Bacteria > Bacillota > Clostridia > Oscillospirales > Acutalibacteraceae > UBA737. The sequence continues at coordinate 28,405 of JAZUPK010000046.1, read as the reverse complement.
AGAACTGAAGTGCTTCACGGAAGTTTCGTGCAGGATAACGCGGAACCTGCGTAAGAATTTCCACAAGGTCATCGCGGCCTTGCTTTTTAGCTTCTTCTAAATATTTGTCCGACAAAGCGATGATATTATCAATAGCACGGCGGCTATATTCATCAACCTCTTCACGCTTTTTAAGAAGACCTTTTGAAATAGTTTCATAATAATTAGGTGAAAAGTTTGAAATGTAGCCTAATTCATGAATATAGTATTTATCCTTTAATTCTTTCCATTCATCTTCAGTAAAGCAATCAGGTAAATTAGCAACCGTACGAAGAAAAACAATCTTTTCATCGGGTAAAATAACTGCTTTTTCTTCTTTTACCATACGCTCAAAACGGTCTGTCATACGTTCAATTGGCGAAAGACCTTTTTCGCTGTATTCTTTGCCTAAATCCCAATCCACTGTGTGACGATACACATGGTGTTCTTTATTTATTATGGTTTTGTATAATTTTTCATAAGCTTTCATATCAATAGCCTCCTTAAATAATTATTTGTAAAATGAGTTCAGGGTCTTTCGCTTGGTCTATAGCATCAGACTTTCTGACCCATAATCATATTTAATAAGTTTATAATTTTTCTATATCATCAATATATGATAAATATAGCATAAGAACTACATTTTTGCAAGATATTTATTACTCAAAAGTAACCTTACAACCAAGGTATTTTTGACATTCGGTAAGACCTTCTCCTACAATGGCTTTTGTGCGTTTATACGACTCTTTAAGTTTAGAAGAAACTTCCGAATATTCGGTGCCGTCTATGGGATAAATGGTATATTTATAACCGCTGTTTTGATACTTGCGTACCCAAGTGGGAATAACATCTATACTTGCGATAGATACAACGTTATTTACCCTTTTAAGGGTATAGGTAAACATTGCACCGTCTTCGGTGTGACCTTTTGGGGAACTGCTTATAAGCTCGCGGCGTTGATTAGAAACTGCGTTACCTAATGAGTAGATACAAATGGTGGTGTGGTCGCTGCCTTCGGCGTGGATAAGCTCGACAGGCTGCACTACGTGTGGGTGACCGCCGATTATAATATCCACACCCATATTGCTAAGCTTTTGGGCAATGGATTTTTGCCAGGTATTTGCTTTTAATTGGTACTCTTCGCCCCAGTGCATATAAAAGGTTATAAATTCCGCACCTTCAATACGCATATTGTCAATAAGCTTTTCGGCTTCTTCGTAAAATTTTTCAATACGCTGATAAGAAAAGGTATTTATATAATCGTTGGCTTCCTTTTTGATAGCGCCACCATTAAGGTATTTGCGGTCAGGGTCACTACCCGGGGTTTCATAAGTGAAGTTTGCAATACCAATTTTTATTCCATTAACGCTTTTTACAAGGTATGATGGGTCGGATATAGTTTCCTTTGTGCCTGTGTATTCGAGACCTTTTTTTCTTAAAACCTTGGCAGTACGCTTAAGACCGTAAAAGCCTGTATCGTTAGAGTGGTTATTGGAGGTCATAAGCATATTTATACCGCTGTTTTTAATAACGGTAGCAAGTGAATCGGGGGTATTAAATGCAGGGTATCCTTTATAACTGCCCGATTTTTCACCGCCAAAGGTGAGTTCAAGGTTGCCTATGGTTAAATCAGCCTTTTGATAGTAGGGGGAAATCACCTTAAAAAAGTCCGAAAAATCGTAACCATCGCTTGTTTTAGCACCGTCAAGCTGAGTTTGGTGCATCATTATATCGCCAATACTTAAAACTGTAGCGGTAGCATCGGGTTTGGAACCTGTGTTGGACTCGGGCTTAGATTCAGGACCGGATATTATACTTTGTGTGCTTTCACTACTTTGTACACTTTGTGTTTGAGAAGAGCTATTATTAGTATCCGGTTTATTTGATACCGAACTTACAACAAAGCATATAAGTGCAATCGCAGCAATAAGCACTACAGCGCAGGATGTTAAAAATAAATTTCTTCGTAAAATTGCTTTTTGACGTCTTGTTCTTTGTTTCATAAAGTGTCTCCAAAGATTAAATTTATGCTATATTTATATAATATACTAAAATAGCATAAAAATCAATATATATTTATGGTTTTGCTTGACTAAACCACTAAATATAGTGTATAATGTACGAGTATATTTATGTTCATTAAGGAGTATTGTGATGGCAAAAACCAAGGTGGAATACGGAAACGACAGTATTCAAAAGCTAGAAGGTCCTGACAGAGTTAGAAAAAGACCGGGTGTTATATTTGGTTCGGATGGACTTGACGGCTGTGAACACAGTGTATTTGAAATTATTTCCAACTCAATAGATGAAGCACGTGAAGGCTACGGTAATAAAATAATTATAACAAAATATACCGATGGCTCTATTGAAGTGCAGGACTTTGGTCGTGGCGCGCCGGTTGATTTTAACAATAAAGAACAATGCTACAACTGGGAGCTTTTATATTGCGAAATGTATGCCGGCGGTAAGTATAACACTAACGATGGCAGTAACTATGAGTATTCGGTAGGTCTTAATGGCTTGGGTCTTTGTTCAACACAGTATGCCTCTGAGTATATGGATGTTGAAATTAAGCGTGACGGATATAAATACACTTTACATTTCGAAAAAGGATATAATGTAGGCGGTCTTACAAAGGAGCCTTATTCGGGTAGAGATACGGGTACTAAAACACGCTGGAAGCCCGACTTAGATGTATTTACTGATATAGATATTCCGGTAGAGTATTTTACCGATACTTTAAAAAGACAAGCTATTGTAAACGACGGTCTTGTGTTTGTCTTCCGTGAGCAGCAGGGAAGCCGTTTTATTCAGCAAGAGATAAGTTACAAAAACGGTATTACCGATTATGTTAATGAAATTGTTGGCGAAAACGGGATGACACCTGTTCAGTTCTGGCAAACAGAGCGTAAGGGTAAGGACCGCGAGGACAAGCCTGAATATAAGGTTAAAATAAATGTTGCTATGAGCTTTAGTAACAAAAATCCTTTGAAGGAATATTACCATAACTCAAGCTGGCTTGAGCACGGCGGTGTTCCCGAAAAGGCGACAAGAAGCGCATTTTTGGCAATGGTAGATAACTATATTAAGCAATCGGGCAAATATAAAAATAACGAAAGTAAAATTACATTTTCGGATATTGAAGAATGCTTGGTATTGGTAATCTCGTCTTTCTCGACTATGACTTCTTATGAAAACCAAACCAAAAAGTCGATTACCAACAAATTTATTTACGAAGCTATGGTTGATTTTTTACGCCATCAGTTAGAGGTTTATTTTATAGAAAACAAGGCCGATGCAGATAAGATTGCCGATCAGGTTTTAGTTAATAAGCGCAGCCGTGAGCGTAGCGAAAAAGAACGTATAAATCTTAAAAAGACTCTGGCTACTGGCAACTCTATGGTAGACAGGGTACAAAAGTTTGTTGACTGCCGTAGCCGTGATGTAGCTGAACGCGAGCTTTATATAGTGGAAGGTGACTCGGCTTTAGGTTCTTGTAAATTAGCGCGAGATGCCGCTTTCCAAGCTATTATGCCTGTTCGCGGTAAAATTCTTAACTGCTTAAAAGCAGAGTATGAAAAGATTTTCAAAAGCGATATTATTACCGATTTATTAAAGGTTTTAGGCTGTGGTGTAGAGGTTAAATCTAAAGCTAATAAGGGGCTATCTACCTTTGACCTTAATAATCTTCGCTGGAACAAGATTATAATTTGTACTGATGCCGATGTTGACGGCTTCCATATCAGAACCCTTATTTTAACTATGATTTACCGCTTAATGCCAACCCTTATACACGAAGGCAAGGTTTTTATAGCTGAAACTCCGCTTTATGAAATCACTACTAAAAATATGACCTATTTCGCTTATGATGAAAGCGAAAAAAAGCAGATTTTAGAACAAATAGGTGACGATAAGTATGATTTACAGCGTTCAAAGGGACTTGGTGAAAACCAACCTGATATGATGAACCTTACTACTATGAATCCTGGGACCCGTAGACTTATTAAAGTTTTACCTGAAGATGCCGAAAGAACAAGCGAGATGTTTGACCTGCTTTTAGGCGACAATCTTCAAGGAAGAAAAGACTATATTTCGGAAAATGGTTACCTTTATATTGATGAAGCTGATATTAGTTAAGATATCGGCGAAGCCTACCGATATATAGTTTCGCAAAGCGAAACGCATTACGAATTATGAATTCAAAGGATGAGAATATGGCACCGAGAAAAAAGAAGGAAGAGGCACCCAAGCGTAAGAATAGCGCTAATGCCTTTATTGCAGGAGCAGGAACTATTGTAGAAAGTCCTGTTACCGAAACACTTAAAACTAATTTTATGCCTTATGCTATGAGTGTTATAGTGTCGCGTGCGATACCTGAAATTGACGGTTTTAAGCCTTCGCACCGAAAACTTTTATACACTATGTACACAATGGGGCTTTTAAATGGCAAAACAATAAAATCGGCTAACATTGTGGGTAGAACTATGCAACTAAACCCTCATGGCGATGCCGCTATATATGAAACAATGGTGCGCTTGTCTGAAGGGCACGAAGCACTTTTGCATCCATTTGTATCATCTAAAGGCTCGTTTGGTAAATCGTATTCGCGCGATATGGCCTATGCGGCTTCGCGTTATACCGAAGCAAAGCTGGCGCCTATTGCGGCTGAATTGTTTGCCGATATTGATAAGGAAACGGTCGATTTTGTAGATAACTATGACGCTACAATGAAAGAGCCTGTGCTTTTCCCTGTAAGCTTTCCAACAATTCTTGTTAACGCTAATATGGGTATTGCGGCAGGTATGGCAAGCTCGATTTGTCCTTTTAACTTAAAGGAAGTTTGCGAGACTACCATTGCATACATTAAGGATGAAGAAATTAATGTAGCCGATACACTTTTAGCACCTGATTTCCCGGGTGGCGGTCAGCTTTTATATAACCGTGCTGATATGGAAAAAATCTACGAAACAGGTCGTGGTAGTTTTAAGGTAAGGGGTGTTTACACCTACGATAAATCGCAAAACTGTATCGATATTACCGAAATTCCGCCCACCACCACTTGTGAGCAGATTATTGAAAAGGTAGTTGAGCTTGTAAAAGCTAAAAAGATTACCGAAATTAACGATATTCGTGATGAAACCGACCTTGACGGTCTTAAAATCACAATCGACTTAAAGCGCGGCGCAGACTACGATAAGCTAATGAAGAAAATTATTAAAATGACTTCATTTGAAGATAGTTTTGCGTGCAACTTTAACATACTTATAGCAGGCTCACCGCGTGTTATGGGTGTTAAAGAAATTGTTGATGAATGGGTTGCATATCGCGAAGAATGTATTAAAAGACGTGTTTACTTTAAGCTTTCTAAGGCTAAGGATAAGCTTCACCTTTTAAAAGGTCTCGAAAAGATTCTTTTGGATATTGACAAGGCAATAAAAATTGTTCGTGAAACTGTAAAGGAAAGCGAAGTAATACCCAATTTGATGATTGGATTTGGTATTGACCAAATTCAAGCGGAATATGTAGCTGAAATCAAACTCCGCCATTTGAACCGCGAGTATATTTTAAAGCGCACCGCTGAAATTGAAAATCTTATCAAAGAGATTGAAGAAATGGAAAGCATTTTAAATTCTCGTGCTAAGGTTAAGAAGATTATTATCAAAGAGCTTGAGGGAGTTATAGAAAAATACGGCGTAGAACGTAAAACAAAGATAATAAGCGCCGAAACCGAAACGGTAGAAAATATTGAAAGGGAAGTGGACAATTCACCCGTTACGGTATTCTTTACTAAAGATGGCTACTTTAAGAAGATTACTCCGCAGTCACTTCGAATGAGCGGTGAACAAAAGCTTAAAGAGGGCGACGAAATTACACAGGTTATTGAAACCACTAATGCGGCAGAGCTTTTGTTCTTCTCTAATAAAGGACAGGTTTATAAGAGCAAAACTATAGATTTTGCCGATTCAAAAGCAAGTATATTGGGTGATTATATCCCAACCAAACTTGAATTTGACCCAAATGAAAATGCAATTTATATGGTTGAAACCTCCGATTATTCGGGTAATATGGTATTTATATTCGATAACGGCCGTATATCCCGCGTTCCGCTTTCATCCTATGTGACTAAGACTAACCGTAAAAAGCTTATTAAGGCTTATTGCGAAAAGCATACGTTACACACTATTCTTTACTTAAAGGAAGACTGTGATTTATTGCTTTCTTCTACAAATGGCAGAATGCTTATAGTAAATAGCGCTTCTATTCCTGCTAAGCCTACAAAGGATAACGGCGGTATTGCGGTTATGACTCAAAAGAAGGGTCAGCGCATAAGTGAAGTTACGGTCTACACTAAGGGAAGTCTTGAAAGTGAACACCGTTACCGCACTAAAAACTTGCCTGCTGCAGGTAGTAAAAAGCTTGTAGGTACCGCTTCACAAGAAAAACTTGAATTATAAGCGGTATTATGGTACAATAAAAAACCGCCCGACTTAATATTCTAGTCAGGCGGTGTCGGTACAAATTTTAGTTGTTGCAAACGCTTTTTACCGACAGTTATATATTACGTAATTTTATTTCGATTATTAAAAGAATATTTTTCCAATTAGGAGTGTAAAAAATGGCAAAAGAATTAGCCAAGCAGTATAATCCCAAGGATGTTGAGGATAGAATCTATAAAACATGGCTTGAAGGAAAGTACTTCCACGCTAAATGCGACAAGGATAAGGATACCTATACAATAGTTATTCCGCCACCAAACATTACAGGTCAGCTTCATATGGGTCACGCGCTTGACAATACGCTACAGGATATTCTTATTCGCTTTAAGCGTATGCAAGGTTTTGACACCTTATGGCTTCCAGGTACCGACCACGCCTCTATTGCTACAGAAGCTAAAATTGTTGAAAAAATGCGTGAAGAAGGCATCACTAAGGAAGATTTAGGTCGCGAAGGCTTTTTAGAGCGTGCTTGGGACTGGAAAAAACAGTACGGCGGCAGAATTATAGAACAGCTTAAGAAAATGGGCTCTTCTTGTGACTGGGACCGCGAACGCTTTACTTTGGATGAAGGCTGTAATAAGGCTGTTAATGAAGTTTTTGTAAAGCTTTACGAAAAGGGTCTTATTTATCGCGGTGAGCGTATTATTAACTGGTGCCCGCATTGTAAAACTTCTATTTCTGATGCCGAAGTTGAATACGAAGAGCAAGCAGGGCATTTTTGGCACTTGCGCTATCCGTTCTCGGATGGCAGCGGTTATTTAGAGCTTGCTACAACCCGTCCTGAAACCTTGCTTGGCGATACTGCAGTAGCAGTAAACCCCAATGATGAAAGATATAAGGATATTATCGGTAAAACCTTAATTTTACCGCTTGTTCATCGCGAAATTCCTGTTGTTGCTGATGATTATGTTGAAATTGAGTTTGGTACAGGCGTTGTTAAAATCACCCCTGCACACGACCCTAACGACTTTGAAGTGGGGCTACGCCATAATCTTCCGGTTATAAATGTAATGACCGATGATGCAAAAATTACTGAAGATTATCCTAAATATGCAGGTATGGACAGATACGAAGCCAGAAAGGCTATAGTTGCCGATTTGGAAGCGGAAGGCGCGCTTGTTCGTATTGAAGACTACACACATAATGTTGGTACTTGTTACCGTTGTAGTTCTACTGTTGAACCACGCGTATCTAAACAGTGGTTTGTTAAAATGAAGCCGTTGGCAATTCCTGCAATTGATGCAGTCAAAAACGGCGAAACAAAGTTTGTGCCACAGCGTTTTGAAAAAGTATATTTCCATTGGCTTGAAAATATCCGCGACTGGTGTATTTCCCGTCAGCTTTGGTGGGGTCACCGTATCCCTGCTTGGTATTGCGCAGATTGTGGAGAGATTACTGTTTCTAAAACAGAAGCTCATGAATGTAAGCATTGCGGCAGTAAAAACATAACCCAAGACCCCGATACTTTGGATACTTGGTTCTCTTCGGCACTTTGGCCGTTTTCAACTCTTGGTTGGCCCGAAGAAACTGAAGACTTTAAGCATTATTATCCCACAAACACCCTTGTAACAGGATATGATATTATTCCGTTCTGGGTAATGAGAATGATGTTCTCAGGCATTGAGCAAACAGGTCAAGTACCCTTTAATACCGTGCTTATTCATGGTCTTGTTCGTGACTCACAGGGTCGTAAAATGTCAAAATCTTTAGGTAATGGTGTTGACCCGTTAGAAGTTATTGGTACCTACGGCGCTGATGCGCTTCGTTTCTCGTTAGCTACAGGTAACAGTCCCGGAAACGATATGCGCTATATTCCCGAAAGAGTAGAAGCAAGCCGTAACTTTGCTAATAAAATTTGGAATGCGGCAAGATTTATACTTATGAATCTTGATAGTGACAAAGAAATTCCGCTAAACTTTGCTGATTTGGCTCTTGAAGATAAGTGGATTTTATCAAAATACAATACCTTAGTTGCCGAAGTTACAGATAACCTTGAAAAGTTTGAATTGGGCCTTGCTATTCAAAAGCTTTATGATTTTATTTGGGATGTTTTCTGTGACTGGTTTATTGAAATTTGTAAGTCGCGCTTAAATGGGGAAGACGCAAAGGCTAAGGATACTGCAAGAAGCGTACTTTTATATGTGTTTACAAATACATTAAAGCTTTTACATCCCTTTATGCCGTTTATCACCGAAGAAATATGGCTTAGTATGCCACACAGTGGTGACAGCATAATGATATCTGAATGGCCTAAATTTACAAACGAGCTTGAATTCAAAGCAGAAGAAAGCAAGTTTGAAAAGATAATGGCTGTTATTCGTGCTATCCGTAACCGTAGAGCTGAAATGAATGTTCCACCCTCTAAAAAGGCAAAGGTTTATATTGTATCTAATGATAATGTAACCTTTGAAAGCGGTAGTGCATATATTTGCCGTTTAGGCTTTGCTTCAAGTGTTGAAACTGTAGAGAGTTTTGAAGCTGAAGGTTCTGTTCGTGTTATTACAGACGATGCAACAGTTTATATGCCTATGAAAGAGCTTGTAGATGTTTCGGCTGAAATTGAGCGCCTTAAAAAAGATCTTAAAAAAGCCGAAGAGGATAAAATTTTCTTCGAAAAGAAGCTTAATAATCCGGGCTTTATGGCAAAAGCGCCTGCAAAACTCGTAGAACAACAAAAGGAAGGCTTACAAAAGGCACTTGATAAAATAGCGCTTATTCTTGACAGTATTAAAGATTTAGAGAATATGTAATCCTTAAACAGAAGGTGCGATAATTGTTTATCGCACCTTTTTCGGAAGTAAAACTCATTATCGGTACCCCGCGTGTTTTTAACAGGCACTGTTTTATACGGTCTTGCTTCCGTTAGTATGTTATGTAATTTTTCAAATAAAATACTTGTAAATTTTTGGTGTAAAATGAATTATGTTGAAACGTTAAACTATATTCACGCTTTAGGTAATTTTTTAAAAAGCGCTACTTTAGACAGAATGAAAGCGGTATTAGAAGTCTTGGGTAACCCACAAAACAGTTTTAGGTCTATACATATAGCAGGTACTAACGGTAAAGGCTCGGTATCGGCTATGCTTCATTGTGTTTTCAAAACAATGGGGCTTAAAACGGGACTTTTTATTTCTCCATTTATTTTAGAATTTCGCGAAAGAATACAAGTAAACGGTGAATTTATACCCGAAGACGAGCTTTGTGATTTAGCACAAACTGTTATAAATACCGGCATAAAGCTTACCGAGTTCGAATTTATTACCGCTATAGCGTTTCTCTATTACAAAAAACAAAATTGCGATATTGCAATAGTTGAAACAGGGCTTGGCGGCAGGCTGGACGCGACTAATGTGCTTAAAAATGTAGAGGCGAGCGTTATTACAAAAATCGGTCTTGACCATACTGCGATTTTGGGCGACACAATAGAGAAAATAACCCGTGAAAAATGCGGTATTATAAAAAAAGCTCCCGTCATTACAAGCTGTAATCAAATGAAAGAAGCACTTGCTGTTTTAAAACAATATAATCCAATAATTCCCGATACTGAAAAATTAAGGGTTATTAAAAGTGATATATTCTCGAATGAATTTTTGTATGACGGCACTTTATATAAAACTTCGCTTACAGGCGAACATCAAATAGAAAACGCTCTTACAGTAATTGAAACTGCTTTAAAATTAGGTGTGAGCAGAGAAATTTTACAAAATGCTTTAGCAAATACATTTTTCCCTGCAAGAATGGAAGTAATAAGTAAAACCCCTACCGTTATTATTGATGGTGCCCACAATCCCGATGGCGCGGATGCTTTGGCAAAAACGATGGGGGAATATAAAGGCAAAATTACCGCGATTATAGGTATGTGTGCCGATAAAGATTGCGAAAAAGTTTTGAAAACCCTATTGCCTTTTTGCAAGCGGGCGGTAGCGGTAGAAATAGCCGGTATGCCGCGTTCACTAAAGGCGGAAGAGCTATGCTTAATGGCGCAAAAATACTGTAGCTGCGAAACTGCTAAAGATTATACAGATGCTATTGAAAAAGTAAGTGGGGAAGAAGTGATTTTCGTTTTTGGCTCGCTTTATTTGGCATCGGGTATAAGAGAAAAATTAAAAAATTTTTATAATGTATAAATTACGACAAATTTTTCAAGGACAAACCTGTATCATAGATATGGGTTTGTCCTATTTTTATTTTAGGAGTGTAAATAATGGCAGTAAAAATAAATGTAACGGGTGAGGTTGTTACGGCGTATTTAATAGGCGAATTGGACCACCACACCGCAAAAGAAATGCGAGAAGCGATAGACAATGCGGTAGAGCTTAATATGCCGTCGCTTTTAGTGCTTGATTTTTCGGGTATTACCTTTATGGATAGCTCGGGTATAGGGCTTGTAATGGGGCGTTACCGCAATTTGCAAAAAACGGGAGCGGCTTTACATATTAGTGGAGCATCACCGACTATTAATAAGGTTTTAAAGCTTGCAGGAATAGAAAAATTAGCAAAATTAGAAGGAGACAAATAAAATGGTTAAAAATAGCTTTTGTATGAATTTTATGTCGCGCTCGGCGAATGAAGGGTTTTCGCGTGCGGTGGTATCGGCATTTGCTTCGCAGTTAGACCCAACTATAGAAGAAATTAATGATATTAAAACCGCCGTTTCGGAAGCGGTAACAAATTGCATTGTCCACGCTTACGGCGATACGACAGGAAAGATTTACATATCGGCAGAGCTTAATGATGATAACACCATAAAAATTAGAATACGTGATAAAGGCAAAGGTATCGAAAATGTTGCTAAAGCTATGGAACCACTTTTTACAACCTTGGGTGGTGAGCGTGCAGGACTTGGCTTTGCGGTGATGATGTCTTTTATGGATAGTGTAAAGGTGCGTTCAACATTAGGCAAAGGAACGAGTATTACAATGGTTAAAAAATTACGCCAACGCTTTAGTGTGAATGGTTGAGCCTAAAATCAGTCGTGAAGAATTTATAAAACAAAATCTACCGCTTGTACACTCACTTTGCAAACGCTTTTGTGGGCGGGGAATAGAGTATGAAGACCTTTATCAAGCGGGGTGTATAGGACTTATAAAAGCGGCGGATGCTTTCGATAGTAGTAAAGGCTTCGCGTTTTCTACCTATGCGGTGCCTGTTATTATGGGTGAAATAAGAAGGCTTTTTCGTGATGGCGGCGCTGTAAAGGTATCACGTAGTTTAAAAGAACTATATATGAAAATCACCCGTAAAAAAAGCGAGCTTGAACAAAAGCTTTATAGGGAGCCTACGGTTAGTGAATTAGCGGTAGAATTAGGTGTTAGCCCTGAAGACATAACCGAAGCTATATCGGCGGGGATGTCTACAGTATCGCTTACTGTTAGCGGTGAGGACGGGGTTAGCGAAACCGATTTGCCTTGTGAATCTTACGAAGAAGATATTTGCAACAAGGTAATGCTTGATAGTGTTTTTAAATATTTACAGGAAGAAGAAAAGCTTATTGTAAAATACAGGTATTACAATTCCTTTACTCAAACCAAGACGGCAAGGCTTTTAAATATGTCACAAGTACAGGTGTCGCGTGCAGAAAAGAAAATACTTTTAAAGCTTCGTAAATATTTATCTTAATACTTGATAAACTTTGATTTATTTGGTATAATTTAGGTGAATTTAAGGGGTTGGAGTGATTCTTTGTTTCCTGTAATAACTCTTTTAGGTAAAAGCGTAGCATCGGATATTATCTTTACGCTAATAGGCGTTATCGCTTCGCTTATAGTTTGGTTTTTATTAGGTAAAAACCGTGGGTTCACTTTAAAAAATATGGGCTACGCGCTGATTTTTGTTATAATAGGTGCTGTTTTGGGTAGCCGTATTTTTTATGCGCTTATAAATTATAAGGCAACGGTTTCTATACTTAGCGGCCTTTCTGGACTAAAGTTTAAAGCACTTATAAAAACTGTTTTTAGTATATTTGGCGGTTCGGTTTATTTTGGCGGATTTTTAGGCTCGTTACTCACTTTGAGAATATACACTGCACGCTTTTCTAAAAACACCCGCAAAACCGCTTTTGATATTTTTGGCGTTTCGGTACCGCTTTTTCACTTTTTTAGTAAAATTGGTTGTTTTTTAAAGGGCTGTTGCTACGGAATAGCTACAAAATACGGTATTGCCTTTACCGGTAGTGACGGTGCAGCTGCAGTAAAAAGACTGCCTATAGCTTTAATAGAAGCATATTTCAGCTTGCTTTTATTCCTTTTGCTTTTAAAGTTTTTTAAGAGTAAAAAATTTATTGGCAGAATAAATTATGTTTATATATTTTGGGCTAGCGTTTTGTCATTTGGTTCGGAATATTTACGCGGTGACATTAAGGCGGAAAAATTATTTGGTTTTTCTTACACCCAAATTTTAAGCGGTGTGTTATTTGCTATAGCATTTTTCTTCTTTTTATTCCATATAGGGTATGCTTTTAAAGAAACCTTTAGAAAAGGCGAAGTGCCTAAAGCTCCTAAAAACATCTTTAAAACAATCTTTTTGTTTATCGTGACTTTTGGCATTTACGGTATCGTTGTTATGGCTTCGGTTTCAAAGGATGTAAACCGAGCAATAACCCCTTACGATAATAAGCGCACAATGAATTATTGTCTGCTATTTTTCTTAGTGGGTTGGCTCACTTTGGGTATAGGCTATATTGTGTGGTATTATAGGCTTACAAAAAGGGTTGCAAACGAGCTTACTAGGCGAAACATTGATTACCTTTTTACAAAGGGTGATTTTTGGCTTTGGAATGTACTGGGTTTAATGGTACTTATAGGTCCAATCATTTATTTACATAAGCTTTTTACCGCTATAAATTTAATTAACAGTGATGAATTATAAAAAAATCGGGATACTTAAGGTGTCCCGATTTTTATGTTATATAATAAATATTGAAAAAATAATGGTTTTGTTGTATAATATAACTATAGTGTCTTATGTCTTTTGAATATAATTTAAAAGGAGATGTTTTTAATGCGTAAAAAACTATTTAAACTTGCATCTATAACACTTGCTTTTGTAATGATTATAACTACATTTTCTACTGTGGTTTATGCCGAAACCAGTGTATCCCCTAAAGTGTTTACTCTTGAGGATATTGTAAACCCGCTAAGTCAAGGCGAAGAAAGAGAAACAGCAAGCTTTTCGATTTATGCCAAAAAGTACTATGCCGATTCAAATATAGACTTAGATGCTTATACCGATAATGAAGAAAAAATAGTTAATGATATACGCACAGCAATGGTTGCACGTGAGCCTAATCTTGATGTGTATTATAAAACCACTGAAAAACCAAGTAATGAGAGTATCGGTATTTTATTTAAAAAATGGATAGAAGAAGTTTTAGTTGAAACTGAAAAACCTTACGAAGGCGACTATCTTCGTTGGGTTTATGAGCATATAGGTACAGTGAACAATGATGTTATTGGTAATGAAATTGGTGGGATTTACTATATTTACTTTCCACTCGAGTTTACCTATTACACTACTCGTGCGCAGGAAAATGAAGTGGATGAGAAAATAGAAGAAGTGATTGGAGATTTTGGTTTTGATTCATCCACTACTGCTAAGCAAAAAATCAATACTATTTATAATTTTATAACCGATAATGTGACTTATGATTATAATAATCCGGCGACATATAAATTAAAATTTACAACTTATGCTGCATTGATGAACGGCACTGCGGTTTGTCAAGGTTACGCTACACTATTTTATCGCTTAGCTCGTGAAAGCGGACTTGAAGCAAGGGTTATTGTCGGCCAAAGCCGTGAACAAAACCATGCTTGGAATATAGTTCAAATAGGCTCTTACTATTACAATTTAGATTCGACCTGGGATGCAGGAAAGGAAGAAACAAATTACGAGTATTATTTAAAGGGTAGCGATGAATTTGATTCAAGCCATACTCCTGAAAGCCAATATACTACATCCGAATTCCAACAAAAATATCCAATCTCTGCAAATGATATGGACATTTCCGAAGACGGACTTGCTAGTGATTTTGAGTATTACATCTATATGGATGAAGCATATATAACAGCTTATAAAGGTAATGATGCTAATGTTATAGTACCGGGAGAAATAAAAGGCTGTCCTGTATATTCGGTAGCTGGCGGTACTTTTAGCAATATGCCCTATATTGAAACAATCACCTTCCAAGAGGGTATTCAAAGCTTGGCATTTTGCACGATTGAAGAATGTGAAAATCTTAAGCAGATAAATTTCCCTTCAACTATGGAATTGCGGTATGAAAAGAATACCGATTCAGCAAAGGGCGGCTATACCGAAGTACCGATGTATTGCTTTAATCTTGAAAAAGTAACAGTTGCTGACGGCAACCCATATATGAAGCTGGAAGACGGTATACTTTACAGTGCCGACGGCAAGAGCGTTATTCTTTGCGTTCCTAAGTATAACAAAACAAAGGTAACAATTTTAGACGGTGTAGAGGATATTGCACCTAACGCTTTTTATGGTTGCGAAGCTATAGAAGAAATTGTTATGCCCGATACGGTTAAAATGATTGGCTACTGGGCGTTTTGCTCTGCTAATAATCTTAAAAAAGTAAATATATCCGAAAACTGTGAGTTTATAGGTCAGTTCGCTTTTTATTCTACAGCGGTTACAAGTATACATATACCCGCTTCTATAGAAACAATACTGGGTGGCGCATTCGGTACGGCACCTCTTGCCGAAATCACCGTAGACAGTACAAATGAAAACTTCTATATGCAAAACGGCGCATTGATTGGCTATAATGCGGAATTTGATCAAAGAACGATATTGGATTATGAAACAGATAATCCAGCTACCGTTTTCACTGTCCCTAACAATGTTATCCAAATAGAGCAATATGCATTTGCGAATGCTTCTAATCTTGAAAAGGTTATAATCCCAGATAGTGTAAAATATATTTGGCATTATGCTTTTGAAAATTGTGATTCATTAACTAATTTCGAATTCCCAGAAGGCATAGAAATCGTAAACAGTGGCGTGCTTATTGAGTGTGATAATATAATGAGCGTTGTTATACCTGATTCAGTTACTGAAATCGGTGAAATGCTGGTTAGTGGTAATGACGGCTATACTATCTACGGTGAAAGCGGAAGTGTAGCACAAACTTATGCGGATAACAACCAAATTAAATTTAAAGATATTGATGAGTTCGTATGCACAAATGGTCATACAGTGCAAAAGCATATTGTAGATGAGTTGACTTACTATAATGTATGTACAGTTTGTGGCGACCGCGCAATGACCCTATGTTTAAATGCTATTGAACCGTTTGCATACGTTGCAAAGGTTGAATATGAGTATTATTCGTATACAGGCAAAGCAATAATCCCTAAAATTGTGCAATTTGAAGGTGCCGATGGCAAACCAATGGTAGAAGGCGTTGATTATAAAATTTTAGGTTATTATGAAAATATCAATGCAGGGTACGGATATATAGAGGTTCAGGGTATAGGTAACTACGCTGGTAAGGGACAAATTCCTTTTGAGATTAAACCTATCCATATCTCTAAAAAGGCAATTGAAATAGAGTATACATCTACTAATTATGACGGTGGCGAAAAACAACCGCTTATAAAAATTGCAGGACTTAATGAGTTTGAAAATTTTAGTGTAGAGTATAGCAATAATATATATCCCGGTACTGCAAAGGCTAAAGTGACCGCTTGGGGTAATTACGAAGGCACCGTTACGGTTAACTTTGAAATAAAATTACCTGCAACTAGTAAGGTTGCAACTGCCCTTTACGGACATAACGATGTAAAGGTTTCATGGAATAAGGTTTCGGGCGCGTCAGGTTACTTTGTTTATTACAAAAAATCTTCGGCCCAATCTTATACTTATAAGGGTAGCACAACCGCGCTTTCCTACAATTTTGTAAACCTTTCAAGCAATACTAAATACGACTTTAAGGTGGTAGCTTACTGTCTTAAAGGTAATACAAAAATAGCATCATCCTATTATAAAACCTCAAGCGCTACTACGTTAAGGGATTTAAAGGCACCGTATAAAGTGACGCTAAACCTTTATGGCTATGATGATGTAAAGGTTAGCTGGAGTAAGGTATCTTATGCTAAGGGTTACTATGTATATTATAAAAAATCCTCTGCTAAATCTTATAGCTATGCCGGCAAAACAACCTCGACTTCATTTAAAAAATCGAATCTTTCTGACGGTGTTAAATACACCTTTAAGGTTGTACCTTACGGTGTTTCGGGCAGCAAGATAATACTTGATGAAAGTTATAAAACTGCTTCGGTTACTACTTTAAAAAAGGTTGCTACACCTAAGATTAAAAAATCTTCATCAAAAAAGGTTAAGGTTAGTTGGACTAATATAAGTGGCGAGAGCGGATATCAGATTTCGCAGTCAACAAGCAAGAGCAAAACTAAAATAGTTTCTACTTATTCAACTACATCGGGCAAGAGTAAGAAAATCACTGCCAAAAAGGGTAAGACTTATTATTATAAAGTCCGCGCTTACAAGACTGTTAACGGTAAAAAAATTTACGGTCCGTGGTCAAGCGTTAAAAAGTATAAGTTAAAATAAAAAAATCCCGTTGCACTGCAACGGGATTTTACTATGCTTTGATTAATTTGAAAGTTTTTTAAGGTACGTGTAAATAACCTTGTTGATTGCCACACCAGCAACTAGTGTTACGGCAAACTCTATCACAAAATTAATTGTGAGTGCTGAAAGAATAATAGTCATAATAGCTTTGCCACCCAAAATGGTATTTTGGTAACAAACAGCGTAAGACGTCATAAATAACAATGTGTTAAATAATGGTACTGCTGCTGCTGATAAAATAAAAGCGAGGATATTAACCTTATTGTGCTTTTTGAAAGCCAAGAAAATAAACGCAGAGATTAAAGCTGTGACAATTCGCGGCACAAAGCATGTTATAGTGTAATACAATGGGTTTTCATTAAATAAAACGGCGGCCATAGGGTCTATCATAAATCCTATGCCGAATGCTTGTAAAAAGCTTGTAAGACCAAATAGTAACCCCAGTACGCTAGCACCTATAGGGTCTAAACAAACTGCGCCGAGTGCTACAGGGATAGTCATTAATGTAATTGAAAATGCACCCGTAGTTATGTAGCCAAGTGGTGTAAAATTCATCACCAACATAATCGCTACAAACAATCCCAGTAGTACTAACTTGAATAGATTTGCTTTTTTGTTTGACATATTAATTACCTCCGATACTGCCCAGAGCGCTTCGCTTAATGAAAAGTGAATAGTGAAGAGGTAAGGTGTTTGCAGATGCAAACGGATGTAAATGTGAATCAATCATCATTTCAACTAGGTCTTATACTGTTTTTTCATTAAAGCGTTGATTCTTGGTGCAGTTCATATATTTGTAATCCGCAAAAGCGGTAATTACTAATGGTTCTTTTCATATATTGCACGAAGACCTTCAAGTAAAAGATTTTCGTTATAGATTATGTTGTTTTTGCAGTGGACAATAATTTCTTTAGAAAGACCGCCTGTGGCAACAACTGTTGGATTTTCGCCTAACTCGGCGGTTATTTTTTCAAGTAATCCGTCTATCATAGCGGCGGTACCGAATACAAGACCCGACTGCATACTTTCGGTTGTGTTAGAGCCTATAACCGATTTAGGTGCTTCAATGGGAATAGAGGATAGTAGTGCGGTATTTTCGGTTAAAGCCTTTAGAGTAAGGTGCACACCAGCCGAAATAACACCGCCTAAAAAAGCTCCATTCTTATCAAGCACGCTTATTGTAGAAGCGGTACCCATATCAATAACCACACAAGGCATTGTATAATTATCAATAGCACCTACGGCGCCTGCTACTAAATCGGCACCCAACTGAGCAGGGTTATCTATTTTAATATTAAGGCCTGTTTTTATACCGGGGCCCAACATTAAAGGGACAATTTGGCATAGCTTTGCTACAGCTTGCGAAATCTGTTTGCCAACAGATGGAACAACGGTTGCAATAATGCAGTCTTCAATATCTTGGCTTTTAATATCGTAAAGCGATAGTATATGCTTAATTTCAATAGCGTATTGGTCGTCGGTCTTGCGGGTATCGGTTGCAAGGCGGGCGGTAAAGGCTAAGAAGTTAGAATTATATGCGCCTAAAGTAATATTGGTATTGCCTATATCTATAGTAAGTAACACCTTAATCATCCCTTTCCCTTACATTATACAGTATTTTTCCGAAAAATCAATATTTTTGTTGACAAACTACTGCTTAATTGATATAATATTAGTCGCTAATGGGGTTTTTGTGCCCTATAGTTCCTTGTTCTGCCATAGATGGTGGGACCAATAGTCCAAAAGGAGGTGCAAGTAAATGACCGCAAAGTATGAGGCTGCTATGATTTTCTCCGTTGCAAACGGTGAAGAAGCAACATTAGCTTTAAAAGAAAAGTTTAATGACCTTATTGCCAAAAACGGTACCATTGAAAACGTTGATGATTGGGGTAAGCGCCGCTTGGCATACCTTATCAACGACGAAGCAGAAGGCTACTACGTTTTCTTCAACTTTGAAAGCGAAGCTACCTTCCCCGCAGAATTAGAGCGTATTGCAAAGATTACTGATGGCGTACTTCGTTTAATGGTTATCAAAAAATAAGGAGAAACATTATGTTTAACTTAGTTGTTTTAACAGGTCGCTTAACTGCTGACGCTGAACTTAAAACTACCGCAAACGGTATTCCCGTAACAACATTTTCAATCGCTGTAGAGCGTCGTTATCGCTCTGGCGAAGAACGTCAGGCAGATTTTATTAACATTGTTGCTTGGCGTCAAACTGCTGAATTTATTACTAAATACTTTAAAAAAGGCAATATGATTGGTATTGAAGGTTCTATCCAAACCAGAAGATATGAGGATAAGAACGGCAATTCACGTACTGCATTTGAAGTTATTGCAAATAATGTTCAGTTTGTTGAATCTAAAAGAGATTCTGCTCCGTCAAGCACACCTGAAGTTGCTTCCTTTAGCAATGCTGATGTGAATGATTTTGCTGATTTAGGCGATGCTTCTGACGATGATTTACCATTCTAAATTTTAATTTAAGGAGGCTTAACAATGGAAGAGAGAAACGAAAGACCTATGCACAGAAAACCACGCCGTAAGGTTTGTCATTTCTGTGTTGACCGTGTTGAAGCCATTGACTATAAGGATGTAGCTCGTCTTCGCAAGTTCATCTCTGAACGCGCTAAGATTTTACCCCGCCGCGCTACCGGCACATGTGCTGCTCATCAGCGCGAATTGACAACTGCTATTAAGCGTGCTCGTCAAATTGCGTTACTACCTTATGTTAATGACTAATATGTAAGCTAAAGGCTGTGTTCATTGAACACAGCCTTTTTTATGCGATAAATTTTAATCAATAAGCTCGTACATACTATTACTAACCTTGCCTGTGGTGGCATCTACATCGTAGTCGTATTCTTTGCCGTTTGATTCGAACGAGATTTCGTAAACTAATTTACCGTCTTCATTATCGAGGTCTATTTCGTAATCGGTAATATCGGTTTCCTTTATTTTTGCGTGTTCGAGCGCGATTTCTTTTGCTCTCTCCTTAGTGATTTTAGCTTCGCTCGCAGTGTTTTGCTGTGTAGAATTTGTGCTGCTTTGGTATGACGAATTGTCGGTTGCATCAGGCATCATAGAGCTTATATCACTACTGATGTCTTCGCCCATTTGTGTTCCGCAACCTGTAAGCATAGCCGAAAATACTATCGCACAAAAGGTTGCTATGATTTTTTTAAACATAAATATTACTCCTTAAAATTAAATTTGAGCAATATTAGTATGCACAAAAAATTAAAAAATAATACAAAAAAATCGCCCCAAGGACGATTTTTTTGCGACTACATTAGTCATCTATATCTTTCTCGCTATGGAGGATATTTCCATTTTCGGCGTTTATGGTGTATTCGTATTCAACGTAACCTTTGTTGAAGGATATTTCATATTTCCAGATGCCGTCATCCTTTTCTAGCTCGATTTCATAATGAGAAATTTCAGTTTCCTTAACGCCTGCGTGATTCAAGGCAGTGCTTTTTGCTTTTGATTTTGAAATTTTAGCTTCCGAAGAAGTTGCTTTCGGCTTTTCAACTGATAAGATTTTACCGCTTTTAGCGTCTATTTCATAATCGTAATCAGCGCCGTTATATTCAAAAGAAACTTCGTAACGTAAAGTGCCTTTGTCGTAGTCTAATTCGCTTTCGAAATCATAAACTTGTGAAGCCTTAAGACCAGCATCCTTAAGCGCTATACTTTCGGCTTTTGATTTTGAGATTTTATCGGTTGATGATTCCTTAGAGGAAGTCTCGTTTTTAGAAGAAGTAACTTTAGATGATGTCTCTTTTTTGGAAGAGCTATCTTTAGCAGGAGTCTTTGAAGTGGTGGATTCTTCCTTTTTCGAGGACTCTACCTTTGGTTGTTCAGAAGAAACAACACTGGTGTCAGCTTCTGGGTTAGAAGTGATATCTGTTGTAGCTTCATCTTTTGATGTTTGTGTTTCGTTACCTGAAGCGTTTGCTTGTGAAGATTGATCGCCAGTGTGGATATGAATCTCAGGTGTGCAAGCGGCAAATGCAAATGCAAACAAGAGAGTAAGAGTTAATGCGAATAATTTTTTGTAAAGTTTGTTTTTCATAATTCAAAGCCTCCTTTGGCTTGTGTTTTGTTATACGAAAAACGGACGGATGTTATATCCGCCCGTTAAATGTTTAATAATAAGTGGGCGGCTTAGATTTGTCGCCGAATTATATTATTTGAAGTATCTGCCAAGTAAGCCTTCAAAAGCTTTACCGTGGCGAGCCTCGTCACGAGCCATTTCGTGAACGGTGTCGTGAATAGCGTCAAGACCTAATTCCTTAGCTTTCTTAGCAAGTTCGAACTTACCTAAGGTTGCTCCGTTTTCGGCATCGATACGCATTTCAAGGTTTTTCTTTGTGCTGTCGGTTACAACTTCGCCTAAAAGCTCAGCAAACTTTGCAGCATGTTCAGCTTCTTCATAAGCTGCTTTTTCCCAGTAAAGACCGATTTCAGGATAGCCTTCTCTATGAGCAACGCGTGCCATAGCAAGATACATACCTACTTCGCAGCATTCTCCGTTGAAGTTTTCGCGAAGACCATCGATGATGCTTTGGTCAACACCTTTTGCAATACCTACAACGTGCTCAGCAGCCCAAGTTTTTTCGCCTGATTGCTCCTGAAATTTAGAAGCAGGTGCGTGGCAGATAGGGCATTCATCGGGTGCGGAATCTCCTTCGTGGGTGTAACCGCAGATAAGACATACATATTTTTTCATTTTGTTTTCCTCCATAGATTTTAATATTTTAATTTGTTAATTACAATTTTTACAGATACCGTATGCTACATAAATGGTTGTATCGGTTGTAAAGCCTGATTCCTTAGCGGTGTCGGCTATATAATCGTTCTTGAGTCGGTGGTCATGAATTTTTCCGCACTCTCTACAGTATAAGTGAAGATGGGGAGAAATATCACCGTCGTAATGTTCAAAACCGTCACCAACATCAATTTGTAATATAGCACCGTCAGCAGTCAGCCCAGCTAAATTGCGGTATACAGTGCCTAAGCTGATGTTAGGAATTTTTTCACGAACCTTTTCGTAAATCCAATTTGCTGTAGGGTGAGTATCTGTTGAGCGTAAAACATCTAAAATAGCCTCACGCTGTTTTGAGTAGTGTTTCATTTAATCACCCCTAAATCAGTAATGATTACTATTTTATTATAATCATATTTTTTCATTTGTCAATACTTTTTTAAAAAAATTTTAATTTTTTTTATTTTAGGTATGCAAAGTATTGGAAAAAGTGATAATGATTACTGTTTTTATTATACTCATAATTTTCAATTTGTCAATAGTTTTAAAATATTTTTTTAAAATATAAAAGACTATTACTGTAAAATGAAACAGTAATAGTCTTTTTGATGTGTAAACTAAATACTCATACAAGTACTTTTATTAAAAAACATTTAATGCAATTAATACTTGTAAGATTACAAAAGCAAAGTAGATGCCCAATAATGTGATACCTTGCCAACGGCGTAATTTTCCTTTGAATAGTGGCGGCAATGTCACAAGTGCCATAACAACTACCATTAACGGAATTTCAATAAGTTGTGATGTATTATATCCAAAGAGCTTGCTGCCTTCAGGAATAACGAAGGGAGAGATTGTTACAGCAGCACCGGATACCAATACCAAGTTGAAGATATTAGCACCAATAATGTTACCAAGCGAGAGTGAGCCATGGCCCTTAACAAGAGCGGTAATTGCAGTTACAAGTTCAGGTAATGATGTGCATAGTGCAACAATTGTAACACCTACAACTTCAGTAGGAATGCCGGCCATTGTTGCCAAAGAAACAGATGAACCCTCTAACATATCAGCGCCGATAGCAATTAGGCCCGCACTAAGGATTAAAACAATTATATCTTTAATCAGTGAACCTTCTGCTGAATCCGGCTCGGCGGCATTGTGTTCATCGGCTGGGTTTTTAAAACCGTTGTAAATTGTCATAGTCATATAAACGCCGAAGACTATAAGCATAACAATACCTAACCATCTGTCAAAACGACCAAAAAGGTATGCGGCGACAATGTAAATTGCGGCAGAAACAAAAAAGAATATTACAGGTGTTACTATTGCTTTTTTGTTTACCGGTGCAGGGCGGATTGCAATGGTTAAAGCTGCAATTAAAGAAGTATTGCAAATGATGGAACCAATAGCGTTACCATATGCAATAGCACCATTATTATTCATTGCGGCAGTAACCGATACCATAACTTCGGGAAGGGTAGTACCAATGGATACAACGGTGGCACCGATAATTATTTCGGGTACGTGAAAGCGTTTGGCAATGCCTATTGCACTGTCAACAAACCAGTCTCCGCCTTTTATGAGCAATATAACACCAATAATAAATAATGCTATAGCGCCTATAAGGCTGTCGGCTAGTCCGTTATACCAAGCAAGTAATTGTTCGAACATAGTAAAGACTCCTTATTTAGTTTTATAGGAAATAAAAAAGACTATTACTGAGTTTACAGTAATAGTCTTGTCATTTAATGCAAATTGCGGGCTTTCACCGTATTGACGCAATAAGCAACGCATAATAGCGCTGACTACTCCCTAATACAAGAAAATAATACCACATTTATTATATGTTTGCAAGTGAAAATCACAAAAAAGATTGATTATTTATTTCTAAATTAAATTTAAGCCCTAATTTTGCGGCAGCCTTTTGGCACAAAAGCATACGTGTTATAAAAATTTCAAAAAATTCCATAATATTTGCAAATTGGGTGTCGATTTTAAGGTAAAGTGTGATTTCGGTTATACTATCGTTAATGAGAAGCTTTGATTTAACAACAGAATAGTTAACCCTGTCGTGAATATCGAAGGTAGATATATCGGAATTTCTTACTCGGCTTCGGCGTACGTCGGATTTATCGGATAAAATAAGCGCTGCCGAAATATTGTCAATAGGAACGCCTGTGCCTTCGTCGTGATTACCTATTGCCGAGATTATTTTGGCAATATCGGTAGCGTCCATGTTGAGATTATCAAGTATTCTAAACGCCATAACTGCACCGCTTTGCGAATGCTCGATGCGGTTAACTATATTGCCAATATCGTGTAAATACGCCGCTATTTGTGCGATTTCAATATCATGTTCGTTTTCTTTTAAGGTTTCAAGAATATATTTTACAGTAGCTGCCACCTTACCAACATGTTGAAAGCTATGCTCGGTAAAGCCCAAGCTTTTAAGAGTGATGTCGGCAGACTCTATATATGTATTTATATTTTTATTATTTTTGATTTGTTCAAATGTCACCATATTATACACCTCTTTTAACAAATACCACATAACTTTTTGAAATGCAAAAGTTGATTTTGTGATTTTTTTATGGTATACTATAAAATGAATTTTTGTGTACAGGAGATTCGTATGGACGAAAGAGATATTTTTAGTTACGATAATTCTAACAATGAAATAAATAGTGATAGCCAAAGCTTTGACCTTAATAGTTTTTCTACTCAGGCACAAAATATTGAAAGTATTAATAGTAAAAAAACACCCAAAAAGGCAAAAAACACAAAGCAAAGGATATTGAAAACAATTCTAACCTGTTTTTTAATAGGCGTTATTACTGTTGCTATTGTTGCCGGCAGCTTTCTAGTATATGCATTTACTATGGTTGATGGTACGGTGGACAATAATCTTAACGACCTTCAGGTTAATTTTACTACAACTGTTTATGTTAGGGATAAAAATGATAAGTGGGTAGAAAATCAGCGCTTGCATGGTATGTATAATCGTATTTGGGTTGATTATGATATTAATGCAATTGAACGCGGTGATAAAGACTATAAAGGTATACCTGCAAATCTTGCTAATGCCTTTGTGGCGATTGAGGATAAAGGCTTCGAAACCCATTATGGTGTTGATTGGAAGCGTACATTTGGCGCTTTACTTAATGAGTTTTTCCATTTCAGAGATAAATTTGGTGGTTCCACAATAACACAGCAGTTGGTTAAAAACCTTACTGATGACCGAGAGCAAGATGCCGGCCGTAAGGTTAGAGAAATTATGCGTGCAAGATATTTGGAAACAAAGTATTCCAAGGATGTTATTTTAGAGTGCTACCTAAATACTATTCCAATGGGACATGGCACTTACGGTGTAGAAACCGCTGCTAACTATTATTTTGGTAAGAGTGTTGACGAGCTTTCTATTGTAGAATGTGCTTGCCTTGCTTCAATTACAAAGGCACCTTCATACTATGCTCCCGATACCAACCCCGAAAATAATAAAACGCGCCGTAATACCGTACTTTATGAAATGTATGACCAAGGATACATTACTAAAGAAGAGTATGACACGGCTGTAAAAACCGAATTGAAAATAGATGTAAATGAGAATGCGACTTCTAACAACAGTATAAATTCTTATTTTGTGGATGCTTTAACCGAGCAGGTTGTTAATGATTTAATAGAAAAATACGGATATACTAAGGAAAAGGCAGAAGACCTTTTCTATACAGCAGGCTATAAAATTTACGCAACGGTTGACCCCAATATTCAAGCAACTGTGGAAAAAGCTTACCTTGATGTTGCTAAAAAAGCGCAAAAAAGCAGTAACGGTGATCCGCTTTGGGGCGCTATGACCGTTATGGATTATGAGGGCAATGTAAAGGGTATTGTTGGCGGTATAGGTGAAAAGACCAAAAACCGCGCATTCAACTGTGCTACAGATGCTAAGCGTCAACCCGGTTCTACTATGAAGCCGATTTCGGTATACGCACCTGCGATTGAGAAAAATATAATTAACTATTCAACCATTTTGAATGATACTAAGGCGAGCTACGGTAAATGGTCGCCTAAGAATGCAGGCGGCGGATACTCGGGTAATATGACTGCTCAAAAGGCACTTGAACGCTCTATTAATACCATACCTGTTGCGCTTGCTAATAAGATGGGGGCGTCATCCTGCTATAACTTCCTGACCGAAAAATTAGGTCTTAAATACCTAACTGAGCAGGATATAAACCTTTCTTCTATGGGTCTTGGCGGTACAAGCGGCGGTGTTACAACTTTGCAGTCTGCCGCAGCATATGCAATTTTCGGTAATGGTGGCCGTTATTACGAGCCTACCTTCTATACAAAGGTTACCGACCAAAAGGGCAATATTGTGCTTGAAAAGAATACCAAGCCCACAATGGCTATAAGCTCTGATACTGCGACTGTAATGAACAAAATGCTTCAAAATGTTATTTACGGTAGTCAGGGTACAGGTACATCTGTTGCATCTTCTGTTTCTAAAATGAAGCTTTTTGGTAAAACCGGTACTTCAAGCTCAAATAACGATAAATGGTTTGTGGGCGGTTCTCCTTACTATGTAGTTTCTTCTTGGTGCGGTTATGAAACCATGCAAAAAATGCCTGCGGGTAACCTAGGCATTGCAAAAAGCCAATGGGCTACTGTAATGAGTAAAATCCATAAAGGCCTAAAGGCGAAGGAATTCTCCGAAAGCTCGTATGCGGTGGATAGATATTACTGTACCAAAACGGGTGGCTTAGCGACTGATAACTGTAAAAAAACCGCTATTGGTTGGTACAAAAAGGGATTTTTGCCAGAAACTTGCCATAAGCATAGTGGCGAGCTTATGAAAACTCCTGAAGAAGTGGAAAAAGAATTAGAAAAACAAGAAAAAGAAGACAAAGAAACCGAAAGCAAAGAAAGCACTACTAGTTCTCAGAACGGTTGATATTATGTTAAATTTTAAACCTATAACATTAGATGATATAGAAAACTTACGCTTATATGTTTCTTCTCCTGCACGTTTTTCGTGTGAATCGAGTGTCGCTAACCTAATTGTTTGGGCACAAATGTATGATAATAAGTATGCTATTAAAGATGGTATGCTGTTTGTAAAATCTGGCGGTGTTGAAAAAGTAACTTTTCGTTTGCCTTTTGGCGGTAATTTGCAAAAGGGACTTAAAATTTTAAGTGACTACACCAAAACAGAACATCCACCCTTATGGGTACAGCAAGGAGAGCGGTTTTTAGATTTTAAAGTGAACTTTGGAAAGTTTTATGAGTTTATACCACAGCGTGATGCCTTCGACTATGTTTATTTACAAGAGGATTTAGCAAATCTTAGCGGTAAAAAATATCATAGCAAGCGTAATCATATTTCAGCATTCTCTAAAAAATATAATTGGGAATATAAGCAAATCACTAAAGAAAATATCCAAGATGTTTTGGAATGTATGGAAAAATGGTACAGCGAGAAAACCGATAAGCTTGATGATACAATGATTACCGAAAAGCAGGGAATAGCGCTTATTATAAATAATATGGAGCCTTTAAATGTTAAAGGTGGCGCTATTTATATTGACGGTAAGGTGGTTGCGTTCACATTAGGTTCTGCAATAAATAAGGAAGTTTTTGATGTTCATATAGAAAAAGCGCTTTCGGAATATGCTACCGCTTATACCGTTATAAACAACGAGTTTGCAAAAACCTTAGGTGAATATAAGTATATTAACCGTGAAGATGATTTGGGGCTTGAAGGACTACGCAAAGCAAAGCTTTCATATAAGCCACATTTATTATTGAAAAAATATCTTTGCATTTCTAAAAAAGATTGGGTTAAGAATATGTATCACAACGCTTTTGCGGAAGAAGATAATACTTTTGAAGACAAGCTTTTTGATACCTGCTTTAAATATATAAGAACCTTGGAAAAGGAAGACCGAACGGTTGCAATGTGTTTTTCACTTCCTTGTAAAATAGGTGAAAGAAAAGCAAAATATATTTTTGCTGTGACTACCTCCCACGAATTTCGTGGTAAGGGGTACGCTAGCGAGCTTATTGAAAAAATCAAAGCTGAAGATGATAGTGTGTTGATTCTACGCCCTGTAAATGAAAGCTTAATACCCTTTTATGAAAAATTAGGCTTTACTACTTTTGCTGCCACTAACGAGTCTAATGAACTTTCGCTTGAGCCGTTAGCGGAATACTGGCAGTTAGCAAACGAAAACAAAGAAGAAAACGGTGTTTTTACCGCTATGTATTACAGTAAAGATACTGAAAATTTAGAAGGGCTATATTTCCCTTACAGTATGCCATAAAGACAACACCCATTTTATCTAAACCAATGGTTGATGATAAAACGGGTGTTTTTATATGCAAAAAGAAAACTGCCAAGTCATACAACTTGGCAGTTTTTTTGTATATTGGTTTAAATATTATTTGCCGTAAAGTTCAACCAATTTTTCAAGATGAGCACGACGCTCTTTTGCAGCTTGTGCTGCTTGTT
>JAZUPK010000045.1:0-111134 GCA_045605125.1 Acutalibacteraceae bacterium | reverse complement strand
TTGCCCTTGACCCGTTTACGGGTAGCCGGTAATCTTTGTATGGCTGGCAGGCCAACTAAAAAGCGCACTTGTGCGCCGCCAGTATCGGTTAGGGCTATGCCCGAAAATGAAATACCACCCGCTATGCGGGTGGATATTTATTGCTTTGAATAAAGTTTCCGTTATCGGCAAAAATATACTTATATATCGCATTTGTGTTGATTGACATTTTGCCGATATTGTGGTATACTAATAACAGTAAATTTGGAGGTGTAGTTATGAAATATATATCTGTTAAAGAGGTTGCTTTGCTCTGGAATACATCCGAACGTAGTGTTCGCAATTATTGTGCTGCCGGTCGTGTTCCCGGTGCTTTCCTTACAGGAAAGACTTGGAACATTCCTGAAAACGCAGAGAAGCCTGAAAGAAGTAACAAAAGTAAACCCGCACCGCAGACTTTACTTGATATTTTGAAAGAGGAAAAGCGTGGTCAGGTACACGGCGGAATATATCATAAAATTCAGATTGAACTCACCTATAATTCCAACCATATCGAGGGTAGCCGCCTTACGCACGATCAGACTCGCTATATTTTTGAAACTAACACTATCGGCATAACTGATGAAGGCGTGCGTGTGGATGATATTATTGAAACATCCACCCACTTTCGTTGTATTGATGAAATTATTGAAAACGCCAAGTCGCAGCTAAGTGAAAAATTCATTAAAAACCTTCATTTTATTTTAAAGACCGGTACGAGCGATGCTAAAAAGGATTGGTTTGCTGTTGGTGATTATAAAAAGTTGCCAAACGAGGTTGGCGGCCGTGAAACAACTCTGCCTGAAGATGTGTCGGCAGAAATGAAAAATCTCATTGCCGATTATAACAGCAAAGAGAATGTAACCCTTAAAGATATCATCGAATTTCACGTACAGTTCGAACGCATCCATCCCTTCCAAGACGGTAACGGTCGTATAGGCAGACTTATTATGTTTAAGGAGTGCCTAAAACACAATATCGTGCCCTTTATCATTGAGGATAAAATTAAAATGTTCTACTATCGAGGACTGAAAGAATGGAATCAGGAAAAGGGATACCTTACCGATACTTGCCTTTCCGCCCAGGATACGTTCAAAACCTATTTAGATTATTTTAGAATAAATTATGAGGAATAAAGTATGTCAAAGAATACAGGTAAAGAATACGAAAAACTAACACAATATATATTTAACCAAATTGTAAATCAACAACAGGTTAATACGATAGATGTACAACACGATGTGATATTACAAGGAAAGTCAACATCACATCAAATTGATGTATATTGGAAGTTTGAGATAGGTGGAGAAGAATATTCAACAATTGTTCAGGCAAAAGATTGGAAAACCAAGGTTCCGCAGAAAGAAATGTTGGCTTTTAATGATATCATCCGTGATCTCCCGTATGGAACAAGAGGAATTTTCGTATCTCAAGCTGGGTACCAAAAAGGCGCAATTGATGTTGCAAAAGCTAATGGTATTACAATATACGAATTAAGACCGCCTATATCTTCGGATTGGGATGGTTACATAAAAACAATTGACATACAGCTTGAAATAAAACACCCGGTTTATGAGAATATTGAAATTTCTATTGATGAAGAATGGTTAAACGAACACCCTGAAATTAAATTAGAAAATAAATATCATTTTAGGTGTGCGGCTAAAGATTGTTTGTACGATGAACATAATGCTCCTTATATGACATTTGAAGAATTGATTATGTCATTAGTAAATAAAAACCCGGATTGCATTAACTATCTTGAATACCAATTTGAAAGAAAAACTTTTGCCATTATTGATGGTTGCTATGTTAAATTGAAATTAATAAAAGGTAATTTCGGATATTCTTGTTCTACTGATTCAATAAAAATTGATGCAGAGGATTTTGTTGGTGCTGTTTTAAAGAATGTATTATCTGGTGATTATAAAACGTTTGATAAACAATATCGATTAAAACATAAACGGCCAAAATAACAACTAAATACCTGTTTAACAAACAAACACAGGGCAGAGTTTTCAATACTCTGCCCTGTGTTCGTGGATATTGTGTTGGAAAATGGATTACTTTTATTTCAAATTATTTGAGCCACTTTTTATCGGTAGATTCAACAATATAACTTCTTACTATAGTTTTACAGTCTTTGCATATATCACAATGTATCTATGCTACTACACTCATAAGTCCTTTGTTAAATCTAAAGCCGACCGGACTTCCGTTGAGCGATTCAAACATTCTCAAGCCTACTTCAATATTTTCGCTGTTACAATGTGGACATTTCATAGCCAAGTTCTCCTTATTCATCGTTTTCGCTTTTCTTCTCAATGTGCTTCTTTGTCCAATATACAAGCACCACTACTAAGGTTAACATACCAATTAACAAAGCACAGGAAGTATGTCTCGAAAAGTCAAATGTATTAAATGCTTACATTGCGAAAATTTAAAAATGTCGAGTAACGGTCTGCAGTTATTCAAACCTTAACGAATCAGTAACTTTAATTCTTGCACCATAATAACTTGGAATAACACTAAAAATAAATCCATATAGAAAAGCTACCAAAATAGGCAACAACAAATTTGAAGGTGTAAAAACGACTTCAAATAGGACAAATAATTTTTCATTAAGATATGTTTGTATGAGAAGTACTGTCAAGCAAGCAATAATAATGGCCATAATCGAAGAAATAAAAGACATAATCATTCCTTCAATAATAAATTGATTTAATATTTCTAATTTTGTGGCACCTAAAGCTTTTTTTATACCAATTTCATTAATTCTCTCTTTTATTGAAAAAAACATGATATTCATAGCATTAATTCCTGAGATAATTAACAAAATTAACATAATTAATGTTAGAAAGACCTTCATAGGCTTTAACTCATTGATACTTTTAGCTACAACTGAACTTCTATCTATTACATTATATGAAGAAAATTCTTTCAAACTTTGGTTTTTATATAAATTAAGACTATCTTTGATTTTTTGATTATTACTTCCTTCATTCCAAATAAGAAACTTCTGTGGAGATATTTCAAAGTTATTATTAACATAGGATATCGGGCAGTATATAATTGTATTTAATTGAATTGATTCGGAAGCATTTTTACAAAATTTATCAAATCTCATTTTTTCTTGTGTTTGAAAATAACAGTTTTTTATTACACCGATTACAACACATTGTGTTTTTTTTGCTTGGTCTCCTGTCTCTGATTCATTAGAAATATCACTAATGCCAGGCAGAGAAACATCAAGTGTGATTGATGAACCTATAGAATTTCCATTTGGAAAAAGAAGTGATTCAGTAAATTCATCTATTACAATAACATTATTGCTAGTGGCAATATCATTTCCGTTAATAAATCGTCCTCTCAATAGACCACTTTTTGCAATTAAAAAACCTCCTTTTGTTGATTGTATAGGAATCAAATTATCTATATTAGAGACACCGACAATAGAAGTAGAAAGAGAACATATTAAATCGTTTTGGTATTTTTCTGCAAAAATAGTTGTTTTTTCAGTGGCAAATATCGCTTCACCTACAAAATTGCTATTATTTTTGTATATGGTTTGTTTGTCAATCCTATCTTCTGATTCGTAACTTAACGCTACTATATTTTTGTCCATTTGAGCTGCGTTTTTTTTATTTTCATTATAATACGAATCGATCAAAATATTTCCCGTAGTAAACACAAATAGCCCTACGAATAAACCAATAACCGAAAGAAAAAATCTAAATTTATTATAAAAACACATTTTGAAAAGATGTTTTATATAAAAGAAAAATTTATTTACTTTCATTAGATTAACCTACCTTCTTGCAGTAAGTAGGAGGTGTCACCATATTTCAATAAATTCATATCGTGAGTTACTAAAACTATAGTAGTTCCATTATATGTCAAATCTTTAAGAAAATCAATTACAATTCGTGAGTTTTCATCATCTAAATTTCCTGTAGGTTCATCGGCAATAATTAACGGAGGTTTCTTTATAATTGCACGAGCTATTGCTACTCGTTGTTTTTCTCCACCTGAAAGCAAAGAAACTTTTTTATCTTTCATTTCAATCAGATTGAATTTTTCAAGAATAGTTTCCATTCTCCGAATAACTTCGGTGCTAATCTTTTTTTCACAATATAAAAAAGGTAGTAAAATATTATCTTGAATGCTGATTGACTCAATTAGATGATATGATTGGAAAATAAATCCAATCATATCCGAGCGTATATTTGAATATTTGTTGTTTTTTTGAGATATGATTTGATGGTTGTTCAATATATAAGTACCCGAATCAAAAACATCAAGTAATCCCAAAATGTTTAAAAATGTGCTTTTCCCAGATCCTGATTTTCCTTTGATTATAACTAATTCTCCTTCTTGAGCTGTAAAATATAAATCGTTTAATACATATCTTTTTCCATCATAGGTTTTTTTGATTTTTTCCATCTGTATTATAGCTTTTGTCATAAAATCACCTATTCTATAATATCCACAATTAGACGCTCTCCTAATTGTAAGCCATCTCTTATTTCTACATACTCAATTTTTTCATTGTTAGAAAATGTTTCAAAAAAATCTCCTATTTCAACATCCCTACGAGTTCTTTGTCCATCTTCGTTTTCGACTTCAACATAATAGATATCTCCATCCATTAAAAGCATTTGTTTTAATATATAGAGAGATTCTGTTTGATTGACTATTTCGAAAGTGATTTTTAACGGGGTGCCAGGGAGAAATTTTTCATCAGAATAGATTTGCACATCCACTTTTCCATCTTTTACTTCATAACCAAAATTAATAATTTTTCCATTATACGTTTTTGTCTCGTTTTGTGTAATATGAGTTATTATTGTTTTGGTGTCAAAATTAATTAAATTCAATTTATCATAATCAATCGAAGTGACAATAAATAATTTTTCATAGTTTAAAAGATTGAATTCAACTAAATCTTCGGAAATAATCATATTTACGATTTTACAATCGTATTTTGCCTTTATGCCTTTTCCTTTATATGTATAGAGAGTATCATCTTTTTTTAAAACATCTCCGATTTTATGTGTTGTCCTAAAATACTTGCTGTCTAATTTGTTTTCAAAATCAATAAATATATTTTCTATATAGATATCCGCGGCATCATTGATTACATTTCCGGTAGATGTGATCGCACTATTAATGATTCCTGACTCTACAGTTGATCTTAAAGGTGTTGTGGTTTGCTGAACTTCCAAAATGTTTTCTTCATCATCAAATTCGATAAAATACAAAATCCCAAATATACACGATATTATAAGAAGAAGAATACAAATAAACGGTAAAATCTTTTTCATTTAAATTCACCTTAAAATTATTATCTCAGACTGTCTACTATTTTATCTATGTTAGTATTGTCATTTTCAATAACGGGATAGATAGGATCAAAAACAATAGATGCACTATTGAAATGTTTTTCATTATCAAATTTTGTTAAATAATCAAAATAAATGTTTGTAGCCACATAACTTAACTCGTTCGCAGAATTGGAAATAAAAGAAAAAGAAATTCTTATTGTTTCTCCCTTTTTCACACTAATTGGAAAATTAGCATTATGTGCATCTTCATCTCCAATTGCATAAATAACATTGGATACAGACAAAAAGTCATCAAAACGTATATCCTGCAACACAACATCCTCTGTCGCATAAAATTCATACGTTACACCTTCTTGTTTATTATTTATAAAACTCGAAGGAAATTCATTAGGTATAACTGAAATTTGCAATTCTTCTGAAAATATGTTTCCTTCTGAAAATATATGATTAACAGGTGTTGAAAAACTTAAAGATTGCCGAACCCCATCAACATTTAATATAAGATTCTCAAAGGTACAATTTTTAATATTGTCTTTAGCGGTTATCTCTACCATAATATATTTGATGTATAAACCTTTATACTTATATGAATTTAAAACATCAATATTATTATCAATTAAATTTACGGTATAATCATCATTGTTTACATTTGTACCTTCAATTCCGATATAATCAATTTTATCTATTTTTCGTTCTGAAAAAAGAGCAACATTAAATGACAATGTATCCAAACTTTTAGAATTAATAAAAATGTTAGAAGCGGTATTCATAAAATCAGCAGTCTCTTGTTGTCTATTAGTACAACTCGAAAAAAGAAAGATTATTAAAATTAAACTAATCGAATTTAATAAGCATTTTTTCATTTTCATAGGATTCTCTCCTTATTTAAATAAGGAGAGTGTACTTGTGTGTACACTCCCCCCTTATTTGTTAACTGTTAATCAATATTTTTATACGTATTGGTTGCAACATTAATAATTAGTAACGAGTCACATTTTTATAAGAAGCATTGTTTGGATTATATACTATAGAGCGATAAGGTTGGCTACGAGGTGCGTAAAATTCTATAGTATCATCGTGGGCTCCGTCATGATACGTTTTGATTTTAATTTTATATGTATTTAAGCAAACATTATAGCTATAATATCCTTTTGGTGCACTAGCTTCAATAGTTCGTGTTGATGCATTAGATACACCCCAAGTTGAAGAATTGGTTTTTTCAATTGAACCCCCAACTTTTGCTGGAACACCATAGTCTGAAAAGTCAATACCTGCATTCATTGAAGCTTTTGTTTGTTCACCGATAGTAAAACTTGTTGTTTGTGATAAAACTATGTTAGTCTTATTTTTATATTCAAACCCTGTAGACACTTTAGCATTACCGTAATAAACACGAAAATAATTTGCATCCCTCCAAACCTTACAGTTGTAAGTTTTCTTCCACCAGAGCGCACCTGTTGAGAAAGTATAATCACTTTTCTCATGCCGAGAATATGCTGCACTAGCGGGAAGCATTGTCATCATTGTCATCGTAAAAACAACAATAGCAGACAACATAACAGTTATAACTTTTGTTAAAACTTTTTTTGCATTCATTTGTCGATAAACTCCTTTTGACATTTAATAAATTTTAGTTGTTTGTATTCTTTCAAATGATTTTAGTCTTGCATCATTTCTGTACAAATCATTTTTATTGTACCACAAACAAAATGATTTGTCAAGAATTAACAGCAAATTAATTTGTATTTTTTCAGTTCCTTTTTCATCTTACCAAGTGCCTTGCGGTATGTTTTATCGGCAGTATCAGGTGAAGCCAAGCCGTGGTCTATGGCTATGTCGATAAATGCTTCTTCGGGGATAGGTTTTCGAGTCGGTTTGCCGTCCTCATCCAAATCGTCTTTATCGTAGAAATGAGTGGCATAACATTCCATACAAAAACCAAGATGCGCTGAAATCATTGCACGTTCACGGTAATTTAGATTTTCAAACGCTGCCATAACAGTTTCGGCTTCTTCCAACTTAAAGAACAACTTGTCCGGCTCGGAGGAACTGTCGTGTGCAACTTCTTCTCGACTTTCCTCACTGTCCTCATCGGCATACTGACGGTAGAAATCCACGAACTGCATATTTTGAATACCACAGCGGATAATTTCAGTAGCATCTTCCTTGCTTGTGCCGATAGCCTTCGCTATCTTCTCCAAAGTGGCATCATCGCTTTTGTTGCCAAACTCACGGTATAAACGCATTGCCTTGCGCAGACGCAAATATTCATCATAGCTCTGAATCGTAAATCCGGTTCGCATTGAACGGATATATTCGTGAACTTCACGCATTGCGGCATATTCCTTATACACAATAAACGGAACACCTCGGGAAATATCATAATCTTGCAAGGCTTTCAGCATACCAATTACATATGCTTGCTTTATATCCAAGAAATGCCCGTACATTGCATAGTCCTGAACAATCGCCATTGCCTTTTCATTCAGCGTACGCTCATAGTAATGAAGAAACCACGAAATGTATTTATCGTCTTTCTGAGAAAGGTAATTTGAGATATACTTTTGCAAGTCCGTTTCCTTCGGCGGTGCCGAAGTCAAACGGTAAATATAAAGTTCTTTTTCCCATTCTTTCACGGCAACCACCTCTTTTGTGCGTGTCGGGATTATCTCATTCGTTTATCTGTTTCGGCATAGAGCCTTTCACGGCTCATATCAAGGGTGTATTGCCCGTCAGCATAATCGGCATTTTGTAATGCCTTAAACTTATATTCCTTTGCCAACTCCGTAGCCATGGCCGCAAAGGTTTCGGTAATGGTACCTCTGCCTTTCTCAGTACGAATAGCAGAACAGCGGCGGTTGTAAATATCTACAACTGGATCTGCTGCGGCAAGTTCTTTACGGTTAATACTTGCGGCGTATTTACGGCAAGTGGTTTTTCTTCCTCGAACCTCGTATGGTGCAATGCCGTTGCAGTATTGCTGACGGCGGGCAGAGGTCATAAGAAAATACTTGTTGCAAATACCACATTGTCTCGGATAATGCCCGTGATGTAATCCTTCAAAAAAGTCTGTAACCACAAAACTGTAATAACTATCAAAATACAATCTTCGGGCAAGTGTTGCGGTAGTGCTTTTGCTCGTCTTTTTAATGGGTACATATTCCGTTGTTACGGGGAACGGTACCGAACCGAACACTTCTAATGCTATCGGCAGTAAGTGTTCTTCATCAAGACGGTCGGCATCATCTACACGGGTTGTAAAGGTTCTAAGATTATGGAAAGCGTTGCGGATATCATCACTCAAAGTATCGTAAAATTTAAGGGTGGAATTAACCTCCGCGATTAAATGCTCTGCGCCGTCAAAGAATGCTTTATCGTATTCTTTGGGTAAGTGATGGAACATTGCTTGTGTACTGTCCATTTCTCCGATCTTGGCACGGCGGGAAAAGTATTCGTTTATGGTTTCGCCGTTTTCTTCTGAGAACAGTTCGGCAACTCTGTTACGTTCATCGTTTGTACCAAGCATATCAAAAGGTTTAAGCCACGGAAGTGCGGTAAAGATATTTACCATCCGATCACCGGCTTTCACGTAATCGGGTATATTCAGATATCCGAGCTTTAGCATATTTTCAAGTTGCCAATTATCGGTGGTGAATACACCAATGCGTGCAGCGGTATCATTTTCATAAAACTGATTTAATAGATGCGTTGCAAATATTCCCGCAGGATAACTCTTGCCGCCTATATGCACTCTGCCGTCACGATAATCGGCACTAAAAAAGCTGATTTTATCCATTTTCGGCTTAACCTCCATATTAATTCTATCATAGGTAGTGTCCCATAAAACTCCCTTTGGCCTGATTGGAACAAAAAATATTTTTTGAAATAATTTTTATAAATATCTGTTTCGATAATAATACTATAAAATTATTATATCACGAAACTGCCGTAAATACAAGAGATTCGGCGTGTTGCGTTTTTTGTTTTTGTATTGTTGCTTTATTCCATTTGATTTTCAACTTTTCCTACATTCTAATAAGTGAGGGAGCGAAAACCTCACAAATCACGGGCACAGCCGTCGGGAAACCGGCGGCTTTTTTGTTGCACGAAAATAGAAAGGAGGAAAAGACGATGTTGAAGATCACATCAAAGCAAGCAGATAAGGTTCACCGCCTTGTTAAAGACTGTTGCGCCAACTGCGACAAGGACGGTAACTGCATTTTGCTTGACGATGGAGAAGCCCACCGCTGTGTGCAGCTTATCTCTATCTATGGTATTTACTGCAACTATTTTAAAAATGCGGTGTTGCCGAGCGACCAAGAATTGTTCGAACAAATCAAGAACCAAAACAAATCAAAGTAAAAAAGGAGAAATGTAAAAATGAAAAAATTTAATGAAATGTATGTTATCGGTATCGACCACGGTTATGGGAATATGAAAACGTCAAACTGCTGTTTCCCTACGGGTGTGATGAAAAGCGATACCGAACCCACCTTCGCAAGCGACCTGCTCGTATGGAACGGCAAGTATTATTCCATCGGAGTCGGTCATAAGGAATTCACGGCGGATAAGTTTACCGATGAAGACTATTATGTTCTCACCCTTGCCGCTATCGCTCGTGAACTCAGACGTGAACGCATTACAAACGCTAATGTGTTTATCGCCGCAGGCTTACCTTTAACTTGGGTAAGCGAGCAAAAGGCAGATTTCAAGAAATATCTGCTTCAGCTGGGCAAGGTTGCCTTTACCTTTAGAGGCACCGAATACCGCATTAAAATCGTAGGCGCAGAAATCTATCCGCAGGGTTTTGCCGCCGTTGCCGAAAAGCTCGGTGATTTTAAGGGCGTGAATATGCTCTGCGATATTGGCAACGGCACAATGAATCTGCTTCGTATTGTAAACAAGAAACCTGATGCACAGCGTATGTTTACTGAAAAGTACGGCACCCATCAGTGCGCTTTGCTTATCCGTGAGCAGATGATGAAGGTGCACCACGCCGCCCTTGATGATACTATCATCACCGAGATTTTAAAGAAAGGCACGGCGGATATTGACGGTCAGTACCTTGATACGGTTGTAAAAACCGCCAAGGAATACACCGCCGGTATCTTCCGCCGTCTGCGTGAACACGAATACGATCCGAAACTGATGAAACTTTACGTGGTCGGCGGTGGTGGTTGCTTAATTCGCAACTTTGCTGATTACGATGCAAGCCGAGTAATCATCAACGAGGATATTTGTGCTACCGCAAAAGGATATGAGTATATGGCGCTTATCTCCCTTAAACGAAACGGAGGTGCAGTATGAGCATTAAGAATGTAAAAATCCGTTTTAATTTGGATAAAGAAAATGACCGCAAGGCGTATGAGTATCTGCAAGACACAGACTATTCGTACAGCAAGGCGGTCATTTCTGCTATCTGCGAATATTTAGGACTATCCGAAAGGACGGCAACCGAAGATGCTTTCCTTGCAAGAGTAATTGCAACCATTAAAGAGGAATTGGCAAAAGCTAATCCTTTCGGTCTGTTACAACTTGTGCAGACACCGCCTGCACAAATACCCGCCGAAAAAGAAAATAAAGCCGAAACGGAAGAAACCGTTATGGATTTTATGGACAACTTTTAAGGTGACAATTATCACTGCTTTTGACGGTACTGTGATGGCATTTCTAAAAGAAATTGCCACCACTCCTTGCAAGGGTTCCATTATTATGAGAAACTGACGGCACTCACATAAAATGTGGTGCCAATATGAATGAAAAGTGGAACCATCCGAAAGATTTGCACGAACAAGGTTCGCTCCCTCACGGTGCAAGTCACAGAGAATGGAAGATATGCGCTAAAAGCGTGTGTCTTACACCGTAACAAGCAGGACATTTGGGCGCCCAAATGTCAAATCCGCCCCAAGTAATCAGGGCGGAAACTTTAGGGGCTGACCCCTAATACCCCATTTGAAAGGATGATGATATGAAAAGACAAGAAACACGAATATTTGCTCGCATTACTCCAAAGGAAAAGGCTCGGATAAACGACCTTGCCAAACAATGCGGACTTACAACAAATGAATATCTCCGTCAAAGAGCATTAGGATACGAACCACACACGGTTCCGCCTGATGCTCTTTTTCATTTCTGCGAAAAGATAGATACCCTAATCGAATCTCCATTTTCTGCGGAAGTAAACAAGGCGGCGATGACCTTACTCAAAGAAATTACAAAAGAAATAATCTTACCGAGAAAGGAGGATACCCGCCGATGGCAACCACAGGTTTCTGGCCCGTCAGAGGACGGTTAAAGGAAGTAATCGACTACGCCAACAATCCTGACAAAACCACCGCCAAAGAATATCTTGATGAAGATCTGTATGCCGCCATTCGCTATGTGGAGAACGATGATAAAACCGACCAAACGATGTATGTGTCGGGCATTAACTGTTCCAAGCATAACGCCTATAACGAAATGATTGCTGTTAAGCGCCGTTTCGGTGAGCGTGGCAAAAATATCGCTTATCACGGGTATCAGAGCTTCGCTATCGGTGAGGTCACGCCCGAAGAAGCACACGATATCGGAAAGGAAACGGCACGAAAGATGTGGGGTTCAAAATATCAGGTTGTGGTTACTACCCATCTCAACACCGACAACATCCACAATCACTTTGTAGTCAATAGCGTTTCCTTTAAAACGGGAAGAAAGTTTCGTAATGGTATTGGTGATCGTCTTGAGCTTCGCAAGATTTCTGATGCTATTTGCGCTGAACGAAATAAATCGGTTATTCAAGGTAATAAATTTTTCGGCAATAAAAAAGCGTATTGGGTTGAAAAATCCGGCAAGCTCACACATCGAGATATGCTACGAAAAGACGTGGACGAAGCGCTATCACAATGTGGCTCATTTAAGGAAATCGAATATTACCTTAAAACACTCGGCTACCGATTTGAACGTGACTTTTATTATGACCACCCCTCTGTGTATGCAGAGGGGTGGAAACGTGCTGTCCGTATCAGTAGTCTTGGGGAGCAATATTCTAAGGAACGCATACGGGAACGGTGCCGTGAAAATCAGCGCAAACCCGAACTCTATGCCTTTGTAACACCGGCTTGGAAAAGACGCCCGCTTCTTGTGCTTGAACGGGAGAGGTATATATCGGGATGGGATGACACGATTATTGTATTGTTTGAACTTTTTATAGAGCTTCTTAAAATCTGCATCGTAGGTAATACCCAAGAATACGATAACCGCCCCGTATCTCCGATGATGCGAGCAGAAATGCGAAAATTGGATCGGTATATCGAGGAGTACAATCTGCTCTGCGATAACAATCTCGACTCCCCGAAAAAACTATTGAATTTTCAAGAAAACTTATCTTCCCGCATTTCTGAATTAGAGCAGGAACGTTATGCACTACGGCTGAAACTTCGCCGTGTAAAAACACCCGAAGAAGATGAGGCACTTAAAGAACAATGCAAGGAAATAACCAAGAAAATCACTCCCTTGCGGAAGGAACTGCGAATTGCTATGCACATTGAGGAACACATTCCGAAAATCAAGGCACTCCTTGATGCCGAACGCAATATCGAAATGAAACGAAATAATTTGATTATAAAGAAAGAACGAGGTTATGAACGATGAAAAATACTAAGAAAAATATCTCTATCGAGAAATTACACCCTTTTGAAAATCACCCTTACAAGGTGCAGGACAACGAGGAAATGGATGCCCTTGCCGAAAGCATTAAGGTACACGGCGTTGTTTCTCCCATCATAGTCCGACCACTCGAAAACACCACAGATGAATATGAGATTATATCCGGTCACAGACGGGTTATGGCAAGCAGAAAGGCAGGGATTACCGAAATCCCTGCCTTAATTGTTTCTCTTGATCGTGATGCGGCGGCAATCGTACTTGTGGACAGCAACCTACACCGAGAGCATATTCTGCCGAGCGAAAAAGCCTTTGCTTATAAGATGAAAGCAGAAGCTATGAAGCATCAGGGTTGGCGTTCTGATTTAACTTCGCCACAAGTTGTGGCAAAGTCCCGTACAACTGAAATGGTTGGAGCCGACACCGGCGATAGCCACGAACAAGTGCGCCGTTATATCCGCCTTACCAATCTCATTCCCGAAATTCTGCAATATGTGGATGAGGACCGCATTTCATTCACTCCCGCCGTCGAGCTTTCCTATCTCAACGAGCAGGAACAGCAAGACCTATTGGAGCAGATTGAGCA
The DNA here is from genome assembly GCA_045605125.1 of Acutalibacteraceae bacterium. Classification (GTDB taxonomy): domain Bacteria; phylum Bacillota; class Clostridia; order Oscillospirales; family Acutalibacteraceae; genus UBA737. The sequence goes on along the minus strand of JAZUPK010000045.1, from coordinate 97,544 downwards.
AAGCGATTGCACCCCGTCACTTTCGCAGGCTTGCCGCTTTAAGAAGATAAGCCAAGGCGAAGGTCTTACACCCGAAGTGATTGCAGAGATTATGGAGGAAGAAAAAGCGAACCAAAAAGAGCGTGTTAAAATTCCTACCGAAAAACTCCGCAAGTATTTCCCGAAGAATTATACGGTTCAGCAAATCGAAGATGAAATCATAAAACTTTGCGAAAAGAACTACCGAATGAAACAAAGGGATGCGAGGTGATCCTATGATGCAAAAAGGCAATTTTAAAGAGATTCTTGTTATGAAAGGCATGGGGCGTGTAGATGATACACGTCCTATTGATTTGCAGGAGTATGTTATGCCTACAAGCAAAGAACGTAAAAGTACGCCCATTCCATTAACAACCGTCCCTAAAAAGATATGCTTTTCTAAAAAGATTGGCGGAACAATTTATGACGTTACCGCCAATTTCGATATGGAAGGCAAAGAAACAATATTACAGCAGTTCAAAGCGCTGATTTTAGCGAAAGAATTGTAACCTATAGATTTGTTATAAGTGTGCCGGGCATTGTATAATAGGCTCGCCCAAATATACAATGCTCGGCTTCACAGAAAGGAGTTAATAATGGCAAAAAAGAAAGCCGAGAATAAAGCAAAAATAACTGCTCTTTACTGTCGTTTGTCAGTAGAAGAAACAAAAGATTCAAAAGATAAAAGAAAGAAAAAACAAGAGGATGAATCTAATAGTATCAGTAACCAAAAACAGATATTGTTAGATTATGCAAAGCAAAACGGATATCTTCATACCGAATTCTTTGTTGACGATGGTGTTTCGGGCACCACCTTTGACCGCCCCGATTTTCAGCGTATGCAGAGAATGGTTGAAAACGGAGAGGTCGGCACAATCATCGTAAAAGACCTTTCTCGTTTCGGTCGTGAGAGTATTGAAATGGGTAGATTGACTCAGGTGGTTTATCCGTCGCTCGGAGTAACTTTTATCGCTATCCAAGAAAATGTAAACACTTCTACCGGCACGGGACTTGAAACAATGCCATTTCATAATATCTTTAATGAATGGTATGCAGAGCAAACAAGCAAAAAGATAAAAGCAGTATGGAAAGCCAAAGCAGATAATGGAGAACGTGTTGCCCCTGCTGTTCCGTTTGGTTATATGAAATCTCCCGATGATTCTAAACAATGGATTATTGATGAGCCCGCCGCAAAAGTTGTTCGATATATTTTTGAACTCTGTATTGCAGGGCTTGGACCAATGCAAATTGCCAAACGTCTCGAAAGCGAAAAAATCGTAAGCCCAACGGAATATTATTATAGTATTGGAAGAAAAGCCTCGAATAAAAGACCTGCCAACCCATATAGGTGGGAACAAGCCACGGTGGTTCATATTCTTGAAAATAGGCAGTATACGGGATGTACTGTTAATTTCAAAACCACCTTTGTGAGTTTCAAGGTGAAGAAAACTGTCCATATCCCTGAAGAAGATTGGCAGATTATTCCGAACACCCAGGAGGCAATCATTGACGAGGATACCTTTGAGAGAGTAAGAGAACTTCGAAAACATCGTCGCCGGCTTTCAGCTACGGGAAAAACGGGTATGTTCGCAGGACTTCTATACTGCGCGGATTGTGGCTCGAAACTGTATTTTGCTGCAGCCAAAAGTATCAAAGAACATCAAGAATTTTATAGTTGTTCTCAATACAGGTCAAACAGAGGTGCTTGCAAGATTCATTATATCCGTGAAGTAGTGATAAAGGAAATGGTGCTTGAGGCAATCCAAAAAGTTGCGAAATATGTTACAGAATATGAGCCGGTATTTCTTTATCTTTTTGCAAAGAAAAACACACTTGGTAGAGAAACCACGATAAGGACTATGAAAACAAAAATCGAAAAATCCAAACAGCGCATTAAAGAACTCGATATGTTAATCGAACGTATTTACGAAGATAATGTGCTCGGTAAAATCTCCGATGATCGTTTTTATCGTATGTCTGCCAACTATGAACAAGAGCAAAAAGAATTGCTCGCCGCAGTTGAACACGACGAGCAGAAAGTCAGAGAAGCTGAACAAGAGAAAATAAATCTCAATGTTTTTCTCACGGCGATACGTGAGTGTACTGACTTAAAAGAATTAACACCCACGATTGTAAACACATTGATTAAGCGGATAGATGTTCATAACAGTACAAAAGATGAACACGGCCACAAGCACGTTCCAATCAATATTTATTTCACTGCGGTCGGAATTATCAATATTCCTACTGAAGAAGAACTAATTTCGGCAATGGAAGAAATGCGTGATAAACCGCTGAAATCCGCTTGAATAAAGGAAAAAGGCATAGCCCGTGTGGGCTATGCCATATCCTGCGAAAGAACTGTCCTTTAGGGTACGACCCTAAAGGTACAACTTCTTTTTTGGAGCGGGTGATGGGGTAGTGTTGCTATGGCAACACTCGCCTCGCTTTGCTCGTTGCCCCGGCTAAAAACAGTCCACCGGACTGTTTTCTTAACGCCTTGTTCGATTCCCATCCATATAAAAGAAAAAGAAGCCGTACCAAAAGGTACAACTTCTTTTTTGGAGCGGGTGATGGGAATCGAACCCACACAACCAGCTTGGAAGGCTGGGATTCTAGCCGTTGAACTACACCCGCACTAGAACGAAAATTATAATAACACAAAATGCTAAAATAGTCAAGGTTTTTTTGAAAAAAGTTCTTGACAAAAAGCATTAAATAATATATTATATGTAATATGCCGCTGTGGTGGAATAGGCAGACACAAGGGACTTAAAATCCCTCGATAGCGATATCGTGCCGGTTCAAGTCCGGCCAGCGGCACCAAAGCATTCAAACTCGAACCTTTTACCAATTGGTGAAACGTTCGGGTTTGTTGTTTTCTTAAAAGATGTTAAATAGCCTTTGTTTGTGGCAGTACAGAGTTAATCGATCTGTACTGCCACTTCTTCGTTTTAAAGAATTTTCGTTCATAAAGGAGATTTTGAAATGAAGATTTTTAAAACAGTTGTTTTGATATTATTGATAGCAATAAATTTACAGACTGGATATTACGCTTTATTATATAAAGCATCAACAGCAACAGGTGCTTTTCTTATCTGTTTAGGTATCACCTTGTTTGTTGCAAGTGATGGTGGGATGAATCGACGCTAAAAGTGATTATTCCTATAAAATTTTTATCTTTACAAATTGAAATCTAAATATAAAAGTGGCATCGTGCTTGATGCCACTTTTATATTAATTAGGCTAAACAAACGGTAATTTGGATAATTTGGCGAAGTCGGGTTTTAATTGCCGCCATTTATCTAACAAACAGTTTCCGTATTTATCGTTCCCCATAATATCGGTAACAAATTGTATAGGGTTTTTATACTTGGTTCCGTAATACGCATATATGTTTTTTTGAGCCATTATCACGCCATTAGCGATTTGTGCCCAATCTCTTTCTCGTTCCTTACCCATTTGCAATCGCATAATATCTAGAAACAAATTGGCTCTTATGCGGCGGGAGGATGTGTATATTGGGATAAGTTTGGCTTATATACCCCTCTACCCTTGCTTTAGCAATATTTATGCAGCTTCGGTTTTTTTATTGCTTAGACTCTACAAAACTTTTTACGGATAAAAACAGGAACACCTCTTTATGTTGTGCTCCTGTACTATATTTAAGAACAATCAATTTTAGTACTAAAGAACTTTTTATCGTTCAATTGCATTACTATTGGTTGCTTTAATCCTATAGATTTCCCTGTAACAATAGCATGTCGCTCTTCTAATGTGGGTAATGTGCTAGAATAATCACAACCTATATAATTTTCAAGGAAAGCTTTACCCGTATCATCATATACTCTCATTGCAAAAATTGTATTACATTGATTTAATATACTTTTGGTTATATTTGCTGTGCGTTGTGTTACTAATATGCACCCTAAACCATATTTTCTACCTTGTAATATTACTTTTGCACTTCCATTAGTGGCCGTTTGATCTCCAGGAGACGATACTGAATTCCATTCAGGAACTAAAGAATGTGCTTCTTCTAAAACAATGCAACACCGAGCCGAATCTATTTGTCCTTGCTCCATACAATAACTCAGAGCCCTTTCCGAAATAATTCTAGTCTTTTCTACCGCAGTTAATGTGCTCAGTTCTTGAATTTTGAATTGCGTAGCAGCTTTAGTTACAATGTGTTTTTCCGGATTAACAATTAATATTCTATTGTCTGTTGTATATAGTTTCTTTATAAGGTAATCTATGGCTTTTTCATATACAGAAATATTTCCCCAATCTGATGGTTTTGATTCTAAACCTGTAGTTAAAGATTTTTTATTCAACGACTCTAATTCGGTTTCAGTGAAATCGTTTAATATTAATCCAGAATCAATGTACGAATATAAACCCTGTTCACTAGCATACTGGTTAGTAATATCTATACAAATGACTTTACAATCAGAGTTATCAACAATCTTTTTTATAAGTTCAAATGTTAAACAGGACTTACCAACACCCAAAATTCCTAAAACAGCAGTATTGTGGGTAACAAGACTATTAATATCATTTATCGGTATTCGCATGTCTGTTTCCGGCAATCTTCCTATTGCAGTTTCTGCGATATCCTTTAAATCTATAGCCTCTACCACAGGATTCAAATATACCCTTTCATTGACATTTGGGACCCAAGGTACAGATATCAATGCCTTTTTATCATAAGAGTACATTCCCAACTTACGCGCTTTGCCACAAATATAGCCAAAAGTATTGTTTTGATCCTCTGTAGTTTCTTTTGTTACACCATTTATTACTTGATATAAAACATTTTCACCCTTTATGCGTACCCTTACTATGCATCCTTCTTTAATTCTCAACTCATTACAGCAAATAGAAAAGTTAATTATGTTAATATCAGATTCCGGTTTTATATAACCTACAAAATCACTTATATTTGTTATTATTTCGTTGGATTTTATTTTTTCTGTGATACACTGCGCAAGAGATTCGGAATCTAATAAAAATGCTGATTCAATAGAATTGTTCACTGAAAAGCCTCCGAGTTCACTGCACTCTACCAACAAAGCTTTACCTTTACTCTCCAAAAGGATAACATCTGCCCAACATGAATCAATATGAAATTTAATATTTACAATTACACCTATATTATAGCAACCTTTTAGGTTTTTAATAACAATTAAATCATGTTCTCTAATTTTGTCTATATTAGAGTTATCCTTATCGATTTCTACTGTGACAAAGTAATTATTATGAGTTTTAATAACATTGCCAATATAAGATTGAGAGGGTTTGTTTTTAAGAGTTTTTATGAGGTTCGAAAAGAAAAATACTGTCCTTTCTGCTATTTGAAAGAAAACAATACAAACCCAAATAGTAATTGAGACGAATAAATAATTGTTTTTGCCTGTTTTAAAAAAATATGAATATGCTGACAGTAAATATACTATTGAAAACAAAACCTTCGAAGAACCTAATTTATTAACTAATATGTATAAAAATTTTGAAAAACGATTTTCTTTGTTTTTAAAAGCAATTGTTAGAATACTTAATATTGCCATTCCTAAACAAAAATAAAATACCATCCAAAATAGCGAAAACATATTTTTGTTATTAATAGAAATTAAAGCTAAAATAGCTGTAATCGAATTAGCAAGGGCATCCGCTGGAGTAGAGAAAAATGGTTCAGTTACATACTGCCCCATAACTATTAAAAGAATTCCCGAATAGAACCAGATACTTTCATCAGTAGAGCCAGTCATCAATTCTCTAATATTTCCGCCTAAAATTTTTACGCAAACAAACACAGCTATTAAATATATTATTGCTACAATAATTCTTTGTAATTGATTTAATTTATTTTTTTTAAATTCCATAATATACTCCTTTCTTTGCAAAATAATTATAGATTAATAACTCAAAATAAAAAAATTCTATGTAACAATCCAAAAATTTTCATCCCTCACTGTACTTACAATAACTATTAATTATTGTGAGATAATTATTCATGTATGGTGGTAAGGTTTATGAGTATTTCAAAAGCGTTATTTATAAAGAAATATACAGAAGCAATAATAAGAGATGAGGCAGCTGTTTTTGCTGGTGCCGGATACTCTAGGGAAGCAGGCTTTTGCGATTGGAAAGGTTTGCTACGAGATGTTGCATATGACATAGAATTAGACATAGATAAAGAAACTGATTATATTTCTTTGGCTCAATACTATGAAAATGCAAATGGATATAACGCTCTTTGTAATACTATTCTTGATCGTTTTTCTAAATATAAGAATAACTATACATTAGCCAAAGCTGTTGAAGTTTTGCCGATTAAGACTTTTTGGACGACCAATTATGATCATTTTATAGAGGATACATTGCGTAATGATTTTCAAAAGTTAGTTGATGTCAAAAAATCTACAAAGAATCTAACATGTAATTTGCGAAATCGAGATGTTACAGTATATAAATTTCATGGAGACATAGATGATTTATCATCGTTAGTAATTACCAAAAGCGACTACGAAGCTTTTGAAAGAGACCATATCCAATTCATCAATGCATTAAATGGAGATTTAATTAATAAAACTTTTGTTTTTATTGGCTATAGTTTTAATGATCCTGATTTATTTAACATTTTAAAAAGTATTAGATTAACATTTGATAAGAATAAAAGAACTCATTACGCTATTTTTAAAAGACCATCTAGTATTGACTTTGATAATAAAGAAGACTTTGAATATGCCAGAATTAGACAAAACCTAAAGATTGAAGATTTGAAAAGATATGGTATAGAATCAATTGAAATAGACGAATACAAGGAAATAGCTCAAATTTTTGAAATTATCAAAAAGAAATATTTATTGAACAGTATTTATATTGCTGGTAGTTGCAGAAAACTTCCAGCAAATTGGACGCAAAAAAATGCTGATATTTTTTTGTATAAATTAGGATATGATTTATCAAAAGAAAACTACAAAATCTGTACGGGGTGTATAGAGGGTGTTGGACCTCAAATTGAAAATGGTGTATTAAATTCTGTTGTTGATAATAATTTGAATTTAAACAATTCTCTAGATATAAAAAGGTTACCACTAATTAATGGAAATGTTGATTATATGAACAATGAAAGTAAAGAAGTTATGCGAAATGATATATATTGTAAAAATGGAGTAACCATCTTTTTGTTCGGCAACCAGTTTTATGATGGAATTAACTTACCATCAAAAGGTGTATTGCATGATTATGAACGCGCTAAAGCTCAAGATATGTATCTTATCCCAGTAGGGTCTACTGGAGGTGCCTCCATGGAGATTTCAAAGGATATTGAGAAAAATATTGAGAATTACCCATATCTAAAAAGTCATATACAGATATTAAATAGCAGTACAGACCCTGATGTTCTAGTAAAAACTATCTTTCAAATTCTAGATATAATAAAGAATAACAATTATTAGTTACAGATTTTCAACAGCAACTCGGTTGCCTTCACAACTATCCTAATTTGAAATCTGGATGCTTCGCCATCGATATAATATCGTTTAGTTATTAAATGTATAACGCTATACAGAATTTTAATAGTCTCATCTATTGTTACATTATTTTCTATTAGTATATACCTTAAACATAATGCAATATTATCGCAAATAAACAATATGTGCGATGTTTGCTGGTTGGCATTCTTGAAATCAGTGACTAATTGCTTTAATGTTAAATGTTGTTTCAAATTCAACTGTTTTTCTTCGGCGACATTTATTGTGTTTAGAAAAAGAAATAATGTTTTTTGTATTGCGTATTTAATATCATCTTTAACTCGTATTGTGCATAAATTATGTTTTTTCAACACTTCATATTTATCCGGTATATCCTGTTTTGAAATACCTATCAATATTGGATACACTGTTATGTTGTTACCTAATGCATATTCGAGTTCCTTTATGCACCACTCCTTATTAAAATAGCTATTATCCATAAAAAGAATCATACCATTCCAATATTCACATGCATCCAACACTTTATATAATTCATCATTAATGTTTTTTCCAAGCACTACATCTACTTTGTCATACCAAAATTTAAATCCATATTCTTCCAAGCTAGTTATGTATTGCTCGATTATATCATTATTAATATTTCTAGAATAGCTAAAGAAAAAGTTATACATTGAATTCCCTCTATTATACATGAATAATTATCTCACAATAATTAATAGTTATTGTAAGTTATTTTCGTTTTAAATTATATTAATATTTGTTAAAATAAATCATATATTTTTTAAATATGAGGTGTATTATGAAAAGTTTAAAATTATCCGTGTCTGAATTTCTTAGGGTTGCTCAATCAACCAAAAATTTATCAGAAAAAACCATTGTCGCATACCGTTCAGATTTAAATGGGTTTGTCCACTTTATCAATGGCAAGAAAATCTGTGATGACAGTGTACTTCTTTATGTGCAAGAATTGTCACAAATAAAAAAGTTGAAAGATAGCACAATTATAAGAAAACTTGTTGTTTTAAAGATGTTTTGTGAATATGCATACTCACGCGGATATATTGATAAAAATTTTTTCAAAGCTCACCATTTTAAATTCAAGAAAGAACGCAAATTACCTAAGACGTTGGAAATCAGAGAGACAAGCAAACTTTTAACACATATAACAAATCAAAGTTTAACTGCCAAAAGCGATTTTCAAATTTGGACATCTTATCGAAATCTTGCGTTAATTGATATCCTTATAAGTACCGGTATTCGTATTGCTGAGGCGGCAAATATAAGTTTGGATGATATTATTACATCCGAACATGTTATCCTCATTCACGGCAAGGGACGCAAACAACGGCTCATTTATATTTCTTGCAAACAAACTTGGAACAATTTGTTACAATGGATCAAGGTGAGAAAAACTCGACCCATAAGCACTGATAAAGTTTTTGTAAATCGTTTTGGCGAACAAATCAGCATACACGGTATCGAATACATATATAACACCATTAAAATCGCGGCAAAAATAAATGAAAACTCTACCCCTCATTATTTGCGCCATACATTTGCCACCAATTTATTAGCTAACGGCGCAGATTTGAGAGCGATCCAAGAAATCTTAGGTCATAGTAGTGTATCAACCACCGAAATCTACACTGAAGTTACTGCTAAGAGAAAAAAACAAATTTTAAGTAAATATAACTTTAGAAACAATCTTTAGTAATTGAGAGGATTGACATTTAATTGGTCGTTTGGGCGGTAGCGGTTGGGTTTATTCCAACCGCTATTATTTAATTACAGATTTCCCGTCAACACATAGAACCGTCCACTGTCCCCTTGTATTTTAGTTTTCCTCTTTTAGAAAAAACGGTCGAAATTTCATGCGCGGATACTTATCAGAAAGAAAATCATATACTCTACGACTTACCACTACTAAAGGATAATACATTTGAAAATGTTCGTATGTTATATTTATATCATGCATTTCATCTAACGCTTCTCGGCTTGTAAAATAATATTCCTCATCCTTATCATTGTACATTTCCTTTCTTCTATATTGAACATTTCCACACTTTTTACAATTTTTCAATTTTCGCCATGGATTAACATTTGATATTGGCAACATAGTATGTTCCGGAGTGATCTGATAATATACTATATTTCCTTTTTTATTTCTTATCGGACGAAAATCGTTTTCTGTTATATTAAAATTTTGATTTTCAATTAAAACTGTTTTTAATTCTTCATTAACACCAAAATGCAAAATATCCAATATACCATATTCTCTTTTACAACTCGAGCGAGGAGCCTCATAATCTTTTATTTGAATTTCCTTCCCACATCTCGAACATATTTCTTCATAATAATCATCGGGACATTTATCATCATAACCATAAATCATAAAATCGAAATTTATTTCAAAAGCTACGACCTCTTCTATTCGTTTTCCCCATTTACTATCCATGAATTTTTTCATTATTTTTTCCAACACCTTTTAAACCATTTTAATGTTTCATCCAAAAGTTGCGGCATATCTTTATATACCTCTCTTATTGCAGCTTCCATTTGAGATTTTGTAATAAGGGTATAGTTACTACCATATTTAAAGTTTTTAAACTTTTTACCTTTTTTATATAAATTTCTCCATCGATTTGTAATAACTTTATGTAATTCTTTATCCAATGGTATAGATAAATATTCATTTACATTAATACCTTTAAATAGCTTTTTAAATCGTTTTTCTACCAAATGATGTATCTCGATATTTTTTACGCCTTTATAAAGTTTTTTTAACTTTTTATAACTTCCTGTTATAAAATCCGAGCCTTTAGCAAAATCACTGATTTTATTAGCAACCTTTATGCAAATTTTTCCACCCTTTGCAACATAAGAACCCGGTACATAAGGTATTATAGATGCTATATCCCATAACAAATACCCAACGTTTGCCCAAGAAGGTGCTGTAATTAAATCCCATAAACTCCAAATAATACTAACTACATCAAAAACGGTTTCTATTACTAATCCCGATTTATCAATGCGTATAACTGGATTGTTTTCGCAATATACAAATGCATTTAAACTTACTTTCGTCTGAGTAATTCCAAGATAATTGACATCATCCGCATTGATAAATCTATGCCATTCTGGGTTGTAATAACGAGATTGGAGATAGTAATAGCCTGTTTCATTATCAAGGTAATATCCTCTATAACGAATCGGGTTTATTGTACCGATTGTGCTTGAAGCAGTACCTGTAATACTTAACACATTTCCCCAAGCGTCATAGGTGTATGCTACAATTTGCGCACCTGTACTATCCAAAATACCTGTTATATCGCCTTGAATATTCTTTGTATAGATATACGCTTGTGTTTCGGGGGTTTCAAGCGTTTTATCAGTATAGAAGAAACCAATTATACTGTCATTATCATCATACCAATAAACTATGCTGTAATTATCAGTATATTCAGCTTTAATCAACTTATTATCTATTACATAATCGGTAATTACACCGTTAACAGTTTTACTTGTTCTTATACCATCTTGATTATACGCATAAGTATAAGTATTTGTACCGTTAGAAACAGATTTGAGTTGACGGCCCATTTCCCATGTATAAGTATATCCGTTATAGGTCAACGGGTTGCCTGATTCATCATAAGTTATGGGATTTCCGTCAAATGTAAGAAGCTTATCTTTCCACTCTTCATCCGAAGAATATGTATAATTATCTACATTGACAGGAGTATATGCAGATAAATCCTCTTCGGTAGTATAATCATATTCCTCTTTGGAGAGTATATTGCCCCTATTATCATAAGAGTATAAATAAGTCTTATTTTCAAATGGGTCGTTTGCCCTTGTGAGTTGATTAAGGCTATCATACTCATAAGTTGTGGTTTGCGTTCCGTCACTAATTTCTATGATATTGTTATTATCATCATAAGTATAGTTTAATGAAATATTATTTGAATCAAATACAGCAGTTTCCGACGATACTCTTTTTGAGGAATCATAAGAGAAATTGCGCAAATACGGAATTTCTTCGCCAAATATAACCGAAGCGCTTTCAAGCAAATCATTTTCGTTTGTACCATTCTTTGCTTGCCATATATCTTCACCCAAAGTTGCCGACGAAGTGGTTATATTTACTGTCTTCTCATCTTGGTCAAGCGTTTCCTCGGTTGATAACGCAAAGCTTAATGACACCGAATCTAGCGTTATATTTTTAGATTCACCGTCAACATCATAAGAATACATTAAAACCGAAGTTTCGTTACTAATATCATAAACGTTAGCAGTGCGTTTTGTCAACGGTTCTCCTGATTCTATATCTTCCGTTTCGGATTCTGTAGTATCGGTTGCCTCTGTATTTTCTTCTACTATTTCCTGTGTTTCTTCGTCAGTTTCCTCAATAACGGTATCTACATACTCTGTTTTTCTATTGTTGATATGGTCAGTAACAGATGTGACTATACCCTCTTCATCATATTCAAATGAATAACAAGTACCAAAATCAGCAGTATATATTCTAATTAAATTACCGTTCTCATCATACTCATTATTTACTATATCGCCGTTAGCATAGCTTACTGCAGTTACTAAACTTGGATCAGCTACACAGTCATACTGATAATTATTAAGTACAGTATCGCCTACTTTAAAGCAGGTTAAGTTTCCATCCGCATCATAATTAGCTGTATAATTATCAAATTGACGTTGTTCGACGTCGCCCTTGTCGTTATAAGTATAATAATACTCTGCTCCGTCATTTGAACGGTAATATATAACTTCACCTTTTTGGTTTTTGGTTATAGATGATTTAAGGTTGAATGGAAATTCAATATAATCCTCACTTTCGGATAACAGCTCAGAAACAGTATAATCATCGGATATTACGGTTTCCTCCGATAGCTCAACTTCGCCCTCTTCATAATAATGACGGTATAAAACGGTGATATTTTTATTTGCATCTTCGTCTGTTGTATAGTTATATAACAATGTGTCCGTTGTATTGGAAAGCTTATCTACAATATTTTCTTCGTTATATGACCTACTTTCATCATTATAATCATATTTGACTACATTGCTGTTTTCATCATACTCAAATAAACTGTAACCGGTGTTTTCTTCTTTAGTGGTATCACGGTTAATTTTACTATTAATATGTGTTATTTTAGAAACTTGCGTGAATCTTTTACTACTTTGCAACCCAAAATCTGTATATGCTTTACAGTAATCAAAAGTATATATTTCTTCACTGATTTCAGTTTCGTTTAATGCCGTGTCATTTTGAACTGCGGCATAATTGACTGCGGTTTCATCTGCTTCGTCTGTTGCTATATAACTTTCAACTGTACTACTTTCAGAATATACCGTCACTTTTTTAAGCAGCAACACATCTTCACCGCTAATATTTGAATCGACCGTGCTACTTTCAGAATTAAGAAGTATAGCAAGCTTTTCTTCTTCATATTCAAACGAAACGCTGTTTTTTATGCTGTCAGTGGTTGTCACAGTAACATTATTAGTTTCATCAACCTCTGTAACAACCTCAGGCTCTGCGTTTTTGTCGCCCTCATAAATTGAGATTAATTTGTTTTCGGCAACAGATATCGTGTAGATGATTTCATTTCCTGTTACTGTGACCGTTTCTCCGTCTTCGTTAGTATCTTCATATGAGGATACCATTTCAATTTTTATATCGGTTGACAAATCTGTAAAAGTACGGTTAAAGTTAAGAGTATAATCTTCTGCACAATAGCTTGAAATTTGCTTATTCTCATCATAAGTTACGGTAATTTGAACAGTACCGTTTTTATCCTCGGATTTTACAAATCTTCCATCGAGGTTGAAATAGTATTTATTTCCATAACGGTCAGTACCAACAAAGCCATTTAATGAGCCTGTTGTATCTTCCTCTCCCGAACAGGTAATATACTTTTCAAGGGTGTAATCATAAGGAAATCCGCAAAGCTTGTAGGTTACTTCTCCGTCTTCTTCGGTTGGCTCTACTGCGCCGATGCGATAAGCCTTACCCTCGCCTGTATGAAGATAGGCGGCGGTTTCGTTCACATATTCTATTTGGGGTATATCTAAGCTCCAGCCTGTACCAAAACCGTAAACCGAATCCATAAAATTCGTGCCGTTTTCAGCAGAAACAAAGGCTTCTGCGCCGTCACTAATTACCGCAGCATACGGCGCGTTGCCAAGGTCGGCAGTATTATCCCAATAGCAGAGATTCAGCGTTGCAGTAGCATCACCCACCGAGCCTGAAAGCGCATAGGTGTAATCCATCTCGCCGAATTCGTTATACGAAATAATCTCCGAAGTATTACTTTCAAAGCTATTATCCTTATATTTATTGAATAAATCCTCAGAATAAGTAGTTGCTGTCAATGTATCTTCAATAAGCCAATGGTATGTATTGTTATATTCGTAAACAGATTCTGCCACTGCAGATACCGATTGAATACTGAGTGCCATTATTAGCATTACAGCAACTATGCGGAGGTATTTTCTTGTTTTTTCTTTAAGCATTTTAAGCTCCCTCCTTTACTTTTCTATAAATGCTTCAATATTAAGGGTGTATAAGATGCAGAAGCGCCCCAATGCCTTTGCTGGCTTTAAGGGAGACAAGAGAACCGTCCCTCTGTCTCCATAAGGTTTCCATTTGGATGTATCCCATAGAATTTCAAAACCCGCAATAAAACCACTAATACTAATACACAACTGTAAACCAATAGCTTTAAAAGGAGCATTGCCAGTAGAATCGCTTGCGTTGACACAATTGTTTAAACAATAAACATACAAATTGCTTCCAAGCGGTTCGCTTTGGAAAGGACAGGGGACGGTTCCTTGTCCTCACAGGGCTGATAATTAAGTTCGATAGAAAGACATGGAACCGTCCACTGTCTCCCCTCATAGAACCGTCCCCTGTGTTCTCCTACAAAGATAAGGTACTAACATATTTTAACACAAATTAAGTAATTCAGTCATACCTTTGACATTTGAATTTCTTTCACTAATTTCTTTCTTTATCATTTTCTTAACCTTTTTAATTCTTTTGTTGTTTAAAGATTCAGAACTTAAATGTCTTAAAAATTCATCCAAATGTTTTTTTAATATAATTCCAATACTGCCTACGATTTCATCGTAAAAGCGACTGTTCATCAGAATATCAAACAAATCTGAATATGACATTTCAGGAAGTGCCATTACGGTAATTTCCCATCCCGAATAACATTCATTGCAAGATAACACCGTATATTTTGTTCCGTCATATTCAAAATTTTCTATAAAAGCATTATTTTCAATTGGTTTCATACCAATCTTTTGACATTCTCTTACATAATCCGTATGTTCATCAAAAACATAAAAAAATCTTTTCTTCATTCACGAATCTCCTATTTCACAAAATGCCATATGATTTTCATTCCCAAACTTCTAACGATTTCATATTCTATCTTTGCAAAAACACTTGCATCACTAAACTGAGAAACACTTATGAATACATTGACATATACTTGCTTACCAGCTGCAGATTTTACGAATTGTTTAGAGGCTGCATTCCAGAAAGGTTTCATAAATTTATAACCATTATTTTTTCCTAAAATCTTTACAGCTGCGGAATTCATTTTCGTCAACAGTTTTCCTTTTCGTGTCATTTCTAATGTTTTTAGTCCATTTTCAGCAGCAAATTTTGCTGCGTGACCACCTGCACCTTTTACTCCACCACCAGACCACAGTACAATTCCACTGCTTCCAGCAGCACCTACAGCATAGCCTATACACCCTCCAATAACTGCACCGATTACTGCGCCACCGAGGACATACTTCCATCGTTTTCCTTTAGGCACTTTTAAGATGCGAGAAAGTCCGTATCCAGCGAGTCCCCCAACAATTGCACCAATAGCGGCGCAAACCAATATAACAGTTAATGATTCTCCAGTTGGGTCGATATTCATCACAGGATTGTTCAAACAATAAGCATAAAGATTACTGCCCAAAGGCTGACCCTGTGTATTAGACAGCTTCACATCATCCTGAGAAATAAACCTCATCAAATCAGGAGAGTAGTATCTACTTTGTAGGTAATATAATTCGGTTTCGGTATCGTAATAATAACCACGATAGCGTAACGGATTAGTAACACCAACGGTATCTGCAAGTTCGCCAGTTATACCAAGCAATTTACCCCAAATATCATAGGTATATTCTACTACAGTATTTCCATTAGTATCAAGGATAGCAACGATATCGCCTTGTAGATTTTTCTCGTAATAATATGTTGTATTATTATAGATGAAATAAACAGGTGCGTTATTGCTATCATAAACAAACTTAATTGTGTTTGTGCCGTCGGTTTGCTCTATTACATTGTTGTTTTCATCAATGGTGTAGGTGATAGTTGTACCGTTTACAGTCTTGCTTGTGCGGATTCCATTATGGTTATATGTGTAAGAAATATTGGTATCTGCACTTATAGCAGAGGATAATTTTCTGCCATCCCAAGTGAAATCGAAACCGTTAAGCGAGGTCATATTACCATTTGCATCATAGCTTAAATCGGTTCTTTGATTTTGGCTATTATAAGTATAATTTTGGGTAGTAAGAGGTGTGCCGACTTCACCCAATGTGTATATATAAGTTTTTACAGAAGTAATATTTCCTACATAATCGTAATCATAAGTAACGGTTTTGTTTATTACCGCATCATCAACACGATCAAGCTCGTTTGAAGAATTATAAGTAAAAGTCTGCTGTAAGCTGCCGTTTAGAGATATTGTGGTAATATTTCCGTTAGAATCGTAGGTGTAGGAATAGTCTTTATTATTTTCGCCGTTTTGTAGCTTGTACTCTATAACCTCGCCAAAGCTGTTAAGGTTATAGGTAACAGTAATTCCGTTAGAGCCAGCAATAACGGTCTGATTTGAGGTATAAGTAAAATCTCTTATAAGACCATTTGAATATGTTTCATTCGTAGTTCTGTTCTCATCATCAAATGTTAAAACTGTACCGTCAGGTTTTGTTGTACAAGTTAAATTACCCTCGTCATCGTATGTATTAGTTGTAACCTCACCAAACGAATTAGTGTAAGTTAATACATTTCCGTTTTCATCATAGGTATAGCGGTCACCAACATTTGAATTCGAATAGGTATCAACCGGTGTTTCAGCAGATAAATCTAAATTATCGTCAGCAAGGTTATACTGCTCAGGGTAGATAACCTGTAACAAATCCTCTCCGCCGTTATATACAAAACGTGTGATTTCATCACCTGCAACGGATTTTACAAGATGATTTTGGCTGTCATAGGTGTTTACGGTTTTCTTGCCAAAGGAATCGATATATTCTGTGACATTTCCGTCATCGTCATAAGTAACTCTTTCACCTATAGTATTATCCGTATATTCATTTATACCGTTAGACAAATCCAAATTATCGTTGTCAGAATTATATTGATGGGGATAAACGGTTTGAATTAAATTACCCTCTGTATCATAGATATATCTTGTTGTAAGACCGCCAATATCACTTTCGGCATCAGTTATTGTAGCGTATGTTGTAGTTTTTATTAACCTATTTTCAGAGTCATATATATTTATTGTTTTATTACCTGAACAATTAATATATGTTAGAACATTATCATTGGAATCATAAGTATAGTGTTCACCTGACAAGGTATCGCTATAAGAACTCTCAACGCAAACTCCTCTTGAATCAATAGTTAACGAATCTTTAGTTTTATCATATTCTTCGGGGCCTATTCTTCGCAAAACTCTGCCGTAGTTATCATAAAAATTACGCGTACTGCGCGAAACGGTGCCATCACTGATTGTTTGTAAAAGTATATTACCTTGCGAATCATATGTATATAATGAGGTTAACCCATCTTGTATAACTTCTTTAACAGGGTTGCCATTACCGTTGTATGCATAATAAACAGTGTCGTCATCAGAATTAGTATATACTACTTCTCCGTCAGAATTTTTTCCTATCATAGAAAGGGTTTCAGGTTCACGCCAAGTATATTCTCCGGTTTCATCGTTTTCATAAATAGAATTTGTAACTGTTACAGCCGCCTCAATAGTTTCATTTACTGCAGCCAAAGTTTCATTCTTAATTTCATCACTAACAGTATAATCATATACTATCTTTTCGCTTGGGGCGTTTTCAGAAAATTCCTGATTTTCCTCATCATATTCCGCAGAATATGTTATATCTTCTAAAACTTTTCCCTCTGAATTATAGGTTAATTCACAAAAAGATTTTTCCCTTTCCGTTGTATCTTGAGGATTGGTTTCGGTTTCGGCTGTATTTTCTTCACTTGCAGGGTTGTATCCGTCGTTTGTAACGTTAACAGAGGTAACAACTATATCTTTTAATCTTATATTACGGATACAGCTTTGTTTGCCAAAATCTTTATACCCCTTAGAATAGGTAATATCGGTTTGTATATCACTAGCAAAGGTATAATCCTTAGCTAACTCAGTATATTGCTCTGCTAATGCAATAGCATCAGTGTTTGTAGAGTCGGTTGCAGTGAAGGTATATTCTGTTGTGATATTTTCGTCTTCATTAATACCGCTTAGTGTTAAAAATTTCGTTCCGTCAAGCGAAGAAGAAACTTTACTTGTTTCGCTATTAACAAGCACTGCTGACAAAGTTTCTGTATATGAATATTCAACTGTATTTTCAGTAGCTGTTTTTTCAGTGCTTTCGAGTGAAACAGGCGTTGTTTCATTAGTCTTTATTTCTACTGTGGTAGTATCTATGGTTTCAGAACTTTCACTTACTAATACCAATTTGCCGTTTGTAACGGTTAAAGTATAGAGTTTCTTTGTTTCGCTTTTACCGTTAGTTACTACCGTCATTTTAACTTCAATACTATTTTCATTGTCAGTAGCAGTACGCACAAAGTCAAGGGTATATCCGTCAGTAGTAATACTGCTAATTTGGTTATTTGTATCATAAGTTACAGTTTGAAGTTCATTACCCTTATTATCAACCGATTTTATGAAACGTCCATTACGGTCAAAATAATCCTTATTACCATAGCGGTCAGTACCAACATAACCTACCAAAGTACCGTATGTTTGTTCGGTATCTTCCTGGGTATATTGCATATTTTCACTTATTATATACTGGTATGGGAAACCGCCAAGCGAATAAGTATCATCTTGATTTTTTACAATACGATATGTTCTGCCATCAGCAAAGTGAAAATATGCAACCTCACTATCCAAATATTCAATTTGTGGCATACTGAGACTCCAGCCTGTGCCCAAACCATAAACCGAGTTTGCAAAATTAGAAGTTGTGTCTTGGGATATAAAACTTTCTGAACCGTCATCATCGATATTATTTTTATACAAACGGTTACCAAGCTCAGTATCTACTGCTCGAAAATTAATATCTAATGAGGCGATGGTTTCACCAATTGTACCGCTTAATGTGTAGGTGTAATCCATCTCGCCGAATTCGTTATATGAAATTATCTCAGAAGTATTACTTTCAAAGCTGTTATCCTGATATTTATTGAATAAATCCTCAGAATAAGCGGTTGCTGTCAATGTATCTTCAATAAGCCAATGGTATGTATTGTTATACTCATAAACAGATTCTGCCACTGCAGATACCGATTGCATACTGAGTGCCATTATTAGCATTACAGCAACTATGCGGAGGTATTTTCTTGTTTTTTCTTTAAGCATTTTAAGCTTCCTCCTTTACTTTTCTACAAATGCTTCAATATTAAGGGTGTATTCACCCACAACTGACGATTTAACTTCAATATAGCAGGGATTATTTGTTGTTTTAACCTTTAAATAATTTCCTGATGGACTGGAAGTGCCCAAAACTCTTTGGCCGTCCTCTGTAACTTCAACAACTGAAACTGTGAGATTTTCAGGAACTATTATTTGTAGCATTATAAGGTTTTCAACAGATACTTTATAATAGTCAATATCATCTAACTTATAAATATAATGGTCGGTAATAGATACTGATTTTTTGCTGCCGTATGGGTTATCTTCTATTGCAGTACCATCAAAAACCACATTCGTCGCACCAGCTATAGTACCGTCACTCAAATCGTCTTTATCTGTAACATCTATTGTTATAGTTTTTACATTATTACTTTCATTTTTTTCGGAAACTGTACCCGCTGAATCAACCGTAGCAGTAATTGTATATGTTCCTACTTCATTAGGCGTCCAGCTTGCAGTTGAACTCTTTGTTCCTGAAGCTGCAAGCGAGCTTACAGATATTGTTGTTGAATATACACTTGTTCCGCTACTGTTTTTAACATTGATTGCAAGTTTACTTGCAGCAGCCGTTGAATTTACATTTTTAACAGTTGTCGAAATTGTTGCAGCTTCACCTATAATTGTATCACCGCAAGAAAGTGCGCTAACAGTTAGATCGGGTTTATCAAGAACCGTAACTGTCACAGTTTTAGTATTATTGCTTTCATTCTTTTCACTTACAGCACCTGCCGAGTCAGCAGTTGCAGTTATTGTGTATGTTCCTGCGGCGCTTGGAGTCCAGCTTGCAGTTAAACTCTTTGTTCCTGAAGCCGCAAGCGAGCTTACAGATAGTGTTGTTGAATACACACTTGTTCCGCTACTGTTTTTAACATTAATTGCAAGTTTACTTGCAGCAGCTGTTGAATTCACATTCTTAACAGTTGCCGAAATTGTAGTAGCCGTACCCGTAATTGTATCACTGCAAGAAAGTGCACTAACAGTCAAATCGGGTTTATCAAGAACCGTAACTGTCGCAGTTTTAGTATTGTTACTTTCACTCTGCTCACTTATAGCACTTGCCGAGTCCGCAGTAACGGTTATTGTATATTTTCCTGCCGCACTTGGTGTAAACGATGTACTTAAAGCCTTTGTACCGCTTGCCGCAAGTGAAGAAACACTTAAATTCTTAGATAGCACCGAAGTTCCTGCAGAATTAGTCACCTTGACATTTGCTGTAGAAGCCCCTGCAGAATAATACAAATTTTGGATAGTTGTACTTATATTTACCGCACTGCCCACAACATTACCCGACGTACTAAGTGCCGAAACCTTAAGGTCGGGTTTAACAGTAGTAAAAGCCCAATTTTGATAATTCTTCTTATTATACTCTGTTAATTTAACCGTACTATCAGATGTGCTTCCGCTCGCAATTTGCACAGCCTGTTCTAAATATTTTTTTGGTACTAAACGATAACCGTATTTACTTTTAATTATCCTAAACAATTGATATTCGGAACCTGTTGCAGTTGCCGTTCGTATATTTGACTCAGTATCACCGTCATATTGATGTTCTAATTTTAAATTTCTTCCCGTATTGCAAACCGGACTTAAAGTGTAATAACCATCGCTAACATATTTCACTTTCCATTGCTGGTATTTATCATACTGCAATGACTTTTGATATACGTCATATTCGTCTGAATTTTGAGCTGTCATATATTTACCAGACTGACCGTTTTTTAAATAGTATGTACCGTTCGCAACAGTCTGCTCAGGCGCCAAATATCTTAAAACTAATGTCGGTTTATTTGAGCTTGCCTCAGAAGAGCCAAAATGTCCGCATTTAGTAGTGCTTTCGCTACTCGATTTAACCATAAAACCGTAAGAAGGATAATGTGTGCCTGTGCACCATTTTTTAGCCACAGATTTTATATTAAAATAATAACGATGTGTATGTGTCTGCTCAAGTCCTAACTCATAGGAAATAGTTTTAGTTGCAGCAGGAGAAGATGCATAATTCGAAGAATCACTTAAGCCTGCTGAATTCCATGTTACTGTTGATTCGCTCCAACTTTTGTAATATTCATAAGCTTGAAGCGTTATCTCCGTCTCATAGCACATTAAATCTCTTAGAGAAAAATATGATGTATATATTTGTGATTCATCTATTGCCGTCAAATCCAAAGAGGTAAAAGCAATTAGAATTCTCGACACGCCCTGTTCACTTCGTTTTCCAGCATAGAGAACTGCCGTGCTCGGATTATTTTCATCAGGATTGCTTTTATAAAGGGATATATCCTTAACACCGTAATCACCAATATCCGTATAATCAGGGTCAACGGTCACAGGATAAACGGTATCTTCACTTAATAAAAATTCTTGATTTACATTAGCGGTTACAATCCAAGTATTATCTGCTGTTTTTTCATAAGTGTAATAACAATTTTCTGCTACTTTTCCCGCAGCGTCAAATACATAAATTGGATTAATATAACCTGTCATCTCTTCAGTTTCAGGATTGCTTACATATAACCCACCATCGCCCAGATCAACTATTTCCCCCTCTTCAAAGTCAAACTCAAAAGAATAGGTACTTTTATCGGTCGGTTCATTTAATATTACATCTTGTTTTACACCATTTAGAAGAGGTGTATATCGCAACACTGTATTTTCGCCAAAAACATCAAAATAATCAACACATTCTTCTGTTGCCTTTATTTCAGAACTCTCAGGAATAAAACCATCTAACACATTTAGATTAATTCCTACTGCTAAAGCGCCCTTAGAAGTAGATACTTTATTTTGATTATTCTTTGTTGATATACCTATAGGTTTTACATTAATTTCATTATTGCCTTTAAGTTTTATTCCTTTTTTTATATCCTTAGGAAATTTAGTAGAAAAAGCGCCACAAGCATTCTTATACGCATATCCCCATTCACGGCATTTTACTATAGAATTATCAGAATCTTTAACATTTCCATATTTATCCTCATATTTAGCGGGAACGTTATAGTAGTACATTGTTCGGGTATTATCTTCGTTTTGAAATATTACCGTATAAATATTAGGTTCTTCAGAATAAAGTCTTACCTTATGACCTGCTTCAACTGCTTCATCATAATCAATTCCCACAGGAACCTCTTCAACTGTCAACTTTTTGTTTTTCAATTCTTCTAATGATAAAGCCTCGCTTTTTGAGTTCCGATTTCCACCAGTTTGATTGTTAGAAACTGCGACATTAATTACAACACTACTAACGATCAAAACCAAGCAACTTATTATAGATAAGATTTTAGTGTTTATTGTTTTACCTTTTTTCATTTTAAAACCTCCATTTTGATTGTTTATATATGACTATGCTATCTAAATTATAAAATTCAATTTTCACATTATCCATTGATTATCGATGTTGTATTTTGTTATATTTTGTTGGTTTATGTTGACTAAAGAGTAAAATAATGTTAAAATTAATAAAGCAAGTTATATTAGAGGTGAATCTATGGATATTTTATTAGTTGAAGATGATTTATTAGAAGTTAATCAATTATCAGAAGCTATTGAATCAGCGGATGGTCTTGAACTTATAGGTATTACAAACAATTCCTCGAAAGCTCTTGAATATATATGTGATTATCTCCCTGATATTGTAATTTTAGATTTAGAATTATTACAAGGTTCAGGTAGTGGGCTAACTCTATTGACTGAGTTGAATAATACTTCCCTAAGTAAAATTCCGTACATTTTGGTAACAACTAATAACACAAGTTCCCTTACCATGGATTACGCCCACCAATATGGTGCAGATTATATAATGTCAAAGCACCAAACTGATTATAGCGCCAAAAGTGTTGTAAACTTCATTCAAATGGTCAAACCCATTATAAATAAAAAACATAAAAAAGTCGTTCCTGTCACTCCTACAGAAACGACTACTCAATTAAGAAAAAGAACCACAAGACGTATAATTTCCGAACTTAATATTATCGGAATCAATCCAAAATCAGTTGGTTTCATTTACTTAGTTGATGCAATAAATATTATGATTGAACATAAAACACAAAATATATCAAGTATTATTGCACAAACACACGGAAAAACAGATGCAAGTGTTGAAAGAGCTATGCAAAATGCAATAAATCGCGCATGGCGAACTAATAATATTGATGAATTATATGAGCACTACAAAGCACCGATTGCATCGAGTAAGGGTGTCCCCACTGTCACTGAATTCATTTGCTACTATGCAAATTTAATTAAAAATGATTACTAAATAGAAATAGGCTGCTTTAAGCAGCCTATTCCATATAACTATTATTGACCATTTCTATTAAATAGCCAATTCCAGAAATCCAACCACATATTATATACCTCCTTATCATATTGATAAGCAAAGTATATAAACTTTAACTTTAAAAATAAATTTGTTCGTTTCGTATATTTTTCGTTGTTTTAAGTAGGTTTTTATATGATTAACTTTATAAGTATGAATTTAAAATATATTCCAATAGCTTTTTGTAGTATTTTGGTTTTTAAAAAACTATTAAATATCAACATCACCAAGAGAACTCTAACGTATCAATCTATTCTCTCTATTATTTTATCGTTAATAATGATACTAATGCGTCAATATCTCGCAACCATTAGTATTTCTCTATTCATCATATTTTTAATTTTAGTAAACCTATTAATTTTCAAACAACCTATGGAAACATCTATCGTTGCAACATCTATTTCTTTCGGTATAACATACTCTTTACACTCTATAGCAACTTTTCTAACGTTTCCTACATATGCGATTTTACATACAATAATATCTAATAGTGTTATTTTAAGACTGTGTTCTGATTTAACTTGCTCGATAATTCATATTATTCTATGTATAATACCTTTTAAATTTAAACGGTTCAAAAACGGTTTGTATTTCTTAAGAAAAGAAAAAATAAATAATATGGGTGTGATAATAGCATGTTTATCACCTTTAGCAACCACTTTTTTTGATTGTTTCCCCACACGCAATTTTTATTATTTAGTTCCTGTTATATACATATGTATGTGCGGAATCCTATTATCTCTTTGGTTGCGTATACAACTCAAAAAAGATTATTATAAAAACTTACGCGACCGTGAAATCGAAATTCTCAAATATACAATTAAAGAACAAAATATTCAAATTGATAATTATAAATCACATTGTGACGAATTATCAAAAATCATCCATAGAGATAACAAATTAATACCCGCAATGGAACTTGCAGTAAATGATGCCTTATCCACAATATCTCCTTGTCATATTTCTGAGTCCGCCAATAAACAACTAACAGAAATTTCCACTCACTTAAACCACCTATCTAAAGAAAGAAAAAACATTGTTTTGAATTATGAAAATAAATATAATATATTACCAAAAACAAATATAATTTCAATTGATGCAACTATTAACTACATGTTAAAAAAAGCAAAATCCGCCAATATTGAATTTGATTTTAATATAAACGAAAATATCAATAATATTTGTAAACATACTATCATGGAATCAGACTTAAATACCTTACTCGCCGACCTTATTGAAAATGCAATAATAGCAACATCTAAATCTCAGAATAAAAAAATTCTTGTAATATTAAATAATGAAAATAACGTATACTCCCTATCTGTATTTGATAGCGGTATTGATTTTGAAGAATCTAGTTTCGAGAATTTAGGTATAAGAAAGAATACCACTCATAAAGAAACAGGTGGCAGTGGTATCGGTCTTATGACTGCAATGGATATTTGCCGAAAGTACCAAGCAAGTTTTTGCATTGATGAAATTTTGCCTGATAATACATACACTAAAAAAGTTACTATATGTTTTGATGATTTATCCCAAATAAGAATATCAACAAATCGAAAAAATATAATACACGTATGTTCAAAACGAAATGATATCACTTTGATACACCTATGATTTATCCCTATATAACCAAAACTTATTAGCGAAAATTTTTTGCTAATGTGGTGATACCATTAAGTTGTAGTAATTATTGAGTTGACAACTAAAGTTATTGTTATATAGTAAGTGTATTAAAGCCAACTTTAGTTATGAAAAACAAACAAATTTCCAGCAAATAATTAAGTTTTACTATGAAAACAAATAGATAACCACAAAAACACGGCAACAAAAATAACCCGTCTTGCGGCGGGGTGAATAAAAGTATGTAAAGAATAGGCTATGGTATGGCAGGAACGGCTGTCATGTCATAGCCTAATTCATTTAGTTTTTTAAGATACGAATTAATTTTCTTTTCGCGGTTGAACTTGTTGTAATAATCTGCACCTAAATCGTGGAACGGTTGGTTGTATTTTAGTATGTAGTAAATTGCAGTGAGCATTGAGTGAGCAACTGCCATAGCCGCAATTTTAGAACCTCTGCGTATTTTAATACGCTGGAACTGTGCGTAGAAAAAGGTGTCTTTGTGTTTGGATGTACCGTGAGCACATTGAATAAGGGTGGTTTTAAGTGTAGGATTGCCTTTTGTTGTCCTACCGCTACGGCGTTTACCTGCACTTTCATTGTTACCCGGTGCTACACCCGCCCAAGAGCATAAATGTGAAGCTGAAGGAAATCTGCTCATATCCTTACCAATTTCCGAAATTATGGTTTGAGCACCGATTTTGCCTACGCCAGGTATTTCTTCTAATGCGCTTATGGCATCCTCATAGTCCTTAATATAGTCTTTAATAATCTTATCTATGTCCTTGATTCTTTTTGTCATATCGTCAATATGGTCAAGAACACTACGAATGAGCTTTCTCTGTAACGGAGAGATTATGCCGTCAAGCGAACTTAATATCTCTTCGGCACTGCTGTGCATTTGGTGATTCCTTATGTCATCCACAGCCTCAAGAGATATTTCTTCTCCGCTGAGTAAAAGGTCTAAGTATTTTCTGCCACTTTTACCGTTTATGTGTGTTAGCTTGCTTCCGAGCTTAATATTAGCGCCTTCAAGCATTTTCTGTAAACGGTTAAGCTCACGACTGCGTTCCTCAACAAGACTTTTACGATAACGGGATACCTCTCGTAATTCCCGTTGCTCGCGGTCGGGAATAAAGCTTGCTTTTAGCAGTCCGTGCTGTAACAGGTCTGCAATCCATTCGGCATCCTTCATATCCGTTTTTCTTCCCGGCAAGGATTTCATATGGTGTGCATTTACCACCATAGCAGGAAGTCCGGATAATTCAAATAAATTGTATAAGGGTTTCCAGTATGACGCTGTACTTTCCATAGCGATCATTTCACAACCGCTATCCAAAAGCCAGCTTGTGAGCTCTCTAAGCTCGTTTGTTAACGTACCGAATTCTCTTATTTCCTTTTTTCGTCCGTCACGAAAGCAGGCTACGATCATTTTCTTATGTACGTCAATACCACAACAGCGCTGATATACTACTTCCATTATTTTCCCTCCATAGCATATTTGCAGCGAGGCTCTTTTTATATCTCATTTTACTATCCGTTCTTTCGCTCAAAAGAGCTGAACAATTCGTGGTTCGCAGAAAGAGCCTATGTAAATTTCTTGATCGGTCTCAAAGATCCAACAACATAACCTACCTTATGCTGCACCTAAATTATACCACAAATCCACCTTGTTTTCATCTGTTGTGGTGAATGCGAAGCTATTCATAAAGATTTCTTGAAAGTCATATATAACCTTTTTCATATTTTTAACCAAAGAGTCGCGGGTTCGCGGCTCTTAATTTTTTATAAAAGAGGGTAAAAATATGAAAAACCATGATGAAGAAGCAAAGAAAAGAAGAGAACAAAGACACAAGGAGATGCGAGCAGGTTTTATAAAGAACTTAAATGCTCTTATGTATGAACGAAATTATTCGTGTCAACAGCTAAGCATTAATATTGGCAAGAACATCAGCTATATTAACCGCATTTTAAACAACAAAATTATGCCTAGTATAGAAGTGTTGGCCGATATAGCAGATGTGTTTGGAATTGAAGAATCCGAGCTGCTTAAAAATTTGCACGACCTGTGAGTCGTGGATTCTTCTTAACCTATTGACACCTTAAAAACAAGGTGTTAAACTGACTATGCTATATTTAAAATTAAGCAGGAGTGTTTTTAAAAGATAACGAAAAATGCAATGTTCCGAAAGGGTTAATTGCGCTTGTTTGTTATGCTTGGCTCCTGCGTATAGGACTAAGGCAAAAAGAACTACAAGTGAGCACTTACCTTTCGGGGTAGGTGCTTTTTTGTTATCTTTTTGCCTTCTTTTTATGTTTTGTTCTCCGATAAGTGACGGGTTCAAAATAAATGCATAAAGGAAGGTGGTTCAAAATGATTGTATTTGACTCGGGAAGTTAGTTGCACCAAAGCTTTGGTGCCGAGAGCTACAGTCTGAATTCTGCGACGGGCTGAGAATTACTAGCAGAAAACCTTTAAAGTCGGGTTAGACTTTATCAGCCGATGCTCTAAGGCTGATTATCCGTAAGGCCGAAGAACTGGAAATACGGAACTAAAGAGCTATCACGGTTATGGCAGCGGACAAAGTGATACGAGGTAGGTAGGCGACACATTTTTAATCGACCTATTACGTTGCTCGGTTTTATGATTTCCGCAAAAAAATTAGAACCCACTTTCACGCAGTGGTCCGAAATAGAATAGTAGGAAAAGTCGTGATATACAAAGCTTTTCACAAGGGCGTTGTGAACTAAACTGTGCGGATAGCAGGGCCGTTACGAAACAGAGAATTGTTCGACTGCGAACCTGTTTTCACTTATAACAGTGTTTGTGAACGAAAATAAGTGCATAACAACGGCTTGGATTCAGCCTAAGTTATTGACGAAAATTTATGGAATCCACGACGTTTGGGAGTTCCGTCGTAAAATAAAACTGCTCAAGCGGTGGTGCTACCGTCCTTTAAGGGAATTGATGGTTCCTTATGGGAATTGCATACGAAGTTTCCGGGATTTAATCGTAGTTAAAAAACTAAATGAAAATCCCCGCCGAACGAGTGTTTAGTCTCGGCCGGGCTGAAATGCCTTGCACTCGGCGTAGCGTTAGTAAATAATACAAGGTTATTTACACTCTTGAACTACAAGAGAACACGCACGGAAAATCTATTAATCTTGCGTAAAAAGTTAAATAGATTAAGCCAAGTACTAACCTTATTTTACAGCAGAATACCAGAACAGAATTTTCTTTTCGATATGATTTATGACTGTCTCTTCGAGAGTGTATGATTTACTTTTCGAAAGAAAGTTGCACCTGCGCCGAGTTAAAACTTGGACAAGATTAAAGCTTTTCGGCTCTCTGCAAGTTGTCATTCGTATTATGAATGACAAGCTGCAGGAAGCCGAAGAAGATAAGCGTAAACTCAAAAAGCAGGTGCTATGACTATCATTTCTATGATGATAAATGACTGTCCTTTATGAAATGATTTATGACTCTCTTTTTGGGAGCCGAGCCGTTTCTATTGGACGAAGTCAGATAGAAACGGCTCGGAGACGACGTCGGAGAGCCGAGATTAGCAGGGCATAATACCCCGCGTCAAAGAAGAATCAGTAAGAAATGGAAGTTCGCAGAGACCTTTGACAGTGGGTGTATTATGCCCTGCGGACTTTCCTTTTAAGAGCCATATGGGTTAATTATAGATTAATCTTAGATTACTTTTAAAGATGAATTTATTTGTAATTATGATGTTATCAAATATGGCTCTTGTATGATTGATGATGTACTTTTCGATATGCTTGATGATTATAATTTCGATATGTTCTATGATTATAGTTTCGAGAGAATATTTCGAAATCACTTTCATTTCCCGTAAAAAAGGATTGTGCTGACCTTCCTTTTGTGATTACTTACATTTCGATATCAGGTCAGCACAATCTCTGAAAGCAATTTTCTATGCTTTACGTTTTGAAATGATATATGACTTTCATTTGCAAATGAGCAGGACAAAATTTTCGTACACAAAATTATTTTCGTCAAGAGATGAAGAGATATTTTATTGACGAAAATGCACTTATTATAAAGATTTTGGTTCACAGCTTTTTACGCTAGGCTTGGTCCCTATCCTTGCGTTTAAATAAAATTCTTGGAGAAAGGAGACGGTTTGCTATGTCAGATTCTAATAATATTACAGTGCTAAATCCGGGTCTGTATAAGAACTTACTCGCTCAAGTTGAGTCTATCTATAGGCACAGCAACGAGCTAAGTTTTAAAACAAGAGCTCGGTATTACGAAGCGACAAAAAGGTTCTGTAAGTTTTTGGCCGATAATTTTCGTCTGCAAAACTTTAAGAACGTGGAAGATCGGCACTTCAAAGCCTATGTTGAGTATCTAAAAGAAAACAACTCTGCTGCAACTATTCAATCCGATCTGTCGGGCATACGGTATTTCCATAGAAAATCCGGTAGTAAAAACAGGCTATCCCCTAATAGCAAGTTGAATCTGCCCAAACGAGCGACAGGTGTAAAAGACCATTCGCTTTTAGATAAAGAACTTGTCCGTATTCGACAGGTGGCTATTGAAAAAGGTCGGCAGGATGCGGTAATTGCGATAGACTTTTCCAGTGAATTTGGCTTGCGGCTTGAAGAAGTCTGCACGCTGAGAGTTGAGTATCTTATGTCTGCACTAAAGACCGGTCAGCTCGTCATAAAAGGCAAAGGCGGTCAGACAAGGGCTATTGATTTAAGCGCAAAGCAACGCAGTATTATTACCGATAATTTGAACTATGCCAGGTGTTCAGGGCGGTACCCAAGAGATTATTTAATCTCAGGTAGCGAAAAGGGCGGAGTACAGCGGGAAAAACGCTCGTTGCAGAACTGGATGAGCTATAACAGAAAATACTTTATGGTAGAAAACCGTGAGGATTTGAGCGAAGATGGTAAAAAGAAAAGAACTGAAACAATCTCTTGGCACAGTTTGAGACACACCTATGCACAAAGAACCTACGCCGAAGCGTTGCAAGAAAGACCGCGCAGAGCCCGAAAAATTGTAAGCGAAAACTTAGGTCACCATAGGACTGAAGTAACAAGGATTTACTTGGCTGATAAGCCACAGAAAAAGTAATTTATTGATTAAAATTATGAAGGAAGAATTTAAATTGACTAGAATATCCTGCTGACGAAAATATGCGGGATTGATATATAGGGACAATGGGTAAGAAAATGGAGGGGGCATCCAGCTACCGCCAGTAAGGAGAATTTATATGTTATATGTTTCTATGCTTGCCTCCGGCGGAAATGGAGGTAATAAGAATTAAGGAGGTGTAGCCCATGAGCGATCCTAAGATTGTTTTTAAATCGGATGTTCCCGAAGAAGCGCTTATTTCTTTAGCTATGTTTATGATGGAAGAGATGGAGCGTTTTATCGAAAGCGACATTGGAAAAGAAGAGTTTGAAAGATTGATGAGAGAAGCTTCTGTCGAAGACGAAGATTAAGATATAAGCGGTACGTCTGTACTGCCGTACCGCTAAACAAAATTATTAACGAAAATGGAGTTTATAAAAATTGTTTTATGTATTGACTATAAACTGTTTATGTGTTATAATAAACACAAATCATTTGGAGGTGAGTTAGAATATGAATATTGTAGGAGAACGACTAAAAGAACTGCGAGTAAATGCACGTTATTCGCAAAAGCAATTGGCGGAATTGTGTGAGACAACACAAGCAACCATCGGTCGCTATGAAATGGGTGTTGCCGAGCCACCGTTCCAAAAACTACTGTGGTATGCAGACTTTTTTAATGTATCCTTGGATTATATCTTTGGAAGAACTGATAACCCGCAAGGTATGCAAAAATACCCGGCAATTAAATCAGCGCTTGAAAAGGATGGCGGTCTGGAAGCCCTAATGACAATGTGCTTTACTCCCGGAACTGTGTTCAATGAAAAGCTGAAAGAGCTTGTCTTTCAGACGCTGCGGGAGGTGAAGGGAGAATGATTGGAGTTATTTACGCAAGATATTCTTCGGATAGCCAACGCGAGGAAAGCATTGAAGGTCAGCTTCGAGAATGTTACGCTTTTGCTGAAAAGCAAGGTATTTCAATTATTGAAACCTATATTGACCGAGCATTATCGGCGAAGACGGATAACCGCCCTGCTTTTCAACAAATGATAAAAGATAGCGCCAGGCAAAAGTTCGATTTAATTATCGTATGGAAATTAGACCGATTTGCCCGTAACCGTTACGATTCAGCCCGTTATAAAAACACACTTAAAAAGAATTATGTCAAAGTGGTTTCAGCAACCGAAAACATTTCGGAGGGTTCAGAAGGCATCCTACTTGAATCGGTACTGGAAGGCATGGCGGAATATTATTCTGCAGATCTTTCCGAAAAGGTTACAAGAGGTATGACCGAGAATGCGCTAAAATGTAAATTTAATGGCGGTACGGTCCCTATCGGTTATATTATTAACAAAGAGCAATTCTTTGAGGTGGATCCTGTTAAAGCACCCTATGTAGTACAAGCATTTGAAGCCTATGCAAACGGCAAAACAATAAAAGAAATTGTTGAAATGCTAAATGCAAAAGGTGTTACTACTTCTCACGGAACTAAAATAACCATTAATATTGTAACAGATATGCTAAAGAACCGACGGTATATCGGCGAATACAAGTTCCGAGATATCATCCAAAAGGACGGCATACCGAGAATAGTCCCACAAACATTATTTGACAAGGTGCAGCGTGAGCGTGCGAAGAATAAGAGAGCAACAGCAAGACATAAAGCCGAAGATGATTACTTACTGACAACAAAATTATTTTGCGGTAAATGCGGTGTATATATGACCGGTGAAAGCGGAACCGCACGAAACGGTACAGTTCACCGATATTACAAATGCAACAATGCTAAATACAAACACACTTGTGATAAAAAGACGGTTAAAAAAGAATGGATTGAAGACATTGTTGTTAAAAACACCCTTGAGATGATGATTGATGATAATGTTATTGAGGATATCGCAGGTATTGTGTTCAGAAATGCAAAGAAAGAAAATCCCGCAATACAACTACTTAAACAACGGCTTAGTGAAACAGAGAACGCACTGAACAATCTACTCAGAGCAATAGAAGAAGGAATTATAACTCCAACTACAAAACAAAGAATGATTGAGTTGGAGCAGACGAGAGATGAGATTAAACTGAAGCTCATCAAGGAAGAAATGAAGAAGCCCACCATTACGAAAGAGGGCTTAGTATTATGGCTCAAGCATATTCAGAGCATGAGCTTGGAAATGAAGGAACACAAACAGAGACTGATTGACATTTTTGTAAACGCCGTATATCTTTACGACGACAAATTGGTCATAACATTTAATTATAAGGAAGCAAGCAAAACCGTCACTCTAAAAGAGGTAAACGGTTCGATTATAGAATGCTCAGGTGCACCAAAGCCCCAAGGACGATAAGTTCTTGGGGCTTACTTCTTACCTATTACCTCTTCACTCTTACCTCAAAAAGTCCCAAACCTAAATCAAATGGATCATAAACAAAAAACTCCCTCTCGGGAGTTTTTTTTATTTGCACCACGCACTAAATTTTATAATATCTTCTTCGCGCTCTATCTTAATGTTGTTTATACCGCCTTCAATGAAGTTTATATCAAATCCCAAATTGTACATAAGCATTGTATAATTAGATTCGGTTAGAATATGTCCTGAACTTTTTACCATATCAAAAACCTCGGTAAAAATTGAAAAGAAATGAGCCTCGGGCGACTGGAGTGCTATAATTTTTTCGCGTTCAAGGTATTCGGGATAATCACCGGATAAATCAAACTGAACATAATCGTTCATACCATGGCAAATAGTAGCGCTTTTATTCTCACTACAAGCAAGCAATAATTTCGATATCGTTTCGGTAGTAACCATTGGTCGTGTAGCTTCTTGGATTATAAGCACATCGTCCGGAAAATACCTGTTTTTTAAATATTCAAAAGCATTTGAAAGCGAAGCTGCACCGCTGTTACCCGCGGGGATAAGCCCTTTAAGTTTGGTGATTCCAAACTGTTCGGCATAAGCCTTTACAATATCTTCCCAACCGCGAAGACATACTACATATATATCATCTACTGACGGGTGGAGCTGATACGCTTGCATACAGTAAACAATAATAGGCTTCCCGTTGACATCAATAAACTGATTAGGTATATTACGGCTGTTTTTTCCTGTCTTACCGCCTGCCAAAATTACCACGGCAGTTTTATTTTTCTTTTTTTCGGAAACTTGCTGTGGGAGTGGCTGCACAATATTTTGCTTGGCATATCCAAAGATTAACGATTCTACCGTAGTGTCAAGCACGCTTGCAAATTTTTCGAGCTTTTTTTGGGAAACATCATTTTCGCCCGACTCTATCTTAGCAATAGTCGAACGAGTTTTATATCCCATTGCATCGGCAAGCTCTCGCTGTGACATACGAAGCTCAAAACGTCTTTTTTTAATGTTGGCACCTACTGACAAAAAATCACCCCTAAAAATCGTTTTTCTATCCATATTAACCATATTGTTTTTATTATAAATCAACACGCGGTGATTTTCAAGCCTTAATTTTAATTTTTTCGTAAATTGATTGACTTTTTTGGTGATTTTAAATATAATATTCACGTTGCAAACAATACATTTTTAATTTTTGAAAGGAGTACAGTTATGAAAGCTGTCATTTTCAACTCAGGTCTTGGTAATCGTATGGGCGAGTTTACCAAAAACAATCACAAATCTATGGCTCAACTCAAAGATGGCGAAACTATTTTCCATCGTCAAATCCGTCTTCTCGCTGCAGAAGGTATTAAGGATTTTATCATCACCACCGGTCCTTTCGAAGATCAGTTAAAGGCTACTGCTGCTGATTTCCCGGAGCTTAACTTCTCTTTTGTTCGTAACGACATTTACGACAAGACCAACTACATCTATTCTATGTACTTAGCTCGCGACCTTATGGATGATGATCTTCTCTTCTTCCATGGCGACTTAGTATTCAACAGAAAGCTTCTCCACGATGTACTTGTAAGCGACGAAAAGTGCATAGGTACTGTTAACTTCAAGAAAGCTCTTCCTGAAAAAGACTTCAAGGCTAGAGTTATCGACGGAAAGATCCACGAAGTTTCTATTAAAATCTTTGATGAAGATTGCTTTGCATTCCAACCCTTCTATAAAATGGATAAAGCTACCGCTTCTGCTTGGATTGGCAAGGTTGTAGAATTCATTCACAAAGGCGAAGACAAGTGCTACGCTGAAAACGCACTTAACGAAATCTTTGCTGCTCTCAATATCAGAGCTTTCTCTTATGAAGATTACTTCATTGATGAAATCGATAATCTTGAAGACCACGCTCGTGTTACTGCTGAAATCTTAGCTTACGATGAAGCAGATGCAAAAATCTTTGGTTAATAATTTAATTTAACAATTTAATAATTAGGAGATTAAAAATGGAAAAATTTACGTACGGTTATGACAGCGTACAGTTTAAAAAGTTTAAAAAGTACGCTTGGCTCATGCTTTTAAGCTTCGGCTTTACTTATTTGTTCTTCTACAACGGCCGTCAAAACATCAACCTTGTAATGGATCTTATGAAGGAACACTTCTCATCCGACCTTGGTACTATCGGCGTTGTTTCTTCCGCACTTTTCTGGTGCTATGCATTCGGTCAATTAGTAAGCGGACGCTTAGGCTCATACTTCGGCTACAAAAAGCTTATGATATTCGGCGTTGTAGCTTCTGCTATTCAGGCTTCTGTATTTGGCTTTGTTCAACAGAAATTCGGTTGGAACGCAATCTTTATCACTACCGGTTGCCTCTACATCGTATTACTTGTATTAACACTTTGCGCACGCAAGATGAAGATGAAGAAACTCTAATCTTTATTGATTTCAAAACAACTCGACTTCGGTCGGGTTGTTTTTTTGCATTAAACATTCCAAATCACCAATTAAGCTTTGTTTATTCCTTGACAAAATATTGCATATATTATAAAATAAAAGATAGAAAATTTTTATTTTAAGGAGAATATTATGGCTATTTTAGTTACCGGCGGCGCAGGCTACATAGGCAGTCACACCTGTATTGAAATGCAAAAAGCAGGCTACGATGTTATCGTTATTGACAACCTCGATAACTCTAGCAGCGAAGCTTTAAAAAGAGTAGAAAAAATCACAGGTAAAGAAATTAAATTTTACCAAGAAGATGTACGAAACAAAGATGTTTTACGCAAAATATTTAGCGAAAACAGTATCGATGCGGTTATCCATTTTGCAGGTCTTAAGGCTGTTGGCGAATCGGTAAGAGAGCCTATTATGTATTACGATAACAACCTTATAAGCACCCTTGTTTTGCTCGAAGTTATGAACGAGTTTAATGTAAAGAAGATAGTTTTCTCCTCTTCTGCCACTGTTTACGGTGTTGCTACCGAAATGCCATTGGTAGAAGGTATGCCTTTAGGCGCAATTAACCCATACGGCAGAACAAAGTATTTTATTGAAGAAATGCTTCGCGACCTTTATGTTGCGGATAAAGATTGGTGCATAGCACTTCTTCGTTACTTCAACCCCATTGGTGCTCATGAAAGCGGAACAATTGGCGAAGACCCCAAGGGTATTCCTAACAATTTAATGCCTTATATCGCACAAGTAGCGGTTGGCAAGCTTGAAAAATTACACGTTTTCGGCGATGACTATAAAACAGTTGACGGTACAGGTGTGCGCGACTATATTCACGTAGTAGACCTTGCAGATGGTCACGTTAAGGCAGTAAATTGGGCACTTAATAACAAGGGTTGCGAAGCCTTTAACTTAGGCACAGGTAATGGTACAAGTGTTTTACAGCTTCGTGAAGCCTTTGTGAAAGCTAGCGGTATTGATGTACCTTATGTTATCGACCCACGCCGTCCCGGAGACCCTGACGAAGTTTATGCTAATGCTGATAAAGCACGAGAAGTGCTTGGTTGGGAAGCAAAGTTCGGTATCGACGAAATGTGCCGCGACACTTGGAACTGGCAAAAGAATAACCCGCAAGGATACGAAAAATAAACCTACGGCTTATTTAGATAAAAGATAAAAGATAAGAGAGAAGAGAAAATGTGTTTTGCAAAGCGAAACGATATATATCGTGCTAAAAGCACACCCATTCTCTTCTCTTTTCACTTTTAACTATTCACTATTATTTATTTCCGCCCGTGGCGCAGCTGGATAACGCAGCAGATTCCGATTCTGAAGAACGGGGGTTCGAATCCCTTCGGGTGGGCCAATTAAAAAAGAATCAGTCTGTAAGGATTGGTTCTTTTTTAATTATCATTTAATTACGAAGGGATTCGAAGCCTGAGAGGGCGCCGAGCGTTAAACAAAATAGTCCTGT
The DNA here is from genome assembly GCA_045605125.1 of Acutalibacteraceae bacterium. GTDB lineage: Bacteria > Bacillota > Clostridia > Oscillospirales > Acutalibacteraceae > UBA737. Next base: position 60,939 of record JAZUPK010000045.1, on the reverse strand, counting down.
GGACTATTTTGTAGTAAGGCGGTGCGCAGGCGGGTACCGAAAGGCAAAGCCTTTGGGTCGGCAAGCATAGAATACGCGCAAGCGTATTCATCCCTTCGGGCGGGCCAAAAAAGAGTGTATCAACCCTTGTGGTTGGTGCTCTCTTTTTCCGTTCGTAAGGGATTCGAACAATACGTAAAAACAATTAACAAATACAGTTGATATAATGTTCTTCATCCCACCTTTCAATTTATACATTTTCATATTGCACACAAAATCTAAAAATGCTATAATCAAAAAAAGCGTCTAGATTTGATTGTTCGGTTTTGAGCGTTAAAAGGAGTATCATCATGATAGATTACAGATTGAAAAAGTACAAAATCACACCTATGGTTCTAAAAGCTGACTGTTTGCAAACCGTTACCATTACCGGACTTGATGATTCTTGCAAAATGATTGACGGCGAAGAATACATTCTTAAAATTACTCCTATGGATGATTGGGATTTCCAAAATAGTCCTGATGATGTGGACCATCTTCTTAATTCCAAAACCAAAAAGATGACCCTTATTGCAAATAACGGTTCGGTTTCGTTTGAATATTTGTTTAAAGGCGAGCAAGAATGGGATGTAAAATTAGAACGTGTGGTTTCGCCCAAAAAGGTTACCCCTTTGCGCTTTAGACTTTATTCCCTTTATGAAGATTTATATGCCAAAAGGCCGTTTAAGGGCGACCTACATGTTCATAGTTGCCATTCTGACGGTAGTGAAAGCCCTGCACTGGTAGCCTCGCAATACAGGAAACTTGGTTTTGACTTTTTAGGTATTACAGACCATCATAAAATCAGCGGTTCACTTGAGGCAATAAAGGTTTTTGAAAATATACCCACCTCGCTTAAGCTTTTCCCCGGCGAAGAAGTGCACAATAAGGATTTTGGCTACTATCACATAGTAAACTTCAATCCAAAAAGCAGTGTTAACGATATTCTTCTTAGCGAGCCTGAGCGTATTGAAGCAGAGGTTGCCGAAATTGAAAAGACAATCAATGCACCCGATGATATTTCAAAACGCGAACTTGCTTGGAGATATTGGATAAACGAAGCTATACATAAGGCAGGCGGAATTACAATTTTCCCCCATCCTTATTGGGTTGTAAATGATTGTATATACCACACTCAGTCAAAGGTTTCAAAAGAAATATTTAAAAGAGGATATTTTGATATTTTTGAGCTTCGCGGTGGCCTTGCACACCAAGGCAATAATAAGCAGGTAGCCCTTTATTATGAAATGAAGGCAAAAGGATACGATTATCCGATAGTGGGCTCAACCGATTCACACACCGTATTAACCCCTAACGACCGTCATTTCAACCGTACTTGGTCGGTTGTTTTTGCCGAATCAGAAGAAGATATAGTGCAAAATATACTTGATAGATATGTTGCGGTAGTCGAAAACGAAGTCAATTCCGAAAAGAGTGTATTTACTGATACTCGCTTGGCGCTATATACTTGGTTTTTAATTAAATACTACTACCCTGTACATGATGAACTTTGTAGCCCGATAGGCGATGCAGTAACACGAAAAGTATTCGGAAAAGAAGGTCAGGATGAAATAATAATCGCTCTTGAAAAAGAGCTTGCAGATTTTAATGAGTCCTTCTTTGGAAAATAATACATTTTTTAAAACAGCTATAAAAATGCAAAGCAGATTTTCTGTCACTAGAAAATCTGCTTTTTAATTATAATTCTTTTGCTAATTCTTTTATATATTCTCGTAGCTCATCCTTGATTTCGGGGTGATTAAGTGCAACTTCAATATTAGCCTTTATAACGCCAAACTTATTACCCATATCGTAACGGGTACCACTAAAATCAACACCGGTCATACCCTTTGACTGTGCCACTTCGCGCATAGCATCTGTAAGTTGAAGTTCATTTCCGGCACCTAGGGGGGTACGCTCTAAAATATCAAAAATCTCGGGTTCTAGAACACATCTTCCCAAAATCGAAAAATTAGAAAGCTTTTCGTCTGGCTTCGGCTTTTCAATCATATTAGTAACATTGTAGGTCTTTTCGCCGTTCTTTTCCACCGCTAAGGAGCAATATTTTACTACCAAATGGTCGGGAACTTCCTTAATTCCTACCACGCTTTTACCAAAGGTATCGTAAGCTTCAATAAGTTCACCAATAGCCGGAACTTCACCTACAATAACATCATCACCGTAAAGCACCGCAAACGGCTCGTTACCCACAAACTCGCGCGCTCTTAGTACCGCGTCACCAAGGCCTTTTGTTTCTTTTTGGCGAATGAAATAAATATTTGCCATATTCGCTAAAGCATTCAGTTCTTTTAAGGTGTCGCGCATTTCACGCTTTAAAAGTATATTTTCAAGCTCAATAGAATGGTCAAAATGGTCTTCAATGATGCCTTTGCCGCGGTTTGTTATGATTAAAATATCGGTAATTCCTGCCGCTACCGCCTCTTCGACTATGTACTGAATAGCCGGTTTATCAACAATGGGCAGCATCTCTTTCGGCATAGATTTTGATGCCGGCAAAACCCTTGTTCCGAGACCTGCCGCAGGAATAATCGCTTTTTTAATTTTCATAAAAACTCTCCTTTAAAGACTTTATGTCAGCCTATAAGTAAAGCTATAAATGCAGGAATATACTGAACCGCCATTACAGCGATAAAGAATATGAAGATATTTACGCCGCCTTTTTTTCGAAAATCTACTTCTTTATTTTCGCTTGTTTGCTCAATTTCTCTAATGCTGTTTACGGCGTGCTTTTTATAAAGATAATCGCCTAAAATGGCTGCTACTATTTTTATGGCAAGGCTTATAGCCCCTCCAATAAATGCAGCATACACAACCATTGGCGGAAATTTATCCATACTTTCTGCCATTCTTTGAATTAATTCAGAGTCGAACGCTCTACCGGTAAGTCCTAAATTATAGCAAGTAAGCTGATAGGGAATGGTAAGCAAGGTTGCAATTATTTCGAGTACGGCTGTTATTAGACCGTTTAAATACATTTTGCGCGAGAAAAACCATCCGCTTGGCAGTAAAAACGCCAAAAAATTCCAAGAAGCCTTGTTATACTTATTAAGCTTTTTAAACTTAGGAATATAACGCATTGTATTGGACAAAACAAACTTTGCTGCCATCGAAGCGGTGACACCGTTGTCTATCTCATCATCGGGCTTTACACCGCCTAAAAAATCGATAGGAGATAACACACCAAACGGGGTTTCATACCCGGTTTCGGTTGTTTCGCGTTGTTCTTCTTCCTCTTTAGCCTTTTGTTCTTGAGCGGCACGTTTTAGCTTGTCATACTGATTTTCGGTGCCGTGAAGTTCTTCTAAAGCACATTTATTAAGCTTGTTATAGCATTCCCTATGGTGCGGTGCGCCACATTCGGGGCAATATACAACATCGTCCTCCGCAAATAAATACGCGTGACACAAAGCACAGCTTTGGTTTTGGTCGTTAAGACTCATACAGTAACTCCTCTACCTTCTTCAATAGCCTCTAAAACGCAGTTAAAATAATCTTTTCCGTAATTGTGAAAAAGACCTTTATTAATCATTTCATAAAGTTCTTCTTTTGTAACCCAACGTGCTTCCGCAACCTCGGATTCCTGCAAATTTAAATCCTTTTCAGGAATATCGCTTGTAATAAGCCAAACATCTAAAAGCGAATTACGCCTTTTGAGTCGTAAAATCTTTTTAAGCGTTTGCTCGTTTGAAGCAATGCCTAATTCTTCAAACAATTCACGGTTGGCAGCAGCAAATGAGCTTTCACCCGAAATTGCCGCTCCGCCTGTGGCCGCCCATTCACCCGGCATAAGTTTTTTTCGGTCACTTCTTCTTTGAAGTAAAAACTTACCGTCAGGTGATACAATCCATATATGCACTACCAGGTGATATTCACCGGGTTTTAAAAAATATCGTCCTCGTGCGATGGTTTTGCCCGTAAGGTTTCCATCGCTATCTAAGACATCCCAAATCTCTGTTTTCATATTATAAAAATCTCCGTAAAAACTACATTCATTTATATTATATCAATTATATTAAAATTTTTCAACATTTTATATCTTTTCCTATTGTAAAATTTTAATAAATGTGATAAAATAACTAGTGTATTAAGTGCATTGCGTATCGGAATGTGCGAATGGGCGGGTCCTGTGCGACGGAATGCTACGAACCATGTCAGGCGGGGAACCGAGCAGCATTAAGTAGATTTTTCTGTGCGCCGCAGTAAATCGGCTCATTCGTGCATTCGGATACGCAAATTTTTTAAGTAAAGAGGCGAAAATATGGCTTATCAGGCTTTATACCGCAAATACCGCCCGAAGACCTTTTCGGAAGTTTACGGTCAAGAGCATATAACCGAAACCTTAAAAAATGAAATAGCGTCAGGCACCACCGTCCATGCTTACCTTTTTACAGGTACTCGCGGAACGGGTAAAACTTCTTGCGCTAAAATTTTAGCTAATGCGGTTAACTGTACCGAATCTCAAGATGGTAACCCTTGCCTTAACTGTGAAAGCTGTAAATCTTCTCTAAACGGCGAAAATACCGATATTGTAGAAATTGACGCCGCTTCTAATAACAGCGTTGAAGACATTCGCATTTTGCGTGAGCGTATAAACTTTGCCCCCTCTTCCTCTAAATACCGCGTTTATATTATAGACGAGGTTCATATGCTCTCAATTAGTGCATTTAACGCTTTACTTAAAACTTTGGAAGAACCGCCTGAACACGTTATTTTTATTTTGGCTACTACCGAGGTGCATAAGCTACCTGCTACTATTCTTTCACGTTGCCAAAGATTTGACTTTAGGCGTATTGATACCCAAAAGATTTGCGAAAGACTACAGTTTATTGCAAAGAACGAAGGGCTCACTCTTACCGATTCTGCCGCAACACTTATTGCCGCCGCAGCTGACGGCGGTATGCGTGATGCATTATCAATACTTGATTTATGCGCTTCGGCCGCAAAGGATATTGATGAAAGCACAGTTGAAAGTGTTTGTGCTATGGCGGGCAACGACTATCTTATTGAGCTTACAGATTTTATTAAGCTTAAGGATACCGAAAGTGCCCTTTTAATGCTTGACAGACTTCATAACTCATCGGTAGATATGCTAAGACTATTGTCCGAGCTTATTTCCCACTACCGTGACCTTATGATTATTAAAACCGTAAACGGTGATAATCTTCCAATCATTTGCTCTAATACCCGCCTTAAAGCCTTGCAATCACAAGCTAAGGATTACGACATTAAGGATATTATGTTCGCGCTCTCACGACTTCAGTCAGCTACTGCCGCAATGCAAACGGGTAACCGCCGTTGCGAAATGGAAATGACAGTAATCAAGCTTTGTAACCCATCCTTATCAGTAGATTTTGATGCGTTAGAACGCCGTATTACAGCTTTAGAAAGCGGCACTAAAACAGCAACAGTGAAACCGCAGCCCGTAAAGACCGAAGTGATAGAAGAACCTGATACCTTACCTGAAGAGCAAGATATCCCGCTCCCACCCGAGCCAGATACTGATTGTCCACTCCCTGAACCTGAACCGATTACACAAAAACCCACACCTGCTACCGGCGAACTAACACCGGTAGAAAATTGGAGCGAAATTGTAAATATACTTAAATCTACCTGCCCGCTTATAGCCGGCGTTTTAGGTGATTCTACCGCATACATTAAGGGCGAATATCTTTTAATAGATGCAAAAAACTCACAATTTAGAACCCTTATAAAAAACAACAATATGTATAAAGACAGTATCAGAAAAGCGGCGCAGGATGTTTTGGGGCAAACCTATAAATTAGGTCCTTACAATGCAGAGAAGCAAGCAATTGCTCAAGACCCGCTTTTGTCTTTAGCGGATAAGCTTAAAAATTTAGATATGAACTAAGGAGAATATATTATGAAAGTAAGACTTCCCAATAACGGCGGCGGTAATATGAACCAAATGCTTAAGCAAGCACAAAAAATGCAAGAAGATATGCAAAATCTTCAAGCCGATTTGGAGCAAAGAGAATATACTGCAACTTCTGGCGGCGGTTTAGTAGAAGTTACCGTTGATGGCAAGCACTTTATTACCGGTATTAAAATTAACCCCGATGCAGTAGACCCCGATGATAGCGAAATGCTTGAGGACCTTGTTACCGTTGCAGTAAACGAGGCTATAGGCAACGCAATTAAAGCAAGCGAAGAAGAAATGTCGGCCATAACAGGCGGGCTTAATCTTCCCGGAATGTTTTAATTATGGCAAATTATAATATCATACCACTCAACGAGCTTATTGCTCAGTTTGAACGCCTACCCGGAATAGGTAAGAAAACCGCTTCACGTTTAGCTTATAATATTTTAGAGCAACCCCCCGAGGTTGCCGAGCGCTTTGCCGAAGCGTTAGTTAACGCTAGGCGAAAAATTCATTTTTGCAAAGAGTGCCAAGCCTTTACCGATGCAGAGAAATGCCCCCTTTGCTTAGATGAAAAAAGAGACCGTTCGGTAATATGCGTTGTTGCCGAGCCTAAGGATGTTATGGCTTTTGAACGCACACGCGAATTTTCGGGTCTTTACCATGTTTTACACGGTGTTATATCACCAATGGATGGTATCGGTCCCGACAACCTTCGAATAAAAGAGCTTATGGCAAGGCTTTCTTCAAGCGAAGTGAAGGAAATAATTATGGCAACTAATCCCACTGTCGAAGGCGAAGCAACTGCCAGCTATATTTCCCGCCTTGTAAAACCAATGGGTATAAAGGTGACACGTTTGGCTTACGGTATACCCGTAGGTGGCGACCTTGAATATGCTGATGAATTTACTCTTGCACGCGCTTTAGAGGGCAGAAACGAAATTTAGGATTTGATATTTTATGACAGAAGAAAAAATCAAGCGGATTAATGAGCTTGCTCGCAAGCAAAAATCTATAGGTCTTACAGAGCAAGAAAAACAAGAACAGTATATTTTAAGAAGAGAGTATATTGACTCGTTTAAGCAAAGCCTTATAGGTCAGCTTGAAAACACCTATATCGTAGAGCCTGACGGCACTAAACGAAAGGTAACTCGAAAAGATGAAAATACTAGTAACTGATACCGCAACCTTACAATCTAATAGCGATTTATCTTTAGAAGCCTTGTCTGATTTCGGCAAGGTTTCCCTTTATGACAATATATCAGGCAGCGACCTTATCAATGAACTTGCTGATACCGATATTTTGCTTTGCAATAAAACCATTATTGGCAAAGAACTTATGGATAAAGCACCGCAGCTTAAATACATCGGCATTTTTGCAACCGGATATAACAATATCGATATAGAATATGCAAAAGAAAAAGGTATTGTGGTATGCAATGCGCCGAACTATTCTACCAACGCGGTTGCACAACAGGTTATTGCCTATATTTTAAATTTTTACACTAAAATAGGCGAATATAACGCCTTTGTTAAGGACGGCGGTTGGCAACTCTCTCCCGTATTTTCGCCGCTTAAATTCTCTACTGATGAAGTTTACGGCAAAACCTTAGGTCTGATAGGCTATGGCGATATTGCAAAGGCTGTAGAAAAAATCGCTTTAGCTTTGGGTATGAATGTAATTGTTTATACCCGTACAGTACGTGATGCGCATCCGCGATTTAAGGATTTCTATTATGTGCTTAAAAACAGCGATATAGTATCGGTGCATTGTCCTTTAAACGAACAAAGCCGAGAAATGTTTAATAAAGATACCTTTAAAAATTTCAAAAATGGCGCTTATTTTATAAATACTGCTCGTGGCGGTGTAATAAACGAACAAGCGCTTTACGATGCACTAACAAGCGGTAAGCTTTCGGGCGCGGCTATAGATGTTTTATCAACCGAGCCTATGACTAAAGACAATATTTTAAAGGATGCCCCAAACATTACAATCACACCCCATACCTGTTGGGCACCGCTTAGCACAAGAAAAAGACTTTTAAATTTAGTTTGTGATAATATTAAGGCTTTCTTAAACGGTGAGCCGCAAAACAACCTTGCAAAGTAGGTGAATTTATGTTTTCAAGAACCCAAAGTGTAGGCGTATTCGGTTTTCATACTTATATGATACAGGTTGAAGCCGATATTTCTAACGGACTTCCCGCTTTTGATATTGTAGGTCTTCCCGATGCCACCGTAAAAGAATCGCGTGACAGAGTGCGTGCCGCAATTAAAAACTGCGGTTTTAAATTTCCTGTTTCGCGCATCACAGTAAATTTGGCTCCTGCCGACCGTAGAAAAGAAGGCTCTATTTACGATTTGCCTGTGCTTTTAGCCATTCTTAAAGCATCCGGTCAGCTAAATGCTGATTTATCAAATAGCGTAACAATAGGTGAAGTTGCACTTGATGGTATCTTACGTAGTGTAAACGGTGTTTTAGCTATGACTATAACCGCCAAAGAAAACGGCATTGAAAACATTTTCGTCCCTAAGGACAACGCTATAGAGGCAGCGGTTGTGGATGGCATAAATGTTTACCCTGTAGAAAACATTAAAGAATTGATTGCCCACCTAAACGGCGAAAAATTAATAGAAAAGCAACCACTTACCCCTACTTCTGCGGTAAGTGATATCCGTGTGCCTGATTTTTGCGATGTAAAGGGTCAGGTGGCGGCTAAAAAGGCTTTAGAGATTGCAGCCGCTGGCAACCATAACATAATTTTGGTGGGACCGCCCGGTGCGGGTAAGAGCATGCTTGCAAAACGCCTTCCCGGTATTTTGCCCGATATGACCTTTGAAGAATCTATAGAAACCACTAAAATACACTCTATTGCAGGTATTTTAGATAATAAAAACCCCTTTGTTTCGGTAAGACCTTTCCGCTCCCCACACCATACTGTTTCGGTTGCGGGTATTTCGGGCGGTGGCACTGTGCCAAAACCGGGTGAAATTTCATTAGCGCATAACGGTGTACTGTTTTTGGACGAATTGCCCGAATTCCGCCGTGATGTTATGGAAGCGCTTCGCCAACCAATTGAAGACGGAAAGGTTACCATTTCGCGTGTTGCAGGAACGCTTACCTACCCCAGCTCTATTATGCTGGTAGCGGCAATGAACCCCTGCCCTTGCGGATTTTTTGGACACCCAACCAAAAGTTGCAGCTGTTCTTCCCAAGCGGTACATAAATATTTAAATAAAATATCGGGGCCAATGCTTGACCGTATTGATTTGCATGTTGAAGTTCCACCCGTTGACTATACCGCTTTAAGCTCTAACAGTAACGAAGAAACTTCAGCCGAAATTAAAAAGCGCGTAAATAAAGCGCGCAAAATTCAACAAGAGCGTTATAAGGGCACGGGTATTACCTGTAATGCCGATTTAACACCCGCGTTTCTTAAAAAGTTTTGCGTTTTAACTCCTGACGCCGAAAAATACCTTGAGCTTTCGTTTGAACGCTTAGGAATGTCAGCCCGCGCTTACGACCGTATTTTAAAGGTTGCGCGCACAATTGCCGACCTTGACGGAAGCAATATTATAGAAAAGCAGCATATTTTCTCGGCAATATCTTTTAGAAGCCTTGATAGGAAATATTGGAATAATTAAAGATTCATAAATTAAGAAAGGATGGTGGGAATATGGATAAAAATCCGCACAAGGGCCATAGGAAGCGCTTAAGAAACGAATTATTAGAACAAGATTTCCCCGATTCCACACCCTCCCATAAAGTGTTAGAAGCCTTACTGTTTTACGGCATACCACGCGGTGATACTAACGGCATTGCCCACGAGCTTATAACAAAGTTCGGCTCGCTAAGCGGCGTTTTCGAAGCCGACCCCAATAGCCTTTTTGAAGTTAAAGGTATGACAGAAAAAGCTGTTACCCTTATAAAAATGATTTTACCGCTTAACCGTAGAATACATACCGACGAATACAAAAAGCACTACCGCTTTAAAAGTATTGACGAATACGGCAACTATTTAACAAAGTGCTTTATGGGTTATAATAACGAAGTATTTATGATTTCAAGCTTTGATAACAAGGGCGAACTAATAGAAAATGATATTATAAGTGATGGTCACACTGCCAGTGTTTCCCTTTCGGTTAAAAAGATTGTTAAAAAGGTGCTACCAAGGAATCCCACAAGCGTAATAATTTCGCACAATCATGTTGGACAAAGCGCCGTACCAAGCTTTGCCGATATTCAGATGACCCAAAGCTTAAAATACACTTTAGAGCAAATTGAAATAAAGCTTGTTGACCATATTATTGTTTCGGGCGACGATTATGTTTCTTTAGCACAAAGCTCTGAATACAATCAAATATTCGCTACATAAATAAAACTCATCTCCCTGCCGAGTAATCGACAAGGAGATTTTTCTATCATATATTGCGCTGGCGCTCAAGATATGATATAATAAAAATAAATAAAAATGAATGGTGGTGCAAAAATTGAATTCTCACAAGAAGAAAATGATTGCCCCGATAGTTATTACAGTTATTATGATACTGTATTATATTGCGTATTTCGGATTTTTAATTTCTCTGCTTGATGGCATTTGGAAATATGTTTTAGGTATAATACCGCTTGTGTTTTCGGCAATTATGATTTATGTTTGTATTGAAAGAATAAATGAGATAAGGAAAGGTGAAGAAGATGATATTAGTAAATACTGATTTTATCAGCGGCAAGGAATTGGAAACTCTCTCATTGGTAAAGGGAAGTACGATTCAATCAAAAAACATCGGCAAAGATATAGCACAAAGTTTTAAAACCTTGGTAGGCGGAGAGCTAAAGGCTTACAATGAAATGATGAACGAAGCGCGTGCCCTTGCAACCAAAAGAATGGTTGCGGAAGCAGAAGAATTAGGTGCAGATGCGGTAATTAACATCCGCTATGCATCCTCGGCCGTTATGCAGGGTGCTGCAGAAGTTATTGTGTATGGAACTGCCGTTAAGTTTATTAAATAATTTCCCGTTTTGCAGGCTGCAAGCAGTTTCTTAGCAAGGCTAAAGGGCTTTAAGACATCAAAAAACAGACAGTAAAAAAGAGATTGTAGCTTTAACAGTTACAATCTCTTTACTTTATTTAATTTGTTCGCCGTTTAATACGGCTTTTATAAGATTATCACCTATATATTCAAGCTTTAGTGAGAAAAACGGAGCTTTTTCATCCATTAAACGAAGAAAAATTTTATCTCCTTCCCATATAGGCAGGTTGTAAATATCTTTTTTGGGTATCCAACAAAGATCACCCTCATCGCAAGGCTTGATTTCGCCCGAAAAATCATCGGACCAAAAAATATGCATATACTCGGTTTCCCATTTATCCGAAACAAAGGTTACTATTCCGCAATAACGAACCGAATTAAGGGTTAGCCCCGTTTCTTCAAACGTTTCGCGAAAATTACATTCTTCAGGACTTTCCTTATCTTCAAATTTGCCGCCTACCGCAACCCACTTATCGTGATTTAAATCGTTTTCCTTTTTAACGCGGTGAAGCATAAGGTATTTTCCGTCTTTTTCAATATGGCAAAGTGTTGTATTACGCATAGCTATTCTTCCTGTTTTTCTGGGCTTTCCTCATCTTCAAGCTCGGTAGCTTCATGGGTGTAGCCATCTATAAAGAAAGTCTCGGTTTTAAGATTTTCCTTATCAAAAATACCGTTATACTGTATTTGCTCGTATTTACTTAAAAGCTCGGTATAAGGAGAAACATCACTCCACTTATAGTAGTTGCCTTCCTTATCAATATAACCAACGCTGTTTATAACCGGCAAAGTTTTTCTAAGATTTAGCAAATACTCGTTATAGTCGGTAAGCTTTACGCCCGCAGTTTTAAGCACAAGCGAAGAAAGATAGTTCGCACTTATACGTTTAATATTCTTTTCCTTGATGTCATAGTTTGCCCATATAAAAAACGGTGTAATATGGCGCTTTTGCTCCTGCTCGGTGGTAAGACTTGAAAGACCTTTTACTCCTAAAAGTTCCGAAATAAATTCAGGCTCTACATTAGGTTGATGGTCACCAAACATACAAATTACGGTAGGTTCTTCTACCTTTTCAAAATACTTTATAAGGTTTTTAAAGGCGGTATCGCTCTTTTTAACAAGCGAAAGATATTGATTAACCTTAGGATATTCGGTTTCACTCGAAGTAACATAAATATTTTGATTAAAGTTATCCGCCTGTGTTGTATAACCGCCGTGATTTTGCATTGTAACATTAAAAGCAAAATAGGGGAATTTTTTATTGCGATTTTCAAAGTCATCTATAAGTAACTTGTAATTATACTCATCGCTTACATACTGCCTAACAAGCATATTACTACCGGGATAGTTTTCGTCAATAAGCGACTGCAAAAAGTTTGCATCCGAACCGTTTGACTGGAACTTTTGCATAAGTGAAACATCAATAATATCTTCAAGCGCCATAAAAGAATTAAATCCAAAGTTTGAGTATACTTTGGTGCGTCGCCAACCCGATGCATAATATGGGTGAAGCGCGAAGGAAGAATACTTTTGCGCTTTTAAAGTAGAGTTTAAAGACGCCGTAGGTTCTTTAACATAAAGCATATACGCATTACTGCCTGACGGCAAAAATGCAGTAGTATGACCTGTCAAAAACTCAAACTCAGTATTAGAGGTGCCTGCACCTATTACAGGAACATAAAGGTTGCCCCTTATAGTGTTTTCCTTCAAGGAATTCATAAAAGGCATATATTCCTTATTCGTTTCGAAATCGCCCAACACTCGCAAATCAGAAAGCGATTCGTTCATTATACATATAATATTAGGTGTGTTTTTGGTGTAGTTTTCGTCCTCTTTTTCTTCTTCAATCATATCTTTAATTTTATCAGGATCGTAATCATCCGGCTTATTCATATAAAGATACTTAGTGTTAGTAAAAAAGTTAAGCACAAAGCCGTAGTTATGATAACCTCGGGTTTGGTTCCAGAAGTCAGGGCGAACACCCATATCCGCAAAAACGCTTGTAAAATAGAACAAAATCATTACAACGGTGGTAAAGGTACCTGTAAACGCGCGGGAAATAAGCTTTGTAGGCAGAGTATACTTTGGCGTTTTCATTTTAATAACAATTACAGTCAATAAAACGAACAAAAGCGCCGCGGTAATAATCTTATGGTTAGGGGTATAGTCATAAGTGTTAGCAACGCCTGCAGCCGTTGTAACGCTTAAAAAGTCCATCGGCTGAAAGGGAGTGCCGCGAAAATCCATAATATAGCTATGCGCTGTAGCAAGTCCCACAAGTATGGTATTTACAATAAGGTAGGTTATTTTAAAACTGCCGCTTATTGCAAAAAATATAAAATATGCCATTAAAATTATAAGGTAATTACCCAAAAAGCCGAGAGCGGTCATATTAAAAATAGAAACATTATTAAGTGTTTCCGTAATGGACATCAGTGCCATAGGCATTAGCATTAACAAAACAAAGCCGGTTATCTTTCGTGCCTTTTCGCTCTTGAACCGCACAGTGTATATGGTACAAAGCGCTAAAATAAACGGCAAAATAAGGTCCAATGCCATAAGTATCCATCTTTTTTGATTCTCAAGCACCGAAAATGCATCGATACATAAGATTACCAGCAAAAGCCCCATAAGACAGAAAACACAGCCTACTATCTTGGAAGCCTTTGTGTATGTTATATCAAAATGTTTTTTAATATTTGCAGGTAGTTTTATAGAGAAAAGGTTATAAAGCTTTTCAAAAACACTTTCAAGCATATAGGCCCTCCTTTCTATGATGCTTTTACGTTAAATATTAGTATATCACATATTTTCAACAATAACAACATTTTTGTTCTTTCTTAACAAATAGTTAAAACTTTACTGCTTTACAATAATATATAATTAAAGTATAATATTCATATAAAATCATAACGAGGTAACAAAAAATGAAAAAGATTTTAGCGTTATTGCTTATACTTATTATGTCGGTTAGTCTTATAGGATGTAAACGCGGCAGCGACCTTGAAGAAATAAAGAAAGCCAATAAAATTGTTGTAGGCATTACTTATTACGAGCCTGTTAACTATAAAGAAAACGATGAATGGACAGGCTTCGACACCGAGTTTGCACGCCTTTTTGCTAAAAAACTTGGTGTAGAAATAGAATTTAAAGAAATTTCGTGGCAAGACAGACTCCAAGAACTTAACGAATATAACATTGACTGCATTTGGAACGCTATGTCCGTTTTGGGGCAACACAAAAATTATATGAGCTTTTCTAACCCCTATATTTCCAACGGACAAATTGTTATAATGAAAACTGAGGATGTGAAAAAATACCCAACTATCTACGAAGCCAAAGACCTTCGCTTTGCAGCAGAAGAAAAATCCGCATCTTCTAATATTATTTTAGAAGAAGGCTATACTAAAAATCAGCTTGTAAAAACTCAATATGCCGCGCTTGATGCAATTGTAAACGGAACTGCAGATGCGGCGGTTGTAGATACAATATTTGCCGATGCAGTTGTAGGAGAAGGCAAAAAATACCCAACCCTGGCAAAAGCCTACTCTTGTTCAATAGAGGGTTGTTCGGTTGGTTTTCGCCTTGATTCCGATTTGACAGAAGCTTTTAATGAGTTTTTAGAAGAAATTAAGGATGATGAGCTTATCAACCTTGCAAACAAGTATGGTTTAACGTTATATTAGTGTTTATATTGTTAATTAATGGCAAATATGCACAACACTTTAGCTCTTTAGTTGTGTAAAGTGACAAAGATGAAAAAATTTGCAAAAAACACTTTACAAATTTAGTTTGGTGAAGTATAATAGCAACATCGAAACAAACTTACACACAAAAAGGAGTAAACAAAAATGAAAAACACATTAAAAAAATTATTAGCAATCGTTATGGTACTTACAATGCTTTTTGCATTCGCAGGTTGTGGTTCTAAAAAGGTAATCACCGTAGGTTACACAATTTACGAACCAATGAACTATATGGATGCAGACGGCAACCTCATCGGTTATGATACCGATCTTGCAAAAGCAGTATTCGAAAACTTAGGTTATGAAGTTTTATTCCAAGAAATCGTTTGGGAAAACAAGTACACCGACCTTAATTCAGACACTATCGACTGTATCTGGAACGGCTTCACCTGCAACACCAGCGATGATGACGGCGTTGCTCGTGCAGACAAGGTAGACTTCTCTTACAACTATATGGAAAACCGTCAGGTAGTTGTTGTTAAGAAAGACGCAAACATTAAAGCTGCTGAAGATTTAAAGGGCAAGTTCGGTGTTGCTGAAAGCGGTTCTGCCGGCGAAACCTATGCAAAAGCTTTCAAAGACACAACCTTCAAGGGCTTCACAAAACAAACCGAATGCTTAACAGAAGTTAAGGCTGCTACCGCTGATTTCGCAGTTGTTGACGCTCAATTAGCTAAGAGCTACTGTGGTAAGGGCGACTATGCTGACCTTGTAATTGTAGATGCTCTTTCAAGTGATGTTGAATACTATGGTATCGGCTTCAAGAAGGGCAGCGAGCTTACTGCTAAAGTTAACGCTGAACTTGAAAAGTTAGGCGCAGATGGCACTATTGAAGAGCTTGCTAAGAAATACGGCGTAGAAAATACTGCTATTAAGGATTTCTCAGACCAGAAATAATTTCTACAATTAAGTAAACAAAAATACTAAATGTGGCAGGCTTTTACCTGCCACATTTTTGGGGTTATTAAAATGTCATTTTTAGAGGTTACACTATTTCTTTTAGATGGATTTAAAATATCGCTTATTATTTTTGCGGTTACTCTTCTATTGGGTATACCGCTTGGTCTTCCTATAGCTTTTTGCTCTATGAGCCGTTTTAAAGCGATAAAAAATGTTTCAAAGGTTATAGTTTGGATAGTACGCGGTATTCCGCTTATGCTACAAATATTTATTATTTATTATGTTCCGGGGCTACTCTTTGAATTCCCGCTTTTCAGTAATTTGGATAAATATATGTTTATCAACTACGGAATTGCAGATTCGGGACGAATTATTGCGGTACTAATTGCTTTTGCAATAAATTACGCCTGCTATTTTTCAGAAATTTATCGCGGCGGTATTGAGAGTATACCAAAAGGACAATATGAAGCAGGCTATGTATTAGGTCTTACAAAATCGCAAATTTTCAAAAAGATTATTCTTAAACAGGTTATAAAAAGAATTGTTCCACCAATGTCAAACGAGATTATTACTCTTATAAAAGACACTGCGCTTGCTAACTGTATTATGGTTTGCGAAATTATTAAACAAGCTAAAGAGCTTGCCGCTACAAAGGCTTTGGTTTGGCCGCTTTTCTATACAGGCGTTTTCTACCTGTTGTTTGTAGGCGTGCTTACAATAGCTTTAGGAAAGCTTGAACGAAAACTTGATTATTTCAGGAGTTAACTATGTCAGTTTTAGAGGTTAAAAATATTAAAAAAAGCTTTGGAAAGCTAGAGGTTATAAAGGGAATAAGCTTTTCACTCGAAAAGGGCGAGGTTTTAACCATAATCGGCTCATCAGGAAGCGGTAAAACAACCCTGCTTCGTTGCTTAAACTTTTTAGAGTTTGCCGAAGAAGGTACTATTTCCGTGAATGGTGATGAAATATACAATGGCGCCGACAAGCAGTCCCTAAACGATGAGGAAATACGCCAAAAGCGTTTACATTTTGGTTTGGTTTTTCAGTCATTTAACCTTTTTCCGCAATATAATGTTTTAGAAAATGTAACCTTAGCGCCAACCCTATTAAATATGGGCACCGCTGAAGAAATCGAAAAACGCGCTTTAACTCTTATTGAGCGTGTAGGCCTTACCGAAAAGATTAAAAGTTACCCGTGGGAGCTTTCGGGCGGACAGCAGCAGCGTGTTGCAATTGCTCGCGCTTTAGCTTTAGAGCCCGATATTCTTTGCTTTGACGAACCTACAAGCGCTCTCGATCCCGAACTTACGGGCGAAGTTCTAAAGGTTATAAAAAGCCTTAAGAACAAAGATAGCACAATGATTATTGTAACCCACGAAATGGAATTTGCCAAGAATGTGTCTGATAAGGTTATATTTATGGCTGATGGCGTTATTGAAGAAATGGGCACCCCGGAAGAAGTATTCAATAACCCAAAATCCCCCAAGACACAGCATTTTTTCAGTAAATCTATGGAAGAAATTTAGGTGTTTGATATGAGCGAAAATAAAATCACAAACGAAATGATTAAAGAAGTTTATCGCCTTTTAGCCAAAGTAGATAACGAAAATGATATGGAAATTTTGCTTAAAGACCTTTGTACAAATAAAGAGGTTGAGCAAATGGCTCAGCGCATAATGGCCGCAAAGCTTTTGCTAGAAAATAAAACCTATAATCAGGTTATCGAAAAAACTGATATTTCTTCAGCAACATTAAGCAGAGTTTCAAGTGCTGTAAAATATGGTGAAGGATATAAAAAATATTTGAAATAGTAAAATTTTAGGGAACTGTCAAGTTTGACAGTTCCCTTTTTTATATAGCGAAAACCACGCGATAGTCGCGTGGTTCAAAAAAGGTTAACCGATGAACAATTTTATATTGTCGCTCATGCCTCGACGGGCACGCCCTTTCTTGTGTAGGCGAAAAGAAAGGGCGGAAAGATTCGCCTAAAGGGGGAATTTCGATTTCCCCCTTAGGTGACGAAATTCAAATTTTATTAAAACGCCGCCAAAGAGTGAAAACTGAGTTTTCAATTTGTCGGCAAGTTTCGGGTATTTTATAGTATCTTCGCTGTCACCGTAACCCCCTTAAACGACAAGGGCTTTGCCCTTGACCCGTTTACGGGTAGCCGGTAATCTTTGCATGGCTGGCAGGCCAACAAAAAAGCGCACTTGTGCCCCCCCAGTATCGTTTAGGGCTATGCCCGAAAATGAAATACCACCCGCTATGCGGGTGGATATTTATTTGTTACTTGATTTTTTATTACTAATGCTTTACTATTTATACGGAACTCACCGAAGTTCTTTCATCCTTTCTTATGAAATAAATGGGATATTGTATTTTGAAAAGGCAAAATACAGGAATAGCGGCCGCTTTTTTTGCGACCGCTATTTTTTTCGGAATTTTTATATAGTTTTTAAAGATATTTGCCATCATCCTGACGGCGATGCTCAAAAAAGTTTTTGATTTTACGGGTATCTGAACTTTGAGAGATGAAATGCAGCATAATTTTCAAAACTCGTTTTTGCAAAATTACAAATATTAAAAATCAATCCGCCGAGCATAAGACCTGACATAAATCCACCTTAATTCGTGAAGCAAACATAAAGACGGCGACGAACACGGTTACCATATCCTGCAACCTGCCATTGTCTGCAATTTCAACCCCGTAATTATGATAGGTAAGATAGGTTGTTTCCGATATCGTTAGTTCTCGGCTATTTTCAATATCGGTGCGAACTGCCTCGTCGGAGAGCAGTTTATCCAACCACCCCTCATTCCACAGGTCATAATTCTCTAAAAAGTTGTACACAAGAGAATTCCTTTTCTCAAAGTCCTTTTCACTATCGCAAAGTGCTCTTATCATAACCCCACAATCAAATACCGAAAATAATAATTTTTTAGGTTCTTTTTTAGATTGGTCTGGGCATTGATAATAGGACATAAGTGCCGACATACAGCAGTCCATCGCATAATAACCGTATTCATGGGTTTCGGTCTTCGGATGGACAGGAATGGTGTCAAGCACCGTATTCAAATTGCGGGTGATGGCTTCAAATAAGTTGTTATTAATATTCATAAAAACACTCCTAAAATTTAGTGTTTAAATTATAACTCAAGGTTTATAAGAAGTCAGCCATATGTTTTAAAAATAATATCCACTCTCCATAATTCTTAAAATAGTGGATGCCATAAAATAAAAAGCGAAAAAACGACACCCTGAAACGATTTTAGACGATTTGCGATTGTTTACAGACGATTGAGCACTAATATCCCTATATGATGGTATTCTACTATCGTTTTTGACCCTTTTTGTTAGTTTATTATAAGAGAGAGCCTCGTTTTTAAAAAGGTCTGATTTATAATTGTATTTTTTAAACGGTATAATTTTGGCAATTTATTCAGTACAATTTCATTTTTTGAATTACGGCAGGAGGACGGGCGGAAATATAAATATGGTTAATTTTATGTGCTAAAATATGGTCCTTAATAACCATATTTTTAACCATACTTATAACCATAAGAAAAGCACGGCAATCGCCGTGCTTCTTCCTTAGTCCGCTTCCGTGACCTCATCGTATTTTGCTTACAATTTGTCTCCGTGTGTTGTCAAACTCTTCTTGCGAAATAATACCTTTTTCAAGATAATCGTTAAGAAGATTAATTTTTTTATAACACTTCATTTTATAACTCTGGGTCGTATGGTATTTTTCAATAGACAATCTTATCACTTTATATAATTTACATCCGAATAAGTAGATGGTGAAAATGAAAATCCAAGGGCCAAAGTCTTCATCAGAAGCCAAACTGCATATTATCATAATTAAATAGAGAGCACTGATGATTGAATTGAAAACAATGTTATTCCTGAATTTAACAATGGTTATTATCTTTATAATCATTGTTATTATTCCAATTACTAATATTGAAGCGTAGACTTCTTCACTGTAATAACTGGAATCCATCCCTGCAATGCTCAAAATCAAGGGAATTATCAAAATAAAAATATTGATTAAATCCCATACAGGCTTTTTCGCTGGCGCTGATTTTTTAACAGGGTTTACTCTCTGTGCGGGAGCAGTTCTATTAACAGGTTGCGGTCTTTGTACTGCAAATCCTTTTGGAACTCTGGTGGAGGTCTTCGCACCATACATGTTAATATAGATAGTGCTATACTTCTCGCCAGACAAGAGAAAGATATCATATATATCAATCATACCGTGAACACCATCAACACTTGTTGAACCACGGCGATTCCATTTTATCCTTTGACCATCAGAAGTGCGAAGTTTTGACAAATACTCGGTTTCGCCGTCAACACTCTTCATCGCTAATGTGTATATAGGTTTTTCGGGAATTAAACCGAAATCAGAATCCCCCTCATTGTTTGGTTGACTTTGAGCATTAGCGTCATACGCTTCTTTTGTTGCTTTAACCTGTGTTGCCATAATGAATTTTAAAGCGTCTTCACCTGACATATTTTCAACATCAGGTAATCCATCTTCAACAGGTTCTGCGACAGCAATAGTTTCAATCTGGCTGCCACAATATTGGCAAAATTCGCTGTCATCAGGTAGTATGTGATTACATTTATTACACTTCATCGTTCGTTTCTCCTATTCGAATTATTTCGGTGCCACACTTACTACAAAACTCACTGCGAGTTAATAGAGGTGCACCACATTTTCGACAAAATCTAACAGCATTTTCGTCTTCTGAATATTCTTTGGTGTCATTAATATAAATGTCTTTATTCCTTAAAGTATCGAGTTTGAACACACTCGTGTAAAGGAATATTATAATCACCAATAACAATAACAACAGGTTCGTTATGTTATAGAAGAAGTAAGATACATTGCCAAAAACAAGAATGTCAGCAAGAATTCTATTAGACAGTTCTAATGCCAATACCGTCCACCCTAAAATTTTAATGCACGTAACAGAGAAACGTTCCTTATATAGCATAGTAGCGATAACTATATATAAAATACCTGCTACGATTCTTGGAATTATCCCAAAAACAATGTATAACTCATAGTTATCAATTTCGGGTAAATCTAAAATATAAAAGGTTATATTGCTGCAAATGCCATAAATATAAGTTATTCCTAAAAAAATTAGTGAAGCAGAGAAAAGACACGACGGTCTTTTGTGTAAATAAAAAATCAAATACACCGATAAAGACAAAGTGCTGCAAACCATCAGTATTGTAAATATATCGAATATTTCCTCATATTGTATTGCAGATATTATGTATGAGGCCGCAATCAATAGGCAAACAGGAAAGGAAATCCATTTGACAACGGTATTTAATTTGCTTGTTTTCGTGTGAAGTATAACTTCGGAGCGAAGTCCTTTGTTATATGCTTTGCAACCGAAAATCAACAAAACTAATCCAATGATTCCCGTACTGAAATATCCTATATAATACGAAAAATTAAATGTCGTGCTACCTGCATAATTGTTTTCGACGTTTGCTTGTGTAATCATAACGAGTATTTGCAGGAACAACATAATGCTTCCAGCAACAATACGAATAATTCCTCTTTTCACGTCAACACCCCTTTCTATTAATCATGCATTAAGCAATAATCGGATAATGCTGATTTTTGACTTGAACAACCTGGGTAAGCACAGGTGTGTTCTGAACAATACATACCATATCCACTTCTTCCGTTATGGCAGGCACCATACATACATTCGTGTGATGAGCAATAGTCGGAACCGATGGAAGCCTTAAAGGAACATCCACTCTTCGCACAACTATGTTCTGAACAATATTGACCATAACCACTTCTTGGGTTGTCACAACCAAAATCATTACAAGCATGGAGATTACAGTAATTAGAATTAGACTTCTTTTGGGATGTGCAGTAACTTTCGTTGCAAGTATGCTCTACACAGTAGAATCCCGTTCCGTCTTTTGCATTATCACACATAGCGTCCATACATTTGTGTGTGGAGCAATACTGTGAAGAATAAGTTCTTTCAAATCCACAACCACTTTTTAAGCAACGGTGTTCAGAACAATAGTCTCCCGAATAACTTACAATATTATCACAACTCGGACTTAAACAAGAAGGTTTTTTTGAACCACCATTATTTTGTGAGGGTTTTTGTGTGCTCGGCTTTTGTGTGCTTGGTTTTTGGGTTGTTTGTTGCTGATTATTCCCATTATTGGTATTATAATCGCTTGAATCTTCGTCATCATAATCTGTGCCACCATAGTTATAGTCGCCATCATAAGAAGAACCTGTATCACAATATTCGCACAACATAGAGTTGTTGGAAATTTTTCTTCCACAATCGTCACATTTGTTGCTTTCGGGTAAAAACTCAATCAATAAAAGAATACCAACCGCAACCAGAACAGCAGCAATTACTCCTAATACGATAAACAGGATTGTTTTCTTTTTACTGCTTTTTACTGGCGCTTGTATGTTTTCTTTGTCTTCCGTGCCAATTGCATTGGTGCCGTCATCCAACACACGTGTTCCACAAACATCACAAAAAACAGACCCTTCCAAGAGTTTGTTGCCGCACTGCCTACAAAAAGCACCGTTTTTCTGCTTCTTCGCCATTAATCTCGTCTACCTTTCCTCGTTGATTACAACTTCCGTACCACATTTGCTGCAAAATTGACTTCTTTCCAATAATTTTTCGCCACACTTACGACAAAATACCACTTTGTCAGATGTTGGTTCTTCATTAGTTGTTATTGTAGGTTTTTCCTGTGGAACGTAAGTTTCCTCTGGGGTTTTATTTAAGTTGCTAACACAGAAAGTTATAATCATTGTAATCAAAGGAGAAATCAAGAAACTTAAAAAGTAGTAGCCCCAAAAACTTCTTCCTTTCTTTTTTGCTACGAAACCAGGTATTAAAGCCCAAAGTGCAATTCCTATTAACGCTTCCATAATTTTACTCCTTTACAATTTTAGTTCCACACTTACTGCAAAATTGACTTCTTTCCAATAGTTTAGTGCCACATTTGCGACAAAATACAATTTTGGAATCGTCTTCCACAGCAATACTGCTTGGTTCAACTTTTGTTTCTTCATTGTATACTGGTTGTGAACCTTCTAAAACACCACGATTTACTAATGTCTTCAAACCGAAATGGGAGAAAACCGAGGTCCAAATCAGGTACGGTCCACCTGACGAGGCTTCGCCGTTTAATGCTATAAAGAACATCATCACGGCAATATTTACACAATAACAAAGAATGCGATATTTCTTCCTCGTTATTACTTTCTTTCGTGTGTGTGAAAATATAAACGGGAATGCTCCATATGCCAACAACGTTATTACCAAGGATAACAGCAGTAATGGAACATAGACTGCTGGCCCTTCTTGAAATAGTTCATATGACATAATTTAATCCCCCTGCTCAAAATCTATTTTGGTACCACAAATGTGGCAAAATGCACTTTCTAACGGTAGTGCCTGCCCACAATTAGGGCATTTTTTTGTATCATCGGCAATCTTGTCATCTTCCTCAACGATAATTGGAGGAGGCGATGTTACTATTTCTTCTTGTTTGTTTTTACGGGTATAAATAACTGCGAAAACAACTATGCCTGCAACAACTAATAAGAAGATTACCACTCCAACCACCGTTCCATCATTTCCTTCATTATCCGAGTTTAAAGAACCTATATTTGAAGAAGGAGTGGTGGTCGTTGTTTCATTTGGGTATTCAACGGTATTTAATAGTGCTTCAAAGTCAGAGAAATATGGATTGTCCCTTGTTCCTCCGAACTGGAACTCATGCAACCAACCGTTTCGGAAACGAACCACTCTGGTCATATCAACGGTAAACTCTGTACCGTACATTTCCTGTGTTGCACTTTGTGTCGTTATAAAATATTCAACTCCATTGTATGTAACCTTCGAAACTTTACCTGTGCCAACGGCAAAGTATTCTTCCATATCAGATATGGTGAACTGTGAATTATCAAAATCGGAGCGAGTATAACCTGCCTTGTCGGAAGCAGACATTTGAGACCAAAGGTCAACACTTCCATACATAATTGCAAGCCCTTCTTCCTCGGTAGAGGCAAACTTTACATCAATAAATTCTCGGTCTTTTGAAAGTTCCTTTTCAGGCCAATTAGCAGGAACAGTGAACTTTACACCAGTATCTTTATCTAAATAT
The DNA here is from genome assembly GCA_045605125.1 of Acutalibacteraceae bacterium. GTDB lineage: Bacteria > Bacillota > Clostridia > Oscillospirales > Acutalibacteraceae > UBA737. The sequence goes on along the minus strand of JAZUPK010000045.1, from coordinate 37,151 downwards.
TCAATGCTATTTGTCTGTTCGGGTGGGTTGGTAGACGGTGGGTCGGTATTATATTTAATACTATCTACAACTGTTTTGATGGTACTTTCTTGTCTTGAAGATATCGGACCATTATACGACCGCATAGTGAAATTCATTGCCTTCGCACCATAATTAGTATAATATTGCAGTCCATATGCCGAATTAGCAGTATCGGTAAAATATATTCTTATAAACTTTGCTTGGGAATGCTGGTAAATATCATACTTGGTAACGGTTATTCCATAATTTTCATACTCTTTTGTAAGAGAAGATGCCAGTGTTTTTAATGTTCCATCACTAAATACCGATAGATTATCAAAAACACCGTTTGTCATAGTGACAACAATCTCTTCGGTAGAACTATTATTTGGTATAGCATTCAAATAAATGTTTCCTGCTTTAAACTGACTGATTAAAGCGCTTTTTGTTGTCCCTAATCGGTCAAATATTGGGTCGGATGAAGAAATGTCTTCTGTAATAACCGTGAAATCAGATGGAAAAGACACTTCCAAGCCAAGTTCATCCATTTTATAAGTGTTTGATGCCGCAAAGACTGAAATGTTAAACTGCATTGACAATAACAAAAGGACAGTTAGAGTAATCGCAAATAATCTTTTCATATTTTATTCCCCTGTATCTTTTAATCGGGAAGACAGATTTGGCACGGGTCATACTCGCCAGAGTAAAAGTCCTTTTCTGTCAACCGTAGTGTATTTGTTTTGTCTTTTACAAAAATACAATCTTTCTCGTGATACTTCTCTCCGCCTTCGGTAATGTAGTATTCTTTGTAATAGGTCTTACTTTTGGCAATGTTTACTCCTACTACAACTACTGCAATAGCCAAGAGAACACTGATTGCTGAAATTATAGTTGCCTTTTTATGATTTTTCACCCAAATTGCAACCTTCAATATAACAGGCGGGTTAAGTAAGAAGTGAGCGAACTCGTTTGCCATATACTCCTGCTCAACTTCGTTCTCGGTCATTCCGTTTCCGAGATGGCAACACACAATGTGTCCAAGTTCATGTGCGAGGGCATACAATTTCTCTGATGCACTCATTTCCTCGCAAACGAAAACAACCTTTGTGTCATTGCACCGATATGCGAATGCCTTTCCAGAAAGAGCATAAGGTAACAGGTTGAGTTTTTGGATTACTTGATAAATCACCGAAGAAGTATCGTTTCTGCTGTATTCAAGCAGTTCATATCCTTGCTCTTCAATGATAAATATGACATTTTCCACTGTTGGTTCGCTAATGCCATATTGGAGCAATATCTCCTTGGCAATTCTTTTGGCTTGGGTTTCGATTTTCATTTTTCCACCCCGTTAGTCTGAAAAGACTTACCAGCAAAGGAAAGACCGTTATGCGCCTTTACCACAGGTTCTTCTTTGGCGCTCTTACAGCGATTATATTCTACTGTCAAAACAGTCTTAACGGTGTGAACACCTTGCTCATCCAATTCCGATAACATACTGCATACTTCAAAGAACTTATCGTTAAAGATTGTAAGGTCGGCATCGTAAACCTGTTTTAAATTGAGCATTTTACAGATTTTCAATACTGTATCATATGAAGTGCCGCCGATGCCCTTTGAAAAGGCATTGGACAACGTGCTGTACGGAATACCGCTTTTCTCGGAAAACTGTCGCACACTTTTGTATTGCTTTTTCACTTCGGATTTAATCAATTCAGTAATACTATCCACGACCAATTAACTCCTTTCATATTTCGACAAAATTATTATATCACCTTTAATGGATAATGTAAATAGTTTTTTAACGAAATATGGTTAATTATATTTTGAGACATATTCATAGACATTGCCATAAGTTTATGGCATAACAAAACTCCGACGAAATTGACGTCGGAGTTTTGCTGCTTTATGAAAAAGTTTTCAAAAATCTCTGTGTTTTGAACTCTGAAAATTTTTTCAAAATTTATTTTTGCGAAAAAGTTTTTTAAAAGCATATTGTTCTCGCCTCTCAAAAATCAAATTACCGATTTTATTAAAAACTTTTCGAGAATCACCGATTTTGCTGCACTTGAAATTTTTGAAAAAATGTTGTAATCGTTTCACCACTACATAAAAAAGGAGGTGAAACAGATATGTTGGACACCATTCACATTAATCTAAAACACATTATAAGTGACAAAATCAAGCATAAGAACGGTTGGAAGAAAAGCAAAAAGAATTGCTATAAGGTATATAAGAAAGTCAAACTTGAAAACGGTTCGGGCATTTATATGGCATACTATATTGGGCAATGCAACCTTGAATTGCAGTTCTCTGTACCAAAGTTACTGACGGGGACTAATGTTACTGCCTACCGTTTTAATCAGTCCGATATTGTTGAGCAGATTATTGTATCAACCATTGAAAAAGAACTTGGTATTACGGTAGGTACCAAGGATATGAATATCTGCCGTGTTGATATCAACCGTAATTTTGTGTTTAAGAACGAAGATACTGCCGAAGCAGTTATGGAATTCGCCAAGAAAATATTACCCCTCGCTTATGAGAAGCGAAAGGACTACCCCACAGGGTTCACTTCTTTAACAGCCAAGGGTAACGGGTTAAGGGTTTATCGTAAGGATTTGGATAAACATATCCCGAAGAAACTTCGTGAACAGTTAGACCCCACTATCCGATTTGAGTTTCAGATGAACAGAAAATCGGCAACTACTCTTTGGGGGTACCGCCCCAACTTACATCAGGTGCTCACCAATCAGGTGTCGGTTGAACTGGTATGGAATAAGCAACTGGGCAAATACGGTCTTGATAAGAAAATCGTCACAAGACAAGAACTCCATCAAATTGCATTGGAGCATATCACCCAACCATCATTACGACAGTCGCTAAAACAAATTAACGATGAGCCATCGTTTGATAATAAAAAAGAACGGACAAAACAACTTGCAGTAACCCGCAAGTTCAAGGAACTCGGAATATGCCCATATTCTTGCGAAGTGCCGTTCACATTAAAGATTAAAGTTTGCAATACGATAATGACTATACAAAGAAAGAAGAAACGGATATGGAACAATACAGCAAACAATTACCGCAACAACAAATCTATTGTAAGAGATACTGCCAGAAAAACAAAATGGTATCTCGACAGTTCATAGCCCACCTTATAACATACATTCACTTTACATATTGGGTTACGATGTCAGGGTGGATAATATTGCGATACACAAGACTATTTTTCCTTATATTTTTGATTTTTTCAAGTTTTTTCAAAGATATAAGATGTGATAGTCTGCTTTGCTATGCTTAAATACTTGAAATGAAAACAAAACTCACATATCATTTACTTAACGATGTGCATTACAATGTTTTCACTTCTCCTAATTAATATTTATAATAGGCAATTAGGATTGTATCGAAATAATTTCTCCAAATATGTAAATATAGACACCTGTTTTATTATCCTAAAAAATTATATGTAGTAAACGATTGCTGTACCATCGACCTCTGCACATCGGGGTCGTGTACAGCAATTTTTTATGCTTAAAATTGCTGTTCGTTAAAAAAGTTTATAAAATATCGGCTCTCGCCGTCTCTCAAAAACGAAATTAATACAATTTTGCAAAACTTGTTTTTAGAAGCAAAAATCCAAAGAAAAATGCCTCGAAAAAATTTTTAAAAAAGTACTAATTATTTTTGAGAGACGAAAAACCTATGTTTTTTTAAAACTTAATTTTAGAAAGTTTTTCGAAATATCCCGTAGCGGTTTTTGAGAGACAAAATGAGTATTTTTTTCGAAAACTTTTTCTTTAAGAGTCCAAAAAAGTTTTGAAAATTGGCACTTTGACAGGGGTTTTCCGATGCAGTATACTATCGTCACCGCAGCAGTGAAATGTGTCGTGTGGTGCTTCACTGCAAAATAGCGGAATTTAAATTCAAATCAAAAATTGAAAGGAGATTTCATTATGAAGAACGGTTGTCTATCTATGGCAGTTCCTGCCGTTGCACCTCAATACAAGGTGATGCTTACTATTGAGGAAACCTGCGGGGTATTTGGAATTGGTGAACATACCATTAGAAAATTGGTGAAGAGCAAACCGAATGCTGACTACTTATTCCGCATTGGTACTAAAACTCTTATCAAGCGAAACTTGTTTGAGCAGTACATCATCGGTGAAACCGAATTGCACTATTAAGGAGGAAAAATTTATGAAATTTAATCTTGAAGGTATGAAGTTTAATCACTTGACCGTGGTTGCTCCCGCTGGTACTGACGGGCGACAACATCGCCTATGGGAATGTAAGTGCGATTGTGGTAACACCACTCTTGCTACTACAAGTGACCTGCGACACGGTCATAAGAAGTCGTGTGGGTGCTTGAAACGAGCACCCCATGCAAATGACCTGAAAGGTCAACGATTTGGTATGCTAACTGTTATCAAGCGAGTTGGCACAAACAATCATCGCAAGGCACTCTGGCGATGTAAATGTGATTGTGGAAGAACCACAGAAGTTTCTTCCACCGATTTAACCAGCGGCAACACCAAGTCGTGCGGTTGTCTTGGAAATAACTATGCAAAACGAAATCTAATGAAAGGTGGTTACTGGTATGGCAAGAAAGATTTTTAAGACACAAGATGGTCGTGGTCTTCGCGAAGGAGAACGCCAAAAAGATGATGGCAGATATGAGTATCGCTATCGTGATATCTATGGTGTTATGCGAAGTGTTTATAGTTGGCGACTAACCAAATCAGACCCGCAACCAAGCGGCAAGAAACCTTGTAAACCTCTTCGTGAACTTGAAGCAGAAATTCAAAAGGATAAGTACGATGGCATTGATACCTTTTTATCTAAAAAGGTCACTCTCAACGAGCGATTTGATTTGTATATGAAAAACAAATTAAACCTCAAAGAAAGTACCGCTATGAACTATCGCTATATGTATGACCGATATGTTCGTAATACTCTTGGCAGATTAAATCTTGCTGATATTAACACATCAAAGATGAAAGCATTTTATACCAGTCTTATTACCGAGAAGGGTTTTAAACCTATTACAGTAGATAATATTCACACCGTATTGAACCCTATCTTTTCCAATGCAGTTGATGATGATATTATCCGTAAAAACCCTTGTACCAAGGCGATGAAGGAAGTTAGAGCATTACCCAGTTGGAATGACCCACACAAAATCAAGGGATTAACTTGCTCCGAGCAAAGAACATTCGTTGACTATATGTTGTCAAATGAATGCTTTGCAAAATGGGTCAATGTAATAACGGTTTTGTTGGGAACAGGTTTGAGAATTTCCGAACTCCGTGGACTAACTTGGGATGATTTGGACTTTAAAGGTGATGGTTCTATACAAGTAACCAAGCAGTTAATATACCGTAGATGGTCTGACGGAAAATGCTATAACAAGGTTAAATCCGTTAAATATACTGCCAGTGAACGAGTTATTCCTATGGAACCCAAAGTAAAGATGGCACTTTTAGCGGAAAAGGAAAGGCAAAAGACACTACCTGACAGAAACATCGTTATTGACGGATATTCTAACTGGGTTTTCCTTAATCGTTATGGTTTGGTGTTAAGTCCTAAAAGTGTGAATGATGCTATTGATGGTATTATCAGCAAATACAATGCTAACGAAAAAGAGACTGCTTTATTGGAAGAACGAGACCCCGTATATCTTCCGCACCAGACTAACCATATGTTGCGACACTCGTATTGCACCCGTATGATTGAGAAGTGTTGTGAACCCAACAGCGGCATTGATGTTAAGATTGTACAATACCTTATGGGGCACAATGATGCAAAAACCACTTTGGACATCTATACGGATGTCCACGAGGAGTTTGTTAAGCAAACAATGTCTCGTTTTGCTGGGCAAATCTATTTAGGTTGATTTTCGGATGGACTATTTTTCGTCCACCCTTCCTTTTTCTTCAACCCTTAAAATAGAATATTATGTCGGGCAATAAAAAATACCGCAAAATATTCTTAAATTCATCTATTATCTTCTTTATGAATTATGCAAAAAAGACGGACGGGTGGGTAGAAAAAAAGCAGGTATCAAAATTGCTTTGATACCTGCTAAAACCTTATTAAGTTCTCATAACTTTTCAGGAAACCTTCGGGTTCTGTGGGTAAATCGTGGGTAATTTACCTTTTTTAATACTTTCAAAACCCCGAAAACCCGCATAAACAAAGGGTTTTATTAGTCCAAAGGTTTCATTGTGGGGAAGAGGATTACTTCGCGTATGGTGTCGGAGTTTGTAAGAAGCATTACTGCTCTGTCGATACCGATACCCATACCGCCTGTTGGGGGCATACCGTATTCCATAGCGGTTAAGAAATCTTCATCAAGCATTTCTGCTTCGTCGTCACCGCGTTCACGAAGTTCTAACTGCTTCATAAAGCGTTCACGCTGAACGATTGGGTCGTTGAGCTCGGAATAAGCGTTAGCAAGCTCGCTATGGCAAACAAACAACTCAAAACGCTCGGTAAGGCGTGGGTCTTCGGGAGAAGCTTTTGTTAAGGGAGATACTTCGACAGGGTACATTGTAATAAATGTAGGCTGAATAAGCTTTTCCTCAACGCGTTGGTCGAAGCAAGCATACAAAGCGTTACCCCAGGTTCTATCTGCAGTTTCGGCAAGTTCTACACCAATGGCTTCGGCAGCCTTTACAGCTTCTTCATCATCCGAAATAGCGCCAAAATCAACGCCTGCATATTCTTTAACAGCGTCAACCATAGTAAGCCTGCGCCAGCCGGGTGTTAAGTCAATTTTTTCGCCCATCCACTCAACTTCGTATGTGCCGTGAATTTCCTTAGCGGCACCCGAGATTATACCTTCTGCAATATCCATCATATCGTGGAAATCGGCATAAGCTTGATATAATTCAACCGTTGTAAATTCTGGGTTGTGCTTGGGGTCCATACCTTCGTTACGGAAAATACGACCAATTTCATAAACGCGGTCCATACCGCCAACAATAAGGCGCTTTAATGGAAGCTCGGTCGCGATACGCATATACATAGGTATATTAAGAGTATTGTGGTGTGTTATAAACGGTCTTGCAGCTGCGCCACCAACAATTGTATTAAGTACAGGGGTTTCAACTTCGATATAGTTCATATCATCAAGATACTTACGCATAAATTTTATGAACTTTGAACGGATAATAAAGTTGCGCTTAACATCATCGTTCATAATAAGGTCAACATATCTTTGGCGGAAGCGTAAATCGTTATTGGTAAGGCCATGGAATTTTTCGGGCAATGGTAAAAGCGACTTAGAAAGAAGCTTAATTGATTGTGCATGAACCGAAATTTCGCCTGTTTGGGTTTTGAAAACAGTGCCTTCAACACCAACAATATCGCCAATATCCCACTTTTTAAAGCCGGCGTATACATCTTCGCCAACATCATCGCGGCGAACATAAAGCTGAATTTTACCGCTTGTATCTTTAAGACCTACAAAGCTTGCTTTACCCATAATACGGCGGGCAACAATACGGCCTGCGATTTTTACGGTTTTGTTTTCAAGCTCACAGAAATTAGTCTTTATATTTGCAGAGTCATTATCAAAATCAAATTTTGTGATAACAAACGGATCATTACCTGCTTCTTTTAAAGTAGCAAGCTTTTCGCGGCGGATTTTTACAATTTCGTTAAAATCCTGTTCGGGAGCTTTATTATTCTTTTGATTGTTTTGTTCCATACTGATACTTCCTTTTAGTTAAATCATTAACCGATTTCTAAAATTTTAAACTTAAGCTCGCCTGCGGGTGCATCTACGATAACTTCATCGCCTATTTTCTTACCCAAAAGCGCTTGGCCTAAGGGGGACTCATCGGAAATTTTACCATTCATAGGGTCGGCTTCGGTAGAGCCTACCACAAGGTATTCACATTCTTCATCAAATTCCATATCGAGCGCTTTAACTTTAACGCCTATAACAACAGTTTGTGAATCGCCTTTTACATCCTCTATTATTTCAACATTTTTGAGCATAGCTTCAATTTCAACAATTCTAGCTTCGATTTTAGCCTGCTCATTTTTTGCTTCATCGTATTCGCTGTTTTCAGAAAGGTCACCATAACCTCGTGCAACCTTTATTTTTTCGGCAATATCTGCCCTGCCTACAGTCTTAAGGTTTTCAAGCTCATCCTTAAGTTTTGTAAGACCTGCCTCGGTAACTTTAATAGTTTTAGCCACTCTAAAAACCACCTTTTATTTATTTTCGTATGAACATTATAGGTTAGGGCATACCTAACCTACAATAAATTACATTATATAATTATTTCAAGCTAAAGTCAAGAATAACTATTTTATTTTAAAAACTTATTAAGGCTGACGGAAAATTTTCTCCATCAGCCTTAAATAAAATAAGCAAAAGTTATATTTTTATTCGCAAAATCGGTGTTTTCCAATAGTTGTTATTATTTTACGGCTTTGTATCCATTTATTAGTAGCCGTAATGGGATTATAGTAGTAAATAGCGCCGCCTGAAGGATCTAGTCCGTTAATGGCATCGCGAGCGGCTGAATAGCAGCTATCGGCGACGGGTTCATAAAATTGACCGTCATCAAGGCAAGAGAAAGCGCCCTTTTGGTAAACAACACCGGGTAAGGTATCGGGAAAAGAGGGATGCTCGATACGGTTTAGCACAACAGCGCCTACCGCCACTTGCCCTGTATACGGCTCACCGCGTGCCTCTGCTGAGATAATACGGACAAGAAGGTCAAAGTCTTGCGAAGAATAACCGCCATAGGAATTATTGTTAGCATCTTTAATGCCAAGTGCTTTTAATGTATTTTTACCTGCAATTCCGTCGACAGTAAGGCCGTTTGCTTTTTGAAATTTTTCAACCGCTTTTTTTGTGATGGTGCCAAAAATGCCGTCTACCTTACTATTAAAATAACCTTTCTCTTTTAATGCGGTTTGTATTTTACGGACTTCCTCTCCGCGTGAGCCTATTTTTGAAAGAGCAAATACTCCTGTGACAGATAGCAAAAGGCAAAGGGTTAAACAAAGACCGAATTTTATAATTTTTTTCATAAAAATACCACCTTTGCAAATATTTTGTCTTTTTACATAAATTTTATTACAACTTTATTTTTTACTGCAAAAAGTGTCATAGTTTTACACCGATGTTTGACAAAATATTATACGTATGAAGAGTATAATTTAAAAGGACAAAAAATTGTGAAGGTGAATTTATGAGGGAATTTGTAAAGATTTCGGACAATACTTCAAAGCTTACAACTAAGGAAATTTTGATTGCGGCCGTTGGTCATATTTTAATAGGACTATGCGGTTTTGTTAGTACAAAGGCAGTGGTTTTAGAAAATCTTTTGCCGTTTGGACTTTCTTTTATAGCGGGTTGTTCAGCTACATATACGCCTGCTTGCGCGATAGGTATATTTATAGGTTATTTTATACCTGCTGTAGGAAACGGTGCTTTTAAGTATTTAGCTGCTCTTTTTGCAATACTTTCGGTAAAGCTATTGCTTAACAACTATAAAAAAATTGTAACAAGCGAAATATTTTTAACCTTTATTACGTTTATTACATGTATTTTTACAACTGCTGCAACCATTGCTGCAACGGGCACGAGTGTGGTTTCGCTTATAAGCGAAGCGTTAATATCGGCTATAGGTACTTATTTTATAAGCCGAAGCTTTAAAATTTTATCAAAAGATAATGTAGGTCTTACGCCGGACGAGCTGTCTAGCGTTTTAATAGTAATAAATGTTTTACTATTAGGACTTAACAGTATAAATCCGCTTGGGGTTTCCTTAGGTAAAATTTTAAGTGTTATGCTTATTTTAACTGCATCCAAATACGGGGGTATAATATCAGGTGCTATTAGCGGTATTACTGTTGCATTTACTACGGTGCTTAGTAACGGCAATGGTACTGTTGCTGTAAGCTTTGCAGTAGCGGGTTTATTTTGCGGTGTGTTTGCTTCCCTTGGTAAATATGCCCAAGTTTTTATTTTTGTTGTATTAAGCTTTATAGGGGCGGTATGCTCGGCCGAATATATTTTAGTAGGTGTAATTATTACCGAAACGGTTTTAGGTGCAATACTATTTTTGGCATTACCGCGTACGGCAAGCATTTATCTTTCTAAAATCTTTTCGGCATATCCTAAGGTTTCAAGGTCGGACGGAATAAAAAAGTCCCTTTCAATGAAGCTTTATATGGCATCTAATGCACTAAAGGATGTATCCGAAACGGTTGAACAAGTATCAAGCGAGCTTTCTAAAATTAATTCGCCTGATTTTAGTAGTGTTATAGAATCAATAGAAAACGAAGCGTGTGCGGGCTGTAAGCTTAGAATACACTGTTGGGAAAAGAAAAGAGAAGATACCGTAAACGGTATTTTAGAGCTTACAAAAGCCATAAAGCAAGGAGAACTTAACCCCGAAAATGAGGTTGGTGAAGAGTTTAAAGGCAGATGCTTAAGGCTTTCGGGGGTTGCTAATGCAACCTACCGCAAGTACACTGATTACGCAGGGAAAATTGCCGCAGAAAATCGTATAGATCAAGTAAGAGCGGTAGTATCTGACCAGTTTGATGGCATGTCACTAATGCTTTCTGATATGGCACACGATTTTGAAACACAGGATAGGTTTGATGTTTCTTCTGCCGAAAATGCCGCCGCAGCGCTTAAAAATATTGATATAAATGTTAGCGAATGCAGTAGCAGTATTGACCGATACGGCAGAATGACAATAGAACTAAAACTTAGAAAAACGCCCGATATCGTTATAAATAAAGCAAAGATTATGAAGCTAATATCACTTGCGTGCGAAAGGAATTTCGATGTACCGACGGTTAGTGAAGTTGGAGGCGAAATTTATATCACTATTTGTGAGCGCACAGAGATACGTGTAGATTTTGGGGTAAGTCAGTTGTGTGCTAGTGATAATAAAATGTCTGGCGATGCGTACAAATACTTTAACGATAATAAAGGGCATTTTGTAATGGTTCTAAGTGATGGCATGGGTACAGGCGGCAGAGCGGCGGTGGATGGCGCTATGGCATCCGGACTTATGGCAAGGCTTTTAAAAACAGGCTTTGGTTATAACTGCTCGCTTAAAATTTTAAATTCATCTATGCTTTTTAAATCTACCGATGAATCTTTAGCTACAATAGATATTGCCAGTATAGATTTGCATACGGGTACTTTAGAGCTTTATAAAGCGGGAGCGGCACCTACAATCGTTCGTCGCTCGGGTAAAACGGGCAAGGCGGAAAGCACATCGCTCCCTGTAGGGATTTTAAGGGATGTAAGCTTTGACAAAGCCGCGGTTAAATGCAGAATAGGAGATATAGTAGTGCTTATGTCGGACGGAGCCACAACCGAGGGTACAGATTGGATAAGAACCGAAATTGAAGCCTGGCAGGATGGCACAGCGCAGGATTTATCCGACCGATTATGCCTCTGCGCGCGACGCCGCGGGTCTGAAAAACGCAAGGATGATATAACCGTAATGTGTGCGATATTAGAAAAAGCATTATAAAAACAAAACCGCCCAATCGGGCGGTTTAAAATGTATTAAAGCTTAAAGCTATTATAAGCTTCACCTGTCAGGAGGTTAATCCATTTAAAAATATTGTCTTCTAGTGTCATATAGCTGTGACACGAATTTTCTTTCGGTATCGATACTGAGCCGCAGTTAAGATAAATAAAATCACCCTTATCTTGGCATTTTGGAATATGTGTATGGCCGTTTAAAAGTAAATCGCCTTTATTTAGCGGCATAGGACAATCGGCACCGAACTTATGGCCGTGGGTTGCGTAAATGAGTTTATCCTTTACGGGTATTACTGCATAGTCGGCTAAAATGGGAAAATCCAGTACCATTTGGTCAACCTCTGTATCACAGTTACCCCTAACGCACAAAAGCTTTTCTTTTAAAGGGTTTAAAAGTGCAATAACTTCTTTTGGCGCATAATTATCGGGTAAATCATTACGCGGTCCATGATAAAGAATATCACCGAGTAGCAGTATTTTATCTGCCTTTTCTTTATGAAAAGCATCTATTAGCATTTTGCAGTACTTTGCACTGCCGTGAATATCCGAAGCGATTAAATATTTCATAATATTATTCCTTTACTAAAACCTTTATTATTTTACCGAAAATCATTTTGTGAAAATCCTTATTCTCGAACCATTTTAGCGGTTCTTTATCACAAAAACATTCTTCTTTCATTTCTTGTATATACTGCTTCTTGCAAATTATTACAAGATTTGCTTCTTTGAAGTAAACGGAATTATCTGAAAAGATGGGTGTAAGGCCTGTGAGTTCGGTTTTATTTACATCTCTGCCTGACATACTACCGCATATTTTATGTATTTGTTTTTGGTTACCGTAAAAGCTAAGGGTATAATAGTCCTGTTTTTCTACAAATTCCATAGTATAACGCTGTGGTCTGATTAGTGCTACTGCAGTATCGTTGCCCCAAATTTCGCCCATAAAGCCCCAAGAGGCAGTCATCATATTATAACCGTTCTGGTCGCCTGCGGTTATAAGCATCCATTCGTTAGCGATAGCATCTATCAGATTTTTGTTTATTTCTTTCGCAGTTATTTCTTTAAACATATTTGTCAACTCCTAAAAACAGTATACTCTAAAATATGTATTTTTGCAATCATTTATATTTGACTTATTTACCTAAATATGCTATTTTAAATTAAAGATATTTTTATTTTTAAAAAGGTGATTCTATGAAAAAAGGTTTATTCGTATTAGTTAAATGGCTTATAACCTTACTTGTTATCGGTGGGTATTATTGGGTTTTTTTGCCCCCAATAAACATAAGAAGCCGTGAGTTTTGGAGCTTCGTTTCGTTTATTGTGATTATAAGTGTTGTAATTAACTGCTTTTCACAAATTTTGTATTTTATAAAAAACAATAAAACAGTTACTAACTCAAAGGGTTTACCGCATATAAGTTTAAAATCACTTGGCAAGCCTATAAAGTTCGCTTTGATTGTGGTTTTATCTATTATTATTTTAAGCGGTGTTATGTCGGTAATAGGTAGTGAGTTTTTCAATGCTAAAAGCTATAATCAGCTTATAACTTTAAGTGAAGGCGATTTTACCCAAGATGTTGCCGAAATAAACCAAGAACAAATTCCTATTGTTGATAAGGATACCGCCCAAAGACTTAGCCAAAGAAAGCTTGGCGAAATGTCGGATTTAGTATCCCAGTTTGAGATACAAGATATTTACACCCAAATTAACTATAAGGGTAAGCCAGTAAGGGTTACACCGCTTATGTATGGAGATGCTATTAAGTGGCTTAATAACCAAAAGCAAGGTATACCCGCTTACATTACTGTTGATATGACCACACAGGAAACTCAACTTGTAAGACTTAAAAACGGTATAAAATATTCCGATAGTGAATACTTTATGCGCGACCTTAACCGTGCCCTACGCTTTAAGTATCCTACCAAAATTTTTGATAATATCTCTTTTGAAATTGATGATAACGGTACACCTTACTGGGTGGCATCGGTAGTTGATTTTAAAATAGGTTTTTGGAGCGGTAGCGATATTGACGGTGCCGTGCTTATGAACGCCCAAACGGGTGAAAGTAAGTATTATAAGTTAAATGAGGTTCCTACTTGGGTTGATCAGGTTTATGATTCTTATATGATTTTAAATCAGCTTGTATACAACGGTAAGTACCGCTCGGGCTTCTTTAACTCGATATTCGGTCAGCGTGGTGTTTTACAACCGACCGACGGCTATAACTACCTTGCTGTTGATGACGACGTATTTTTGTATACAGGTATGACATCGGTTACAAGCGATGAATCCAATGTGGGCTTTGTGCTTACAAACCTTCGCACTAAGGCTACTAAATTTTACACAATACCCGGTGCGGAAGAGTATTCTGCTATGAGTTCTGCCGAAGGTCAGGTACAACACTTAAAGTATACTTCAACCTTCCCGTTGCTTCTTAATGTATCTGACAGACCAACCTATTTTATGTCACTAAAAGACAGTGCAGGTCTTGTTAAGATGTATGCTTTTGTTGATGTAAATCAGTATCAGATAGTAGGTACAGGCAACACTGTAGAAAGTGCAAGATCCGACTATATTGGAAAACTTAAAACCGAAAATGTTGCTGATATTGAAGAAGCGCCCGAAACCGAAATTACAGGTGTTATTGAGAATATCAATTCGGCAGTAGTAAACGGTAATACAGTTTATTATATAAAGCTTGAAAAGAATGACAAAATTTATACCGCTTTGGTTACTAAATCGGATTTATTGCCGTTTGCAACCAAAGGGCAAACAATTAAAATTACTGTAAGTGAAAACAGCGTTAATACAATTGAATTTTTGAAGTAAAAAACACCCCTATCAAAGTTAAAAACTTTGGTAGGGGATTTTTGTAGGGATTACAATTTAAAATCTTCAGGGGTGTAGTTATCACTTATTTGTATTTTTTTAGGGATGCGCTTTAGCGGGTCGTATTTATAGCTGCGGCAGTAGTCACGACCATCAGTGATACCGCGCTTTTTGCAAACGGTTTCACTGGTAAGCTCTAATACTGTTCCGTATTTGCAATACTCGCAGGATTTTTTTAAATTTTTATTAAACCCTATCTTGCTCATTTTTGCACATCCTTTGTTTTGTTAATTATAATATATTATACTATATCTTCAAGTATATTACCAGCATAATTTTTTTGATTTAAGGATATCATAAAAAGAATACCTAAAATTATAAGTGAAAAGCCCACCGCGGCAGTACTGTTGAAGGCAGAAAAAATAAAAATTTTACCGTTTGAAAGAGTGGGAACGGTAACCCCAAAAACCTTTATGGCGGTATATGTTAAAGTCATACTTAAAAAAGCGTGAAAAATACGACATAAGGGAAAGGCTAAATAATCGGGTTTTGCTTTTTTACTAAGCGAATACACTTGACACCAAATAGAAATACCGCCAAAGCCTAAAAGTGCGGAAATTAGCAAAATATTGTTAGTATGGCTTATAGAATTTGTTACCTCTAAAAGCAAAGTTAAAGGTTTTAAAAAGGTATAGTGGTCTATGTAAGCCGTAATTACCGAAAACAGCAAAACATAGGTGCAAATACTAATAAGCGCTGAAGCTGCAGAAGAAGCACTTAAAACAAAATTATCGGCAATGCTTATTACGCTTTTTTTATTAATACTATTTGGATTTAGCTTTTTTCTAAATAAAAACGCTAATAAAAATGAAGGTAGAATATGTGAAATAAAAAGTATTAGCCCAACTTTTTTAGAATTAAAAATCCCGTTGCCTATAGCGGTAATAATAAATGCAGGCCCTGCATTTACGCAGTAGTTAAGCATGATTTTAGCGGTTTTACTGTCTATTTGCGAATCGTTTATAAGCTTAGCGCCTAAGGGGTATCCACCAATAAGAGATAAGAAAAACACCGAAAAAAGATAACAGTTCATACCGAAAAGTTTTTTTAATATTTGGTCTAAAAATCTAAAATTATTTAAAAATCCCGAATTTAAAATAAAAAGCACACAAAAGGTAAATGGGTAAAGTGACGGTATAAGTACACGAGCACTTAGGTTAATGCCGTAAGCGGTAGCTGTTATGCACGCTTTTGGGTTTTTAAGTATTAAAATAGAGAAAGCTAAAACGAAAGCCACACTAAAAAAATATATTATTCTTTTCACACTATCACCTATGAATTATTTTATTTAAAACTTCATAGCATTAGTACAAAGGGAGTGTAGGCTTTGGCTAAAAAAATTAAAATAGAAAAAGGTAAAAAACGGGAAAAGCTAAACCTTTTTGGAAGTGAAAAGGTTTTTGATACGGATATTTTAAACGGTGCTCATACCGAGATTTTTTCTAATAGTCGTATTGTTATAGAGGGATGTTTAGGTGTTTACGAATATAACGACTGTTATTTAAAGCTAAAACTTATAAAGGGTGCCTTAATTGTTTGTGGCAGTGAATTTGATATTTCCACTTTTGAGAATAACACCATTACGGTTAACGGTAAAATAGCGAGTTTAGAATTTTGCGATTAGGGGATAACTATGCTTTTTTTATATAGATTTTTTTGCGGTGTTTTAAGCGTTGAGTTTTCGGGTATTTATCCCGAAAAGGTGCTGAATTTATGTTCTAAAAATAAAATTAGTATTTGGTCGGCAAAATTTAGAAATGGAAAAATTTGCTGTAAAATTACGGTTAAGGATTTTTTAAAGCTACCTAAAATTTTACGAAAAAGCGGTATAAGGGTACATATTTTGCGAAAAAGCGGTTTTCCGTTTTTTATAAATAAGTACAACAAGCGGTTTGGCGTTTTTGCAGGTGTTTTGTTATTTTTTGCAATTTTGTACATAATGTCGGGATATATATGGATTATTGATGTTGTGGGCAATACTAAAACCGAAACTAAAGAAATTTTAACAGTTTGTGAGCAAATAGGCATCAAAACGGGCGTTAAAGCGAGTAGTATAAGTGCTAAAAATGCGGCGCAACAGTTACTGCTTAAAACTGATACACTGGCGTGGAGTAGCTTTAATATTGAAGGGTGCAAACTTACTGTAAATGTTACCGAAATAAAGGAAAAAGCTGAAGATAACACAAAGGCTACAAATTTGAAAGCTAACGCCGACGGAATAATTACCCATATTGATGTTAAAGCGGGTAACTGCTTAGTAAAGGTTGGGGATGTAGTTAAAAAGGGTGATATATTAGTGTCTGGAATAATAGAAAGTGAAAGCAATACTAAATTTGTTCATTCTATAGGTGAAATAATCGCTAAAACCGAAACCGAAATTACTTTACAAGAACCTCTTAAAAAGCAGGTAAGCTACCCTACAGGAAAAGTGAAAGAAAAAAGCGTATTAGAGTTTTTTACCCTTAAAATCCCACTTTATTTGGGTGGTGAAAGTGGGGAATACGACTATCAAACAAGCGAAAAAACGTTTCGATTATTCGAGCAAAATTTACCGCTTAAAATATATAAAAAAAGGTTCATTTTTAAAAACTGCGAAACGGTAACGCAAAAGTTGGAATATGCAAAAAATTCGCTTCTCAAAAGGGTTCAAAAAGGATGTAATGGAGAAGTAAAACAAAAAAATTTTTTAGAACATAATGGCACGCTTTTTTTGACTGCAGTAGTAACTGAAGAGAAGAATATAGCAGTAAGTGAAAATTTGATATTTAGTATTGGAAAATAGTAAAAAATGTGATACAATAACTATGTATAGATAAAATATATATTTATTGGAGACGGCTATGTTTGAAAAAACGGTAGATACCGAAAGAATAGAACAGCTTAGTTATTTGTTCGGTAATTTTGATGAGAATATAAAAGAAATAGAGAAAAAATATTCGGTTATCATAACCTCCCACGGCAGCGGAATTAAAATTAAAGGCGAGCCTGAAAATGTAATGGCGGCAGTTAGGACTGTTGAGTGTCTTATAACTATGATAAACAAGGGTGAACAAATAACCAAGCAGAATGTAGATTATGCAAGCAGTCTTGTGAGAGATGGTGAAGACGGCAAAATAGAAAGTCTTTTATCGGCCGACTGTGTGTGCATTACTGCAAAGGGTAAACCCATAAAGCCTAAAACACTTGGACAACGCAAGTATATTGAAGCTATAAAAAACAATACAATAACAATAGGTGTTGGTCCTGCGGGTACTGGTAAAACATATCTGGCTGTTGCTGAAGCGGTTTCGGCTTTTCGCGCAAAACAGGTTGATCGTATTATTTTAACCCGCCCTGCAGTAGAAGCAGGTGAGCGTTTGGGCTTTTTGCCCGGCGATTTACAGCAAAAAATTGACCCGTATTTAAGACCGCTTTATGATGCACTTTTTGATATGCTTGGCGCTGAAAATTTTCAAAAATGCATTGAACGCGGCGATATTGAAGTAGCACCGCTAGCATACATGCGTGGCAGAACTTTGGATGATAGTTTTATAATCTTAGATGAAGCCCAAAACACTACACGCGAACAAATGAAAATGTTTTTAACCCGTTTGGGCTTTAATTCAAAAGCGGTAGTAACAGGCGATATTACACAAATTGACCTGCCTGACGGTAAAAAATCAGGACTAAAAGAAGCAGTTAGAATACTTAAAGGTATTGAAGATATATCAATTTGTAAACTGAGTGATAAGGACGTTGTAAGGCACCGCCTTGTACAAGAAATTATCAAGGCATACGAGAGAAACGAGGAGAAAAATGAGCGCAAAGGTTAATATTTCGGTTAAACAAAAAGGTTTGAAACTTCCTACAGGCACACGCTTGCTAATAAGAAAGGCTTGTAATGCTACGCTTTCTTTTGAAGAATTTTTAGAGCCTGCACAGGTGGATGTTACCATAGTCGATGATGCAAAAATTTGGGAAATGAATAAAGAGTACCGAAATATAGATTCAGCAACCGACGTTCTTTCGTTCCCGTTGGGCGAAAACGGTGAATACGACCGCAACCCTGAAAACGGTGCTTTATTGCTCGGCGATGTTGTGATATCTTATGAGCACGCAGTGGCTCAGGCTGATTTATATGGTCATTCTATCGACCGCGAGATTGCATTTTTAACTGTACATTCAATGCTGCATTTGTTGGGATACGACCACGTGAACGGCGGAATTGAACAAGCAATTATGCGTGAAAAGGAAGAAGCTGTTTTAGAACTTTTAGGACTAGCTATAAATAAAATATAAAGGAATAATTATGAAACAAACATCTGCTTTTATAACAATAATAGGTCGCCCAAATGTTGGTAAGTCTTCACTTATGAATAAAATACTGGGACAAAAGGTTGCCATAGTTTCGGACAAGCCTCAAACCACCCGTACTAAAATTATGGGCATAAAGACTGAAAACGAAAATCAGTTAGTGTTTATTGATACCCCCGGTTTTCACAGGGCAAGAAATGAACTTGATAAAAATATGAACAAAGCCGTAAGCGATGGCATGAGTGAAGTTGACGCTGCGGTTTTAGTGGTAGAAGCAAAACCAAAATTTCAACTTAGTGAAGATAGCTTGCCACCCGCCGAGGTGGAGCTTATAGCTGAGCTTAAAAAGCGTAAGTTAAAGGCTATTTTGGTTATAAATAAAATAGATATGTTAGAGCGTAAGGAAGAACTTTTAACGCTTATTACTATATATTCTAAGGCATTCGATTTTGAAACAGTAATACCGCTATCGGCTAAAACAGGTGATGGGGTAGATATTTTGCTAGATGAGCTTAAAAAATATTCAAAGCCTTCGGTGCATTATTTTCCTGATACCGATGTTACCGACCAACCCGAAAAGGTTATGGTTGCCGAGATGATACGCGAAAAGTTGCTTCGCACACTCGATAAAGAGGTACCCCACGGTATTGCGGTGGATTTGGAACGCTTTTTTGAGCGTGATACTAAAGACGGCGAGCCGATAGTAGAAATTGAAGCTACCATAATTTGCGAAAGGGATTCGCATAAAGGTATTATTATAGGCAAAAATGGCACTATGCTTAAGAAAATAGGCAGTATGGCAAGGCGTGATATTGAAGCCTTTTTCGGTATAAAAGCTAGCGTAAAATTATGGGTTAAGGTAAAGGAAGACTGGCGAAACAGACAGGGTCTTATACATACCTTTGGTTTGGATTAAGTTACCTGTTATATTTACAAAATATTACCCAAAACTATTTTTGGGTGATAGTATGGTATTTAAAGACAGTTGGCACCGTTTTATAGAGAGCGGTAAGATAACCGATTATTTGTATTTTGTAAATTCTTCTAAAGCGGAGGAATCTAATGTCAAGCTACGAGAACCGATTTACAGTAGAGGCACTTGTGATAAAGGAAATGAAAATAGGGGAGAGTGACCGTTTGGTCACTCTTTTCAGCCGTGAACAAGGTATTATAAAAGCCTTTGCAAGCGGTGCTAAAAACATAAAATCTAAAAAGGGCAGTGCTACTTCTTTACTTACATACGGAAGCTTTACAATAAAGAATAAAAACGGAAGCCTTAGAATTTACGAAGCCACACCTATAAATGTGTTTTTTGGGGCAGGCAGTGATATTGAAGTTTTATCACTATCACAGTATTTTTGTGAATTGGCAAGTGAATTTTCAGTATCGGGTGAACAAAACACCGAACTTTTACGCCTTATTTTAAATTCGCTTCATTTTCTTACCAAGGAAAAATATTTTCCGCCGCTTATCAAGGCAATAACCGAACTCAGAACAGCGGTTTTAGCAGGCTACGCACCCGATTTGATTGCTTGCGATGAATGTGGTAAGTTTGAAGATGGCATTATGTATTTTATGTTAGAAAACGGAGCACTTAGATGTAGTGAATGTAAAGCGGGCGGTATTGCTATTGACCGCACAATTTTAAGCGCTATGCGACACATTGTTTATTCTAAGTTTTCAAAGCTTTATTCTTTCACTATCCCCGGGGATAAAGCAAAACAGTTAGCGGATATTACAGGGCGTTACATAACTATGCAGACAGACCACCGCTTTCACACACTAGAATTTTACGAATCAATTAAGGAGCAGTAAATGTCTATTAACAAAAGATATTTAAAAACATTAGAGCTATATAAAATATTAGAACTTTTAAGCAAAGAAGCAACGCTTGAAGATTCCGAACAATTGGCATTGGAAATTGAGCCTGAAACCGATTTTCAGGCGGTGGAATCAAGCCTTCGCAATACCGAGGATGCTTATATTTTTATGGCAAAATATCAAGCCCCAAATTTTGCAGGCGCTAAAAATGTTATAAATAGCCTTAGAAGAGCACAGTCTTCGGCGGTGCTGTCTATTTCTGAACTTATAGCTGTTTGTGAAACGGTTCGTGCAATAAGGGCGGTAAAAGAGTGGCGACAAAACTGTCTTAGTATGGAAAATACTTCTTTAGAAGACTGTTTCTTATCGCTAGTTCCCAATAAATATTTAGAAGATAAAATTAATTTTGCAATAAAGAATGAAGAAGAGCTTAATGATAATGCTTCCCCTGCGCTTTATGATATTCGCCGTAAAATAGCAGGAAAACAAGCAAAGCTACGCGAAAATCTTGAAAAAATTATAAAAGGACCTACCGCCAAATATTTACAAGAAGCCATTATCACTCAGCGTGACGAACGCTTTGTAGTGCCTGTAAAGGCGGAATATAAAGGACAAGTAAACGGTATCGTTCACGATACTTCTGCTACGGGGGCTACTATATTTGTAGAGCCTATGAGCGTAGTTGAAACCAATAACGAAATTCGCGTTTTAAAGCTTCGCGAAAATGAAGAAGTTGACCGCATTTTAGCCGAGCTTTCAAGCGAAGCGGGCAGTTTTTGTGATAGTATAATCCCATCTTATGCAGCTTTAGTAAAGCTTAATTTAATATTCGCCAAAGCGCGACTGGCTTATAAAATGAGAGCGGCTATGCCAAAAATTAATAAGAACGGATATACTTATCTTAAAAATGCGCGCCATCCGCTTATTAACTATAAAACGGTAGTGCCTATTACTGTAGAGCTTGGTAAGGATTATAACACCTTGGTTATAACAGGTCCTAACACGGGCGGTAAAACCGTAACCCTTAAAACAATAGGGCTTTTAACACTTATGACAATGTGCGGTCTTATGATACCCTGTGATGATGGTAGTCAGGTTGCAATATATAGCTCGGTTTTTGCTGATATTGGTGATGAACAAAGCATAGAGCAGTCGCGTTCAACCTTTTCTTCGCATATGGTTAACATTATTTCAATATTAAAGCAAGCGGATGATGATTCGTTGGTGCTTTTTGATGAACTTTGCGCCGGTACTGACCCTATTGAAGGCGCCGCCCTTGCAAAAGCAATTTTAATGAGACTGTCTGCCTTTGGTAGCCGTGTTGCTGCAACTACACACTATCCCGAGCTTAAGTCCTACGCGATTGATGCTGTTGGTGTAGAAAACGCTTCTTGTGAATTTGATGTTGCGACCCTTAAGCCTACATATCGCCTTATTGTTGGCATGCCGGGGCGTTCTAACGCGTTTGCGATTTCGGGCAAACTAGGTCTTGACAGCAGTATCATAGAAACCGCAAAGCAACAAATAAATGAAGAAGATTTGCGTTTTGAAAAGGTTGTTGCATCCTTAGAAAAGGCAAGAAAAAAAGCCGAGCGCGAGCACCAAACTGCAAGAAAGCTTAGAACCGAGATTGCAGACAGCAAAAAGAAAATTGAAATGCGTGAGCACGAGCTATCGCTCAAAACTGAAAAACTTATGGCAGATACTCGCGAAAAGGCTAATGTAATAATAGAAAATGCAAGGTATAAGTCTTCACTTCTTTTAAACGAGCTTGAAGAAATGAAAAAAGCCATAAATGCCGAAAACTCGGCAAAAATGGCTGAAAAGGCAAGGGGTATGTTTAAAAATACCCTAAAAGAGCTTGAAGATGAAGCTAACCCCGTTGTTAGCCATAATGTTGCAGGCGAAAAGGTGACAACCCTTTCTAAAGGGGATATTGTGATTATTGCCGATATTAACCGCGACGCTACCGTTATTGACGTGAAAGAAAACAAGAAGCAGGCTTACGTTATGTCGGGCTCTATAAAAATGTGGACCGATTTCGAAAACTTGCGCTTTAAGTCTAAAAATGCGCCCACTACCGAAATTAAGAAAACACGCAATGTTTCGGGGATTACATCCCGAAAAGACAGGGTGATTTCGGGAGAAATAAACCTTATAGGAAAAGCTAGCGATGAAGCCATTATGGAGCTTGATAATTATATCGACACCGCAATTCTTTCGGGGATTGAAACTATACGTATTATTCACGGTAAGGGTACGGGAGTGCTGCGTAAGAATATCGGGGCACATTTAAGACATCATAAAAATATAGAAAGTTTTCGCTTAGGCACCTTTGGCGAAGGCGAAAACGGTGTAACCATAGCGCAGCTAAAGGCTTAAAAAATTAAAAATTGCTGTCAGGTAAGGTGTTCCTTTATCTGACAGCAAATTTATAAATAATGCTATGGTTATATTTTTGGGTTAAAAGTATATTAATAATCAACAAAAGGTGATAAAATTGCCGTTAACAATTAATTTACAAATTGTTTGTTGACAAATTGTTGATTTTTGGTATAATCATAAAAGACCATTTACGAAAGGAAAGAAATATGAATACAAACAATTCAACCGTGTATATGTGCTTTTCTACCGATATAATCCATAGCGGACATATCGACATTATTAAAAACGCTTCAAAATTAGGCGAGCTTACAATAGGTGTTCTTTCAGATGAGGCTATTGCAAGCTATAAGCGTTTTCCTTTAAAACCTTTTAGTGAAAGAAAAATCATTTTTGAAAATATTGTTGGTGTAAAGCATGTTATAGAACAAAAAACATTGAGTTATGCCGATATTTTGCGTGAATTGAAGCCTACTATCGTAGTTCACGGCGACGACTGGCGCACAGGCTTTCAAAAGCCTATTCGTGATGAAGTTGTGTCGGTGCTTGCTGAATACGGCGGAAGACTTGTAGAATACCCCTATTCTTCGGACAGTAAGTTTGAAGAGCTTGAAAAACGTTCGAGAATTCAGTTAGGCACACCCGAGATGCGCCGTGGAAGGCTTAGAAAGCTTATTGATTTAAAGGGTTGCGTTTCGGCATTAGAAGCGCACAGCGGTATTACAGGCTTAATAGCCGAAAATACCACCGTTTTGCAGGAAGGCAAAACCTACCAATTTGATGCTATGTGGGTTTCAAGCCTTTGTGATAGCACCGCAAAGGGTAAGCCCGATATTGAGCTTGTTGATATGACTTCCCGTTTTAGAACGATTGACGATATAATGGAAGTTACCACAAAGCCGATTATTTTTGACGGTGACACAGGCGGACTTACCGAACACTTTGTTTATACCGTAAAAAGTCTTGAACGTATGGGCGTTTCGATGGTGATTATTGAAGATAAAACAGGGCTTAAAAAGAATTCGCTTTTTGGTACCGAAGTTGAGCAAACACAAGATTCTATTGAAAACTTCTGCGAAAAAATCCGCGCGGGTAAGGCGGCGCAAAAAACAAAGGATTTTATGATTTGTGCCCGTATTGAAAGCCTTATTTTAGAGCGTGGTATGGACGATGCATTAGAGCGCGCATTTGCTTTTTCGGGTGCGGGTGCCGATGCTATTATGATACATTCACGCAAAAAGGACCCTGCAGAAATTTTTGAATTTGTAGAAAAATTCAGAAAACAAAATACCAATACACCAATAGTTGTTGTGCCGACTTCCTTTAATTCGGTAACTGAAGAAGAATTTAAGGAACGCGGTGTTAACGTGGTGATTTATGCCAACCAACTAACACGTAGCGGTTTCCCCGCAATGCAAAACGTGGCAAAAACAATACTTACAAATCATCGCGCTAAGGAAGCGGATGATATGTGTATGAGCATTAAGGAAATTATTAACTTAATTCCGGAGGAATAAAAATGCAAAAAATTATATGTGGCGAAAATTGGTATAAGCAAACAGGTGACCTTTTAAAGCAGTTAAATGTTAAAAAATATATGCTTGTCTGCCTCCCTTCCTTTTTTAAAATGGGGCTTAACGAATACTTTGCCAATATAGAAACTAAGGCGGTATATTTTACCGATTTTACAGTAAACCCCAAATACGAAGAAATTTGCGTCGGTGTAGATTTATTCAGAAAAGAAAAATGCGATGCCATTGTAGCGGTTGGCGGCGGTAGTGCTATTGACGTTGCAAAATGCATTAAGGCGTTTGTTAATTTGCCCAACGGTGAAATTTACTTCAAACAAAAGCTTGTAGACAACGAAATACCCTTAATTTCGGTTCCTACAACTGCGGGCACAGGCAGCGAATCCACCCGCTTTGCAGTTTTTTATTACAATGGCGAAAAGGAATCTTTGGCGGAAGAATATTGGATTCCCGAATATGCCCTTTTAGACCATACGTTATTATATTCCTTGCCCGAATATCAAAAAAAGTGCACTCTTTTAGATGCGCTTTGCCAGGCGATTGAATCGTGGTGGTCGGTAAATTCTAACGATGAAAGCAAGCAATATGCTAAAACTGCGGTTGAAAAAATTATAAATAATTATAGGGCGTATATTTTTGAAAACGACCCCGAAGCCGCTAAAGAAATTATGCTTGGCTCTAACTATGCGGGCAGGGCTATAAATATAACCGCAACTACATCAGCCCACGCTATGAGCTATAAAATGACAACCCTTTACGGTATACCGCACGGTCATGCGGTGGGTATTGGTCTTGCGCATATTTGGGAATATATGCTTAATAACCCACAAAATTGCAGTGATAAGCGCGGGGCGGAATATTTGCTTAAAACCTTTGAAGATATTGCAAATGCTATGGGCTGCAACAGCGCCGCCGAAGCGGTAGAAAAATATAAAGGTATTTTAAAGGAATTGGATATAAGCGGTCCTAAAGCCACAAGCGAAGAAATAGGTGTTTTAGCTTCTTCGGTAAATGTAGGTAGACTTAAAAACAACCCTGTAGCATTGTCGGAAGACGTACTTTACGATTTATATTTAAAAATAACCCAAAGGTGATAATATGAAGCTTGATTTTTTAAAGGAATTTGAATTTTTTGCAGGTGTACCCGATTCACAGCTACGTCCCTTATGCGACTGGCTTATAAACGAATACGGCATTGGTAAGCAACATAAAATTGCTGCAAACGAAGGTAATGCCGTGGCTTTAGCGGCAGGCTACCACTTGGCGACAGGTAAGGTGCCTGTGGTTTATATGCAAAACAGCGGCGAAGGTAACATAATTAACCCCGTGGCATCCCTTATGAACGACAAGGTTTACGGTATTCCTTGTGTATTTATTATAGGTTGGCGCGGTGAACCCGGTATCCACGACGAGCCACAGCATATTTATCAGGGCGAAGTAACTGTAAAGCTGCTTGAAGATATGGATATTCGTACATTTATTATCGGTAAAGATACTACCGAGCAAGAAGTAAAAGCACAGTTACAAGCTTGGAAGCCGCTTTTAGATGCGGGTAAGCAGGTGGCTTTTATAGTCCGCAAGGGCGCGTTGCAGTATGACGGCAAGGTGAAATACCAAAACGATAACCAAATGTGCCGTGAAGAAATTATAGAGCATATTGTGGCTGTAAGTGACACCGACCCTGTTGTTTCAACCACGGGTAAGGCTTCGCGTGAGCTTTTTGAAATCAGAGAAGCTAATAATCAAGGTCACTCACACGACTTTTTAACCGTAGGTTCAATGGGACATAGCTCTTCTATAGCGTTACAAATAGCCTGTGAAAAGAAAGACAAAAAGATATGGTGCATAGACGGCGATGGTGCTGTGCTTATGCACATGGGCGCTATGGCGCTTGTGGGTAGTGAAAAACCCGAAAACTTAGTGCATATTGTTATTAACAACGGCGCACACGAAACGGTTGGCGGTATGCCCACAGTAGCGGCTAATATAGACCTTGTAAAAATTGCCGAAGGCTGCGGTTACCCTTATGCCGTAAGTGTTGATACCTTTGAAGCGTTGGATAAAGAACTAAAATTAGCTAAAGAAAACAGCGGTTTAAGGCTTATTGAAGTTAAATGTTCGATAGGTGCGCGTGACGACTTAGGTCGCCCAACTACAACCGCTAAAGAAAATAAAGAAAACTTTATGAATAGCTTATAATTTAAAAAGGATGCTTTAAAATAGCATCCTTTTTAAAATAGCTTTATAACAAAATTAAATACCATACAAACTAAAACCGACAATATGGTTGGCAAGAGTACCGAAAGTAAAGTCCAACCGATACTGTCGGTTTCTTTTTTAATTGTAAGTATTGTGGTAGCGCAGGGCCAATGAAAAAGGGAAAAGAGTATTAGCGATATTGCGGTATTTATTGTCCAGCCGTTTGCTATAAATAATTCGCGCATAGCAAAAAGGGAAGAAGATTCTGTAAGAAAGCCGTTATTGAGATACGCCATAATTATTATAGGCATTACAATTTCGTTTGCGGGCAGTCCTAATATAAAGGCAAGCAAAATCACACCGTCAAGACCCAAAAGTTTGCCGAATGGGTCTAAAAACGAGGCGCAGTGTGTAAGCAGGGATGCACCATTTACAAAAATATTTGCCATAAGCCATATAAAAAGTCCCGCAGGGGAGGCTACTGATACGGCTCTGCCTAAAACGAAGAGAGTTCTATCAAAAATCGAGCGTACTATAACCTTTGTAATTTGTGGTTTGCGGTAGGGCGGAAGCTCTAAAGTATATGATGACGGCGTTCCCTTTAAAACCGTTAATGATAAAAATTTTGTTACAATAAAGGTAGAAATCACCCCTAAAACAATAACGGATAATAGCAAAAGTGCTGAAAGTATTGATTGGTTTTCAGCAAAACATAAGAACATAGTTATTATAGCAATTATCGTGGGGAATCTGCCGTTACAGGGCACAAGGTTATTAGTGAGAATAGCGAGTAAGCGTTCACGCTTTGAGTCTATAATTCGGCATCCCGTAACACCAACCGCATTGCAACCAAATCCCATACACATTGTAAGCGCTTGTTTACCGCAAGCATTACAGCTTTTAAAGGGTTTATCAAGGTTAAAGGCAATGCGTGGCAAATAGCCTGAGTCTTCAAGCAAGGTGAAAAGTGGAAAAAATATCGCCATAGGCGGCAGCATTACCGACACCACCCACGAAAGTGTTCTGAAAACGCCTAATATTAAGCAGTTGTGAAGCCACTCGGGTGCGCCTAAAAAGGTAACAAAAACGCTTAGCTTGGTTTCTAAAAAAGAAAAAAAGCGGGATAGTAGTTGGGAAGGGTAATTTGCAAGGCTAATGGTTATCCAAAAAATAAGACCTAAAAATAAAAGCATAATTGGAAAGCCAAAAATACGACTTGTAAAAATGCGGTCAAGCTTGCGGTCTATCGAGTTGCTTTTTTCCGGCTTTTCTATAACCGACTGTGTAATACTTTCTGCCTTTTTTACAATAGTATTTACTATTAATTCTTCTAAATTTTCTTGGGTTACGCCGTTCTCCAAAAGAAACGCTTTGGCTTCCAGTAAAGCTGATTTTACAGTTTCATTTTCTAATAGTTTGGTGCCAAAATGACTTTCAATTTGTTTTTGTAGGGTTTTGTCTTCTTCTAACAGTTTAAGCGATAGCCAACGGGGGTTTATGGTATCGTTTATATGTTCTTTAATTTTGGGCTCTAAAATATCCAAAGCGGTTTCTAACGCTTTAGGGTATTTTATTTTTAAGTAGTTTTTATTGTGGCTGTTTTGGTCGAGCGTATTTATAAGCGATAAAATACTTTTCCTTTTATGCCCTATGGTACCTATAACAGGCACACCTAATTCTGATTGCAGTTTTTCTAAATTTACGGTTATCTTTTTGGCTTTTGCCTGGTCCAAAAGGTTAACGCATACTATAACATTTTTGCAAATCTCCATAGTTTGCAAAACCAAATTAAGATTACGCTCAAGACAGGTGGCATCACATACAACCACTACTGCTTGAGGATTTTTAAAACACAAAAAATTACGCGCAATTTCTTCTTCGGGCGAGTGCGCCATTAAAGAATAAGTACCCGGTATATCCACAAATGTGTAATTGAATTTTTGGCTTTGGTAGTAACCCACCGCATTATCTACCGTTTTGCCCGCCCAGTTGCCTGTGTGTTGTCTCATACCGGTAAGGGAGTTGAAAATTGTGGATTTTCCAACGTTTGGATTACCTGCCAATGCAACGGTTATATTATCGCTCATACTACCAAATCCTTAATTGAAATATTAGCGCAGTCTGCCTTTCTTAGCGCTATTACCGCATCGCGTATTAAAAAGGCTTTAGGGTCGCCTAGGGGACTTACACCCACACATTCTACGTGGGTATTTTCTATAAGCCCTATATCTAAAAGCCGTCTTTTAATATTTCCGTTTTCATATACTTTATCTATAAGGCATTTTTGCCCGACCTTAAGATTAAAAAGATTCATAAAATCGCACCTCTACATTACATACTATTCTAAAGCTTAAAGTTTGGCATAAACAAAATTTAAGTAGCATATTATTTACAAACAAGCCTTATTTATGGAGGAAGATTTTATGAAAACTAGTAACATATATAACGATATTGCAAAGCGTTCGGGCGGAGATATTTATATTGGAATAGTGGGTCCTGTAAGAACGGGTAAATCTACCTTTATTAAGCAGTTTATGGATAAATTGGTACTGCCTAATATGGAGGGTGACTATTTGCGTGAGCGCGCTATTGATGAGCTGCCGCAATCATCTTCGGGTAGAACAATAATGACTACCGAACCTAAGTTTATACCCGAAAAGGGCGCCGAAATTTGTATAGATAACAGCGCAAAAATGAATGTGCGGCTTATCGACTGTGTAGGTTATATCGTGCCGAGTGCTTTAGGGTATATTGAAGGTTCACAGCCGCGAATGGTAATGACACCTTGGTTTAGTGAGCCTGTGCCCTTTAATATGGCGGCGGAAGTAGGCACCCAAAAGGTAATAAACGAGCATTCCACAATAGGGCTTGTAATAACTACCGACGGAAGTATTAGCGATATTCCGCGTGAAGAATATGCCGAAGCGGAAAAACGCGTTATTGAAGAACTAAAGGAAATAAATAAACCGTTTATAGTACTGCTTAATTGTATGTATCCCGAATCGGCAGAGGCTGCGAATACAGCTAAAGAATTATCCCAAAAATATGGCGTACCTGTAACCCCAATTAACTGCTTAGAACTATCGGACGACGATATTAAGGATATTTTAAGTAAAATTTTGTTTGAATTTCCCGTAAATGAAATTAGCGTTTGCTACCCAAGGTGGATAAACAATTTACCGCTTTCGCACCCGCTTCGTAATGAACTCTTAAAGGCTATAAAGGCTTCACTTTCGGGCGTTAAACATATAAGGGATATTGCCGCATTTTCGGATGCATTTAAAAACTGCGAGAGTGTAGAGTCGGCTATAGTCGACAACATAAACTTAGGTGACGGTTGTGCCGAAGTCTCAGTTACTGTAAACCAAAGCCTGTTTTATAAGATATTAAGCGAAACTACGGGAATTAGCGTAGAAGATGAATGGGAGCTTATGGAAACCTTTTCGCGATTAGCTAAAGCTGAAAAGGAATACAGCAAGGTTAAAAACGCTTTGGAAGAGGTAGAAGCAACCGGCTACGGTATTATAATGCCGGATATTGAAGAGCTAGAGCTTGAAGAACCCGAAATTGTAAAGCAGGGCGGTCGCTACGGCGTAAGGCTTAAAGCATCGGCACCGTCAATACACCTTATGAAAGCTAATATTTCAACCGAAGTAAGCCCGATTGTTGGCAGTGAAAAGCAGTCCGAAGACCTTATTATGTATCTGCTTAGCGGATTTGAAGAAGACCCTGTTAAAATTTGGGATTCCAATATATTCGGTAAATCCTTGCACGAGCTTGTTAACGAAGGGCTTCATGCTAAGCTTTCCAAAATGCCTATTGATGCCAGAATGCGAGTGCAGGAAACAATAGAGCGGGTAATCAATGAAGGCTGTAACGGACTTGTTTGTATACTACTTTGATGCAGAATTCGTAATTGTTTTGATACATATATATCGCATAGAAAAAAGCCACGGAGTTTTCCGTGGCTTTAATTACAAATTACGCATTATTATTTAATTGTGCCGAGCGATGTTTCTTTTTGAATAACGTCGTGTGCGCCGCCTTCAACAATACTTGTAGCTGATACCAATGTAAGCTTAGCTTTTTGTTGTAGTTCAGGTATTGTAAGTGCGCCGCAGTTACACATAGTAGATTTAACCTTAGCGAGTGAAAGGCTTACGTTATCCTTTAATGTACCGGCATAAGGAACATAAGAGTCAACACCTTCTTCGAAGGAGAGCTTCTTATCGCCGCCTAAGTCGTAACGTTGCCAGTTACGAGCACGGTTAGAACCTTCACCCCAATATTCCTTATAATAGTTACCGTTTATATTGATTTTATTTGTCGGACTTTCATCAAAGCGAGCAAAGTATCTACCTAGCATCATAAAGTCAGCACCCATAGCCAAAGCTAAGGTCATATGATGGTCGTGAACGATACCGCCGTCAGAGCAAACAGGAATATAAACGCCTGTCTTTTCGAAATATTCATCTCGGGCAGCGCAAACATCAATAAGTGCGGTAGCCTGTCCGCGGCCAATACCCTTGGTTTCGCGGGTAATACATATAGAACCGCCGCCTATACCAACCTTAATAAAGTCGGCGCCTGCTTCTGCTAAGAACATAAAGCCATCGCGGTCTACAACGTTACCTGCACCTACCTTAACGCTATCGCCATACTTTTCACGAATGAAAGCGATTGTGCGTGACTGCCATTCCGAGAACCCTTCAGAAGAGTCGATACAAAGAACATCGGCACCTGCTTTAATTAAAGCAGGAACACGCTCTGCATAGTCACGGGTATTAATACCTGCACCTACAACGTAACGCTTGTCTTTGTCGAGAAGTTCGTTAGGGTTGGATTTATGTGCATCGTAGTCCTTACGGAAAACGAAATACATCAAGTTGCCGTTTTTATCAACTATTGGTAAGGAGCTAAGTTTATTATCCCAAATAATGTCGTTAGCCATTTTGAGAGTTGTGTTTTCATCCGCTACTACAAGCTTTTCGAGTGGAGTCATAAACTCTTTAACCTTAATATCAGTACTCATACGGCTTACACGGTAGTCACGGCCTGTAACTATACCCAAAAGCTTGCCGTTTGCAGTACCATCAGAAGTAACGGCAACAGTAGAGTAACCGTTCTTTTCTTTTAAAGCTAAAATTTCTGCTAAAGTGTCTTCGGGGGTAACGTTTGAAGCACTTACAACAAAGCCTGCCTTATAAGCTTTTGCGCGTGCTACCATAGCGGCTTCATCTTCAATAGACTGTGAACCGTAAATAAAGGAAACGCCACCTTCGCGAGCTAAAGCTACTGCTAAGCGTTCACCTGAAACTGACTGCATTATGGCAGAGGTCATAGGGATGTTCATAGAAATAGCCGGCTCTTCGCCTTTTTTGAACTTAACAAGCGGAGTTTTTAAAGAAACATTGGCAGGTACGCAATTACTGTCAGAATATCCAGGTACCAAGAGATATTCGTTAAAGGTATGCGATACTTCGCTAAAATAATAAGCCATAAATACAATCTCCTTTTTACTTAAAAAGTATATTATATTGATTATATTACTTTTATCTTTAAAAGTCAATTGAAAAAATTCAAAAAAACACTTGAATTTTTCACACAATGTGTTATAATGTTACTAAATTGAATACTAAATGAAGTTTGCAGAAGTGAAAGCGACTGTGAACGGATAGGACTTTGGAGAATTCTGACAAGGGTTACCTTGAGCAGATGCCGAAGGGGCAAGGCGGTTTACCGTTAATCTCTCAGGCAAAAGGACAAAGGGCATATAATTTGTTAACTTTTCCGAGTCTTTTTGTTTGACTCGGAATTTTTGTTTTGAAGTTCCATTTAAAAAAACGGTATTCAATAAAATTTAAGAATGTCTAAAAAAGGAGAAGAAAAAATGTTAGACAAAATTGCAGAAATCAACGGCAGTATTAATGGCGTTGTATGGGGTATATTCGGTTTAGCCTTACTTATCGGTACAGGCATTATCGTAACCCTTTGCACAAAGGTGTTCCAGATTTCACACTTAGGCCATTGGTGGAAAAACACAATCGGTAGTCTTTTTAAGAAGGATGTTATCGGTCACACAAAAGAAAAGGGTACTATTTCACCTTTCCAAGCACTTTGTACAGCTCTTGCCGCTACAGTAGGTACAGGTAACATCGCAGGTGTTGCCGCAGCTATTTGCTTAGGTGGTGCAGGTGCGGTTTTCTGGATGTGGGTTGCTGCATTCTTTGGTATGATGACAAACTTTGCTGAAAATGCTTTAGGTATTTATTACCGCCGCAAGAACGAAAACGGCGAATGGTCTGGCGGCGCAATGTATTACTTGCGTGACGGTTTTGGCTCTAAAAAGGGTTGCAAGTGGATTGGTAGAGTTTTAGCAGTACTTTTCTGTATCTTTACAATGCTCGCTTCTTTTGGTATCGGTAGTATGGGTCAGGTTAACAAGATTGTTGCCAACGTTGCTGCTGCTTTCGACGTAAAAGCTATCTCTTCTATTGAAGTTCTTGGCGGCATATCACTTTACAATATTATTATTGGTGTTGTGATTATGGCTTTAACTGCACTTATCACACTTGGCGGTCTTAAGAGAATTGCTAATGTTGCCGAAAAAATTGTTCCCTTTATGGTAGTGCTTTTTGTTCTGGGTAGTCTTATTATCATTGGTATTAACTATGATGCTATTCTTCCTGCTTTTAAGGCGATTTTCGTAAATGCATTCAAGCCCCAAGCTTTCGTTGGCGGTGGTATCGGCGGCGTTATAGTTGCTATGACCAACGGCTTTAAACGTGGTGTATTCTCAAACGAAGCAGGTCTTGGTTCTTCGGTTATGGTACACTCTAACTCAAGCGTTAAGGAACCTGTTAAGCAAGGTATGTGGGGTATATTCGAAGTATTTGCTGATACAATGGTTGTTTGTACAATGACTGCTTTGGTTGTTCTTACTTCAGGTGGCCTTAAAGGTGGCGTTTTCAATGTTGAAACAGGCGAAATTGCTGCAGGTCTTTCGGATGCAACTCTTGTAGGTGGTGCTTTTAACCAAGTATTCAGCAGGGGTAACATAGGTCAACGTTTCGTTGCTATTGCAATGTTCTTGTTTGCTTTCACAACCGTTCTTGGTTGGTCACACTACGGCTCAAAGGCTTGGGAATATCTCTTTGGCGCAAAGACAACCTTCATTTTCCGTATTATCCACGTTATTACTGTTATCTTCGGCGCAGTACTTACTTCAAGTCTCGCTTGGGACATTTCAGATACCTTCAACGGTCTTATGATGGTGCCTAACCTTATTGGTGTATTGGTTCTTACTCCATTAGTTATGAAAATTGTTAAAAACTATGTTGACCGTAAGATTCGTAAAAAAGATGTTGAGCCCATGCTTTCTTATGATAAGGAATTACAAGAAGCTCAAAAGGAAACTATAGAAGCTTAAATTTTTAAATCCCGACTGAAAGGTCGGGATTTTCTTTTGCTTGTAAAACCAAAAATTTTGTGTTATCATTTGTATACTATATATGTATAAGGAATTATTTGTATGAAAACTGATGTAATTATAATAGGTGGCGGAGCTTCTGGGTTATGTGCCGCTATCGCTATAAAACAATTAGCACCTCAAAAAAGTGTACGAATTTTTGAAAGTTTACCTCGCGTTGGAAAAAAACTTATAACTACCGGTAACGGAAGATGTAATATTTCTAATAAAAACATAACTTTAGATCGTTATCACGGCGAGCATAAGGATTTTTGTAAATACGCTTTAGAAAAATATAATTTATCGGTTTGCGAAAAGTTCTTTTATAATATAGGGATTCCTTTTATATATGAAGGAGATAAGGTGTATCCTGCTTCTCTGCAAGCAGGCTCTGTTGTAGATTGTCTTCGTTTTGCGGCAGAAGAGTTAGGCGTTATTATCCATACCGATATAAAAGTAACTGATATAAATACAATGGGTAAGGATTATAAAATACTTTCTAACAAGTTAGGCTTCATAACCGAGAATGTAATAATTGCTACAGGCGGTCTTGCAGGTGGTGAAAAGTTGGGATGCGATGGTGAGATGCTTGATATCCTTAAAAAAGCAGGATTTAAGACTGTTAAACCGCAACCGTCTATTGTGCAAATTAAAACTAAAAACGATATTACAAAACAGCTTAAAGGTATTAAGCTAGATGCCAATGTAAGTGTTTTGAAAGACAACGAGATACTAAGGCGGGATTTTGGTGAGGTTTTATTTACTGATTACGGTCTTTCGGGACCGCCTGTAATGCAGGTATCGCGAGAAGTTTCTAAAAATGGCGGTGATTTAGTTAGTCTTGATATTATGCCGAATACCGCATTTGAAGAACTGTGTTCTATAATCGAAGATAGAGCAAAGCGTTTTTCTGACCGCACTTTAGAAGAGTTTTTTACGGGTATGTTTAATAAACGAGTAGGACAGGTTATTTTAAAAACGGCAGGCTTTAAGCTTTCGGATAAGGCGAGTATTTTGTGCGGCAAAGCAAGGAAGGTTGCAAATGTTATTAAGAATATGCAGTTTGCTGTTACGGGGACTACCGGTTTTGCAAATGCGCAAGTAACCGCAGGTGGACTTGACACTACACAGTTTAATCCAAAAACTATGGAAAGTAATGACTGCAAAAATCTATATTGTATAGGTGAAATTTTGGATATTGATGGCGACTGCGGTGGCTTTAATTTGCAGTGGGCGTGGAGCAGTGCTATGGCGGCTGCAAATGCGATTGGTGAAAAGTAATGATTTTAGTAAATAATCTAAAGCTTTCGCTTGATACTGATTTTAACTCTTTAAAATCTACAGTTGAAAAGCTTTTGGGTATTAAAACCGATAATGTATATTTATATAGGAAATCGGTTGATGCTAGAAAAAAGAATAATGTGCATTTTTGCTGTTCTGTTTTGGTGGAAACAGCCAGCGAGCAAAAGCTTCTAAAAAAATGCAAAAACGCACAAATATATATGAATAAGGAATACACCTGGCTAAAGGCGAGTAAGGAACCCCAAAAACGACCTGTAGTTGTAGGCTTTGGCCCGTGCGGTATGTTTTGCGCGTTGGCGTTAGCGCGCGCAGGATTAAAGCCTTTAGTTGTTGAACGCGGTAATGATTCCGATACTCGCCAAAAGGATGTTGAAAAGTTTTTAAATGGCGGAGAGCTCAATCCTGAATCAAATGTTCAGTTTGGTGAAGGCGGTGCAGGTACTTTTTCCGATGGCAAGCTTAATACGGGCATTAAGGACTCTCGTTGCCGCGCGGTTTTAAAGGAATTTGCCTTGCACGGAGCAAGGGAGAATATTCTTAGCGATGCAAAACCTCATATTGGCACCGATGTTTTGGTGGATATTGTAAAGAATATTCGTCAAGAGATTATAAAGTTAGGTGGCACTGTTCTTTTTGGTAGTAAGCTTCAAAAAATTTCTTTTTTCAATGATGAAGTGAAATCTATAACAGTAAATGATAAGGAAATTGAGTGCGATACTGTGGTGCTTGCTACAGGGCATTCTGCGCGTGATGTTTTTGCCTTTTTGCGTGATAGCGGCGTGGCTATGGAGAAAAAGCCTTTTTCGGTGGGCGTACGTATAGAGCATTTGCAAGAAGATATTAATAAGGCATTATATGGTGACTTTTATAATCATCCCGCATTATCGGCTGCGGATTACAAGCTTGCGGTTCATTTGGAAAATGGCAGGGGAGTGTATACTTTTTGTATGTGCCCCGGTGGAGAAGTCATAAATGCTTCAAGTGAAGAAAATGGACTTGCAGTAAACGGTATGAGTTATTCCTTGCGCAATGGAGATAATGCTAACAGTGCTTTGCTTGTTGGGGTTAATCCTGAAGATTTTCCAAGTAACGATGTTTTAGCAGGATGTGAACTGCAAAGAATAATTGAGCAAAACGCATATAATATATGTAAGGGAGTTGTGCCGCTGACAACTGTTGGTGAGTTTGTTTTCGGCAAAGCACCAAATATCACAAAGGTAAAGCCAACCGTTAAGCCTTCGTACGCTTTTGCGGATTTGCGAAAGATTTTTCCAAGTTTTGTGACCGATAGCTTAAAGCAAGGTATTTTAGAGTTTGACAAAAAAATAAAAGGATTTGCGGATGAAAGTGCGGTAATTACTGCACCCGAAACTCGTAGCTCATCGCCTGTCAGAATTTTGCGAGGTGAAAATTTACAAAGTATTAATGTTAATGGGCTGTATCCTGCGGGCGAGGGCGCAGGATATGCCGGCGGTATTATGTCT
The DNA here is from genome assembly GCA_045605125.1 of Acutalibacteraceae bacterium. Classification (GTDB taxonomy): domain Bacteria; phylum Bacillota; class Clostridia; order Oscillospirales; family Acutalibacteraceae; genus UBA737. The sequence continues at coordinate 242 of JAZUPK010000045.1, read as the reverse complement.
GCGGCAGTAGACGGCTTAAAAGTTGCAGAGGTTATAATAAATACACAAAATCTATTATAATTTTAGTCACTTTAGTGCGTTTTTTAACAATTTGAAAAAAGTTTAAAAAAACTTTAAAAAAAGTGTTGACAAAGGGGATTAAATGTGGTAATATAATCGGGCGCCCTAAAAAGAGGGGTGCGAAACGGACCTTGAAAATTAAACAACGACAATAATAAGGACCCGACAATTCTCGAGAGAAA
>JAZUPK010000044.1:0-6851 GCA_045605125.1 Acutalibacteraceae bacterium | reverse complement strand
CACTCTATATTTAGGTATAAAAGCACAACCTCATCGGTTGTGCTTTTTGTTGTATAACGAAAACCACGCGATAGTCGCGTGGTTCAAAAGAGGTTAACCGATCAACAATTCTATATTGTCGCCCATGCCGCGACGGGCACGCCCTTTCTTGTGTAGGCGAAAAGAAAGGGCGGAAAGATTCGCCTAAAGGGGGAATTTCGATTTCCCCCTTAGGTGACAAAATTCAAATTTTATTAAAACGCCGCCAAAGAGTGAAAACTGCGTTTTCAATTTGTCGGCAAGTTTCGTGTGTTTTATAGTATCTTCGCTGTCACCGTAACCCCCTTAAACGACAAGGGCTTTGCCCTTGTCCCGTTTACGGGTAGCCAGTAATCTTTGCATGGCTGGCAGACCAACTAAAAAGCGCACTTGTGCGCCGCCGGTATCGTTTAAGGGCTATGCCCGAAAATGAAATACCACCCGCATAGCGGGTGGTATTTATTATTTTTGCGTTTTTACTTTTAAATCTTTATTCGTAAAATCAAAGGTTATATCGCCGTTTTTATCGGTTCTGAATGTTTTTGCACCACACTTTTTAAGCGCATTCAAAGTTACCGCATGCGGATGAAAATAACTGTTACCCTCACCCACCGAAATAACCGCATAATTTGGTGTAGCTTGACGCAAAAAGCGTTCACCTGAAGATGAGTTGCTTCCGTGGTGACTTACTTTTAAAATATCACAGTCAATATTTATATTCTCACTTAAAAGCTTATTTTCAGTCTTAGTTTCGGCATCGCCCGTAAATAAAATTTTAGTATCATCAATCTTTGCCATAACAAAAACCGAGCGATCGTTTTCTTCGCTCCCGCTTTGATAGTCACTTAAAAGGGTTATTTCAAATTCGCCTATTTGAAAGTTGGTTCCTTGCTTTGCTTCATAAAATGCCGCCCCGTTTTGAATTGCGGTTTGTTTACCTGTCTTGGCGGTTACTATGCTATCATTAAGTATTTTAGGCATAAAAAGATTTTGTATGCTATAAAGTTCGGCAATTTCAGGCAAAGCACCCACGTGATCAGAATGTAGATGCGATATAATTACCGCATCGATTTTTTCCACTCCGTATTCCCGTAACGCTTTATTAAGTGTTAGCGCCGATTCAGGTTCACCTACATCTACAACCGCACAATAACCGTTGCTGTAAATAATAGCACAGTCACCCTGCCCAACATCAAGAAATTCTATAAAATCGGAATCGGTTGAAAATTGGACCGAACCGCCCAACACGCCATTTTGCAAAAAGGAAAGCAGTACCGCAAATACAACAATACATATAACGGCGCAAACCGTTAAAGTTATGCGCCGTTTTTTACTTTTATAATTATTCATCGCTTGTCGCTTCCATTTCCATAAGCTCGTTTTCGGTTATAATCACCTTTCTCGGCTTTGCACCCTCGAACGGGCCGATTACACCGCGTTGTTCCATTTCATCTATAAGACGACCGGCACGTGAATAACCAACCTTAAGCTTTCTTTGTAAAAGCGAAGCTGAAGCCTGTCCTACTTCTACTACAATGCGGATAGCATCCTTAATTAGCGGATCTTCATCAGGTCCGTCTTCAACAACACCTGTTTTTTGCTTTTTATCAATGGCAGCTTGTCTTTCAATTTCAAACATAACTTCATCGTTATAGTTTGCAACTGTACCGTTTTTAATAAAGCTTACAACATCCCTAATTTCCTTGTTGCTTACAAAACAGCCCTGTACACGAAGTGGCTTATTTGTGCCAATAGGACTAAACAGCATATCACCATAACCCAAAAGCTTTTCAGCACCTGCGGAATCTATAATAGTACGGCTATCTATTTGTGAAGAAGTTGTAAGTGCAATTCTTGTAGGAATATTTGCCTTAATAACACCCGTAATAACATCTACAGATGGGCGCTGAGTAGCAAGTAAAAGGTGTATGCCTGCAGCTCTGGCCTTGGCGGCGATACGGCTTATAGAATCTTCCACTTCCTTAGATGCGGTCTGCATTAAATCTGCAAACTCGTCTATCATAATAACTATGTAAGGCATTTTTTCAATGTCCGCCGCTTCTTCACCCTTTAAGGTTTCAACAAAGCTATTATATTCTTCAATGTTACGCACCTTGCGGTCGGAAAGCATTTTGTAACGCTTTTCCATTTCTTCAACCGCCCAACCAAGTGCGCCTGCTGCCTTTCTGGGTTCAGTAATAACCGGTACCATAAGGTGCGGTATGCCGTTATAGGGCTCAAACTCAACTGTTTTAGGGTCAATGAGCAAAAGTTTTAACTCATCGGGCGAGTTTTTATATAAAAGACTTATAATAATTGAGTTCGTACACACCGATTTACCCGAACCTGTTGCACCTGCGATAAGACCGTGTGGCATTTTTGCGATATCGGTAGTAATAATATTACCGCTTATATCCTTACCTAAAGCTACCGTAAGTTTAGATTTTGCCGACACAAACTCGGGTGCTTCTAATATTTCGCGAATACCTACAGTATTTTTATCCTTGTTAGGTACTTCAATACCTACTGCCGCCTTGTTCGGAATAGGAGCTTCTATACGAACATTACCTGCCGCAAGATTAAGGGCAATATCATCCGCCAAAGAAGTTATGCGGCTAATTTTTACGCCTGCGCAGGGTTGTAGCTCATACCTTGTAACTGTAGGACCACGGCAAATATCTACAATGCGAGTTTCAACACCGAAGCTTTTAAGGGTGCCAACAAGCCTTTCTGCAGTAAGATTTGTATCCTGAGTGGCAGCGGTTCTTGCAGCAGTTGGCGGTGCCAAAAGTGTAATTGGCGGATACTCGTAGCCCTTATCGGTGCTCTCATCAAGTTCTTCAAGTTCCTTAGTAAAGTTTTCGGTTTCTTCTTTAAGGTTGATTTGTATTTCTTCTTCACCTGCGTTTTTAAGGGCAGCATCCATTTGCTCTCGGTCTTGACTGCCTTCGGGGGCATACACCTTAATTTCCTCAGGCTCTTCGGGTAAAAGCTCATCACTTTGATAAGAATCTATTACCCTTCTTTGCTTGGGTGACATATTTTCGCGTATTTTCTTGCGTTCTTTTGGTCCGTCATCTACAGGTAAATCAATATTAAACTGTCTGTTGTTTTGCTCTTCAATGTGCTTTGCGTATGCTTCACCTGCGCGTTCTTTAACCACAGTAACAGGCTTTGAAATAGCGCGAAAAAGTGATACCAGCGTAGTTCTTGTAAGTATCATTAAAAGCACAAAAATAAGCAATATAAGGGTTATTGCGGCGCCTGTTTTACCAAAAGCTGCGAATATAGGCTCACCTATTAGTCCGCCTAAAAAACCGCCGTTTTTAAGTGCTGTGCCTTGAGTATAAGCATTTGTTAAGTGCTCCCAAAACGAAAGCCCCTCGGGTGATGCGAACACATCAATTACACCACTTAACAAAACCGTAATGCCAACCGCTTCCAATATGTTGGCTTTAGCAGAAGCCTGCATTTTATCGCTTGCATACATAAAGGCAATAAAACCTAAAAGGAAGGGATAAAAATAAGCTGTTACACCAAATAAGCCGAAAACGAAATTATGTATAAAGGTCCAGATATTCTGTCCCTTAATAAAAACCACGCACAGAAAAAATACCGCCAGTGCAAACCAGATTATTGCACGCAGCTGACGATTCCCGTCTGCGGTACGATTATTTTGGCGGCTTTGCCTTTTTGTAGTAGATTTAGAGTTCTTTCTTTTTGTTGCCATATTACTCTCCTTGAAAGTAAATTATTTGTTATCTTCTATAAGACTGTAAAGTCCGTCTAAAACATCCGATAGTGTGCCAATGTTATCTATAAGCCCTGTATCAACCGCTTTCTCCCCTGAAAGCACCGAGCCCACATCGGTAACCATTTCGCCTGTGTTCATCATAAGCGAAGTAAACTCTTCTTTGCCGATTTTCGAGTTTCTCACAACAAAATCAGTAATACGCTCTTGCATACGGGCAAAGTGGTTAAACATTTGGGGAACACCAATTACAAGCCCATTTGTTCTTACGGGATGTACTGTCATTGTGGCTGATGGCGCTATATAAGACCTTTTAGCCGATACTGCAAGCGGAACACCGATAGAATGTCCACCACCCAAAACAAAGGAAACCGTCGGCTTTTTAAGACCCGAAATAAGCTCGGCTATAGCAAGCCCTGCTTCTACGTCGCCACCGACAGTATTTAGGATTACGAGCAAACCCTCTATATCTTGTGATTCTTCTACAGCCACAAGCTGCGGTATAATATGCTCATACTTGGTGGTTTTACTTTGCTCTGACAAAATGGTATGACCTTCAATTTCACCAATTATTGTAAGGCAATAAATTTTATGCTTGCCTGAAAAGGCGGTTACCGCGCCAAACTCGTTTATTTGCTCGGTTCTTGAAGTTTGATTATTTGTTTTATCGCTCATTTAATTCACCCAAAAATAGTATGTAAAAATTTCGGGTAATAATTCAGCAAAAAACAATTTCATACCTATAGATAATAATTATAACATATAAATTAAAATATAACAAGTTTTAAAAAAAGATTGTAAAACTTATCTTTTTATGATATTATTATGTATATATTTGTTTCTACAAAATTCGACAAAAGGGGAAAAATATGAGAGCAGACGGCAGAAGACTTAAAAATACCGACCCTATGTACAGGGTTGCGGCGCATATTATGGATAAGCGTATCGACTCCATGAATATGACTACCATCGATATTCCGTATCAACCCATACAAGACTATGTAAACAAAAAGCGTAAGGACGGGATTTCGGTAAGCCATATGGCGATAATTATTGCGGCTTATATTCGCACTATGGCAAAATATCCCGAGCTAAACCGTTTTATTGTTAATAAAAAGGTTTATCATCGTAATGAGATTGCTGTAGGTATGGTTGTATTGCAATCCCTTGAATCACACGAAGGCACAATGTCTAAAATGTATTTCGATAAATCGAATACCGTTTTTGATGTTAACAACACAATAAATAAGTATGTTACTGAAAACCGTGAAGCCCCCGAAAATAACGGCACCGAAAAGATTATTAAGGTGCTTTTAAGTATTCCCGGTCTTTTAACGGTTGGTGTAAAGCTATTTAAATTTTTAGATAAACACGGTTTATTACCTAAAGCTATTATTGATATGTCTCCATTCCATATGAGTCTTGGTATTACAAACTTGGCTTCTATTCGTACTAACCATATTTACCACCACTGTTACGAATTTGGCACAACAAGCGTATTTTTAGCAATGGGTAATCTTCGCGATATTCCAAAACGCAAGAGCGGGGAAATTATTTTTGAACGCAGTATGCCAATAGGTGTTACCATGGATGAGCGTATCTGTTCGGGCAGTTATTTTGCCACCGCTTTCAGATATATGAAAAAATTACTTGCAAATCCCGAAGTGTTAGAACTTCCGCCCGAAGAAATTATCGAAGACACTTGTAAATAAGGCTTGATTTTAGAGCTTTAATGGTATAGAATATTTATAATGGTTAAGGTTAGTCGAAACATATATGTTTCGATGTAACATCTCTGATTTTACAACAAATTTTCTTTGAAAATTTGTCCCTATCCATTGCCTTAGCCACTTAAAAGTGGCTTGTCGAAGTGCTTTCTGGCGTTTCGACAAACTACAATCATTATAGTAAAAAACTATTTGGAGGAACAAAAATGTTAGTTTCAGCAAAAGAAATGCTTCAAAAAGCAAAAGCAGGCAAATATGCCGTAGGTCAGTTCAATATCAACAACCTTGAATGGACCAAGGCTATTTTACAAACCGCCCAAGAATTAAACTCTCCCGTTATTTTAGGTGTGTCCGAAGGCGCAGGTAAATATATGTGCGGATATACCACTATCGTTGGTATGGTTAACGGTATGATTAATGAACTTGGTATTACAGTTCCTGTGGCACTACACTTAGACCACGGTTCTTACGAACACGCTAAGAAGTGCATCGAAGCAGGCTTCTCTTCTGTAATGTTTGACGGTTCTCACTATCCGATTGAAGAAAACATCGAAAAAACTAAAGAATTAGTTGAATATTGCAACAAGTTAGGCTTATCCATAGAAGCTGAAGTTGGCTCTATCGGCGGCGAAGAAGACGGCGTTGTAGGCGCAGGCGAAGTTGCAGACCCCAACGAATGCAAAATGATTGCTGACTTAGGCGTAACTATGCTTGCTGCAGGCATCGGTAACATCCACGGTAAGTACCCTGAAAATTGGGCAGGCCTTAGCTTTGATACTCTTGATGATATCCAAAAGCTTACAGGCGATATGCCTTTAGTTTTACACGGCGGTACCGGCATCCCTGCTGATATGATTAAAAAAGCCATTTCTTTAGGTGTTTCTAAAATTAATGTTAACACCGAATGTCAGCTTGCTTTCGCTGATGCTACTCGCAAGTATATTGAAGCCGGCAAAGATTTACAAGGCAAGGGCTTTGACCCCCGTAAGCTTTTAGCAGACGGCGTACAAGCTATTAAAGATACAGTTAAAGAAAAGATGGAACTTTTCGGCTCTGTAAATAAAGCATAAATTAATTTTTCATAATCATAACTACCGGCCGTGCCGGTAGTATGCACTGCCCCCTTAGGGCATAACGCTGGCCGAGCCTATAGGCTCGTCGAAAGGTCTGCCAACCGCAACTCTTTCACCGGCTGCCCCTAAAGGGGCTTTTTATTTCCCTTCTTTTACCTGCTTACCCGTAAACGGGTCTACGTATTCCACCAATGACATTTGGTCGTAAGATATATCCTCTTGCAATTGATTTCGTATGTATTCTGCTATAGCTTTTTTATTTCTTCCTACTGTATCTACATA
>JAZUPK010000043.1:0-49778 GCA_045605125.1 Acutalibacteraceae bacterium | reverse complement strand
ACGCCCCACAGGCAGACAGCGGTCAGTATAAGGTAGACAAGAAAACGCACCGCTTTTGATTTTGCATCTACAAGGACGAGAACTGCGGGGATATACAACATTGAAAGTGCAAATCTCATCACGATGGCATCGTCTAGATAGATAAATATATAACCGGTCATTATTCCGGCTACAAGTTCGATTAGATATGTACAAACCATACAACTATTACTGCGGGACACGGTAGATCACCTCGCTTTCAATTAGATTTCGGCAGGTCTTATCGGGGAAATACGGTATGTATTTAGTGATTTGCCTTTGGGTGATTCGGTTTTCTGTGATATAGTCGGCGATTAGTTTTCGTTTATACTCGTCAAGGGTTTCGATATCTATGCCGTTCATCAGTTCCAAGAAGCATAGAACAGATGCGTTAAACTTATCAATTTTCGTTCTTGGTTTGCGGAGAGCAATTTGATAATTGCCCAACTTGACTTTGTGCAAATCTCGGCTTTCTTCATTGGTATAGATTTCGATAACGGCGGGTTTGAGTTTATATATGCCGAGTTCGTATTGCAGATAACTTCCTGAATAGTACCCAAAGACTTTTTCGCCGTCTTTAATAAATTTCTTTTCAACAACTTTCATAGGTTGAAAAATACTAATTCCAAAATTCCTTTTGTTCGGGATATAATATAATCCTTTTTCAAATCTAACTATCTTTTTATCCTCACAGAGTTTTCTTAAACCTCTGCTAATTTGATAACGTGAATAGTACGGGTAATCAATTTCCGAAAAAGCAAACGGAGAATCGTACCCGAATGTTTTGACTAAATAATCATAAAACAATTTTTATTCCTCCTTTTTTCTGCAACAGAATGAAGATAGTTACCTACACTCTATTGCGGTATTTTCTATGTTTTTTATGCGTCTATAATCACCTAAAAAGTGCTCGGAACCCCCTTGTTTACTGGATTTGTGTGTAGAAAAAGACCATACCCTCTAACTTTGGGTATGGTCTTATTTTAACATCATCAGGTGCCATAGCTGCACCCATGTTGTTAACATCGGTTATATTAAAATCTTTAATTTCACCAAAGGTGATTTTATCAATATACGGTCCTTTAGTTGCTTGTGATAACAACAAGGCACCGCTTCCCGTTACAGTCCATTGTGCAGTTGGCGTGCGCTGTGAGCCATAATTCAAAGGAAAACGATACTGTCTTTCGGCAGAACAAAAATGCGAGGAGGTTACTGCTATAGCCTTATCCGAAGCACCGCAATCAACAAAAATTGAAGCTAAAGCAGTCGATAAAGCCATAGTAGAGCAGGCTCCATACAAGCCAACAAATGGTATTCCAAAGCCCTTTAAACCAAAAGAGCTACCAATACACTGATTTAAAAGGTCACCTGCGAAAATTTTATCAATATCTGCTTTTTTAAGTTTTGCCTTATCTAAAGCAATTTGTACCGCTGTATTTTGCAATTTGCTTTCCGCTTTTTCGAAGCTTTTTTCACCAAAAAAACTATCGGTAATATACTTGTCAAATTCGTGACCAATGGGTCCTTCGTGTTCTTTTTTGCCCACTATCGAGCCATAGCTTATAATACGTGGTTTATTTTCTAACTGTATTGTTCTTTTTCCAATTCTATTTGCCATAATTACACCGTCCTTAGTATAATTATTGGTAAATAAAATCACATTATCCCAAAACTCTTAATGCATTTTTGCTGCAAATTTTTTCAGTTAAATTTATACCAAATTTTTTTGTTAATTCGCTAACTAAAATTGACATTTGGCTACAGTCTTTCAAAAAGAGATTGCAGTCCATACCGTCAAAATCTGTACCAATCGCCACAACATCTTCCCCACCTATTTTAATAAGATACTCAAGATGGATTACAATATCCGAAACTTGTGTATTATTGGTTCCGTTTAAAAACAGCGAATAAAAAGGAATACCAATAATACCGCCCGAGTTTGCAATGTCTTTAATTTGACTATCATATAAATTACGCGTATGTTCACAAAGCTCTCTGCAAGCCGAATGGGTTGCGATAATTGGATTTTTAGATATAGCTTTGACATCACAAAATCCGGCAAAATTAAGATGCGAAACATCAATTTTTATATCAGTCGAATTAAGCGCATCAACAACTTCCTTGCCAAATTCTTTTAGCGGTGAATTTGGTATGTTATGCGGAAATCCAAGGCAATTTTCTCCATTATGAATAAGACCTAATATACTTATATCATGGTTTTTAAGGAGGTTTATTCTTTCGAGATTGCAATTTAAAAACTCTGCATTTTCAACGGTTAAAACCGCTGAGACTTTTTTATTTTCACTATTATTGATAATAGATTTTGCACAACTGGCTTTCTCTAAAATCTTGCTTCTATTTACTGTATTTTCAAAAATACTACATTGGTTTTTAAAATGCGTGCAGGCATCTTCACCACAAATTTTAGGGGATGTATAAATAGCAAAGCACTGTGCCAAATAACCGCCTAATTTTAGTCCCTTATCACTTATATGACCATTGTTTTCAGTTATACAATAGTCATCATTTTTAAGCTTTAATAACGTGTCACAATGAAGGTCGATAATATTCAAAATAATCACCAAACTAATTTCAGTTTATATTATGTATAATTATTTTCCAAAACTTATATTTATTCCTTCACCATCACTTGACGACGGAGTTGGTAGATATGGTATTAAACGGTTTGCAGTATTAATAATCGGCATAGATTGAATATATACTTTACCGGGGCCTGTAATACGGGTATTAAAAAGACCTTCCCCACCAAAGAAAGCGTTTTTAATACCTTTCACCGACTGAATATCCATATCACAACTTTCACTCATTGCCGCAAGATAACCAGTATCAACAATAATACTTTCGCCAACGCCTAAAGTGTATTCCTTGCAGTAGCCATCAATCTCAACAAAAGCAAGACCATTACCGGTAATCTTTTGCATAATAAAGCCTTCGCCGCCAAAGAAACCGGCACCTAACTTTTTATGAAAATAAACCGATAAATCAAGCCCTTTTTCCATAGCCAAAAAGCCCGATTTTTGTACTATAATACCGTTGCCCGGTGTAACCTCAAAAGGAATAATAGAGCCCGGAAAAGAAGCCGCAAAGGCAATCATACCGTCGCCACCTGTTGGGGTATATTCATTCATAAAAATAGTGTCCCCCGAAAACAAACGGCCTATTGCTTTCTTTAAACCACCGCCGCTATTTGTTTCCATATTCATATTATCGCTCATCCAACTCATAGCGCCGCTTTGAGTACAAAGTGTTTGGCCCTCGTGCGGATAGCATAATACAACAGGCAAATTACCGCCTTCAATTTCGTATTTAATCATATTATTTTCTCCTTAATATAGTTAGTTTTTTTAATTTTTAACTGCTTATATTTTAGCACAATTTAACTGTATGTTCAATATTTAGTTATATACCCGCTTACTTCTAAACTAAAGGTAATTATAAAAAAAGTCCTAACATAGGTTCTATGTCAGGACGCATTTTTTAATTTTTCTTCAGAAACGCTTTGTGCTGTTTCCAACATATTTTCTGCAAAGAAACCGCACCTATTAGGCACGATTTCTTTGTATTATAGGTAATCGACATTTTTCATACGTGTTATATTAGTACCAACACTATTTAGACTATTTCAACAAGGACGTTATGAATTTTTCCGTCATTAAAATCGGGTAAAATAACTCCGTCAATAGCTTTGCCGTCAACAGTGATAACTGTTTTACCGTTTGGTTTGCGGTTTTTAATGCTTATTTCATAGGTTGCGTTTCTGAATACACGGTGAACGCTAACATCGGTCCATTCGTCAGGTAAAACAGGGCGAATAGCCAAACCATCAAAATCAGCTTGAATACCAAGCATAAATTCTACAACACCCTTGAACAACCAACCGCAAGTTCCTGTAACCCAATGTTGTACAGTTTCGCCTGCGCGAAATTCATTTTCGGGTCCTAAGAACATATTTGTAAATGCATAAGGCTCAACACCCGAATGGTCATAATGGTTATCCGGGTTATCGGGCATCATTTTCTTAAAGGTTTTTAAAGCAGCGTTACCGTTACCTAAATGGCAGTCAGCAACAAGCTTGAATGCACAGCCGTGGTTATAAACCGAGCCATTTTCGTAACAACCCTTTTGGAAATAGGTCATTCTACCGATTTTGTCATCGCCCTTACTGTAGCTTGGAAGTTGTTGAATGTAACCATATTCACATTGGAGGTTGTTTTCAACAAATTCCATAAGCTTTTCGGCTTCTTCACCAGTTACTATATCGGCAAGTATTGCCCAGGTTTGTGGGTTTAAGTACATTTGACCCTGCTCGGTATCATATGAGCCTACCCTCTCGCCGTAATCGTTAAAGCCGTAGATAAAGTGGTCTTTATCCCAACCACGTGTTAAGATGGCGTTTTTCATAACGTCAATCTTTCTTTGAATTTCATCAGCTTCTTTATTTTTGCCTAAGCGGTTTAAAAGCTCAACAAATTCGCCGCAGAACTTAACAGTGGCTTCTGCGAGCCACAAGCTTTCACCCTTGCCCAAAATACCGCAAGCATCAATAGAATCGTTCCAGTCAGAACCACCCCAAAGAGTAAAGCCGTTTTCACCAACGCCGTCTTGTAAAAAGCTTGCCGCCCTGAACATATGGTCTAAAACAGTGCCTGTTTCGTTCGATTCATAATAGGGGCATACTTCATCGAGAATAGTGAAATCGTTAGTTTCCTTTATGTACTGAATAACGGTAGAAATCATCCAAGAGGAGCAGTCACGTGCATCGGTTAAGGTTATTGGCATCCAACCGCGGATATAGTTGCCGTTAGGCATAATAAATTGCATTGAATGCACTATTTTTTCGCGCGCGTCTTCGGTGTCCATTGCAACGAAAGCCGAAATATCCTGCATCATATCGCGAGAACCTCTGAACCACAAGCGAGTCCAGGTTTTGCCAAGCTCTAACTGGCGTTTAAGCCAAATATTAACGCGACGGTCGATTTCCTTGTCACCTGTCGACACGCAAATTTTATCATTATACATATCAGCTTGTTGCTTTTGGTATTCAAGGTTTTTAGCGAATACTTCTTCGGTTAATAATGCCTTGTGGCGAGTGGCATCCTCAACCGAGTTTGCAGCACCCATACCGAAACGGTAAATCTTTTCTTCGTTTGGTTCGAGTGTAAGGTCAAATTGTAATGCAACGCCGTTGTCAAAATCAAAGCAAGAGCCACGGTTTAAAAGCTTTTCGTTTTTAAGACCTTGTGGGTTTGTAAGATTTCCGTATGTACCTAAGAAATAGCGGTCAGCCGTTTCAAAAGCAACAGGCTTTTCTTCACTTGCCAAGAATTCGTAAATGTAATCGCTTGGCATATTCATACCCTCTTCCGAAACCAAAACGCCATTTAAAGCATCGCAGTAATCACCCTTAACATAGCCAATATAATAGGTAATGGTAGAGAAGAAATGAGCATAAGGATAAACCGATAGAGATTTCTTTTTGTCAGTTTTGTTTATAAGCTTTACTTCCCAGCATTCCATTGTGGCTTCCTGAGGTACAAAAATTGTCATCTCAAAAAGAAGACCGTTATATTCCGAAATTATTTTTGTATATCCCATACCAACATGTGTTTCGTGTATTTTAAATGGAAGGTTATTATAATTACGGTTGGCAGAATAGCTTTCACCTGTTATATTATCGCGAATAAAAATATGACGGTTGTCGCCCTTGTTTGTGAATTCGCGAAGCTTATCGTTTTTATCACGCACCAAGCTTAAACCAAAACCAAATTGATCAATATCCGAAATAAATTTATCGTTCCAAATAAAATTATACCAAGGCCTTTTTGGGGATAAAAGGTCGGTAATAACATATTCTTTTTTCGCGTCGTTAAAATATCCTGCCTTCATAATAGGACACCTTCTTTTAATTTTTATATTGTCAGTATAAACGGACTCCCAAACATTTTCAATGTATTTTTTTGCCTAGCGATGAAAATTTTTGCTTTTTTAAAAAGGAAAAATTTATAAAAAGTTGACACATAAAAATACCTATGCTACAATTCACTCAAAGTGGCAAAAAAGTGTGAGGTGCCTTATGAAAAACGAAATCTTAACCCCAAATTACAGACAACTTGATTGGTATAAAAGAAGAACTGCTTTTATTCATTTTACAGTGAATACTTTTACAGGTAATGAGTGGGGCGACGGTACCGAATCGCCAGAAATATTTAACCCCACCGAGCTCGACTGTGAGCAATGGATAAAGGTGCTTGTGGATGCAGGCTTTACTAACGCCATACTTACCGCAAAGCATCACGATGGCTTTTGCTTATGGCCAAGCATTTATACCGAGCATTCGGTAAAAAACAGCCCTTATAAAAACGGCAAAGGCGATATTGTAAAAGAATTTGTGGACGCTTGTCATAAATACGGCATTAAACCGGGACTTTACCTTTCCCCTTGGGACCGCAATTTCAAAGAATGGGGTACTGAAAAGTATAACGAATATTACGCAAATCAGCTTACCGAGCTTATGACAAATTATGGCCCTATTTACGAATGCTGGTGGGACGGTGCTGGCAGTACAGAAGCCTGCTATGACTGGGAAAGATGGGTTAAAATTGTTAGAGAAAACCAAAAGGATTGCGTTATTTTCGGCTCTTTAGGTGCTACCGAGTTTGTTGACGTAAGATGGGTCGGAAACGAGCTTGGCAAAGCGGCGGATAACTGCTATGCAACTATTGATGCTTCTTCTTTGGAAACCGAAACAGGCCCCGAACTTTTTTGTGGCAAAAAAGACGGCGAACGCTTTATTCCTGCCGAGTGTGATATGTCTATAAGACCGGGTTGGTTTTATCACGAAGAGCAAGATGCTTTAGTAAAAACACCTGTCGAACTTACGAAATATTGGTTTACATCATTTGGCAGAAACTGTGGCATATTACTTAATATTCCACCCGATAAGCGTGGACTATTTTGCGAAAGGGACATTGAAAGCTTAAAGCAATGGAACGAAAGAATTAACGATATTTTCAAAGAAAATCTCTTAAAAGATATTGATTTAAGCCAACTTCCAAATAATTTTGTTATTGATTATAAATTTGATACGCCTCAAAAAATCAATTGCGTAAGGCTCGAAGAGGATATTGCCTTCGGTCAGCGTATAAACGATTTTAAGGTTGAAACATTTTCAAGCGGCAAATGGAAAACCGTAAGCGACGGTAAAGTTATCGGAAATTGCTATGCTAGATATTTTGATACTGTAACTGCCGAAGCAATTAAAGTATCAGGCAAAGCTGATTGTAAACCTGTTATGAAATTTGTGGGCGCTTTTTATGCCGATGAAGCGTACTTTGTTGAAAGCTTTGAAAATGATGAAATTTTCGACCTAACAAAATTGCCGAGTGCAAAAATCATCAATAATAAAACCGAAGTAGAAATCGAATTCGGCGGAATATTCCCCTTTAATACCGTTATTATTGAGGGTGAAAAGCTCCCGTATTTTGAGGTGTTTGCTTTTAATGGCTCACAATATGAATCGGTTTATTTCGGGGTGGATTCTTCTGAACATGAGGTGTGCCAATTTAAGCTAATCGAAGGCTCATATAAAATAAAAATAGTATCTTACGATTGCGACGGTTTTAACGAGGACGCAAAAATTAGTGTTTTTAAAAGGTGATTACAATGAAAAAATATGAAGAATTGATTACCAAATACATAAACGAACAAAAATATAAAATTTTGCGCGAGCCTTCGGGAAAACTTCCGCACAAGTTTATTGTGCCGGGTGCTTGCTATGCTCAGGAAATTTGGGATTGGGACAGTTGGCTTACCGACGTTGCAATATCTAATACTTTAAAAACCGATGAAGAAAAAAACGCCTTTTCAGAGTACCAAAAAGGCTGTGTTTTAAACTTTTTGGATAATATGTACGATAACGGCAGCATTCCGTTTATGACCTCAGGTGAAAGTACATTTTGTGAAAGCGAAAGCGGTGAATCTAACGGTGCAAAGCCAGTTATAGTGCAACACGCTTTATTCGTTTGCAAGTTTTTAGGCGATTTTTCGTGGCTAAAAGACCAATACGCAAAGCTGAAAAAATTCTTAAACTATTACGAAACAAACTGCAAACATGAAAGTGGACTGTATTTCTTCATTGATGACTGGGCAATAGGTGTTGATAACGACCCTTGTACCTTCTACCGCCCAAAAAGAAGCTCAGGCTCGATTTATCTAAATTGCCTTATGTATAAGGAATTATTGGCAATGGCTGAAATTTCAGAAAATTTAGGTTATAACGAAGATAATATTTTCTATCAAAATATGGCAAAATCTTTAAAATCGGCAATACAAGAGCATTGCTTTGACGAGCGAAACGGTTTTTATTACAGTGTAGACCTTGACCTTTTACCCATTGACAATAGCCATTGGATACATATGGGTTGTCCAAGACATTGGAACACACTTATTAGAAAAATCGATGTGTGGTCGGGATTTCTTGCTATGTGGGCAGGTATTGCAACCCAAAGCCAAGCCGAACGAATGGTAAAAGAAAACTATTTGAAATCAAACATCTTCTATTCAGATTACGGTATTCGCGCCCTTTCTAAAAGTGAAAAAATGTATTTAATCAAAGAAAGCGGAAATCCTTCTTGTTGGTTAGGTCCAATATGGGGCGTTTCAAACTATTTAACCTTTAAGGCGCTTTTGAAATACGGTTATGACGACCTTGCAAAAGAGCTTGCCGAAAAGACCGTTACATTATTTGGTCGTGACGTAGAAAACTGCGGTGAATTCCACGAATATTACGACCCTGAAACAGGCGAAGGTATTTCAAACCAAGGCTTCCAAAGCTGGAACTTGCTTGTTAGTAATATGATATCTTACTTAAACGGCGAACCGTTTACTGAGGAATAAAATTAAGCACTATCTTTAAAAGGTAGTGCTTGATTTTTTACAAAGTATTTACGATACATCTTTAAGTCTATTACTTTCTGCCACTTTCTGCGCTGTTTCTAACATATTCTCCGCAAAAATTGCGTAGCCTTTAGTTGAGTCTTCAAGCAAAACATGTGTTACCGCACCAATAAGCTTACCGTTTTGTAGAATCGGACTACCGCTCATTCCCTGTACAATACCGCCTGTTTTGGCTAAAAGCTCACTATCGGTAACTGTTACCAACATATTTTGTGTAGAAGAATTATAATTAGAGTTTCTTATTTGCACTTTACAGGAATAGTATTTTGGGGTTTCACCTTCTATAGTGCATAAAATTTCGGCATCGCCTTCTTTGATATTTTGTTTTAGCGCAATTTCGGTAAGGTTTGTAAATTTTAGGTCACCCGAAAAGTTTGAATAAATACCTTTTTCACAGTTTAAGGTTATATCACCCAAGCTCTTATATTTAAATCTACCGTCAAGCTTACCTGCCTCACCCAATTCACCCTTTTTAACCGAAATAATTTGTGCTGTAACAATTTGGCCTTTTTCTATTTTTAAAAGGCTTTTGCTTTGGTCGTCACATACGCCGTGTCCTAAGCCGCAAATTATATTGGTGCTTGGACTATAAAAAGTCAAAGTACCAATTCCTGCCGAACTATCCTTAACCCAAATACCTACCTTGTATTGATTACTGTCTTTAGCGCACACCGCCGAAAAGTTAAAATATATTTTATTACTACCTCGCATTACTTCAAAACGCAAACGTGCCCCGCCCGAGTTTTCAACAATATAACCTAAATCTTCGTTTGTGTAAACTTTTTTGCCATTAACCGAAATTATATAGTCCCCTACTTTAAGTCCTGCCTTTTTGGCGGGGTTTTTGGCACCGTACTCAGTCTGAACATCTGTGATATCGCTTATAAGTACGCCTTTTGTATAGATTTTCATACCAAAAGGTGTACCCAAAACCGCAACTCTTAGCTTATCAATTACCCTAACCTTTGCAGAAGATACCGGAAATATACCAAAAGCCTTTAAACTTACATTAAATTCTTCACCAACGGTATAACTTCCGTTTGCTGCAGAAAACTTTTCACCCGGTATTTCGGCCGTTATTGGCACTACTGAATTAATATTTAAGCTTTCACCGTTTTCGATATTGTATTCGTTATCTATTGTAGTATTAAGGTAAATTACACCTGAAAATATTACAACAGAAAATATTAAAAGCACCCAGAAAGTGCATTTAGTTATAGTTTTTGCTCTTTTCAAAAAATCACCCTAATTTATTTTGCGCGAAAATTTGAAATTTTAACAAATGTAAAATTAACCGATTTTTTGAAACTTGCTTTTTACTTGTGTGTATGGTATACTTTTCTAGGTGATTTGATGACAAAAATTTATCTTGTTCGCCATTGCGAAGCAATGGGAAATGTTATGCGAATTTTTCAAGGAGTTTCCGATTTTGATATTAGCGAAATTGGTGAAAAACAACTTGAATTTTTAAAGAAAAAATTTGATAAAATTAAGCTCGATAAAATATATACAAGCCCTTTAATTCGTGCGTATAAAACTGCTTTAGCAGTTAAAGGAGATAAAGATTTAGAGGTCATAAAGCACGATGGTCTTATTGAGATTAACGGCGGATTTATTGAGGGAAAATCAATTAAGGAATCCTTTGAAAAGTACCCCAACCTTGCCGATGATTGGGTTAACTCACCGCAAGATTTTTACCCCGAGGGTGGCGAGCATATGCGCAACGCTTATGAGCGCATTTACAACACCATTTTAGAGCTCGCAAATGAAAACCGCGGCAAGACTATTGCTTGCGCTTCGCATGGTGGTGTGACACGCTGTCTGATTTGCAATCTTTTATACGGTGATATAAATCGACTTAAAGATACACCTTGGGCAGCCAACACCGCTATTGCACTTATTAGCATTGATGACAATAACAATATTAAGCTTGAATTTTATAACGATACAGGGCATTTACCAAACGAATTTCTCCCAAAATCAAGCAGTCTTAATAATTACAAGAGGTAAATAATGATTATAATGTCAGTAGATTTGGGCAAAGCGCGTACCGGTATTGCGGTAAGTGATAACGGCGAAAGCTTTGCTTTTCCAAAAACGGTAATTACCGAATATAACACTGAAAAATTAATAGAAAAAATTACTAAGTGCGCCAAAGAATACAATGCTTCTTTAATAGTTGTAGGGCTTCCAAAAAATATGGATGGCAGTGAGGGTGAACGCGCCAACGAATGCCGAGAGATTGGCGAGAAAATTGCAATTTCAAGCGGCATAGAAGTTGTTATGTGGGACGAACGCTGTACTACAGTTTCTGCTCATACCGCGCTTAACTTTACTGATACAAAGGGCAAAAAGCGAAAAGCTGTTGTTGACGCCGTAGCGGCAGTAATTATTTTAGAAGATTATTTAAAATTCAGAAAAAACAACGCATAAAATAACCGCCAAGCAAAACGCTTGGCGGTTTAACTTTACTAATTATTCAAACATAATCATAAAGGTTTCATAGTCAGGCTTGCAAATGGAACCTTCTATCGAAAGACCAATTTCCATTAGTTGTAAGCCATAATACTTCTTACCTGTTTTAGTGTCGGTATACAATCTATCAGCTTCTAAACCTTTAAGTTTAAATCTTGACTGCAAGTTGATAGCGTGAGTATTAAGGCGCATACAACCAACAACAATCTTATTTTCGTAAACGTATTCGTATATAGCGTAATCATCTGTTGCAGGATTTGTAAGTCTATAATACTTACCGCTTTGGAATACTTCGTAATTATCAATATAGAACTTGATAAATTCTTTAATATATTCTTTCTCTTCTTCCGGTATTCTTTGGGGTGCTAATTCGTAACCGAAAGAACCTGTTAAAGCAATTATATGGCGTGCTTCAAGAGTAACAGTTCTAAGTGTTTGATGGTTAGGACAAACCGAAATATGCGCCGACTGACAACTCATAGGATAAATATAAGAAGTACCATGCTGAATAGCAGTACGTTCAACAGCATCGGTATCATCGCTTGTCCAAATTTGTGGCATATAGTAAAGCATACCCATATCAAAGCGACCGCCACCTGACGCACAACCTTCAAACAATACGTGTGGGAAGTCTTTATTTAGTCTTTCAAGTACACTATAAAGACCTAAAACATAACGATGGTAAAATTCGCCGTATTCTTCGGGCTTTAGGTGTTCAGAACCTGCGTGAGCAATAACTCTATTATAATCCCACTTTATGTACTCAATATTTGTTGTATTAAGAATATTGGCAATAGAATCGTAAATATAGTTACAAGCTTCGGGGTTTGTAAGGTCTAATTGCCACTGCCAACGGCATTTTGCAGGGGTTCTGCCATTTACCTTAATAACCCAATCGGGATGTGCTTTGCAAACATCACTATCAGGGGATAAACATTCAGGCTCAAACCAAATACCAAGCTTTAGTCCCTTGCTGTTTACGTAGTCGCAAAGTGCGGGAAGTCCACTCTTAATTTTATTTTCGTTAACATACCAGTCGCCCAAAGCGCCAAATTCATCATTACGTCTGCCAAACCAACCGTCATCAATTACTAATAATTCAACGCCTAAATCAGCAGCCGCATCAGCAGCATTGCGAACAGTTTCATCCGTAAAATCAAAATAACAACCTTCCCAAAGGTTCAAAAGCATAGGACGTCTTATATCTCTATATTTGCCGCGACAAACACGATTTTTTATTAACTTATGGAAGTTATGTGAAAGCGAATTAAGGCCGTTAGCACTAAAAGAAATTACAAGCTCAGGGGTTGAAAAGCTTTCGCCATTTTCAAGATTCCAACGGAAGTTGTAAGGTGAAATACCGCCTGAAAGGTTAACAACGTTATAACGGCTTAAGTCAGCGTGCATACGAACGTTACCCGAATATGCCAAAGCTACACCAATAGCTTCGCCCATATCCTCGGTAGTATTGCGCTCAGTCATAATCATAAAGGGGTTTGCATAATGTGCACCCGAACCACAGTTAGACTCAACAGTAGCGCCTGTATGCAATAATGGAGCTCTTTCAATTTGGCGTTCTCTAGCCCATGTACCAAAGCTTGTAATAACATCATAGTTTTGATTATCAAAAGCAAGATTTGCACTCATTGCGCGAAGCAATGTAATATTGCCTTCACCATTATTGGTAATCTTTGCCCAACGTGTTATAATATCATAATCATAAAATACAGCATAGAAAAGGCTAACTTCAACATTAGTAACAGCATCCTTGGTTTTTACTTCTAATGTCAAAACCTTGTCCCCTGCTTCAGTATACGAAGCGGGCAACCCCTCAATTTCGGGCTTGCCTTGATGGATAACATAGTCTTGAACTCTTAAATCTGCAAAGTTAGAACCATCGGTATTTAAAATCTCAATTGCAGGGGTATTTATGCCACCGTCACCAAATGCGGGATATTCGAGCAACGCGCTGTTAAGAGATGGTAAATTTTCCGTAATATCCGAATTAAAGTCACAGGTAAACCACGGGCGCTTTGCCATATATGAATGGTCACAATCGGGCAATCTTTTACCGTAATATGTGTGGCAAAGAAAACCGCCTTCATTGTGCATAACATAGCTTGTGTTTGCAGTATTTAACTGAAACTGATTGTCAGTAACCTTAATGAAATCCATAACAACTCTCCTAAAGATTTTAGATACATTAATTATACATTATTTAAGTTAACAAATGCAACCATAATTTTGAAAAAGCATAAATCGTTAAAAGCAGATGAGTTTCATCCCATCTGCTTTTAATTTATTTTGTTTTACGACATTTATCAAAGTTAGGATTAAATGCGTAGAAATTTTTACTGTTGAGTTTATCGGTTGTAAGGCGTAATGCTTCACCGAAGCGTTGATAGTGTGTTATTTCACGTTGACGCAAGAATTTCAGCGGATCTAAAATATCAGGGTCATCGATAAGCTTAATTAAGTTATCGTAGGTTACCCTTGCCTTTTGTTCTGCAGCCAAGTCTTCGTGAAGGTCGGCTAATACATCGCCTTTTGACTGAATATACTCCGCGCGCCACGGAAGTCCTGCAGCTGCCTGCGGATATACAGCGGTAGTATGGTCTACAAAGTATTTATCAAATCCGCTTTTAACAATATCTTCCGGTGTTAAATTCTTTGTAAGCTGATACACCATTGTTCCTATCATCTCTAAGTGCGCAAGCTCTTCGGTACCGACATCTGTTAATATACCCTTTACTTCATTAAAAGGCTGACCAAAGCGCTGGGTTAAATAGCGCATTGAAGCACCAAGTTCACCGTCAGGTCCGCCGTATTGACTTATGATAATTTGTGCATATTTGGGATTAGGGTTTTTAATGTTTATTGGATACTGCAATTTCTTCTCATATTGCCACATAAATTAAACCTCCCCGTTTTCCCACGGCCAAGATGAATCTAACCATTGCCAACAACCGCTTACGGGAACATCTTTAGCGGTTGCTATATACGGGCCGTATTTTTCTTCATATTGTGCTATACATTCTTTTCTTCTTTGTTTATAAACCTTTAATAATTCCATTGCCTTTTTGCTTACGGGATGAGTATCCAAAAATAGCACCATTTCGTGTATTGCAAAATCAAGCGAATGGATTTTTCTTAATAAACGCTTTTTTTCGTTCATACCCTGTCACACCCAATATACGGCTTGTCAATGTTTGGAAAAATACTGCCTCGGGTAAAACCCTCTTCTGTTTCGTAAACATTATCAAGTGGTTGCATATTTATAAAAGCCATTGTTAAAACTCGTGGGTCAACAGCGCTATAATCAGTTTCTAAACAAAAATCACTCTTCGTGTCATCTTTAAAACTTACTTTATTTTCAACTTTGCTCATTTGCTTATATTGTTCAAGCATATCAAAAATTCTTTTATCCACAAACTTACTCCTTTTTAGTTTAATCTTGTCCCCATAACATTATATTTTCTAAGGCGATTTTTCGTTACAAAATTAAAATTTGTTCTTGAAATCAACAATTAAAATTCACTAAAAAGGCAATTAAATTTTTCCATAATGTTCATAATAAATTTTTTATTAATTCTTACATATTATTAATAACACAAATAACTTTATAATTTAATTAAAAAAATCCCAAAAAAGACTTGTATTATATTGACAAAACGTATATAATGGGTATAAAAGGGCGAAAATTGGTAATTTTTGCACAACATTTCGTAAAAAAGCCTATTTCCCCAAGAATTTAAGGAGGTGCTTTTGAGTTGTCAAATACTTTTGTGGTTGTACTTGGCGTAGGCACGGTATTCGTTGGTCTTATTTGTTTGATACTTCTTTGCAAAATTGTAGGTCTTTTCTGTGGCTTAAACAAGAAGCAAGAAAAATCAAGCCCTATCACCCCTGCTGCTACCCCTGATACAATAAGTGAACCTATTGAAAACAGACAAGAAATTATTGCAGCCGTTAGTGCCGCAATTGCTGAAGAACTTGGAACCGATATTTCGGCTTTAAGAATTTTATCATTTAAAAAAATCTAAGAAAAAAGGTGTAAAAATATGAAAAAATATAATGTAACCGTAAACGGTACTTCTTACGAAATTACTTTAGAGGTTGTTGACGCTGCTGATGTTAAGGCTGCTCCTGCCCCTGCTGCAACTCCTGCTCCTGCTGCTGCACCAGCACCCGTTGCTGCTCCTGTAGCTGCTCCTGCAGGCGGTGAAACTGTTACCAGCCCAATGCCTGGTACAATCCTTTCAGTAAACGTTCAAAACGGCGCTGCTGTTAAAAAGGGCGACGTTATAATGATACTCGAAGCTATGAAAATGGAAAACGAAATCATTGCTCCTTGCGATGGTACTATAGCTTCTGTAAATGTTAATTCAGGTGCTTCTGTTGAAACAGGCGCTACACTTTGTGTTATCGCTTAATTTTTATATTTAAAGGTGACATAATATGTTAGACGCAATAATTAATTTTTTAAAACAAACCGGCTTTTATTTATTAGGTGAAGGCTTTTTGATTGACGGTTGGAAATATGCAGTTATGATTACTGTTTCATTAGTGCTATTGTATCTTGGTATTAAAAAGCAATTTGAGCCCTTACTTTTAATAGGTATTGCTTTTGGTATGCTACTTACAAACCTTCCGGGTGCCGGTCTTTACAATCAAGATCTTTGGAACGAATTTATGACCGAAGGTTCTAAACACTATCATAGTTTTGGTTATATTCTTTCAAACGGTGGTCTTTTAGATTATCTTTACATTGGTGTTAAAACCTGTATTTATCCATGCCTTATATTTATCGGTATTGGTGCAATGACCGACTTTGGCCCACTTATTTCTAACCCTAAATCATTACTATTGGGTGCAGCTGCTCAAATTGGTATTTTTGTAACCTTCCTTGGCGCAAAATTATTCGGTTTTGATGGCTTAGAGGCTTCCTCAATCGGTATTATCGGTGGTGCCGATGGTCCTACTGCTATTTTCGTAGCATCAAAATTAGCACCTCATATTTTAGGACCTATCGCAGTTGCTGCTTATAGTTATATGGCGTTAGTTCCTGTAATTCAGCCTCCTATTATGAAACTTTTAACCACAAAGAAGGAACGCGAAATAGTTATGAAGCCCCTTCGAGAAGTTTCAAAAACTGAAAAGATTATATTCCCAATCGCTGTTACCATTTTCGTTGCATTATTGGTTCCATCCGCTGCTCCGCTTATCGGCTGTTTAATGCTTGGTAACCTTTGGAAAGAATGCGGCGTTGCTGAACGTCTTTGCAAAACTGCACAAAACGAACTTATGAATATTGTTACAATCTTCTTAGGTGTTTCTGTTGGTGCAACTGCAACAGCAGGTACATTCCTTAACACTACACGCAGTGTTGTAAATATTGGCGGTACTGAAATTAATATGCTTCGCCTTCCTACACTAGAAATTATAGTTTTAGGTGTTGTAGCATTCGGTGTTGCTTCAGGTTGTGGCGTTCTTTTTGCTAAATTTATGAACCTATTCACAAAGAACAAAATCAACCCACTTATCGGTTCTGCAGGTGTTTCAGCAGTTCCTATGGCAGCTCGTGTTTCACAAGTTGTTGGTCAAAAGGCAAACCCGTCCAACTTCTTACTTATGCATGCAATGGGTCCGAACGTTGCAGGTGTTATTGGCTCTGCGATTGCCGCAGGTACTTTAATTGCTATATTCGGATAAGGAGTAAATTATGGAAAATAAAAAGTTATTTATAACTGATACCATTCTGCGTGACGCTCACCAATCACAAGCAGCAACCAGAATGAAAATTGACGATATGATTCCTGCACTCGAGCGTCTTGACCAAATTGGTTACTGGTCACTCGAATGTTGGGGCGGCGCTACCTTTGACGTATGTATGCGCTTTTTAAACGAAGACCCGTGGGAAAGACTTCGCACACTTAAAAAGTATATGCCCAACACAAAACTTCAAATGCTTTTCCGTGGTCAAAACATTTTAGGCTACAAGCATTATGCAGATGATGTTGTTGACAAATTTGTTGGTAAGTCTATTGAAAACGGTATTGAAGTTATCCGTATTTTTGATGCTCTTAATGATACCCGTAACCTTGAACAAGCTATTAAAAGCTGTAAAAAGTACGGCGGTATTTGTGAGCCTGCGCTAAGCTATACCGAAAGCCCGGTTCATAATGAAGAATACTTTGTAAAGCTTGCTAAAGAGCTTGAACAAATGGGCGCTGATGTTATTTGTATTAAGGATATGGCCAACCTTCTTCTTCCTTTTGATGCTTATTCATTAGTTAAAAAGCTTAAGGAAAATGTTAGTGTTCCGATTCATCTTCATACACATAACACTACAGGTACCGGTGATATGACCTACCTAATGGCTGCACAAGCAGGCGTAGATATTGTTGATACTGCATTATCACCTTTAGCAAATGGTACTGCACAACCTTCTACCGAAGCTTTAGTTGCTACTCTTAAGGGTACTGCACGCGATACAGGTCTTGACCTTGAAGCTTTAAGTGATGTTGCTGCACACTTCCGCAAAGTTGCTGATAAAATGAAGGCTGACGGCATTCTTGACCCCAAGGTACTTAATGTTGATACCAAGACCCTTTTGTATCAAGTACCAGGCGGTATGCTTTCAAATCTTTTATCACAATTAAAACAAGCTAATGCCGAAGACAAGTATTACGATGCCTTAGCGGAAGTTCCGCGCGTTCGTAAGGATTTTGGTTATCCCCCACTTGTAACTCCTACAAGCCAAATTGTAGGTACTCAGGCTGTTCTTAACGTATTATCGGGTGAACGCTACAAGATGGTTCCAAAGGAATCTAAAGGCTTACTCCGTGGCGAATACGGTAGACTTCCTGCCGAAGTTAACGAAGAAGTTCGTAAAAAGGCTATCGGTAACGAAGAGGTTATCACCTGCCGACCTGCTGACCTTTTAGAGCCCGAACTTGAGAAATATGCCGAAGAAATGAAGAACAAGGGTATTGGCAAAACTGAGGAAGATGTATTAAGCTATGCATTATTCCCACAGGTTGCCGAAAAGTTCTTCAAAGTACGCGATGCTGAAGATACTGTTCGTAACCTTGTTGTAGAAGATTTATCCTGCTAATATTAAAAAGGTAATCCCATTATTCTAAATTTTGGGATTACCTTTTATTTACATTATTGTACTAAGCATCAAAAGTTCTTTTATTTGATTGTAAATTTTATTTGCATCACTTATTGGTAAAGGGTTCTCGCCTTTACCAATTTCAACAGTAAATCCAGGCCTTGAAAACTCTTTTATAAACCAATCCTTAAAACCGCCACCGGTTGCTATATCTATTGGTATATCTAAAGAATATCCGCTTGTCGTTGCCATAATTTCTGCCATTTGGCGTGATTTTTCGGGTATTTTGCTACCATATGTCCAGTATATTACTTCGCCTTGTGAATGAAGCGATACCACGTGACGTATATTTGTGTTTCGACATAAATCAACCAGTGCATTGGTTTCGGGTTCGCTGTGTGGTCTTATACCACCATACCTTGTAGGACCGGGGCCTACTATACCTAATGATATTTCCTTTTTTCGTAAATTCTCCCAACCGGCATCAAAATTATGGTTTATATCAACACCGCGCGCATTTGCGTTCCACTTTTTAAAATCTCCCCGACAAAGGTTCGAATACTCAACACCTCTTATTCCGCATGCCGACTTACCTAATAGTGAGATATCGCACCCATCTGGGTTAACACACGGAACAAAAATAACTCCCCTGCCAAGCAAACCCTTTCGCACATTAACTCCCTCTATACTTTCGCCCACGGTTATAGCCCTGCAAAGGTCGGCTATAAACATTAAAAGTACTAAAGAAGTTATACGCTCACTACCGTGTGTGGCGGCAGTTATTAAAGAATAGCTTTTACTATTTCCGATTTTAAGAGCTGTAATACTTTTACCCATACAGCTTTTACCTATTGTAAAGCGTTTTATAAACTTATATTTTTCACATAATAAATCAATTAACGCTTGTCTTTCGTGGTATGTATATTCTTTAGCTATTACAATTTGTTCCATAATCTTCAGCTCCTAATTAATACTATTATAGAAAGGTGAAAATAATGAATTTAATTGAAAAACAAATGAGCAGCGAAACCATTTATGATGGCAAAATCATAAAAGTTTGCAAGGATACCGCTTTGCTTCCAAACGGAAACTTGGCTATAAGAGAAATTGTAAAACATAGCGGGGGTATTTGTATTGCACCATTAACCGAAAACAACGAGCTTATTTTTGTTAAACAATTTAGATACCCATATAACGAAATTCTTTTAGAGCTTCCTGCAGGCAAGCGCGATAACAATGAAGACCCTGTGGAAGGCGCAAAACGTGAATTAAAGGAAGAAACAGGTGCCACTGCTGAAAAAATTGTATCTTTAGGTCAGCTTTATCCAACTGTTGCTTACTGTGATGAAATAATTTGGCTTTATTTGGCTACAGGTCTTAAATTTGGAGAACAAAAGCTTGATGAAGATGAGTTTTTATCGGTCACAAAAATACCTTTAGATGTTGCTTGTGAAATGGTTTTAAACGGAGAAATCAAAGACTCAAAAACACAAGTATTAATACTTAAAATCAAAATGCTTAAGGATAAAGGATTAATATAATACCTTTAAAAAACAAACTCCTATGGTAGTTTTTTACCATAGGAGTTTATAATATTTAACCTATTTACTTTCGTATTTAGCAACAATGTTTTTAATACGATCAACAGGATCTAACAGACTGCTGATTGAATTATCATAATTTAGAGTTTCAATTAAAAGAGCAATATACTTTGACATATTAACACTGCAATACCAATCTCTAGATAAAAGCTCAGGTGTTTGATAAATAAGGTTGGTGGTGAAAATCTTATCAATAAGACCTTTTTCGTAGGATTCATCAAATTTTTCTAAGCCTTCAACAAATAAACCAAATGTTGAGAAAATGAATATTCTGCCGGCACCTTTTTCTTTAAGCTTAGAAGCAATATCAAGCATAGAATCACCTGAAGAAATCATATCATCAACCAAGATTAAATCCTTACCTTTGATATCGTTACCTAAAAATTCGTGTGCTTCAATTGGGTTTCTACCGTTAACGATTACAGAGTAATTACGGCGTTTGTAGAACATACCAAGTTCTAAACCAAGAACGGAAGAATAGTAAATACAACGACCCATACCGCCTTCATCAGGAGAAACAATCATTGTATGGTCACGGTCAAGCTTAATATCAGGAACAGTTTTAAGTAATGCTTTAATCATTTGATAAGCAGCTTGTACATTATCAAAACCATCAAGCGGAATTGCGTTATTTACACGTGGGTCGTGTGCATCAAAGGTGATAATATTCTTAACACCCATTGCAATCAATTCCTGTAAAGCCATAGCACAGTCCATAGACTCACGCGAAGTTCTTCTGTGCTGTCTGCCTTCATAAAGCATTGGCATAATAACAGTAATTCTTCTTGCTTTGCCACCTAGCGCTGCAATAACACGTTTTAAATCTTGGAAGTGGTCATCAGGACTCATCGGAACGGTTCGTCCGTACATTTTGTATTCAACGTTATAGTTGAAGCAGTCACAAATAATGTAAACATCTAAACCTCTTGCAGTATGTTTAAGTACCGCCTTTGCTTCACCTGTGCCAAATCTAGGACAATTTGCCGGGATAACAAAAGTATCTTCATCGGGAACACCGCGCCACTGCTTTAAATAATAGT
This sequence comes from Acutalibacteraceae bacterium, assembly GCA_045605125.1. GTDB lineage: Bacteria > Bacillota > Clostridia > Oscillospirales > Acutalibacteraceae > UBA737. The sequence goes on along the minus strand of JAZUPK010000043.1, from coordinate 28,551 downwards.
CCACCTTTGAAGAAATATCTTCACATCCGCGCATACTGATTACGGCTAAATCACCGAAAGGAGTATGCTTAAAATCAACACTTGCCATTTTAAAATGCCCCCTAATTTTATTATCTAATATATAATAGCATAAAATTATCAACAAAAAAAGACTTTTATCGAATTTTTCTGAAATTTTTTAAAAAATTTGTATTTTATATATTTTTTTCAATTTTTATTGAATAATTTGCTACAATTTGTTATAATTAATTGAATATTATCTACTTACAATTTGAAAGGTGATTTAATTATGGCAAAGGTTTATCTTTTAGCACATACCCCATCTCCTGAACATACAGTCGCTTCCGCGGCAAAGCTATGCTATAGCAGTTCTACAATTTCTGATTTGCGTAATAATCTAACCGATGAAAACGCAGCAAAATTTGTTGAAATGCTTTCCGAAATCGGTCACGAAAGCCCTATTGAACACGCTTCATTTACATTTGGTATCGAAGGCGTGTCACGCTCACTTTTAGCTCAAATAACTCGTCATAGAATGGCATCTTTTTCGGTTAAAAGTCAGCGCTACGTACGTGAAGGTGCTTTCGAATATGTTACCCCGCCAGAAATTGCCGAAGACCCTGATGCCAAAAAGATTTACGATGAAATTATGGCAGAAGACCAAAAGCGTTACGATGCTTTGACCGATATTTTAAAGGCAAAGCATATCAAAACATTTTTAGCCGAGGGTAAAGATCAAAAAACTGCTGAACGTATGGCAGAAAAAAAGGCAATTGAAGATGCTCGCTTTGTACTCCCTAACGCTTGCGAAACCCAAATGATTATGACAATGAATGCTCGCTCACTTCATAATTTCTTTAAACATCGTTGTTGCAACCGCGCTCAATGGGAAATTAAAGAAATCGCTGACCAAATGCTAGCACTTGTTCTACAAGTGGCGCCCGATTTATTTAAAAACGCAGGTCCTTCTTGTGTTCGCGGTGGCTGCAGTGAAGGTAAAATGACCTGCGGTAAGGCTAAAGAAATTAAAGAATTTTATAAAGGACTTAAAAATAATGGGTAAGCTAATTGTTATTGAAGGTCTTGACGGTAGCGGTAAATCTACACAACTTGATTTATTGACCGAAAACCTAAAAAAGAACAGCATTGACTGTAAAACCGTTTCATTTCCCGATTACGATAACCCTTCAAGCACACTTGTTAAGATGTATTTAAAGGGCGATTTTGGTAAAAAGCCTGATGATGTTAACGCCTTTGCGGCTTCCACCTTTTACTGTGTTGACAGATATGCATCCTTTAAGGCTAATTGGGGCGAGTTTTATAATAATGGCGGTACTGTTGTTGCAGGCAGATATACTACTTCTAACGCAGTTCACCAATGTTCAAAGCTACCTGAAAGCGAATGGGAAAACTTTTTGGAATGGCTTTACGATTTTGAATATCAAAAAGTCTCAATACCAAAGCCGGATAAGGTAATTTTCCTTGATATGCCTATTGAAGTTTCACAAAAACTACTTACAGGTAGATATAATGGCGACGAAAGCAAAAAGGATATTCACGAAAGTGATACCGAATATTTGGCACGTTGCAGAAAAGCAGCTTTATTCACCGCAAAATATTCAGGCTGGGAAATTATCTCCTGCGCCGAAAATGGTAATGCACGCACTATTGAAAGTATTTCACAAGATGTTTTGAAAGCTTGCCTTAGTATTTATTAAGAGGTAATTTATGGTTTATTTGTTTTTAGCTAACGGCTTTGAAGAGTGTGAAGCAATAACTCCGCTTGATATTCTTCGCCGTGCAGGAATAGAAGTTAAAACAGTTGGTATAGGCGGTAATACTATTACCGGAGCTCATAATATTCAATTATATTGTGATACTGTTAATGAAAATTTAAGTTTTAATAATTTAGAAGCTATTATTTTACCAGGTGGTATGCCAGGTGCCATAAACCTTGAAAAAGATGAAACTGTGCAAGCAACAATTGGCTACTGCGCGGATAACGGTCTTTTAATATCTGCAATTTGTGCTGCTCCACAAATTTTAGGTCACAAAGGTCTTCTAAACGGTAAAAAAGCAACCTGCTACCCGGGATTTGAAGCAGAGCTTTTAGGTGCCCAGATTCAATCTTCTAAGGTTGTTATTGATGATAATATAATTACCGCTTGCGGTGCAGGTGCCGCGAGTGAGTTTGGCTTTAAAATTTTGGAATATTTAAAAGATGAAAAAACCGCAAACGATATTAAAAATGCTATGAAGTTTTAAATACGGAGTTTTAAAATGAGTGATAATTTAAAAAACAATTTACCCGATGATGATTATGTTATCGGTAAAGGCTTTACAGTACCTAATACTGAAGAAACTGCACCGCAAAATAAAAAACGCAAAAAGAAATCTAAAAACGGTATAAAATCTTTGATATGGATTTTAATGATTTTTATCGTTTCTATCACTCTTGCTGTATCTGTAATCTTTGTCGGCGCCGACTATATGGGTATAGCCTTTGGACGTAGCGGAAAGGTTACTATTGAGGTTCCGCAAGGTACTCCAACAGTAAAAATTGCTGAAATTTTAAAAGAAAGCGGCGCTGTAAAGGTTCCGTTAGCGTTCCGTTTATACGCTAAAATCAAAGGATATGACAGTCAGTTTAAGTATGGTGTTTATACCTTTAGTGCCGAAGCCGGTTACGAAGATATTTCCACTATGCTAATAAATGAAGGTGCTAAGGCTCAAAGCGTTAGTGTCACCATTCCCGAAGGTACGGGTATTAACGACTACACCAAAAATGTTAACGGCGAAAGGGTTGTAGTACCTGGTATTGCCACCTTACTCGAAAAGAATAACGTATGCAAAAAGTCTGACTTTTTTGCCGCTTTAGACCAAGTTGACTTGAAAGGCAAGCTTTTATCTAATTCCGATCCCGATCGCACATATTATGCACTTGAAGGGTATTTATTCCCCGAAACCTATGATTTTTATAACTATGATTCCAAAGAATGTGCAGTTTTAGCGGTTAGAAAAATGTTAGATGAAAGCGAAAAGCGCATCACGGACAATATGTATAAGCAAGCCGAAGATATGGGTTATAATATGAATCAAATTCTTACAATGGCCTCTATTATTCAAATGGAAGCGGGCACTGATAAAGAAGCGCTCCCAAAAATCGCCGCTGTTTTCTATAACCGCCTTAACAGTAAGGAATTTGCAACCTTAGGCTCTTCCCCAACCTGTTATTATGGCAATTCCTTTAAGCGTGATGATAAGCGTTACGATACCTATACCGCTAAAGGACTCCCCCCTGGACCATTATGCTCCCCTAGTATTGATGCCATTAAAGCAGCATTAAACCCTGATAGCAACGAGTATTTCTACTTTGTTACCGATGCTAAGGGTAAATTTTACTTCCATAAAACAATGGCTGAACAAAATGTTACAATAAATAAACTAAAACAGGAAAAAAATTGGATTTATGAATACTTTGACTAATAAAATCCCCGAACTTTTATGCCCTGCAGGCGACTTAACCCGACTTATTGCCGCAGTTGATTACGGCGCAGATGCCGTTTACCTTGCGGGCGAAGAATTTGGTATGCGCACTGCGGCTAGCAACTTCGGTATAGAAGACCTTAAAAAAGGCGTAGAATACGCTCATAAAAATAACGTTAAGGTGCATCTTGCCTGCAATACCATACCCCATAATGAAGAAATCCCGCGCTTGCCCGCTTTTTTACAGCAGGTTAACGACATCGGTGTTGATGCTATCATTTCTGCCGATTTAGGCACAATTGGTCTTGTGAAAAAATATGCTCCAAACTGTGAATTACACGTGTCTGTTCAATCGGGTATATGCAACTATGAAACTGCTAACGCATTTTATAATTTGGGCGCAAAGCGTGTTGTATTAGCGCGTGAGCTTTCTTTGGAAGAAATCGCCGAAATCCGTGCAAAGACACCTAAAGAGCTTGAAATTGAAGCCTTTGGTCACGGCGCTATGTGTGTTTCATTTTCGGCCAGATGCCTGCTTTCAAGCTATATGACAGGCCGAGATGCTAACCGCGGCGACTGTGCTCAGCCTTGCCGTTGGAGTTATTCGCTTATTGAAGAAAAGCGCCCGGGACAGCATTTTAATATTACCGAAACCGATAAAGGTACCTATATCTTAAACGCCAACGACTTATGTATGGCTGAACATTTAGACAAAATGCGTGATGCCGGTGTTGACAGTATAAAAATTGAAGGCAGAGCAAAATCACACTATTATGTGGCGGTTACAACTAACGCTTATCGCGGTGCTTTAGATAGCCTTAAAAATTATCAAGGCGAATGGCATTGTCCCGAATGGGTAACCCAAGAGCTTAACAAAATAAGCCACCGCAACTATTCCCAAGGCTTTTTCTTTGGCCGCCCTGAAAATGCTCAAACCTATAAAGACGCAGGCTATGTTCGTGATTATTCGGTTGCTGCTATTGTGGACGATTACCGCGACGGAATGATTATTGCTACCCTTAAAAATAAATTTTTAAAAGGTCAGGAATTTGACTGTCTAGAGCCTAAAGCAAAGCCGTTTACATTCACCGCTAATACGGTTTACGATGAAAATGATAAAGAAATTGATAGTGCTCCCCATCCGATGATGACAATTAAAATTCCATACCCGAATCCTGTAAAAAAAGGCGCACTTCTTAGGATGAAAGCAGATTAATTTTTCACCTCTTACCAATAATAAGGTAAGAGGTGTTTTTTATGGAAAAACTATTTTGGCGCATTTTTGCAAAACGAAGCTTAATTTGCTTTTTTGTTATAATATTTTTACTTTTTACCTGTATTTTACGAATCGCCGAAATTTGCAGCGAAAATTACAGTGAAGTACAGGCAAACTTAAGTAGTATAAAGTTAGAGATAGCAAATCAGCGTGGCACCATTTTCGACTGCAACGGCTATCCATTAACAAATAATAAAAAGAAAATTATCGCCTGTGTTTCCCCTACTCCTCGCGCTATCACTGCAATTAGTAGTGTGTTAAAAACAGAAGAATTAGAAAGCGTTTTAGAAACACTAAAAAACGGAAAGCCTGCAATTTGTGAAGTACCACAAAAAATAGAATGTGATGGTATTCTTTGTACCGAAATTTATACTAATGATAATTATATCCCTGCAATTCACACCATCGGCTACTCGAACAGCGATAATAACGGTGCTTGCGGTCTTGAGAAAGCATATAATTCATTCCTAAAATGTAACAATTCCCTTAGCGTTCGGTACGCATGTGACGGTAAGGGTAGGGTTTTACAGGGTGTAAAGCCCACTATACAAAACAAGATATCTCCTTTATCCTTTGGCGTTGTAAGTACAATTGATATAAACATTCAAAATATTGTTGAAAGCGCTGCAGAAAATTTAACAAAAGGTGCAATTGCAGTAGCAGAAGTTGAAAATGCTAAAATACGCGGAATAGTAAGCGTTCCAACCTTTACTATTGACAAAATCGAGAACATTTTAAATGATGTTCACACCCCACTATATAATCGTGCATTAGGTGCTTACAATGTAGGTTCGGTATTTAAATTATGCGTTGCGGCATCGGCTATTGAAAACGGTTATGAAAATTTTAGTTATAACTGTAAGGGTAGTTTTAAAATAATCGACCGAACCTTTAAATGCCACAATTTAAACGGTCATGGTAAAAACAATTTATCTTCGGCTATTTCAGAGTCTTGTAACACTTATTTTTACAATATGGGTATAAAATCAGGTGCCGAAAATTTGTTAGCTACTGCAAGTGATTTAAATTTTGGCAAATCAATTAGACTTTGCAATAGCATTACTACTGCCAAAGGCACTCTTCCCACTATAGAAAAGCTGCAAAATATGGCCCATTTAGCCAATTTCAGTATCGGTCAAGGTGATTTTACCGCTACTCCGATTTCTTTGTTACCGCTGTACTGTGCTATTTCAACCGATGGAACGTATTATATGCCAAGTATTGTTGAAGGCACAACACAAAACGGTAAATTAACCGAATATGATTACGGTGGTCCAACCCGTGTTTTTGCGGCATCCACCGCTGATAAGCTTAAAACTGCTTTAAGACTTGTAGTGACCGAAGGTACAGGCGTTTTAGCTAATCCCAAAACCGTTTCTGCCGCAGGTAAAACCGCCACTGCACAAACAGGAAAATTTCAAAACGGCAAAGAAATTGAAAGCAGTTGGTTTTGCGGATTTTTCCCTTTTGAAAAACCAAAATATGCAGTGGTTGTTTTTGCCGAAAATAAAGCACTTGTCTCTAAACCCTGCGCCCAAATCTTTGCCGAAATTGCGGATAAAATATCCGCGATTTATTAAATTTTAAATTCACAGTATAAAATATTCTTCATATTAAAATTTTTTATAATATAACTATCTTTTTTATTTAAATTACCACCCCTTTTTATTGACAAAAAGCTCTTATAAGTATATAATTAATGTGTATGTTTAAAATCAGTAAAAAGGATGTTTTTTATGAAATGGACTTCACTTAACGACCTTAGAGAAATGTATCTCTCTTTTTTTGAGTCTAAAGACCATTTAAGGCTTGGAAGCTTCTCTTTGGTACCTAATAACGATAAATCTTTATTACTTATCAACTCAGGTATGGCGCCTATGAAAAAGTTCTTCACAGGCGAAGTAACACCTCCTAGCGTTCGTGTTACAACATGCCAAAAATGTATTAGAACACCCGACCTTGAGCGCGTAGGTATTACCGCACGCCATGGTACATTTTTTGAAATGCTTGGTAACTTCTCTTTTGGTGACTACTTTAAAACCGAAGCTATTACTTGGGCTTGGGAATTCTTAACCAAAACACTTGAAATTCCGGCTGAGCTTCTATGGCCTTCTGTTTACGAAGAAGATGACGAAGCTTACAACTTCTGGCGTGATGTTATAGGCGTACCCGAAGAGCGCATTGTAAGAATGGGTAAAGAAGACAACTTCTGGGAGCACGGAACAGGTCCTTGCGGTCCTTGTAGTGAAATTTATTTTGACCGCGGCGAAAAATACGGTTGTGGCTCGCCCGACTGTAAACCCGGTTGCGACTGCGACAGATATATGGAAATTTGGAACAATGTTTTCTCGCAGTTTAATAATATGGGTGATGGCACTTACACCGAGCTTGAACATAAAAACATTGATACGGGTATGGGTCTTGAGCGTCTTGCTTGCGTTATGCAGGATGTTGACAATATGTTCGAGGTTGACACCATACGCAATATTTTAGATAACGTTTGTCGTATTTCGGGTAAAGAATATGGCAAAGACAATAATACCGATATTTCTATTCGTGCTATTACCGACCACGCAAGAGCCGCTACTTTTATGATAAGCGACGGTATAATTCCTTCTAACGAAGGCCGTGGATATGTTCTTCGCCGCATTATCAGAAGAGCTGTTCGCCACGGTAAGATTATTGGTATTAACCGCCCATTCTTTATGGAACTTTGCGATACCGTTATAAGCGAAAACAAGCAAGGCTACCCCGAGCTTGTTGAAAAACAGCAATTAATTACTAAGGTTATAAACAACGAAGAAGCTTCATTTAATAAAACGGTAGACCAAGGTCTTTCAATGCTTGAAGAATTAACAAAGGATAGTAAGACCTTCTCAGGTGAAGATGCATTCAAGCTTTACGATACCTATGGCTTCCCTATTGACCTTACAAAAGATATTCTTAACGAAAAAGGCATTACTTTGGATGAAGAACGCTTTAAAGAATTAATGGAAGAACAAAAACAAAAGGCTCGTAATGCGCGTAAAGCTTCTGACGGTGAAAGTTGGAAGAGCGACGGAATTACCTTTGAAAACATTGATGTTACCGAATTTGTTGGTTATACCGAAAATAGTTCATCTGCTAAGGTTTTAGATATAGTTGTTGATAACGAGCATATAGAAAGTGCTTTTGAAGGTCAAAAGGCGGTTATCGTGCTTGATAAGACACCATTCTACGCTGAAAGCGGCGGTCAGATTGGTGACAGCGGTGTTATTAAAACTGAAAATGCTGAGTTTACAGTAAACGATACTACCAAAACTACAAATGGAATATTCGCGCATTACGGTACGCTCACTAGTGGTGTTATCTCGGTTGGCGATACTGTTTCGGCTCAAATTGATACTGTAAGACGTGCTGCAATTCGCCGTAATCATACAGCCGCTCACCTTTTACAAGCCGCTTTGCGTTCAGTACTTGGTAACCACGTTGAACAAGCCGGTCAGCTTGTAAACGATAAAATTGTTCGTTTTGACTTTACACACTTCTCTGCCTTAACACCCGAAGAACTTAAAGCAGTTGAAGATAATGTAAACAATGCAATACTTGGCGCTATTACAGTAGAAAATACTGAAATGCCGATTGCTGAGGCTAAAAAACTAGGTGCCATGGCATTGTTTGGTGAAAAATACGGCGATGTTGTACGTGTTGTAAATGCTTTAGGCGTATCGGTTGAGCTTTGTGGCGGTACCCACGTTGACAACACTTCAAAAATCGGTCTTTTCCATATCAACTCCGAATCAAGTGTTGCCGCAGGCGTTAGACGTATTGAAGCGGTTACAGGTGCTAATGTGCTTTCAGTAATTGAAAATTACATCAAGTTAGCAACCGATACCGCCGATGCATTAAAATCTGCTAATATTAACGATATTGCCAAACGTGCAAATATCGTTGTAAACGAGTTAAAGGATACACAAAAAGCATTAGAAAAGGCTGAAGCACAGCTTGCTAACAGTAAGCTTTCCAGCATTTTAGACGGCGCTGCTACTTTAGGTGAAATTCGTGTAATAGCAAAAGAACTTAAAGGCGTTAATGCTGATGAGTTGCGCAAAATGTGTGACATTATTAAAGCCGATAATCCCGATACAGTTGCATTACTTGCAGGCGTTAACGGTGAAAAGCTAACCTTCTGTGCCGCTTGCGGTAAGGATGCTATTGCTAGGGGTGTTCACGCAGGTAACCTTGTACGCGAAATTGCTAAACTTACCGGCGGTAACGGTGGCGGTAAGCCTGATAGTGCTATGGCAGGCGGTAAGGATGTTACAAAACTTGCTTTAGCACTTGAAAGTGTAGTTTCGGTTGTGCAAAGCCAAATTAAGTGAGGTTAAATTATGAGTGATTGCTTATTTTGTAAAATAATTAAGGGCGACATTCCTTCAACCAAGGTTTACGAAAACGATTATGTTTACGCTTTTCTAGATATTGAACCTCAAGCCCCTTTTCACGCTATTATTGTACCAAAAGTTCATATTTCATCAGCCGATGAAATTAATTCACAAAACAGTATTTATATTGCAAAAATTTTTGAAGCAGTAGCAGAAATTGCAAAGAATGAAAATTTAAATGATGGCTACCGTGTTGTAAATAACTGCGGTAAAGACGGCGGTCAAACCGTTGGTCACATACATTTCCACCTACTAGCACGCAGAAATTTAGCTTGGCCTCCCGGTTGATAAAACAATTGAAAGAAGTTGTCATTTATGAAAAAAGATATTACATTAGTTGTTATGGCGGCAGGTATGGGAAGTCGCTTCGGTTCCCTAAAACAAATTGAACCCATTGGCAAAAATGGTGAAGTTATACTTGATTTCTCGGTATATGATGCCATAAAAGCCGGCTTTACAAAGGTTGTCTTTGTAATAAAAAAGGCTATAGAAAAAGATTTTAAGGAAATTGTAGGCAACAGAATCGAAAAGAAAATAAAGGTAGAATATGTTTTCCAGGAGATTGATGCTCTACCAAAGGGCTACAAAGCACCGGAAGGTCGCGAAAAACCTTGGGGTACTGCTCACGCTATTCTTTGTTGTAAAGATGTTGTAAAAGAGCCTTTTGCAGTTGTTAATGCGGACGATTTCTATGGTTCAGGCGCATTTCAAAAAACTGCCGAATATTTACAAAGTGCAGACAACAACTACTGTATGGTAGGCTTCCGCCTTGCAAATACACTTACAGAAAACGGTTATGTTTCACGCGGTGTTTGCGTTACCGATAGCAATAACCGTCTTAATTCAATAACCGAGCGCACAAAGATTTTTGATTGCAAATTCACAGAGGATGACGGTAAAACTTGGGAACCCTTAGCACCCGATACCATAGTTTCTATGAACCTTTGGGGCTTTATGCCGGATATTTTCACCTACATAGAAAAAGGCTTTAAAGAATTTTTAGATGAAAAAATCAATACCCCTAAAAGTGAATACTATCTTCCAAGCGTTGTATCTTCACTAATTGAAACCGGCGAAAAAACTGTTGATGTTTTGGTCGCTGAAGACAAATGGTACGGCGTTACCTATAAGGAAGACAAGGATTCAGTTGCAAAGGCTATTGGCCAAATAATTGAAAACGGTGAATATCAAGATATTTAAGGAGAATAAATTATGTTTAAGAAAACAAAAGGATTTATTGCAGATTTCAAAGCATTTGTGATGCGTGGCAATGTTATTGATATGGCTGTCGGTGTTATTATTGCGGGCGCCTTTGGTAAAATCACTACAAGCATAGTAAACGATGTATTTATGCCCTTTATTGGTTGGTTAATCGGCGGTTTTGATTTAAGCCAACTTAACATCATTTTAAAACCAGAAGTTTTAGATGAAGCCGGCGCAGTTATTGAACCTGCCGTAACAATAGGCATTGGTACATTACTTGTTACTATTATCGACTTCTTGATTATTGCTTTTATTGTATTTTTAATTATTAAAATGTTTGCCAAAGCTAGAGAACTTTCTGAAAAAGCATTAGCAAAAAAAGAAGAAGTAGTAGAAGAAGTTGTAGAAGAAAAATCTCCTACTACCGAAGAACTTTTAGCAGAAATACTTGAAGAAATTAAGAAGAAAAAATAATACTAATCATCAAAAAGCACCGTTCGTAAAGAACGGTGCTTTTTAGCTTTATCTTATTTTGCAAGCGGGTGAAATTTTGCGTACTTGCTTGCGTATTTTTCTTTAACAAATTTAGCATATACTTGAGTAGAGGAAATATCGCTATGTCCGAGCATCTCCTTAATATCCTTTAATTTAGCGCCGTTTTCAAGAAGATGCGCTGCAAAGGAATGCCTAAGTGTTTGAGGTGTTATTTCTTTCTTTATGCCCGCCTTATTGGCATAAAATTTAATAATTTTCCAAAAGCCTTGGCGCGACATTGGAAGACCTGTAAGGTTTGTAAACAAATAACCGTTATCATTATCGCTTACAATAGCGCTTCTTACGTTTTGTATGTAGTCGGTAAGTGATTTTACCGCCGCGGGATAAATTGGCACTATACGCTCTTTTTCGCCATTTTCAAGATGAAGAATGCCTATGGTTAAATTTATATCACTAACCTTTACTGCAAGTAGCTCGGAAACCTTTATACCGGTTGCATAAAGAAGTTCGAGCATTGCTTTATCGCGAACACTTTTAAAGTCTTCCCCATCCGGTTGAGATAACAAATGCACTATTTCATCCGCAGTTAAAACACCTAAATCGTGAGTTTTAGTTTTTTTAAGTTTAATGCTATCAGTAGGGTTTTCATTTATTTTACCATTTAATACCAAAAACTTAAAAAACGCACGTAACGAAGCCAAAACGCGAAGCTTTGTGGACTCTGATTTATTGAGATTTTTTATGTAATTTTCTATTGTTTTATCATTAATATTTTTAAAATCATTAGGGCAATATGTAGCAAACTGCTTTACATCGCGAATATACGCTTCTAAAGTGCTTGCAGAAGAATTTTTAGTAATTGATAAATAACTCTGAAATTCGCTCAAGCAGTCCATATTGCACCTCCTGTTTTACAAAGTAAAATGTTTTATAAGTCCGGTTGAAATTATCGCATCTATAAAAGCGCACACGAGCGTACTCAGTGCTAAGACAAGATATTTCAAAGTATATTCTTTAAAATCTAATGCTAAATTAATTGGTAAACTTTTTGGTAAAGTAAGGCTTGAAAACTTTATTGAAAAGCGTACCGATTCTCTTGAACACATAAGCAAAATTATTAAAAATATAATTGTAGGCGGTATTATAATTACCGCATTAAAGGCTATTCCCTTTAGTGAGAATGTTGAATATAGATATGCAGTAATTCCGCCAAGTAAAATTCCCTTAACAAATAGCGCCGCCGGAACAGTAATAATTCCAAATAGCGATGCCCCTAAAAGGAACAAAACAAATAGTTCCGATAAAAAACCTATTAAAGAACTAAAAAATATACTTCCAAAGTTTGTATCACTTCTTAAAGAAATATATTCGGCTATAAAGTCCGCCGAATAACTTTTTAAAAAGGAAAAATTATTTTGTGAAAAGGTTCCTACTAAAAAACCTATTGTAAGAATTATGGTTACAGTAAATAAAAAAGAATTATTTTTTAAAAACTCAAAAATACCAAAGCTTTTTATGCTTAAAACTCTTCCCTTTTGCATTGTATCACTCACCTTTAAGAAATACTATGCATTCTTAGGACAAGATATTCCAAGCCACATTTAGTGCTTTGTAAAACATACGACAACCACATAAAGTGGTTTTGTTATTATGTAAACTTATTTTTGCGACAGATAAACAATTGCCTTTTGTTTAGGCTGTAGCAAAAACATTATTTTTATAGGCGTATTATATTTATACTACAAAAACTTTATTATGTCAACTAAAAATTTGCTACTTGAAATTGTGATTTTTGTATGTTATAATCGTTGTATGTATACTGAAAGGAAGTAAAAAATGGCTATAGGATTTAGGAAAAGTCTATTTGGCTTTAACCAAAATGATGTTGTTCAATATATAGAAAAAACTCATAAAAAATTTAAAATACAAACTGATGAGCTTAACAATAAGCTTGAAGAAGCTAAAAAAGATTATGAAGCCCTTACAAAAGAAAAGGATGAAATAAACGAAAAGCTTAACGAGTTTATTAAAAAAGCTGATGAAATTGAAATGCTATCCGAAAAAATCGGTAAGTTGTATTTAGTATCGCAAAGTAATGCTCAGGCTATTATTAGTAATGCCGAAGAAATTCATGAAAAATCACAGCAAGAGGTTAATAAAAACCTTACCGCTATTGATGAAGCACATATTTCTTTAAATGAACTCAGGGCCAGCATAATTAAAACTTCTGATAATTTTATTAACGAAGTTGATGCGTTGCTATCTTCACTTGATACCACACGCGAGCAAATTAACGAAAACATTGCCGAATCAAATAACGCTTTAGAAAACTTTGAAAAAGTTTACGAAAGCATTGTAACAGAATAAAATATAAACGGTTCAGTTTTGGCTGAACCGTTTTTTTATATAAACTTTTTATTTATCTTTTTATTGACACCTATTATTGCACCGATTAAAGAGGCTAATAGTATTATTACAAATCTTAACAATAAATGGATACTTACAGCTCCCCTATTCACTAAAAGGGTAATTAAAGCGGTAACAATAAATATAACAAGCGCAACTGCACCGCCTAATAAGATGCCCTTCTCCCCTCTAAAGTTACCTAAATATAATGAAGCCGCGAAACCGCCTAAGCTTAAAGAAAGTGTTGCCAACAAAGGAGATAGTTCATACCCATCCTCTAAAAAATAAAGTGCTACAGCAAAAATAAAAGCTGCTGCAACGAAGGACACAATAAAAATAAGCGCCGTTTTAATGAGCGTAATATATCCAATTTTATTTTCATCCATAAAAATTCCCTCCCGAACAGTAAAGTGTATTCGGAAGGGAAAATTTTTATTACTACTTTTGTGCAGGTTGGTCGTGAACAGTTAAATTAGTCTGTAAAGCCCAACGAGCAATAGTCATTTTGCTGCGGTCAACCTGAGATTCGATAACCATAGAATCTTCTTTTAAAGAGATTACTTTGCCGTGGATACCGCCGATGGTAACAATTTCATCACCAACTTGAAGATTTTCACGCATTAATTTTTCTTCTTTTTGTTTTTTCTTCTGGGGGCGAATCATAAAGAAGTAAAGTGCACCGAAAATTAAAGCATAGATAACAATCATAACGAGCATGCTTGAACCGCCCGCAGCTTTACCGGTAGTTGCAGCATTATCTGCAAGAGTTAAAAATTGAAAATTCATTTTTATATTCCTCCAAAAATTTATCTTGTACATTATACCGCATTATCCAAAAAAAAGCAAGTATCAAGTAAATATTTAACAATTAATTTAAAAATTATATTCTTTTTGAATAAATAATTTCTTTTTCGCGCTTAAATTCTTTGAATGTACCGTTATCTAAAGCGTTTCTAATGTCTTCCATTAGGTGATTATAAAACCATAAATTATGCATAACCAAAAGTCTTTGTGAGAGCATTTCTTGGCTTTTTAATAAATGGCGGATGTAAGCACGACTATATCTTTGGCAAACCGGACAACCGCAATTTTCATCAATTGGGCGCATATCGTATTCGTACTTTTTATTATTGATATTTATTATACCTTCACTTGTAAATAAATGACCGTGGCGGGCATTACGGCTTGGCATAACACAGTCAAACAAATCAACACCACGTTCAACAGCATTCAAAATATTTGCAGGAGTACCTACACCCATTAAATATCTGATTTTATCCTTGGGCATATAAGGCTCAACATGTTCAATTACATCATACATAATCTCAGCAGGCTCACCTACCGCCAAACCGCCAATTGCATAACCATCAAGGTCTAATTCGGCAATCTCTTTCATATGGTTGATACGCAAATCGTTATAGGTGCAACCTTGGTTAATACCGAATAGCATTTGTTCTTTGTTAATGGTAGTTTCTAGTGAGTTAAGTCGTGCCATTTCTTCCTTACAGCGCTTAAGCCAACGTGTTGTACGCTCACATGACTGCTTTGAATAAGAATACTCAGCAGGGTTTTCAACACATTCATCAAATGCCATAGCGATTGTAGAGCCAAGATTAGACTGAATACGCATACTTTCTTCAGGACCCATAAAAATACGTTTACCGTCGATATGTGAAGCAAAAGTTACACCCTCTTCTTCAATTTTTCTAAGCGAAGAAAGTGAGAAAACTTGAAATCCGCCACTATCGGTTAAAATAGGGCCATCCCAGGTAGAAAATGTGTGAAGTCCACCACACTGCTTAACTACTTCATCGCCCGGTCTTATGTGCAAATGGTAAGTGTTAGACAGCATTACCTGACAACCGAGTGTTTTAAGGTCTTCAGCAGAAACTGCACCTTTTATAGCACCGCAGGTTGCAACATTCATAAAGGCGGGTGTTTGTACTGTGCCGCGGTTTGTATGAAACTCAGCTCTGCGAGCAGCTCCTTCTTGTTTTAATAGTTTATACATTTTAACTCCTAATTTTCGTTTATTATCTTTAAAATATCTTTCGGGCTTTCGGCAATAAAATTAGCACCTGCTTTTTTAAGCTCTAATAAATCGCCATAACCGTAAAGCACACCTATTGAGTCTAAATCATTATCTTTTGCACCCTCAATATCGTGATGCCGGTCACCAATCATAATCGCTTCTGATTTATTGGCAATTCCGCTAATTTCCAGTGCTACTCGAATAACATCCGTTTTATAGTTAAGTTTGCCATCAAAAGTAGCGCCTATTATAAAATCAAAATATTTTAATAAATCATACTGCTTAAGAATAATTTCAGCAAAAGGCAAAGGTTTTGAAGTGGCTAAAACAAGCGTTTTTCCCATTTCCTTTAAAGTTTTAATAGTTTTATCAATACCACCATATAGCGAGTTTTGATATATGCCTTCTCGTGGATAAAACTCACGATATAACCTAACTGCTTCTAATGCTTGTTCTTTAGAAAAAGAATAATTTTTCATAAAAGCATCTACAAGTGGTGGACCTATAAAGTTGTTAAGCACTTCATTATTCGTTTCTGTAATACCGAATTTATCTAAAGCATAAATAACACCGTTTATAATACCTTCACCACTATCGGCAATAGTTCCGTCTAAATCAAAAAGTATATATTTATACATATTTTCACCAAACTATAAAATAATCATCGCATCGCCAAAGCTAAAGAAACGGTATTTTTCCAAGACCGCCTTCTTATAAGCATTCATAGTATTTTCATACCCTGCAAAAGCCGATACTAACATTATAAGTGTACTTTCAGGTAAGTGGAAGTTAGTAATAAGACCATCCATTATACCGAATTTATAACCGGGATAAATAAAAATACTTGTGTCATCCGAACATTCTTTAATTTCACCGAATTTTTGCATAGCGCTTTCAAGCGTACGACAGCTTGTAGTACCTACACATATTATTCTACCACCGTTTTGCTTGGTGTCATTTATAATATCTGCAGTTTCTTGTGGTATGATATAATGCTCAGAATGCATTTTATGTTCATCAATATTATCAACCTTAACAGGACGGAATGTACCCAAACCTACATGCAAGGTAACATAAGCAATTTTTATACCCTTAGCCTTTAATTCTTCAAGCATTTCGTTTGTAAAATGAAGTCCTGCAGTGGGTGCTGCGGCAGAGCCTATTTCTTTAGAATAAACTGTTTGGTAGCGTTCTTTATCCTCTAATTTTTCTTTAATATAAGGTGGTAAAGGCATTTGGCCAACCTTTTCAAGAACAGAATAAAATTCACCTTGTGGGAAAAATTCCACCACACGGTTACCGTCAGGTAAAACTTCGCGAACAGTAGCAGTTAACTCATCGGAAAACTTAAAATTATTGCCAACCTTTGCTTTTTTACCGGGTCCTGCCAAACACTCCCAAAGATTTACACCCTTTTGCTTTAGCAATAGAAACTCAACAACTGCACCTGTATCTTCTCTCGTACCGTAGATGCGCGCCGGTAAAACCCTTGTGTTGTTAAGCACAAGGCAGTCGCCCGATTTCAAAAAGTCACTTAAATTATTAAAACTTGTATGCCTTATCTCGCCTGTTTTTTTGTCCAAATTCAAAAGTCGCGAAGTGTTGCGCGGCTCGATTGGAGTTTGAGCGATAAGTTCAGGTGGTAAATCGTAAAAAAAGTCACTTGTTTTCATAAAAACTCCCATAAAAAATTGACAAACAATAAAAATAATGGTATCATAACTTTGTATGTATAGTATATATTATATTGTAAATTGCTTAATATAGCAAGCATATTTTACATCTTTGAAAGGATTGTTCAAAAAATGAAAAAATTTAATGTAGGTATTATTGGCGCTACAGGTATGGTTGGTCAGCGTTTTGCTTTATTACTTGAAAACCATCCTTGGTTTAATGTTACTACACTTGCTGCAAGTGCAAACTCTGCAGGTAAGACTTATAAAGAAGCAGTTGGTAACCGTTGGGCTATGAAAAAGGAAATGCCCGAAAAGTTTAGCGGTATGACTGTTTTAGATGCCGAAAAGGATATTGAAACAATTGTTTCTAATGTTGATTTTGTTTTCTGTGCAGTTAATATGAAAAAGGATGAAATCAAGGCTTTAGAAGAAACCTATGCTAAGCACGAATGCCCTGTTATTTCTAATAACTCGGCTCACCGCTTCACTCCCGACGTTCCTATGATTATTCCGGAAATCAATTCCGACCACGCTGAAGTTATCAAATCACAAAGAGAACGCCTTGGTACAAAACGCGGCTTCATTGCAGTTAAGTCTAACTGTTCACTTCAAAGCTATGTTCCTGCTATCTATCCGCTTGATAAATTTGGTGTTGATAAGGTTCTTGTTTGTACTTATCAAGCAATCTCGGGTGCAGGTAAAACCTTTGAGCGTTGGCCCGAAATGATAGATAACGTTATCCCCTACATAGGCGGCGAAGAAGAAAAAAGCGAAAAAGAACCGCTTAAGATTTGGGGCAAAATTGAAAATGGTGCAATTGTACCTTCCCAAAATCCAAAGTTTACCGCACAGTGCTTGCGTGTTCCTGTATCTGACGGTCACATGGCTGCCGTTTATGTTAGCTTTAAAAATAAACCTTCTAAGGATGAAATTATTGATACTTGGGCAAACTTTAAAGGTGAACCTCAGGACTTGGATTTACCACTTGCTCCAAAGCAATTCCTTAACTACTATACAGAAGATGATATGCCGCAAACCAAATTAACACGCGACCTTGAAAAAGGTATGGCAGTTTCTATTGGACGTCTTAGAGAAGATACTCAATACGACTATAAGTTTGTTTGCGTTTCCCACAACACTTTAAGAGGTGCCGCAGGCGGTGCTGTATTACTTGCGGAATTACTTTGCGCTAAAGGTTATATGGATTAATTCTTATTTAGGAGTGATTGTATGAAAAATCGCGTATTCAAAGGATGTGCCACAGCTTTAATTACCCCAATGCTACCTGGCGGAAAGGTTGACTTCCCGCGTTTAGAACAACTTGTTGATACCCAAATCAAAGATGGTATTGACGCTTTGGTTATTTGCGGTACAACGGGTGAAAAATCCACTCTTCGTTATGATGAGCATTTAAAGGTTATTGAAGTTGCTGCTAAAACTTGCAATAAGCGTGTTCCGATTATTGCAGGTACCGGTAGTAATGATACCGTTTATTCGGTTGAACTTTGCCGCGATGCCGAAGCTTTGGGTGCCGATGCGCTTTTGATGGTCACACCTTATTACAATAAAACTTCTCAAAGAGGTCTTGTAAACCATTACAACTATATCGCAGACCGCGTAACAAAGCCGATTATTCTCTATAATGTGCCTTCGCGTACAGGTGTTAATATCGCACCCCAAACCTACAAAGAACTTGCAAAGCACGAAAAAATAGTTGCTACAAAAGAAGCTTCAGGCGATATTTCACAAATTGCTGAAATCAAATACCTTTGCGGTGATGACTTAGATATTTATTCAGGCAAT
Organism: Acutalibacteraceae bacterium; assembly: GCA_045605125.1. GTDB lineage: Bacteria > Bacillota > Clostridia > Oscillospirales > Acutalibacteraceae > UBA737. The sequence continues at coordinate 9,750 of JAZUPK010000043.1, read as the reverse complement.
GATGACCAAACAGTACCTGTACTCTCACTTGGCGGTATAGGTGTAATTTCGGTTGCTTCAAATATTATTCCTGCCGAAATGAGCAAGCTTTGTCACGAATATTTAAATGGCAATACAGATGTTGCACGCGAAATGCAAAATAAATATTTAGGTCTTTTAAAAGCTCTTTTCTACGATGTTAATCCCATTCCTGTTAAGACTGCAATGAACCTTATGGGTATGAATGTTGGTGAGTGTAGACCTCCGCTTTTCCCAATGGATGAAAAGACAACCGAGGCTTTAAAACAAAAGCTTATAGAATGTAATTTACTTTAGTAAAAATTAAATGGATGTGAAAAAATGATAAAAGCAATATTAGTTGGTGCTTGCGGTAAAATGGGACTAAATGTTACCGCGCGTGCTAAAGAGGATAGCGAAATTAAAATAATTGCAGGTATTGATAAATATAATTGTGGTATGGAGTACCCCGTATTCCCTTCTTTCAATGATATTAATGCAACTGCAGATGTTATTATTGATTTTTCTAATCCTTCATTGCTTGATGATTTATTAGAATATGCAACTGCTAAAAAATTGCCTATTGTTATTGCTACAACAGGATATACCGATGCTCAAATCGAAAAAATTAAAGCAACAGCGAAAATTATACCTGTGTTTTTCACCTTTAATATGTCAATAGGTGTAAACCTTTTATGCTCGCTCGCAAAAAAAGCAGCAGCTATACTTGGTGACGGTTTTGATATCGAAATTGTTGAAAAACACCACAATCAAAAGCTAGATGCACCTTCAGGTACTGCTATAATGCTTGCAAATTCGATTAATACCGTTTTTGATGATAAGCTTGCATTCGAGTATGACCGCCATTCAAAACGCGCCAAACGCCCTAAAAACGAAATTGGTATTCATTCCGTAAGGGGCGGTACAATTGTTGGCGAGCACGATGTGATTTTTGCAGGCTGTGATGAAGTTATTACCCTTTCTCACGCAGCACATTCAAAACAGGTTTTTGCTACGGGTGCATTAAAGGCCGCAAGTTTTATTAAAGATAAACCTGCCGGACTTTACGATATGACCGATGTTATGAACTTTAACTAACATAAAATAAAGCAGTTTTTTAGAAACTGCTTTATTTTTTTATAAACTTTTGAATAAGAAAACTTTTTTTGTCAATTATATTAGTAACTAAAGGAGTTGATAAAAAATGTTTGATAAACTTTGTTTAATTCTCGTAATTATTGGTGCGCTTAACTGGGGTCTTGTTGGTCTTTTCAGTTTTGACCTTGTTGCATGGGCATTCGGTGGCAGCACTGCAATTATTAGCAGAATTATCTATACCGTAATTGCACTTGCAGGTGTATGGTGCATTTCTCTATTATTCCGCAGACACGCACTTGATGAATAATAAACCCAGAAATCTAACTAAAGAAAACGGACTCGGTTTTAGCCGAGCCCGTTTTCTTAATATATCTATTATTTAGAATATTTTTCTCTTGCTACGTAGCTTGTATGTAAGTCGTGGTGAGCCTTGTGGCCGCCAAAACCATCGTACCATTCTTCATAAAGCTTCTTAACAACAGGAGATTCGTGTGACTTACGAATAGCCATTGAAGCATCCTGATCATATAAAGCCTTAGCGCGAACAGCTTTAAGATCAACAGTGTCGCGAACGCTTTGTGGATGGATAGGCTGACCGCCGCCATTTACACAACCGCCGGGGCATCCCATAATTTCAACAAAGGTCCAATTCTTAGGATTGCCGTTCTTCATCATATCCATTACGCACTTAGCAGCAGCTGCGCCAGAAGCAACAGCAACATTAATATCCATACCGTTAATATTGACAGTAGCTTCCTTTAAGCCTTGTGTGCCACGAACTGCAGTAAAGTCAATATCAGTATTATCTTTACCGGTAAGCCAGTCGTTAGCAGTACGTAAAGCAGCTTCCATAACACCGCCGGTTGCACCGAAGATAACAGCAGCACCGGTGTCTTCGCCCAAGGGAGAGTCAAACTCTTCATCAGGTAACATATTGAACTGAATGCCTGCGCGTTCAATCATTTTGCCAAGTTCACGTGTTGTGATAGCAATATCAACATCAGGTACACCTGCAGCAGATTGATCTTCACGGCCGATTTCAAATTTCTTAGCAGTACAAGGCATAACAGAAACTGAAACGATATCCTTAGGATCAATACCCATCTTTTCAGCATAGTAGGTCTTAAATACAGCACCTGCCATCTGTTGAGGAGACTTACAGGTTGAAAGATGATTAATCATATCCGGATAGTAGTATTCGCAGAACTTAACCCAACCGGGTGAACAAGAAGTAATCATCGGTAAAGTACCGCCATTATTGATGCGTTCTACTAATTCATTTGCTTCTTCAACGATAGTAAGGTCAGCAGCGAAGTCAGTATCGAATACCTTATCGAAGCCAAGTCTTCTAAGAGCAGCAACCATCTTACCCTCAACATTAGTACCAATAGGATTGCCGAAGCATTCGCCTAAGGTAGCACGTACAGAAGGTGCGGTCTGAACAACAACGTGCTTGCTGCTGTCAGCCAAAGCTTCCCAAATCTTATCAGTATCGTCTTTTTCAACTAATGCACCTGTGGGGCATACAACAGTACACTGACCGCAGGAAATACAAGGAACGTTAGAAAGAGCAACTTCAAATGGGGTGCCAATGTTGGTATCAATACCACGATTGTTAGCGCCGATAACGCCTACATACTGTTCGTTACAAGCAGCAACGCAACGACGGCAAAGAATACACTTATTGTTATCTCTTACAAGGTGAGGTGTGCTGTTATCAAGCTCATATACGGGCTTGAAGCCACCGAAAGCACTTTCATCTACACCGTAGTCAAGGCAAAGCTTTTGAAGCTCGCAGTTGGTAGAGCGTGAGCAAGAAAGACACTTTTTATCGTGAGTAGAGAGAATAAGTTCAAGAGTAGTTTTTCTAGCTTTTTGAATTTTTTCAGTATTGGTAAGAACTTCCATACCTTCGCTTACAGGGTAAACGCAAGCGGTAACAATACGGAAACCTCTGCCTTCGTTTACTTCAACAACGCAAATACGGCAAGCACCGATTTCGTTCTTTTCTTTCATAAAGCAAAGGGTAGGAATTTCAATACCTGCTTTACGGGCAGCATCTAAAACAGTAGAGCCCTTAGGTACACTTACAGCAATACCGTTAATTTTAACATTTATCATATCCATTGTAATTAGGCTCCTTTCTTATTGCTTAGAGATAGCTTTAAACTTACAGTTACCCATACAAACGCCACACTTAATACACTTGTCAGCGTCAATAGTATAGGACGGAAGCTTATGACCGGGTGCTACATAGTCTGTCTTAGTAATTGCATTTACAGGACAGTTCTTAGCACAAAGACCGCAACCGATACACTTATCTTGGTCGATTGTAAAGGTAAGAAGATCTTTACAAACGCCTGCAGGACATTTCTTATCAACAACGTGAGCAACATATTCATCACGGAAGAAGTTAAGTGTAGAAAGTACAGGGTTAGGAGCAGTCTGACCAAGACCACAAAGTGAGTTTTGCTTAATGTAGTAACAAAGCTCTTCAAGACGGTCAACGTCTTCGAATGTGCCCTTACCTGAAGTAATCTTATCAAGCAATTCAAGAAGTCTCTTAGTACCTACACGGCAAGGAGTACACTTACCGCAAGATTCATCAACAGTAAATTCAAGGAAGAATTTAGCCATATCAACCATGCAGTTGTCTTCGTCCATTACGATAAGACCGCCCGAACCCATCATACAACCGATAGCAGTTAAGTTGTCATAGTCAACTTCAGTATCGATAAGATGTGCAGGGATACAACCACCGGAAGGACCACCAGTTTGAGCAGCCTTGAACTTTTTGCCGTTAGGAATACCGCCACCAATTTCATCGATAATATGGCGAAGAGTTGTACCCATAGCAATTTCAACAAGACCTGTGTGCTTAATCTTACCGCCTAATGCGAATACCTTAGTACCTTTAGATTTTTCGGTACCCATAGAAGCAAACCATTCGGCACCGCGAAGAATAATCTGTGGTACGTTAGCAAAAGTTTCAACGTTGTTTTCAACGGTAGGCTTGCCGAAAAGACCCTTAACTGCCGGATAAGGCGGACGAGGTCTAGGCTCACCACGGTTACCTTCGATAGAGGTCATAAGAGCGGTTTCTTCACCGCAAACGAATGCACCTGCACCCAAACGGATGAACAAATCAAAATCAAAGCCTGAGCCAAAGATATTTTTACCTAAAAGACCGTATTCACGAGCTTGGTCAATAGCCTTTTGTAAACGCTTAACAGCGATAGGATATTCAGCACGAACGTATACATAACCTTCAGTAGCACCAATTGCATAACCTGCTATAGCCATTGCTTCTACTAAACAGTGTGGGTCACCTTCCAAAACGGAACGGTCCATAAATGCACCGGGGTCACCTTCGTCGGCGTTACATACAACATACTTTTGGTCTGCCTTATTAGGAGCACATAAAGACCATTTAAAGCCGGTCGGGAATCCGCCGCCTCCACGTCCGCGAAGACCTGAATCAGTAATAATCTTAATAACATCTTCAGGCTTCATTTCGGTAAGAACCTTACCTAAAGCTGCATAACCATCCATTGCGATATATTCGTCAATGTTTTCAGGGTCAATAACACCGCAGTTACGAAGAACTACACGGTTTTGTGACTTATAGAAAGCTGTGTCGCTAAGAGCAACCTGACCTTCTACCTTAGGAGTGTCAGCGCCTGTATCATTATAAACTAAACGCTCAACAGGACGGCCCTTGAGAAGATGTTCCTCAACAATTTCCTTAACATCGTCGGTAGTAACACGGCTGTAGAAGGTACCGTCAGGATAAACGATAACAACAGGGCCTAATTCGCAAAGGCCAAAACAACCGGTTTGAACAAGTTTTACTTCTTCAACAAGGTCAAATGCTGCAATATTCTCTTCAAAAGCTTTTTGAATAGAAGCACTACCTGAAGAAGTACAACCCGTACCGCCGCAAATCAATACATGTGCACGAATCATTTTTTTACCTCCAATATCTTAATAGCTTAAGCTTTTATTACAAATTCAGTAACAACTTTGCCTTCTTTTAAGTGCTCTTTTGCTACTCTCTTTGCTTTCTCGGCATCCATCTTAACGTATGTAACCTTTTCCTTGCCTGCTTCAAATACTTCTACAACAGGTTCATACTCACAAATACCGATACAGCCTGTTTGAGATACTGTAACAGTATCAGTAAGGCCAAGCGCGTTAACTTCTTCTACCAATGCGTTAAGCACCGGTCTTGCACCTGCAGCGATACCGCAAGTAGCCATACCAACAACAACACGAGTGTCGTTAGTGCCTTCGCGAAGAATAACCTTATTCTTCATTTTTTCTTTAATTGCTTGTAATTCAGCTAAAGATTTCATAGTGGATTTTCCTTTCTATCCTTATTAGATTTCCAAATACTGTTCTTTTAAGCATTCTTCAATCCATTTAATTACTTCGTAAGTATTCAATGGTACACCTTCAAGAACAACTCTTAGTTCCCTAGTATCAAGCAATACTTCACCTTTTTCTTTTTTATGAATAAATAAAAAATCGGTGTCGGGGTGACCTTGAATAATGGTTTTAACCGTTTCAACAATATCACCTAGCGGTGCACAGTCGATATGGTTTTTAAAGAACACAGTCTTAACGGTAGTACCGTGACTGTCAGGGTATTTATCAATATGCTTTGAAGAAATTGTCAAGTCACCACCTGTTTGTTCGGCGGCAAGCTTTAATAAAGGGAGTCCCATTCCCACCTTGCGAGTAGTACGGGTAGTGTAAAACGGATTTAAAACCGTTTGTAATACTTCATCCGTCATACCGCAACCATCGTCCGTAATGGTTAGTGTTAAGGTATCACCTATTTCTTCTATCAAAATTTCGGTTAGTGTAGCTCCCGCCTTAACCGAATTTTCAGTTATATCAAGAATATTAAGTGATAATTCCTTCATAGCGTTTTCCTCAAAAGCTTAAAGAGATTTTTAACTGCATTTTTATCATCTTCGGGTAGTAAAAAATAATTTTCTTTTTCACTTATATCCCAAAGATAATGTGCATCACTGCTTACAACAAAATCACAACCTATATCAGAAAAGTTAGGTGCATTATCTTTATTGTGAAGCTCTGCAAACTTGAAAGGATGCTCAGGCGGAAGACCGCCTAAAACAGCCGTTACAGAGTTGGAATCGCGGTCAATATGTGCCGGATAGCACACACCGCCAAACTTTTCTACTAACTGCGGCACCTCATCAAAAGATATCGTAGTAGCATTTGATAGTAGAAATTCATCATTGCCGACAATATTATCTAAACTATCACAAATAAACTGATTGCCGAAAATATCGATGCGGTTTTTGATTTTTATACGCCTTTTTTCAACTTCACTATCAAAAGCCAATGCTTCGTTCAAATTTTCAAAAAGACATATAACATGAATTTCTTCCGCTGTAGTAAGCTCCATACCTGCAATAGGGATAATGCCATGATTTATTGCAGCCTCAAAAAAATAGGGGCAGTTTTTCACAGTGTTATGGTCGGTAAGTGCCATAATTGACAGACCGTTTAGCTCCCCCATACCTGCGATACTATTTGGTGTAGAGTCGTCATCGCCACAGGGCGACAAGCAAGAATGAATATGTAAATCGTAATAATACTTTTTCATATTACTTTGCTTAAATATACTGCTGTGTTATAAATATCCATATTGGTTGAAAGAATATTGATTTCTTTATCCAAAGCGGTATTAATAACTTCTTCTTCCAATTTTACACCCTCTGCTAAAATAATACAGGAAGTATCTGAAAGAGAAGCAACAGCCAATATATTCATATTTGACATAATAGTAACCCACGCGTTATCGTTTTGAGCGCGTCCCATAACCCAACTTAAAAGGTCACCAACATAAACGCCGTCAATTTCCCTTTCGCCTTGCGGCAGGGTTATTACGCTAAAAAGGTCACTATTTGCTAAATCCTTAACCTTCATCCTTTACACCACGCAGTCTTATAAGACATTTTTCAATATTAGAATGCCCTTTAACGATATCTTCTGCAAGTGCGCGGCAATTTGGAGCACCGCAAGAACCGCAGTCTATACCAGGTAATGTTTCTTTTATTTTTTGAATGTCCGCCATCATACGCATAGATTCCGCCATACTTGCAGAAAGGCGCGAAATTGGTCGATAGGTTGGCATATCATCAAACAAAAACTCACTTGGTAGATATTCATCCTCTTCGGCATTGAAATGTTCAGAAACGGGCAAATATCTTCGTAAAGACCTTAATCGTGCTTTTGCTATAAATGGATTTTGTATTGTAAGCACACCGCCTACGCAACCACCAGTACAAGCATTAAGCTCAATAAAATCAAGAGGTGGGATATTACCGTTTTCCATTTGGTCAAGAACGCGCATAACATTATCAATACCATCAGCAGCAAGATAATTCTCATTGAAGATTGCAGTAGCCTCTCCGCCTGAGGAAGCCCAACTAATACCGATTATACCTGAATTAGATAGTGATTCAACATCACTGCCATACTTCATAACACTAATAAGGTGAAAATACAGGTCACTAATAGATACAACTACATCCACCTTACTTTTATAATCAGCAAAGCCGTTATTAACATAGCTTGCCTTTGCAGGACAGGGAGATATGAAGCAAACACCAATTTCATTGTCCGTTAGCTCGGGATGTTCGCGTTTAGCCTTTTCACGAGCTAAATGTGCTGCAACCTCCATTGGAGGAAGCATATGTATCACGTGGTCAAGTAAAGATGGGAAACGAAGCGCAATAAGTCTTGTAACCACCGGACATGCCGAGCTGATAGCAGGCTTTACTACACCGCTTGTCTTTAAGTATTTACGCGTATAAGCTGATACAAGCTCAGCCGCGGCAGAAACCTCAAAAACATCATTAAATCCTAATTTTAAAAGACCGTCTAATACATAATCAACATCATCAAGATTATCAAACTGACCGTAAAGTGTTGGCGCCGGTAAGGCAATCTTCCATTTGAATTTATCCATTGAAGAAAGAGGACTGCATTTTGCTTTTTTTGCACTGTTAGGGCAAACACGGATACATTCGCCGCAATCAATACATCTTTCTCCGTTTATAACAGCGTGTCCATCTTTTATGCGAATTGCCTCTGTAGGACAATGCTTAAGACAGGTAGTGCAGCCGTTACATTTTTCGACATCCAAAAAAACCGAATGTTTATATGTATTCATTTATTATACCTGCCAAAAAGTTATTCAAAATTTACTTTCATAGTAATGGTTGTGCCCTCGCCCACCGTGGACTTGATATCCATATAATCGGTATAACGTTTCATATTAGGAAGACCCATACCCGCACCAAAACCTAAAGAACGGATATTATCGGTAGCGGTAGAATAACCTTCCTGCATAGCCTGATTGATATTTTTAATACCAGGGCCCTTGTCCGCAAGGATAATTTCAATACAGTCTTCATACACGTTTACATCGGCGCTACCGCCTCTGGCGTGTATTACCATATTAATTTCACCTTCGTACATTGCAATAGAAACGCGGCGAATTATTTCGGGAGAGATTCCCAACTGTCTTAAATTCTTTTTCATCATAAACGATGCGTGACCTGCCGATTTAAAATCATCACCGTCTACTTTGAAATGAAAGTTTAAAACCTCAGACATTTTTAACCTTATTACTTACAAGACCGTTGCTGTATAAAATACCACAAGCCTCGTATAATCTTTTAGTTGTAGTTAAAAGGACAATACCGCTGTCTTTTGCTAACTCAATCATTTCGGCAGTAGGTATTTTAGAACGAACAAAAACAACGCAGTTCATATCCATCATTTCAGCTGTTCTTATAACCTGTGAGTTAACAAGTCCTGTAAGCAATACCGCTTGGTCCTTTACAAAAGCCAATACATCGCTCATCATATCGCTTCCGCAAGCGGAATATACATGACGGCCAAGATCTTCTTCATTACATACAACTTCTGCTTCAAGTAAATCTTTAATAGCGCTGATTTTCATATCATTTACCTTTCGGATTATTTAGAAAAACCGTATTTTTCAAGAATTCCGTCTACATCGTCAACAGTAAGACGACCGTAAACTTCTTCATTAACAGTTAAAACCGGCGCTAAGCCACAAGCACCAATGCAACGGCAAGCGGTAAGAGAAAATTTACCGTCAGCAGTACATTCATCAGAGCCAATGCCAAGGCGTTCGCTTAACTTGTCGAATATATCGCCTGAACCTTTTACGTAACAAGCGGTACCTAAACATACAGAAATGTTGTACTCACCTTTTGGTGACAAGGAAAACTGTGCATAGAATGTTGCAACACCGTAAACCTTTTCAAGCGGTACATCCATACCTTCGGCAATCTTTGTCTGCACTTCCATTGGAAGATAACCATAAATGTCTTGAGCTTCTTGCATTACAGCCATTAATAGACTCTTGTCATGCTTGTTAGCTTCAATAAGACTCATAAGCTTTGCTTCCTGTTCGGCAGTACCCTTAAAGGGCAAGTTACTGATTTTTTTGAGCATAAACTAAATCCTCCTTTTATAATCCGTTAGCGAGATTGTTAAAAATATAACATACTCCCACATACTAATTTATTATATCACAACATATTTCATTTTACAATGAAAAATTATTACTTTTTTGTTTTTTTT
>JAZUPK010000042.1:0-22186 GCA_045605125.1 Acutalibacteraceae bacterium | reverse complement strand
TGTCTTTCTCTTTCACGATTAAGACCTCCTTGGTATTTTAGTTGTGTGGTCGGCAAACCACTTCTACTATACCAAGGAGCTTTTTTATTGTCTACTCTACTCCTCGCTAAAAGCTATTTTAATACCCCCTGTAGAACAGGGCGTTAACTTTGTCACAGACAAAAGAAGAGCCTCAACTACGCGAATTGCGTGTCGAGGCTCTCGACTGGTCCTAGTGACAGGGTGCGGGTGTCCAGTGGACACCTCTGTGTGCAACACAGAAGCACCGACCGCTGCGCCTTTTCACACTCGCTGTATCTCACACTGTGAGCGATCGTGCTCAAAGCCTAACCCCCTTGGGCGTCAATCGGCCGCACATATTAATTCTGTTATTTAAAAAGAAAAATCCCAAAGAAGCATACGCCACTTTGGGATTTTTGGTCCGAGTGACAGGACTTGAACCTGCGGCCTCTTGACCCCCAGTCAAGCGCGCTACCAGCTGCGCCACACCCGGATATATACAATGTTAAATGTTATCCTACTATTTAATTTTCAAGTTTTTGCGTGCTTTTTGCTATTTATAGCACACAGATAACTTAATATCTTGATTAACACGCAAATAATATTATACCATTATTTTTTTATTTGTCAATAGAAAAATCTTTTTCCTAAGCCGAAAAATATGTAGATAACAATAAAACACTGCCGAACAACTTTTATAGCCGTTCGGCAATGATTTGTTATCTAAAAATTAGTCAGCGAAACCGGATTCAACTAAATTAACAAGACCTTCAAGAGCCTCTTTTTCATCAGAACCGTCAACAATAATCTTAATAGTAGTACCGCCAACAATACCTAAAGAAAGAACACCTAAAAGGCTTTTTGCATTAACTTTTCTTTCGTCCTTTTCAACCCAAATTGAAGACTTATATTCATTAGCCTTTTGGATGAAGAAGGTAGCTGGACGAGCATGTAAACCTGCCTGATTATGAATCACAACATCTTTAACGCACATTAAAAAAATCTCCTTATAGTTAAATGGTAATTAATTTCATATGACTATTATAACACATTTAATGCAATAGTCAATTATTTGTGAAAAAGTTCTAATATTTATCTAACAAATTTATGTTAAACCCCCACCAATTTGTGCAATTTTATCACAACATTAGAGCAAATTCTCGATTTTTTTCAAAAGTTTCTTGTCTTTTTCAGTTAAATCTGACTCAGATAACATATCGGGGCGTTTTTCAATTGTTAAAAGTAACGATTTACATCTGCGCCAATCTTCGATATTTTTATGGTTGCCCGAAAGTAAAACCTCAGGCACTTCTCTACCCATCCACATTGGTGGGCGGGTGTATTGCGGGTATTCTAAAAGGCCTGAAAAATGGCTTTCCTCACTAAAGCAAAGCTCATCCGACAAAACGCCCGGCAACATTCTGCAAACAGCATCAGCAACTGTTAAAGCAGGTAATTCACCTCCGGTTAATACAAAGTCTCCAATCGAGATTTCTTCGTCTACTATTTCTTCTATAACACGCTCATCAATGCCTTCATAATGTCCGCACAAAAGCACCAAACGGTCAAGCTTTGATAGTTCTATAGCCTTTTGTTGATTAAATGTCTTACCTTTAGGTGATAAATACACCAAATGCGGTTTATCTTCACCCTCATTGTAAAGGCTTTTATATGCATTATATATCGGCTCTGCAGCCATAACCATGCCCATTCCGCCGCCGTAAGGAGTATCATCAACCTTATTGTGCTTATTATTTGCAAAATCGCGAATATTAGTACACACAATTTCTACCTTTTGTGCTTTGCGAGCGCGGCCAATAATACTCTCGCTCATTACCGTTTCGCACATTTCAGGAAAAAGGGTTAAAATATCAATCCTCATTATCAAAAATTCCTTTCAAAGGTCTAATAAAAGCACTTTCTTTCTCTATATCAACACTAATTAAAACTTCATCTATAACAGGGATTAAATACTCTTTATCCTGCTTTGTTATATGCCAAACATCGTTGGCGCCCGTTGCAGAAACATCTGTTATTTTACCGTAAACCGCGCCGTTATCGGCATCATAAACCGTAACGCCAATTAAATCGGTTATAAAATATCTGCCTTCGGGCAATTTTACATCCTTGCGGTCCATATAAAGAACCGTATTTCTAAAACTTTCAGCTTGTTCAATACTGTCTACACCCTTAAAGGTTACAATGGATATATTTCCGTGTGGCTGTACTTTTAAAACAGTGAGTTTACCATCCCCACTGTCACTTGTATATAAATATTTAAACTGTTTCAGAAAATCGTTATCATCTGCCCAAACCTGAACACGAGTAGCACCCTTTACACCGTGAGTACCAACAATTTTTCCTACTTCAAGGTATCTATTCTTCATAACATCACCATTTTTCAAAAGTCGTATTTAAGTAAATACCCCCAACAATGTGGGGGTATGCACAATCTAGTCGATTTCAACTGCAACCGATTCGCCTGCTTTATTAGCAGCGGCACGAATAACAGTGCGGATAGCCTTAGCAATTCTGCCCTGTTTACCGATAACACGGCCAACATCATTTTCAGCCACCTGTAAATGATAAACAGTAACACCTGCTTCGTTAGGCTCATCAACTACAACTTTTACTTCGCTTGGATTTTCAACAAGACCCGAAGCGATAGAAATTAATAAATCTTTCATTTCTTACCTCACAAAAGCCTACTAAATTAAAGAACACCATTCTTTTTAAGTAAAGCTTTAACTGTATCAGTAGGTTGTGCACCATTAGCAATCCATTTCTTAGCTTTTTCGCTATCAATGTTTACTGCAGCGGGATCCTTAGTGGGATCATAAGTACCGATTTCTTCGATAAAACGACCGTCACGGGGGAATCTTGAATCAGCAACAACTACACGGTAGAAAGGAGCACGCTTAGCGCCCATACGACGAAGTCTGATTTTAACTGCCATTTAAAACACCTCCAAATTAAAATTATATTTTTAAAGATTAAATATCTTAAAAACCAAATCCACCGGGCATATTCATATTGCCCATATTACCCATTTGGCGCATCAAGTTACGTTTGCCGCCCTTAGAGTTCATTTGCTTGAACATTTTTTTCATTTGTTCATACTGCTTCATAAGCTTGTTTACTTCTTCAACACTAACGCCTGCACCGGCGGCTATACGTTTTCTGCGCTGACCGTTAATAATATCAGGCTTTGCGCGTTCTTTTTTGGTCATAGAAGTAATTATAGCTTCGGTTCTTAAAAGAGCGCGGTCATCAATGTCAACATCTCTAACCTGTTTTTCCATACCTGGTAGCATTGAAAGTATACTCTTTAGGGAGCCCATCTTTTTGATTTGCCTAAACTGTTCTAATAAATCATTTAAATCGAACTTGTTTTCTGCAAGTCTTTGTGCTGCACGTTCGGCTTCCTTTTGGTCGATTTCGGTTTCAACCTTTTCAATAAGCGATAGTACATCGCCCATACCCAAAATACGCGAAGCCATACGGTCGGGGTGGAATTCTTCTAATTTATCAAGCTTTTCGCCCACACCTGCAAACATTATAGGCTTACCGGTAACCGCTTTTACCGAAAGTGCTGCACCGCCACGGGTATCACCATCGAGCTTGGTTAAGATGACACCACTAATTTCAAGAATATCATTAAAAGATTTAGCAATATTAACCGCATCTTGACCTACCATTGAGTCAAGTACAAGAAGTATATTATCAATCTCAACCGCTTCACCTATACGCTTAAGCTCATCCATAAACTCGGTATCAATATGAAGACGACCTGCGGTATCCAAAATAACAAAATCGTGGCCGTAGTCCCTTGCATGAGCAACCGCTTTTTTAGCAATAATCTCAGGCTTTTCGGTACCCATTTCAAAAACGGGTGCGCCTACTGCTTTACCAACAACCTTTAATTGCTCGATAGCGGCAGGGCGGTAAATATCGCAAGCAACAAGCATAGGTCTGTGACCTTTATCTTTTAAATGCTTTGCAAGCTTTGCCGAGTGGGTGGTTTTACCCGAACCTTGCAAACCGCACATCATAATAACGGTTGGTATCTTATTAGATGTTTTAAGGCGTGCTTGCTCGCTACCCATAAGGGATGTAAGCTCATCCCTTACAATTTTGATAACCATCTGCGGAGCAGTAAGGCTTTCCATAACATTTTCGCCAATGCATTTTTCGGTAACAGAATTTGTAAAATCCTTAGCTACTTTATAGTTAACATCAGCTTCTAAAAGTGCCAAGCGCACTTCGCGCATAGCAGTTTTAACATCGCTTTCAGACAATTTGCCGCGAGAGCGTAATTTTTTAAATACAGATGCTAATTTATCAGATAAATTGTCAAATGCCATTATTACACTCCTTACAAATTATTTATAATATCTAAAATTTCGGTTATAGCATTTTTATCGCCATCGGTGTACTTTGCAGAAAGTTCTTTAAGTGTCATAAACTTTTTAGAGTAGCCGCACTTTTCTTCCAGTGATAACAGTTGTGCTTCTGCACGCTTTATCTGGTCGCGCACACCTTGGCGGGTTATACCTTCATTTTCGGCAATTTCTGCCAGAGATAGGTCTTCGTTATAATAGTATTCGGTAAGCGTTTTCGCCTTTTCGTTTAAAAAATCACCGTATACATCAAGCAGGGCAGAAATATATAAATTTTTAGTCATAAAAACCCCACCTTCTTATTAACCTTAGAGAGTATATCACAAAAAAACACGCCTGTCAAGTTTTTTTCTTTACAGGCTATGTTTATTTTAAATTTCTCCTATTAAAATATCATTTTCACGCTTGGTTATTCTCACAGGGTGTATTTCTCCCATACTAACATCAGCGTTTTCAACAACAACACGACAGTAATTTTCGGTATAACCTTCATTCTCAGCTTCAAAAAGCACATTCATAGTTTCACCTATGTAGTTATCCAAAAATTCTTCTTCGGTTTTAATTGTAGCTTCAATCATACGCTTTGAACGGTCGGCTTTATCGGCGTTGCTTACTTGATGGGGAAGCCCGTAAGCCACAGTACCTTCGCGGCGAGAATATGCAAAAATGTGCGCTTTTGCAAAGCCAATTTCCTTAGCGAAGGCAAGACTTTCAGAAAATTCTTGCTCTGTTTCCCCCGCAAAACCTACCATAATGTCGGTAGTAATGGCGGCGTTTTCGAAAGTGCTACGGATACGCTTAACTAAATCGCGGTAGAAGGCGGTATCGTAATGCCTGTTCATACGCTTTAGAGTTGCATCACAACCTGACTGTAACGACAAATGAAACTGCGGACAGAATTTATCCTGATTTTTAAAGCGAGAGAGCATCTCGTCGGTAATATGGTCAGGTTCAAGCGAGCCTAAACGCACACGCTTAATACCCTCAACTTCACAAACCGCATCTATAGCATCGCAAATATCAATATTATCACCCTTACCGTAAGAAGTAAGGTTTATGCCCACTAACACAACTTCAACAAAGCCGTTTTTTGCGAGTCTTTCGGCTTCTGCTTTAATTTCATCGATCGGTTTTGAACGCACCCAGCCGCGCGCCGTAGGAATTATGCAATAACTGCAAAAACGGTCACAACCATCTTCTATTTTCATATAAGCGCGTGTGCGCTCGGAAAAATTTTCAATAGACGGGGTATTAAACCTTTCGGTACGCTTATGCTCACCCACTTCAAAAATCGGCTTTCCGTCAAGCAAAAACCGCTCTACACTCTCAATAACCCGCAACACATCAGTATTACCGATTACAATATCGGCGCCTTCGAGTGCTTTAGATTTTTCCGAAAAAGCTTGTACCATGCAACCCGTAAGCGCAATAACAGCGTTTGGGTTGTTTTTTCGAAATCGGTGAAGTATTTGTCTTGTTTTGCGGTCACTCTCAGCAGTGACTGTGCACGAATTTATTATAAGCACATCAAACGGTGCCGATGTCGGCACCGCAATATGACCTTTATTTATAAATGCTTCACGCATAACCTGAGTTTCATATTGGTTAACCTTACAACCCAGTGTATAAAACGCTATATTCATAAATTCTCCTGTAATTTTTTGTAATACGCTACTGCTAATTGGTCGCAGCGTTCATTTTCAGGATGCCCTGCGTGACCCTTAACCCATTCAATGGTAACATTATGTTCACTTATAAGGTTTAAAAGTTTCTCCCATAAATCAGGGTTTAAAGCGGGTTTTTTATCCGCCTTGCGCCAATTATTCTTGCGCCAAGATTCCGCCCAACCTTTTGTAATTCCATCCGCCACGTATTTAGAATCTGTAACAAGCCTCACCTTGCAAGGCTCTTTTAAAGCTGAAAGTCCTTCTATAGCGGCAGTTAGTTCCATACGGTTATTGGTAGTGTTGGCTTCTCCGCCTGAAAGTTCTTTTTCGTGACCATTATATCTAAGCACTACTCCCCAACCACCGGGACCCGGGTTACCGGAACAGGCGCCATCTGTAAAAAGTTCAATACATTTCATAATTAATACTTCCTGAAGCTACCTATTACCTTGCCAAGAACGGTAGGATTTTCGGGATAAATGGGGTCAAAATCTTCATTTTCGGGCATAAATATAATCTGCTTATCCTTAATTAAAAGGCGCTTTACTGTAGCATCTTCCCCATCCATACCAATAACAATATCACCACTACGGCAAGGAGAATTTTTATCGGCCACAATTATATCTCCGTCCATTATTCCAACATTTTTCATACTATAGCCTACAACCTTTAATGCAAAAAGACCATCGGCATCCTTTGAAGGATAAGGTATGTAATCTTCAATCTCTTCAACCGCCAATATAGGTTTACCTGCAGTAATTCTACCAACAAGCGGTACCATAGAAGAATCATACCCCGTATCAAGCTTTATAGCGCGCGAATATTTAGCATCACGCACGATATAGCCTTCTTCTTCGAGCACACCCAAAATTGCGTGTACTGTTGAAGTAGACTTAATTCCCGTATTGTTGCAAATCTCACGAACAGTTGGCGGAAAACCACCTGCCATTTGCTTAACTATAAAATTATAAACACTTTGTTGTTTTTCAGTTAGCGGTTTTTTTGGCATAAAGCACACCTCGAACATTTATTCGTATTCAGTATAACATTTATTCAGGTATATTGCAAGCAAAAATATTAAATACTAAAAGATGAGGTGTTGTTATGGAATCTGTTTGGAACATTGGTATGAAAAAGCCCGATTTCAAGGCATTAAAGGGTGATATAAAAACTGATGTTTTAATTATTGGCGGTGGGATAAGCGGAATATTATGCGGATATATGCTAAAAGCGGCTGGTGTAGACTATGTTATTGCCGAACAAAACACTATCTGCAGCGGTGTAACACAAAATACAACCGCGAAAATAACTTATCACCACGGAGCTATTTTTGATAAAATGCTTAAACGCTTTGGAAAGGATACATTGTCACTTTATTTACAAGCACATAATGAAGCGCTTGGCGACTACCGTAATATGTGCGAAAGCATTGACTGTGATTATACAAATACAGATTCTTATGTTTATTCCTTAAATAACCCTAGAAAGATAGAAAACGAAGTTAAAGCATTAAATGAAGCAGGAATCACAGTAGAATTTGTAAACGATTTACCTCTCCCCTTTAAAGTATTAGGTGCTGTAAAGGTTAAAAACCAAGCACAGTTTAACCCTTTAAAATTTCTTTACAGTATTGCAAAAGAGCTTAATATATACGAAAATACAAAGGTATTAGAGCTGTTGCCAAATGGTGCTAAAACTAAGTACGGTAAAATTACTGCTAAAAAAATTATAGTAGCAACCCACTTTCCAATAATCAATAAACACGGTGGATATTTTCTAAAAATGTATCAGCACCGTTCTTATGTTTTGGCACTCGAAAATGCACAGAATGTAAACGGAATATATGTAGATGAAAAGGACTCCGGTCTTTCGTTTAGAAACTATAATAATCTACTGCTTTTAGGCGGTGGCGGTCATCGCACGGGTAAAAAGGGCGGCAGTTATAACGAATTGCGACATTTTGCAAATATTCATTACCCACATTCGAAAGAAATTACCTATTTTGCGACCCAAGACTGCAAAACCTTAGATGATTTTCCCTATATTGGGCAATATTCGAAAAACACGCCAAACCTTTATGTTGCAACAGGTTTTAATAAATGGGGTATGACTTCGGCGTTAGTATCAGCAAAGCTGCTTTGTGATTTGGTAACAGATAAAGAAAATATATATAAAGAAATTTTTTCACCTTCGAGAACAATTATCCGTCCGCAATTAGCAATAAACAGTACCGAAGCTTTGGTAAATCTTCTAACACCTACTAAACCGCGTTGTCCACATTTAGGATGCGCTTTAAAATATAACAAGGCAGAACATACTTGGGACTGCCCTTGCCACGGTTCTCGCTTTTCAAAAAACGGAAAACTACTAAACAACCCCGCCACCAGTGATAAAAGGCTTTAAAAAAAGGACTTCTTGTGAAGTCCTTTAAAATTATTTATTTCTAGATTTAATCCAATTTCTTGGTGAAAACAAAAGTATAATTGGATAAATTTCAAGTCTGCCTAGTAGCATTGCAAACGAAAGCACAACCTTAGAAAACGGCGAATAAATATCATAATTACTTGCCGCCGCAGAAAAAGCAGGACCAACGTTATTAAAGCAAGAAACCGCAGCCGAAAGATTTGTTTCCAAGTCATAAGGCTCGAAAAGTAAAACAAAAAATATTGTAACTATACAAATAATATAAAATGTAAAATAAACAGTAACGCCATTGAAGGTTTCAGCTTCAACCTTTTTACCCTCTAAACGAACAAACTCAGTAGAACGCGGATGTATCATATGCTTTAGGTTAGCGCTTATGCGTTTAAACAAAAGTACCACTCTAGATACTTTTAAACCGCCCGCAGTAGAACCTGCACAACCACCTATAAACATAAGCAAGAAAAGTATTCCCTTAGAAAGTCCGGGCCATACATTAAAATCGGTTGTAGTATATCCCGTAGTTGAAATTATTGATGCTACTTGGAAAGCCGAATGGCGTAAGGAATCCGAAAAATTATTATAAATCGCATAAATATTATTAGTAATAAGTGCAACCGCAACGGTTACTACGCCAATATAAACCCATAACTCTTCACTTTTAAATGCCGCGCGAATTTTTCTCACAAGTATTAAATAATAAAGATTGAAATTTATTCCAAAAATGAGCATAAAGGCTGTAATAACCCATTGCAAATACGGACTGTATGAAGCAATACTGTCACCCTTTATGCCAAAGCCACCCGTACCTGCGGTACCAAAGCTATGAAGCAACGATTCATAGAATGGCATACCGCCCGCACACAAAAGTACTACCATTACCGCAGTCATTACTACATATATTAAATAAAGTATTTTAGCGGTGCTTTTAAGCTTTGGAACAAGTTTGCCTATGATAGGACCCGGCATTTCGGCACGAATAATGTGAATAGAGCGTCCCGAATCGGTAGGTACAATAGCCATAACAAGCACAAGTATTCCCATACCACCTATCCAGTGGGTAAAGCTACGCCAAAAGAGAAGCCCTTTTTCCATTGCTTCAATTTGGTCACCATAAAGAATGGATGCACCCGTAGTAGTGAAACCGCTTACCGTTTCAAAAAAAGCATCTATAAAAGAGGGTATTGCGCCGCTAATCACAAAAGGAAGCGCACCTATAGCCGAAAGGATTATCCAAGAAAACGCTACGATAACAAAACCTTCCTTTGCGAATATTGTTTTATCCTTAGGCTTATGGGTAAGTATAAGTAAAAAACCTAAGCCAAGACAAATAGCGATAGTTGTTAAAAACGAATATACGCATTTTTCGCCATAGCATAAAGCACATATTAGCGGTAAGCACAAAAGCGCAGCTTCAATAATTATAACCTTACCTAAAAGGTAAAAAACCATTTTACGATTCATAATTTATCACCTTAATATATCAGAAAGCTTATTTATATGCTGATTTGCGGCAATAATTATAACTCTATCATTTGGTAAAAGCATATCGTCACCGGCAGGAATAATTGTTTTACGGTTGCGCATAATACCCGCAACCAAGGTGTTGTTCTTTAACGATAAATCTTTAAAAGGAATTTCAATACCACTAAAATCATCTTTAACAATAAATTCCAGTACCTCAACCTTGTCATCCATCAATTTATAAAGGGTTTCAACACTGCTGCCCTGCGAATTTTCGAGCGCACGTGCATATCTTACTATAATATCTGATACAGTCATTTTGGGAGAAACTACGGTATCAAGTCCCCAGTTTTCAGCCAAAGGCATTAGCTCGGTGCGGTTTATTTTGGTAATAACCTTAGGCACCGATTTTGAAAGCGCATAAGCCGACATTAGAATATTTTGTTCATCAAGACCTGTAAGTGACACAAAAGCATCTATAGATAAAATACCCTCTTCTAAAAGCACCTCTTGGTCGGTACCATCGGCATTAACTACTGTAATTTTAGGAAGCGCTTCACAAAAAGCTTCGCAAACACTTGGATTTTTTTCTATAACAGTAACCGAGTTATTACCTTCGGAAAGTATTTTAGCGAGATAGAACGCAAGCCTACCACCACCTAATATCATAATTTTTTTAGCGGGGTTTTGCTGAATACCCATCTCACGCATCAATCGCACAATTTCGATAGTATTAGCGCTTATACAAATTTTATCACCGCTTTTAAGAATAAAATTACCATCGGGTATATAGGCTTCTTCATCGCGAAGCACAGCAGAAATTAGGAATTTTGCCTTAAATTTATTTCTCAAATCGGCGATTTTAAGCCCATCAAGCAGAGAATCAGGCTTTAGCTTAATTTCTACAATCTCAAATTTTCTGCCGCCAAAGGTTTCAATCTTAGCTGCAGACGGCAGTTTTAAAAGATTATATAAATTAAGCGCTGCAAATAATTCAGGGTTAATGGTTAGTGAAATATCCATTTGTTCCCTTACAAAGCTTAAGTTATTATCGTTATATTCAGGATTACGAATACGCGCGACGGTATACTTAGCGCCTAATTTTTTTGCCAAAAAGCAACTAAGCATATTAAGTTCATCAGAGCTTGTAACCGAAACCATAAGCTCGGCATTTTGAACATCCGCTTCTAATAAAATATCAGCATCTGCACCGTTTCCGCAAACACCTATAACATCATAAATATTAGTAATATCCGCGATAACCTTAGGGTCATTGTCAATTACAGTAACATCGTGCCCTTCTAAAAGAAGGCTCTTGATTATCGTTCTACCTATTTTACCGCAACCGCTGATTATAATTTTCATAGTGACCTCCAGCAATTATATACACTTGCATTTTAACACTTTTTATATCATTTTGCAATACAATTATGCACAAAAAATTCTCACCGATTCCAAAGAATCAGTGAGAACAAAAAATCAATCAAAAAAGTCTTTTAATTTATCCATAAAAGTTTTTTTCTTGTTATAATTTTTATCTTCCATAAGGTCTTCAAATTCTTGAAGTTTATTCTTTTGTGCTTTTGTAAGGTCTTTAGGTACTTCTACAGTAATTTTTACATACTGGTCGCCTTTACCCGAGTAGTTAAGCCTTTGTATACCCTTGCCCCTTAACTTAAACTCATCACCAGGTTGGGTACCTTCGTGAATGGTAAACTTAACCTTACCGTCTAATGTTGGTACTGTAATTTCGTCACCTAAAGCCGCTTGTGTAAAGGTAATAGGTATTTCACAGTAAACATCGTAGCCGTCACGTTCGAAAATGGGATGTGGGCGAACGCTTACATTTATACGAAGATCACCGCTTGGACCGCCGTTTATGCCGCTATCACCGCCACCGCGTACATTTATTACCTGACCGTCATCAATACCGGCAGGAATTTCAACCGCCTTTTCTACAGTATGACGTATTCTTCCTTTGCCGTTACAGGTATCACATGGAGTTTCAATAATTTTACCGCTACCATGGCATTGATTACAAACCTGTTGGGTTTGAATAACACCAAACGGTGTTCGCTGTGTAGCGGCAACCTGACCGCTACCGTGACAAATAGGACAAGTTTTAACAGTAGTACCTTTTTTAGCACCTGTACCCGAGCAATCGGGACAAGTGTCAATTTTAGTAACCTTTATGTTTTTTTTGCAACCCTTTGCAGCTTCTTCAAAGGAAATAACAACCGATGCCGCAGTATCGTTACCGCGTCTTGGCGCATTAGGGTTAGAGCGTCTACCGCCACCGCCGCCAAAGCCGCCGCCAAAGAACGAACTGAAAATATCACCTAAATCGCCAAAGTCACCGAAACCGCCGCCAAAGCCGCCACCGTAGCCACCGCCACCTGCGCCAAAGTTAGGGTCAACACCTGCGTGACCAAATTGGTCATAGCGGGCGCGTTTATCCTTATCGGATAAAACTTCATAAGCTTCGTTAACCTCTTTGAAGGACTTTTCAGCCGCTTCGTCCCCTGGGTTTAAATCGGGGTGATATTTTTTAGCAGCTTTTCTATATGCTTTTTTTAATTTGTCATCAGATGCAGATTTATCCACACCCAAAACTTCATAATAATCTCTTTTATCCGCCAAAGCAATTCTCCTATAAAACATCGCCTGTTACTTCAGGCGATGTTTAAAGTAATAAGTAAGAAGTAATAGTGAATAAGTTATGTGTTTCGCATGCGAAACAATATATATATTGTCCGCATACGGACACCTTACTTTTTCACTATTAACTATTCCCTAACAAATCATTCCGATAGAATTATTTGTCTTCTACGTCAGTATAGTCTGCTTCATAAACATTTGGGTCTGCATTGCCGGCATCTGCTTGTGCGTTAGCATCAGCACCCTGTGGGTTAGCAGCCTTGTAAAGCTTTTCGCTTACAGCAAAAATTTCTTTTTGTAAATCTTCCTGCTTAGCTTTAATTGCTTCAATATCTTCACCCTTCAAAACTTCCTTTAAAGCTTCCTTAGCGGTTTCAATCTTACCCTTTTCTTCTTCGGTAATCTTATCGCCAAGGTCAGCAATGGTCTTTTCGGTGGTGTAAATCATCTGGTCAGCAGCATTTC
Organism: Acutalibacteraceae bacterium; assembly: GCA_045605125.1. Taxonomy (GTDB): domain Bacteria; phylum Bacillota; class Clostridia; order Oscillospirales; family Acutalibacteraceae; genus UBA737. Next base: position 9,111 of record JAZUPK010000042.1, on the reverse strand, counting down.
TGATATCAACTGCTTCACGACGTTTCTTATCTTCAGCTGCATATTCTTCAGCTTCTTTAACTGCCTTATCAATATCATCCTTAGACATATTGGTATTAGAAGTAATAGTGATGTCGTTTTCCTTACCTGTGCCTAAATCCTTTGCAGATACGTGAACAATACCGTTAGCGTCGATATCAAAGGTAACTTCAATCTGCGGTACACCGCGTGGAGCAGAAGCAATACCGTCAAGGTGGAATACACCTAAGGTCTTGTTGTCGCGTGCAAATTCACGTTCACCTTGGAGTACATGTACTTCAACCGAAGTTTGACCATCAGCCGCGGTAGAGAAGATTTGGCTCTTCTTAGCAGGAATGGTAGTATTTCTATCAATAATTTTTGTAGAAACGCCGCCCATAGTTTCAATACCTAAAGAAAGTGGAGTTACATCCAAGAGAAGTAAGCCCTTAACGTCGCCGCCTAAAACGCCACCTTGTAAAGAAGCACCAAGTGCTACACATTCATCAGGGTTGATGCCCTTGAAAGGCTCTTTGCCGATAAAGTTTTTAACCGCCTCTTGAACAGCAGGGATTCTTGAAGAACCACCAACCATCAATACTTTATTGATTTCGTTTTTATCTAAACCAGAGTCAGCAATAGCCTGACGAACAGGAGCCATAGTAGCTTCTACCAAATCAGCGGTAAGCTCATTAAACTTAGCGCGTGTTAATGTTGTTTCAAAGTGCTTAGGACCGGTAGAATCTGCAGTGATGAAAGGAAGGTTAATATCTGTACTGCTCATACCGGAAAGGTCGATTTTAGCCTTTTCTGCAGCTTCCTTAACACGTTGCATAGCCATTTTATCGTTTGATAAATCAATACCCTGTTCAGCCTTAAAGGTAGCTACGATATAGTCCATAACGCGCTTATCGAAGTCGTCGCCGCCGAGCTTATTGTTACCTGCAGTAGCTAGAACTTCCTGAACACCATCGCCCATTTCGATAATGGATACGTCGAAAGTACCGCCGCCAAGGTCATATACCATAACCTTTTGGTCGTCTTCCTTATCAATGCTGTAAGCTAAAGCCGCAGCAGTAGGCTCGTTTATAATTCTCTTAACATCAAGTCCTGCAATTTTACCTGCATCCTTAGTAGCCTGACGCTGAGCGTCGGTAAAGTAAGCAGGAACAGTAATAACTGCTTCAGAAACAGTGGTACCAAGGTAAGCTTCAGCATCGGCTTTAAGCTTTTGTAAAATAATAGCCGAAATTTCTTGTGGGGTATACTTTTTACCATCGATTTCAACAGTGTTAGAAGTACCCATATCACGCTTAATAGAGCTGATAGTTCTGTCAGGGTTGGTAATAGCCTGACGCTTTGCAACCTGACCTACCATTCTTTCACCTGTTTTAGAAAATGCAACAACAGACGGTGTTGTTCTTCCACCTTCAGCGTTAGCGATTACTACAGGCTCGCCGCCTTCCATAACTGCTACGCAAGAGTTAGTTGTACCTAAGTCAATACCAATAATTTTTCCCATTTTAATTTCTCCTTCAAAATTATAAATAATATTTTAATTAGCAACCTTTACCATAGCGGCACGGATAACCGTATCCCCTATTTTATAGCCTTTTTGCAAGACGTCGGCTATAACGTTTTCGCCTAAACTTTCATCTTCTATATGCATTACTGCTTCGTGAAGCTCGGGATTAAACGTATCGCCTACTTTAGCAATTTCGGTAATACCAAGGTTAGAAGTAATACCTTCAAACTGCTTAACTATCATTTCTATACCTTTAATATAGTCAGGTGTATCCTTGTCTACTAAAGCGGAACGGTCTATATTATCAAGTATAGGCAAAAGTTGTTTAATTAGTGATGCTTTTGCAAATTCAGCAACGTTAAGCTTTTCGCGTTCAGTGCGTTTTTTGTAGTTATCAAACTCAGCAGCGGTGCGTAAAAGTAAGTCGCTTTTTTCTGCAAGTTCAGTTTTTAAAGCTTCAATCTCTAAATCCTTTTTATTTTTCTTTTTTTCAGTTTTCGGTTTTTCTTGTGGGGTATCATTCACCTTTGTTTCTTCCACAAAAATCAATCCTCCATATCCTTTTGTGCGGCAGTGATAACCTCTGATAGCTTATCTGCCGTATATTCTATAGTAGGTATCAGTTGCTCATAAGAAAGCCTGTTAGGACCTATTAAAGCAATATACCCTTTATATTTATCACTTGTAAACTTAGCGGCTATTAGTGTATCACTTTGGAACTCGTTATATCCGGTATCTTTGCCGAATACCACACCGTTACCCACGCATTCAAATAAAGAAATAATTGGGTCTCGCCGTTCCACCAAGGAAATAATGCGCTTGGCTTTTTCTTCATTACCGCATACATTATATAATCTTGACACACCGCTTAAATCTACCGCTGTGTTTTCAATTTCGTTCGCAGTATCAAATAAAGCGGAAAAAAGTGGCATAAGCTTAAATGCATCAAGCCCAACGGAAGCCACAATACTTTGCATATATCCGGTACATAAATCCTTTAACGGCTTACCCTTAATTTTGGCATCTACAAGCCGTTTGAATTTTTCAAGTAGCTCAGGTGTGAAATCATCCGACAGGCGAAAAATACGGTTTCGTGTTCTCGAATCACTCATAACCACCAAAAGCATTACGGTATTATGGGTTATATTTAAAAGCTCAACCTTTCTAACAGTTGCCGTATCGGGAGTAAGCACACAAGCAATAACCGGTAAATGCGTTAAATCCGAAAGTATCTCCCCCGCTTTTGCAGGTATTTTTTCAGGTAACTCGGTTATACGCTCAAAGCTTTCGTCAAGAAAGCGTTTATGCTCGGGTAAAACCTCATTTTTAACCATCAGGTTATTTACATAAAGCTTTAATCCATCGCTTGTAGGAATACGCCCTGCCGAAGTATGCGGTTGTTCTAAAAGACCCATACTTGAAAGCTCGTTCATTTCGTTACGAAGCGTTGCGGAAGACGGCGCATTCTCAATAAGACCGGTTAAAAACTTTGAACCTATAGGCTCGCCCGTTTCGATATAAGCCTTTACAATAGCCTTTAAAACCGCTTGTTTTCTGGGAGTTAACTCTATTTTTGTCACCCCGTTTCATTTTTAGCACTCTAACACTTCGAGTGCTAACGATTATTATTATATACTAATTTTTCCAATTGTCAATAGTTTTTCGAAAAATTCTTTGACTTTCTCTGACTATTAACAAACAGTTCATATTTTGTACATAAAATAAACCCCGAAAAAATCGGGGTTTAAAGGAAAATTACATCATTTTCCTACACAGAATTTTTTGAATATTTCATCAGTCACTTCGTTGGTAACACGCTTGCCCGTAAGCTCAAATAAAGCAGAAAGCGCATCATCTACGCAAACGCCAACAGCATCCATAGTTTGTCCCGAAGCCAAAGCGTTTATCGCTTCGTTAACGCCATCGAGCGCCCTTTCGGTGCAGGCGCGCTGTCGCTCACTTATAAGCACCGCTGTATCAGGATTAAGATTAGCCGTACCTGCTATTTCGGCAATTTCTCTTGAAAGCTCTTCGTAGCCTGTGTTATTTTTAGCCGAAACTGTAACTACTCGCATGCCCAAAAAAGCAGTCATATCAATTTTGCTTTCAAGGTCGGTTTTATTTACAACAATCACAGTATTTTTGCCCTTAACCGTTTCTAAGAGTTTAAGGTCATCACCATCAAGCGGCATTGTACTGTCAAAAACTGCGAGCACCAATTCCGCCTTATCAATTCTGTCAATAGCACGGTTTACGCCTATACTTTCAACCGTATCCTGCGTTTCGTGAATACCGGCGGTATCGGCAAGGCGAAGAGTTATGTCACCTACCGTTACAGTATCTTCAATAATATCACGCGTTGTACCTGCAACCTCGGTAACAATCGAACGCTCGGCGCCACTTAACATATTCATTAATGTAGATTTGCCTACATTCGGCTTGCCTACTATTACGGTTTCAACGCCTTCTCTAATCACTCGGCCTGCATCGTAATTTGAAAGCATTTTTTCTATTTCCGCTCTCGCGCTAGCAAGCATTTTTAAAAAATTATCATAATCAAGGCCTTCAATATCTTCATCAGGATAATCGGAATATGCCGCAATGGAAGCATCGGCAGAAACCAAATCAGCTTCAATGGCATCAATCTTCTCCGACACCTTACCAATATGCGCTGCACGCGAAAGTCGGAGTTCTGCTTCACTGTTAGCACTGATAAGTCCCATAATGCTTTCCGCCTTAGTCAAATCAAGCTTCCCGTTCAAAAAGGCTCGTTTTGTAAATTCACCGGGTTCTGCCATAAAAGCGCCGTTTTGCAGAATTACTCGCAAAGCAGATTTTAGCATAAGCCGTCCGCCGTGAATAGATATTTCAACAACATCTTCACCTGTATAACTCTTTGGCGCTTTAAAAACAAGAGCCACACCATCGTCTATTATTTTCTCCCCATCGATTATTTCACCGTAGGCGGCGGTATAACCTGATTTTTCGCAAATTTTTTCACCCGAAAAGGCACGAAAAACCTTATCGGCTACTTTTAGTGCATCATCACCCGATATTCTTATAACACCAATCGACCCTTCCCCTAAAGGGGTTGCTATCGCCGCTATTGTGCGTTCGCTCATTCTTTATCTCCTTTAATCAGAATTTAACCTACGAAATAACGCTTCGTTTGTTTTGGCGAATTAGACCACTCAGTCACATTCAACAAATCCGCAAAAATCTTTAAACATATATAATAAAAATTGTTTCACGTCTAATATTCAGCGTTACAATAAAAGTATATCATATCTATAAAAATTTGTATAGTAAAATAATGCAACTCATCAAAAATGTGTTCTGAAAAAATAAAAAAGAGATGCGACTTAAATCACATCTCTTTGTGTTGGCATCTACCTATTTTCCCGGGCAGCCTCCCGCCAAGTATCTTCGGCGCAAGCGAGCTTAACTTCCGTGTTCGGTATGGGAACGGGTGGACCCTCGCCGCAATCAACACCAACTTTTTGTTTGTCTCCCGTAGGCGACTTTGTTATATTACCACAATGCTTTCCATTTGTCAAGCATTATTTTTAAAAAATTTCAAAAAATATTTTTTAGTTAAAATTTTATCAAAAAAGTCGAAATATCTGTAAATTCGGTATTTACAAAATGAATTAAAAGTGATAATATATATAATGTATGAGTGCGTAACTCATTAAATTATCTTTAGGAGGAATTTTAGTGTCCAGAAAATTCAAAACTATGGACGGTAATAACGCTGCTGCTTACGTGTCCTACGCGTTTACAGAAGTTGCAGGTATTTATCCTATTACCCCGTCCAGCCCTATGGCAGACTATGTTGACCAATGGTCCGCTCAAGGCGTTAAAAACATTTTCGGTACAACCGTAAACGTTGCCGAAATGCAATCTGAAGCAGGCGCTGCAGGTACCGTACATGGTTCTCTTGCTGCCGGTGCTTTAACAACCACTTACACTGCTTCTCAAGGTCTTTTGCTCATGATTCCGAATATGTACAAAATCGCTGGCGAACTTCTCCCCTGCGTTTTCCACGTATCGGCTCGTTGTGTAGCATCACACGCTCTTAACATTTTCGGCGACCATTCAGACGTTTACGCTTGCCGTCAAACAGGTTTCGCAATGCTCGCTGAAACAAATACACAAGAAGTTATGGACCTCGGTGCTGTTGCTCACTTAGCTTCTATCGAAAGCCGCGTTCCATTCATCAACTTCTTCGACGGTTTCCGTACTTCACACGAAATCCAAAAGGTTGCTGCTTGGGATTACGAAGACCTTAAGGAAATGTGCGATATGGATGCAGTTGATGCATTCCGTAAGCGTGCTTTAAATCCTGTACGCCCTGTTATGCGTGGTTCACACGAAAACGGCGATATCTTCTTCCAACACCGCGAAGCATGCAACAAGTACTACGATGCTTGCCCCGCTATTGTTGAAAAATATATGGACAAGGTTAATGCTAAGCTTGGTACCGATTACAAACTCTTCAACTACTATGGCGCACCCGATGCTGAAAAGATCATCATCGCTATGGGCTCTATCTGTGACGTTGCAGAAGAAGTTATCGATTATTTAGTAGCTGCAGGCGAAAAGGTTGGTCTTGTAAAAGTTCGCCTTTACCGTCCTTTCTCTGCTGCTAAGTTAGTAGAAGCTATTCCGGAAACTGTTAAAAAGATTGCTGTTCTTGACAGAACTAAAGAACCCGGTGCTTTAGGCGAACCTCTCTACTTAGACGTTGTTGCTGCTCTCGCTGGCATGGGCCGCAAGGTTGACGCCGTTGTAGGCGGCAGATATGGTCTTGGTTCTAAAGATACTCCTCCTTCAAGCATCTTTGCTATTTACAAGGAACTCGAAAAGGACGCTCCTAAGCACAACTTCACAATTGGTATCGTGGACGATGTTACCGAGCTTTCTCTCCCTGAAGAAGAAGCTCCCAACACCGCAGCTGAAGGTACTATCGAATGTAAGTTCTGGGGTCTCGGCGGTGTCGGTACTGTTGGTGCTAATAAAGACTCTATCAAGATTATCGGTGACCACACTGATAAATATGTACAAGCTTACTTCCAGTATGACTCTAAGAAGACCGGCGGTATCACCATTTCTCACTTACGTTTTGGTGATAAGCCCATCAAGAGTCCTTACTATATCAACAAGGCTGACTTCGTTGCTTGCCACAACCCCTCTTATGTAATCAAGGGTTACAAGATGGTTAACGATGTTAAACCCGGCGGTGTATTCCTTATTAACTGCCAGTGGAACGCTGAAGAATTAGACAAGTACATGCCTGCTGAAGCTAAACGTTACATCGCTAAGAACAACGTTCAGCTTTACACCGTTAACGCTATTGACTTAGCTGCTCAAATCGGTCTTGGCAAGCGTACCAACACTGTATTACAATCTGCTTTCTTCTCACTTTCTAAGGTTCTTCCTGCTGAAGACGCAATCAGCTACATGAAGGAAAAAGCTCAGAAGTTCATGAAGAAGGGTAAAGAAATCGTTGAAATGAACGAAAAGGCTATCGACGCTGGTGCTACCGCTTACGTTAAGATTGATGTTCCTGCTGACTGGGCAAACGCAGTTGATACTGCTGAATCTATTAAATCTGAAGGCAAGGACAAGCTCGTTAAGATGGTTGATGGCATCATGAAGCCTGTTGCTCTTATGAACGGTGACTCTCTCCCTGTTTCTGCATTTATGGACCACGCTGACGGTACCTTCGAACATGGTGCTGCTGCTTACGAAAAACGCGGCGTTGCTGTATTAGTTCCCGAATGGAATGCTGATACTTGCGCTAAGTGTAACAAGTGTGCTTTCGTATGTCCTCACGCTACAATCCGTCCCTTCGCTTTAGATGCTGATGAAGTAGCTAATGCTCCTGCTAATATGAAGAAGTCTCCGAAGCCTTTCTTAAAGACAGAATACACCTACACTCTTGCTATTTCTCCGCTTGACTGTATGGGTTGTGGAGTTTGTATCGGCGTATGTCCCACAAACTCACTCAAGATGGTTCCTCAAGCTTCTCAACTCGAAGAACAAGAAGTATTCAACTACTGTGTTGCTAATGTTACTGAAAAGGACGGCGTAGCTACTGATGCTAACGTTATCACTTCTCAGTTCAAGAAACCTTTACTCGAGTTCTCAGGTTCTTGCGCAGGCTGTGCTGAAACCGCTTACGCTCGCCTTATTACTCAACTCTTCGGCGACAGAATGTACATTTCTAACGCTACAGGTTGCTCGTCAATTTGGGGTGGCCCTGCTGCTACATCTCCATACACCGTTAACGCTAAGGGTCAAGGTCCTGCTTGGGCTAACTCACTCTTTGAAGATAACGCTGAACACGGTTACGGTATGTATTTAGGTCAGGAAGCTATCCGCAACAGACTTATTGCTGAAGTTAAAGCTATCGCTGAATCTGACAAGGCTTCCGAAGATGCTAAGGCTGCTGCTAAGGTATATCTTGACACTGTTAACGATGGTGCTAAGAACGGCGCTGCCAGCGAAGCTCTTGTAGCTGCTCTCAAGGCTCAAAACTGCTCTTGCGATACTTGCAATGACGTTATAGCTAACGCTGAATACCTTGCTAAGAAGTCTATCTGGATCTTCGGTGGTGACGGTTGGGCATACGACATCGGCTTCGGCGGTGTTGACCACGTATTAGCTGCAGGCAAGAACGTAAACATTATGGTATTCGATACCGAAGTTTACTCTAACACAGGCGGTCAGGCTTCTAAGGCTTCTAACATCGGTCAGGTTGCTCAATTCGCAGCTGCCGGTAAAGCAATCGCTAAGAAGAGCCTTGCTGAAATCGCTATGTCTTACGGCTATGTATATGTAGCACAAATCGCTATGGGCGCTGATATGAATCAGACCTTAAAGGCTATCAAGGAAGCAGAAGCTTATGATGGTCCTTCAATCATCATTGCTTACTCACCTTGCGAAATGCACTCTATCAAGGGTGGTATGGTTAACTGCCAAGCTGAGATGAAGAAGGCTGTTGATTGCGGATATTGGGATCTCTTCCGTTACAATCCTGCACTCAAGGCTGAAGGTAAGAACCCATTCTCACTTGACAGCAAGCCTGCTACTGCTGACTATAAGGAATTCATCCTTAATGAAGCTCGTTATTCTTCACTTACACGTTCATTCCCAGAGCGTGCAGAAGAACTCTTTGACAAGGCTTCTGAGGCTGCAAAGGCACGTCGTGCACACCTTGAAAAGCTTGTTGAGCTTTACGGTAAATAATTAAGATGTTGAAATCTTAAATGCAAAATCCCACCGAGAAATCGGTGGGATTTTTGTTGACTTTATTGGTATTAATGTTATAATTTTTCTGAAAGGTGGGTTTTTTATGGCAAAAAAATATGAAAGACTCGGCGTTATGATAGATATGTCGCGTAATGCTGTTATGACGGTAGAAGCTTTAAAGCAATATTTTATTTTGCTTAAAAAGATGGGATATAACTCGGTTATGCTTTATACCGAAGATACCTACGAGGTAGAGGATGAACCCTATTTTGGTTATATGCGAGGCAGATACTCTATCGCTGAAATGCAAGAGCTTGATGAGTACGCAAGCA
>JAZUPK010000041.1:0-35929 GCA_045605125.1 Acutalibacteraceae bacterium | reverse complement strand
AAAACTATGTGGTACTTGCAATTCCATTTTGTGTGTGCTAAACTATTTGTATCAATTTGTTCTTTTTTCATTTTTAAATCCTCCATTTGTGTTTTAGCTTGACTGGCAGGTCGCCACTATTTTAACACAAACGGAGGATTTTGTTTTGTTCATCGGTTAACCTCTTTTGAACCACGCGACTATCGCGTGGTTTTCGTTATACAAAAATAAAGACCACACAAAAAGTGTAGTCTTTTTGGCGCGCTGAAGAAGATTCGAACTCCCGACCTTCTGCTCCGTAGCCAGACGCTCTATCCAGCTGAGCTATCAGCGCAAAGTGCGGTGATTTTTGACCGCCATAGTATAATATCACATTAACTCTAAAAAATCAAGTGTTTTTTTTAGTTTTTTAAAAAATAATTATTTTTTAGTTTTAAAGATAGAAAATTATCAAAATTGCACTAATAATTAACGTTGAATAATGTTATTCGCAACGCCGTAGTTTGTTTGCTACGGCGTTTTAAATATTGCAATTATCGGTGGATTATATGTGAAAATTACAAATAAAAGAGTTATTACAAAAAGTATTATAAGGCTAATTGTAGTAGTAATTTGACTTTTAAGGTTTTCGCTCTCAATCAGCTTGTTTTTAACAATAAGCATTATTATAAGCGATATATAATAAATTGAAATATTTAAAAAATCAACATTATACCCTAAAACACCAATGTAGGTATAAAATAATACTATAATGCTCAGCATCCCTGTAATTACAGAAATCGTTATTGTGGGTGCATAGTTTTTAATTTCACGTTTTACAAAATTATATTCTAAAATTGAAAAGATGATAGTCGGGAAGAATATAAGCTTTAAATGTTCCCAAGTGCTTTCGTTTATCGGAAAAAAGTAGCCGATAATTGTGTTTTGACCGGTCCATTCGTATAAAAAATGTCCTATAGTACCTAAAAGACCTATAAACAGAAATGCTATAAAATTGTATTTTAATTTAATAATACCAACCCCGTTTTGTTTTGGTATTATTATATGAAATAAGTACTAAAAATATTATGGGTTACACATTTTGCAAGGTACATAGTTATATTCAACAAACTCTTCGCGTGTTTTATAGAAAACCTTGTTTTCATCTTTCGTATTTTTAAGTGCGCTACAGCTTGCTTTGTGAAACTTCTTAGAGTTTTTATTACCAAAATATTTGTAAGTTTCGGTTGTTTCGTTAAGAATAATTGAACCTTCTTTAATATTAGAATCAGTTTTGCGGTAACCGTTTACTCTGTTGTCTGTTGGTAAATTTACCTTAATGGGTGTTTTTGCTACATTGGTATCTTTGCTTTTGCATCCACAAAATGAAAATACAAGTAATAAAGAAATTAGTAGTGCTAAAAATTTTTTCATATAATCACCAACAACTATTATACAAAAATTAACTATTGAAGTAAATAACAAAATATTATAAAATACAATAAAGGCAGGTGAAAAATAGTGAATTTACAGGAATTAAAGCAAAAAGCCAATAATTTGCCACTAAAACCAGGTGTATATATAATGCGCGATAAGGATAGCAAAATTATATATATCGGTAAAGCAAAAGCGCTTAAAAACCGCGTTACACAATATTTTGGTTCGGGAAATAACCATACCGAAAAGGTTAAGCGTATGGTTGAAAATGTAAATGATTTTGACTATATTCTTTGCGATAGCGAATTTGAAGCGCTGATTCTTGAAAATTCACTTATAAAGCAAAACCAACCTAAATATAATATTTTACTTAAAGATGACAAAGGTTACTTTTATATCAAAATAACCGATGATAAATGGAAAAAAATCGAAGCGGTAAAAAACATTACTCGTGATGGTGAATATATCGGACCATATAATTCGGGCTTTATAGTAAACCAAACAGTTGATGAAGTTATTAAGATATTTAAATTGCCTGATTGCAAACGAAGTTTTGACAAAGCCTCAAAGCCTTGCCTTAATTACCATATTGGTCGATGCTTTGCACCGTGTAGAAACACAATTTCACTAACTGAATACTTAGACATTATAAATAATGCAAAGGAATATATAAAGCACGGTGAAGTAACTGAAGATACTGTTGAAAATCTGCGCAGTAAAATGGAAGTGGCAGCCGAAAATCTTGAATTTGAAACTGCTGCGCGACTTCGCGACCGCATAAATGCCATTTTGAAAATTTCCGGCAAGCAAAAGGTAGTGTCAATTAGTTATAAAGCGCAAGATGTTATCGCAACAGCACTTTTTGGCGAAGAAGCTTGTGTTGAAGTTCTTATTTTCCGCAACTCCCGTTTAACAGATAAAAAGCATTTTTTCATTAGCGGAATTACCGATAAAAAAGAAATTTATAACGAATTTCTACAACAATATTACCTTGATAATAACGACATTCCAAACCGAGTTTTACTTGACGTTGATACTAGTAATTTCGAGGTTTTAGAGCATTGGCTTAGTGAAAAATCTGGTCACAAGGTAAATATTATCAATCCCAAACAGGGCGATAGTAAAAAAATTATTGATATGTGTCTTAGCAACGCGGCGCAAAACCTATCAGAACATACTAAACGCGACACAAAAGAAATGTCGGTTTTGAATGACCTTAAAGAGCTTTTAAATCTCCAAGTGCCTCCTAGATATATTGAATCTTATGATATATCTAACACACAAGGTGAAAACAATGTTGCGGGAATGATTGTATTCAAAGATGCAAAGCCGTATAAAAAGGCTTATAAGCGCTTTAAAATAAAAAGCTTTATAGGTCAAGATGATTATCGCTCTATGGCAGAAGTTTTAGATAGGAGATTTACTGAATACGAAAAAGGGGAGGACCCTTATTTTAAAACCTTGCCCGATTTGATTTTATTAGATGGTGCCAAGGGGCAAATTTCTGCAGTAATGCCTGTACTTTTAAAGCACAATGTAAATGTACCTGTTTTTGGATTGGTTAAAGACTCAAAGCACCGTACGAGAGCTATTGCGACAAGTGGCGGTGATATTGATATTAAAGCAAATCGTAAAACCTTTAGCTTTATTACATCAATTCAAGATGAGGTGCACCGTTTTGCAATAACTTATCAGCGTGCTTTACAATCTAAAAAACTTTTAGAGCGTGAACTCACAGCAATAAGCGGCATTGGTAACAAAAAAGCCAACGCACTTTTAAAGCATTTTAAAACAATGAATAAAATTAAAAATGCATCTAAGGTTCAACTTTTGAATGTGAAAGGTATCACTCAAAAAGATGCTGACCAAATTGTTGCCTTTTTTCAAAAAATAAAATGATTGACAAATACACTTTAGCGTGTTAATATGTTAAAGTTGATAGAGGCGCGGTTCGCCATCAGTAGCATACGTTAATTGCTGGCAGGCTAGTATGTGAAAGGGACAACCGCCGAAACAAAAATTTCTCTGTCAGGAAATTTTTGTTGGTTTGCAGTAAAATATACTGTCGACTGTCACTTATTGTGGAGAGCTATCGGTTTATTTTTTAAACTACCGTAATCGGCTCTTGTCGGTTACGGTTATTTTTTTAAAAAAGGAGATATTAAAATGAAGGCAAAATCTATTATCCCAAAATTGCTAATTATCGCTTTTGTTGTTGGATTTGGTGTGCTTTGTGCATTAACAGGCTCTGTTAAAACACCTGTTGGTACATTATGGTCACTTTTCCCACCTGTAATTGCTATTGGATTAGCACTCATCACGAAGGAAGTTTATTCTTCACTGTTTATTGGTATTTTAGCAGGTGGTTTATTGGCTACAGGCTTTAATCCAATACATACTATGGACTCGGTTGTTTCTGAAGGTTTAATCGCTTCTGTTTCAGGTACTGCCGGTATCTTTGTGTTCCTTGTTACATTAGGTATTATTGTTGCGCTTCTAAACAAAGCAGGCGGTGCAAGAGCATTTGGCAACTGGGCTGCAAAGCGCGTTAAAGGTAAAATTGGCGCATCTATCGCTACATTTATCTTTGGTGTTTTAATTTTCATTGACGACTACTTCAACTGTTTGACAGTTGGTGCTGTTATGCGTCCTGTAACCGACAAGGCAAAGATTTCACGTGCAAAGCTTGCATATATTATTGATGCTACTGCAGCTCCAATTTGTATGATAGCTCCTATTTCATCTTGGGCAGCTGCTGTTTCTGAGTATGCGCCTGAAGGTGTAAGCGGTATTAGTATGTTTATTCGTGCTATACCTTATAACTTCTATTCTTTAATGACCTTTGTATTCATTATTGCAATTACTTTAATGAAATTAGATTACGGCCCAATGAAGTTACACGAACTCAACGCAAATAATGGAGATTTATTTACATCAGGTGAAGGCACCTCAAACGAAGAAGAGGAAGAAATTTTAGTTAATTCCAAAGCTCGTGTTATTGACCTTGTATTGCCTATAATTGTTCTTATTGCTATTTGCGTGTTCTCACTTTTCTACGTTGGTAGATGCATGGGAGAAGAATGGGTATTCGCTTCGGCTAACTATGATGCATCTTTAGGTTTTATAGATGCATTCTCAAACACTGATGCTACTGTTGGTCTTCCTTGGGGTGGCTTACTTGCGTTAGTTTTCACAATGATTTACTTCATTGCACGCCGTCTTATTAGCTTCAAGGATGCTATGAATTGTATACCTAAAGGCTTTATTGCTATGGTACCTGCAATTCTTATTCTTACATTGGCTACTTCACTTAAGAATATGACAGGTCTTTTAGATTCTGACACATTTGTTCAAAATGCTTTGTCAAATGCAAGCGGTCTTAATAATTTCTTACCTGCTATTATTTTCCTTGTTGCTTGCGGTATCGCTTTTGCTACCGGTACTTCTTGGGGTACTTTCGGTATTCTTATCCCGATTGTTACAAGCATCTTCGACGTTGGAACACCACTTGGTATTATTAGTATGTCTGCTTGTCTTGCAGGTGCTGTTTGCGGTGACCACTGCTCACCAATTTCAGATACAACCATTATGTCTTCTGCAGGTGCTCAATGCAATCACATTAATCACGTTTCCACACAATTGCCTTATGCTTTAACTGTTGCAGGAATCACATTTGTTTCTTACATAGTTGCTGGCTTTGTACAAAACGTTTACATTTCTTTAGCTGTTGCTACTGCGTTGACAATCGCTACATTAATTGTTATTAAAATGCTCACTAAAAAGAAAGCATAATTTTTCTTGAAACTTAAGGCCGTTACAGGTATAATATCTGTAACGGCTTATTTTATTTTGAGGTGGACAATGGCTGATAGAAAACTTGAAAAACATATTGAAATTGAGCGTAGTATTATAAAAAAATACCGCAAAAGCATTTGGAGTAATTTTATCGCCGCAGTGCAAGAGTATGAACTGATTAAGGAAAACGATAAAATTGCGGTTTGTATTTCGGGCGGTAAGGATTCTATGCTTATGGCTAAGTGTATGCAACAACTTCAAAGACATAGTGAAATACCGTTTGAGCTTGTCTTTTTGGTAATGGACCCCGGGTATAATCCTGAAAATCGCGCCTTAATTGAAGAAAATTCAAAGCTTATGAATATCCCTGTCACTATTTTTGAAAGTGATATTTTTGATGTTACAACGCGTGTTGGCGGGTCACCCTGTTATCTTTGTGCACGTATGCGCCGCGGTTGTCTTTATAGTAAGGCGCAGTCACTCGGTTGTAACAAAATCGCACTCGGTCACCATTTTGACGATGTTATTGAAACAGTTTTAATGAGTATGTGTTATTCTTCCGAGATAAAAACAATGCTTCCAAAACTTCACAGTACAAATTTTGCGGGTATGGAGCTTATCCGTCCGCTTTATAAGGTTAAGGAAGAAAGTATTATTTCTTGGGCTAATTATAACGGACTTAGGTTTTTACAATGTGCTTGTAAGTTTACAGAGCAAAGCACTGAGCGAGAAGATTTATCTAAACGAAAAGAAACAAAAGCACTAATTAAGTATATAAAAACTTTTAATAAAGAGGCTGACGATAACATTTTCCGCAGTATTCATAACGTCAATCTTGCTACAATTCCCGGTTGGCGCGACTGTGATTCAGGTGATTTACATTCCTTTTTAGAAAAATATTAATAATTCTTTAGAAATTAATGCATATTTTCAATAAATTCCTTGAAAATATGCATTTTTTATGTTAAAATATATACTGTATAATTTTGTTTTGAGGTGGCTTATGACTAGAAGACAAGCAAGAGAAGAAGCTTTTATACTTATTTTCGAAAAGCAGTTTAATTCGCTAGAGGTTTCTGAAATTTTAGAAATTGCAAAAGAGGTTAGAGATTTAGAACCTGATGACTATATAAAAAGCGTATTTTCGGGTGTTTACGATAATCTTGATACCATTGATGGTATTATTTCCGAGAATGCTATCGGTTGGAAATTGAACCGAATTTCTAAGGTTAGCCTTTGCATTTTAAGACTTGCCATATATGAGATGAAGTATATTGAAAATATTCCTGTATCTGTTTCTATTAATGAAGCAGTTGAACTTGCGAAAAAATATGCAACAAAAGAAGATGCTTCTTTCATAAACGGTATTTTATCCACTGTAGAGAAAACAAAATAATATGCAAACTGTTACGGTTAAACAATTAAACCTATTCGTAAAATCAATTATTGAAGGCGAACCCAAACTTAACGATATTTATGTTACGGGTGAAATTTCTAACTTTAAAAACCATTACGCAAGCGGACATCTTTATTTTACTTTAAAGGATAATGATGCATCTATCCGCTCAGTAATGTTCAAAGGCTATGCTTCGCGATTGAAATTTGCGGTATCTGATGGTTTAAAGGTTATTGTCCGCGGTAGAGTTTCTATTTACGAAAAAGACGGGCAGTACCAATTTTATGCTGAAGAAATGTTTCCCGATGGTTTGGGTGATATTTCTTTGCAGTTTGAACAAATTAAAGAACGTCTCACTAAAGAGGGACTTTTTGATATCCAAAATAAAAGAGCATTGCCGGAATTTCCAAAAAGTATTGCAGTAATTACTAGTGAAACAGGTGCTGCTGTTAGGGATATCATAAATATTCTGACCCGCCGCTACCCACTGGTAGAGATTGTGCTTTGTCCTGTTTCGGTGCAGGGTGAAAACGCAGTTCCCGAAATGCTTGATGCTTTAGATAGGATATATTCTTTATCGCGTTGTGACTTAATTATAATCGGTCGTGGGGGAGGCTCTATTGAAGATTTGTGGGCTTTCAACAGTGAAGCGTTAGCACGCAAAATTTTCGAGTCACCAATTCCTGTAATTTCGGCTGTAGGCCACGAAACAGATTTCACAATTTGCGATTTTGTTGCCGACCTCAGGGCTCCAACGCCATCCGCTGCTGCAGAGCTTGCAGTACCCGATATTGCGGATATAAATAAAAGACTTTTAGCTTCTAAAAGAAATTTAAAAACCGCTTTACAGGATAAATTGAATTATTTAAAATTGCGTTTTGCGGCTATTGAAAACTCTGCGTATTTAAAATCACCGCTAAGATCTCTAGTTTATGCAAGACGTCAAAATATTGATATTTTAACCGACAATTTAATGCACCGCTATAACAGCGTTTTAAGCCGCTATTCTTCGAGATTAAAACAGAATATTGCTTCTTTAGATGCACTTAGTCCTTTAAAGGTTTTGTCACGTGGATATTCTGTAGCAGAAATTGACGGTAAGTTGCTTAAAAGTGTTAAAGATGCTGACGTTGGTGATATGGTAACTTTAAAACTCTCGGACGGTAGTCTTTTTTGTACTGTTGATTCACAAGGAGATAATAATGGAAAATAATTTTGAAAAAAGCCTTACTGAACTTGAAAATATTATTAAAAAGCTTGAAAGTGAAGATGTTTCACTTGATGAATCTATTGCACTTTTTGAAAAGGGCGTTGTTCTTTCAAACGAATGTCGCAAAACACTTGAAAAAGCCGAGAATAAGATAATTACTTTAACCGATGCAGAAGGTGAAAACTTAGATGACTGATAACTGGATGAACGAATATAAAGCACTGGTTGAAAGCGAAATTGACCGTTTAATACCAAAGCTTAATGATTGCGGTTATGCTATTGTAAACGATGCTGCACGATACAGTCTTACTTTGGGTGGCAAGCGTATTCGCCCGATTATTATGCTTGAATGTTGTAAAATTTTCGGTGGCGATATTAATGATGCTTTAAATTTTGCGGTAGCACTTGAAATGATTCATACCTATTCATTGATTCACGATGATTTACCATGTATGGATAATGATGATATGCGTCGCGGTAGCCCTTCGTGCCATGTTAAATTTGGTGAAGATACCGCTCTGTTAGCAGGCGATACTTTGCTTACAGAAGCTTTTAATGTTGCGGCTAACTCTACTGTCTGTGATGCTCGAAAAATTAAAGCTATCTCTATTTTAGCTAAAAGAGCAGGGCTACACGGTATGATTGGCGGTCAGGTTTTGGATTTATCTTTTGAAAAAACTAAACCTACACTCGAACAGTTAAAAGAAATGTGCCGCCGTAAAACAGGCTGTCTAATTTCAGCGGCAGCTGAAATCGGTGCAGTTATAGCAGGCGCGAGTGAAAATCAGGTTAATTTAATATCAGAATACGCTTTTAACGTTGGTCTTGCTTTTCAAATTATTGATGATATTTTGGATGTTACAAGTACTGCCGAAACGCTAGGCAAACCTATTAACAGTGATATTGGAAACGATAAAACCACTTTTGTTACATTGTTAGGTCTTGATAAAGCAAAAGAATTTGCAACCATTCTTACAAACAATGCATTAGACATTTTAAATTCTTTAGATAAGGACACTGAGCGACTTTTCGCGCTCACCAATATATTACTTCAAAGAAACTATTAAAGGACTGTAAGTTTTGAGTTATGAAATTTTAAGTAAAATATCCAAACCTTCGGATATTAAAAAAATGAATAATAATGAACTTTCTAAGCTTTGCGGCGAGATAAGGGAATGTATAATTGATACCGTTTCTAAAAACGGTGGTCATTTGGCATCTAACTTAGGCGCTGTAGAGCTTACGGTTGCTTTGCATAGAGCTTTTAATTCTCCTGAAGACTCTATTATTTTCGATGTTGGGCACCAATGTTATACACATAAGCTTTTAACTGGTAGATTTGAAAGCTTTGGTACTCTTCGCACCGAAAACGGTATTTCGGGTTTTATGAAACCATGTGAGAGTGAACATGACCCTGTTATTACAGGCCACAGCAGTAGTTCAATAGCTGCAGCTTACGGTATTTATACCGCAAAAAAATTAAATGGTGATGAAGGTACTGCAGTAGCAGTTATAGGCGATGGCGCATTAACCGGCGGTATGGCTTATGAAGCACTTAATAACGTTGGCAACAATGATGGTAATTTTATTGTTGTTTTAAATGATAATAAAATGTCTATTTCCCATAATGTAGGTGCTTTGGCTCGTTCTCTTACTAAAATGCGAAACAAGCCAAAATATCACTACTTTAAATTAGCTTTTAGTAAATTTTTACTTAAAATACCGTTTATTGGTAGTCATATTAACACTTTCATATTTAAATTTAAGGAAGTTGTTAAAGGGTTTGTATATAAAAATAATTTCTTTTCTTCTTTAGGTCTTAACTATTTAGGACCGGTTGATGGTCACAATGTAGAGGCTTTGGAATCTTTATTTAATATTGCGAAAAGCTATCAAAGACCAACGCTTGTTCACGTTATTACAACAAAGGGAAAGGGTTATCACTACGCCGAAACAAGCCCTAATAATTATCACGGTGTTTCACCTTTTGATATTGATGAAGGTGCTTTTAATGACCAAAAATTGACCTATTCAACGGTTGCAGGTAATACACTTTGTGAAATTGCAAAAGAAAACACAAATATTTGTGCAGTAACTGCCGCTATGACAAATGGCACAGGTCTTTCAAGATTTTCTAATGAATACCCCGAACGCTTTTTTGATGTTGGAATAGCCGAACAACACGCAGTGACCTTTTGTGCAGGTCTTTGTAAAGGTGGTATGAAGCCGTATTTTGCGGTATATTCTTCCTTTTTACAACGCGCTTATGACCAAATTATACACGACTGCGCTATTGGTAATTTACCTATATGCCTACTTATTGACAGAGCAGGCATTGTTGGTGAAGATGGTGAAACCCACCAAGGTTTGTTTGATGTTTCTTATTTGACCTCTATTCCAAATGTTGAAATTTATTCGCCAAGTAGTTTTAAAGAGTTGGATTATAGCATTAAGTCTTCTCAAAATAGCGATAAAATCACTGCTGTCAGATATCCGAGGGGTAGTAAAACAGTCGATGAGATTGAATATGATTATAAGTCAGATTTTACAGTATTGAAGGGCGATGGTAAGCGAAGTATTATTACCTATGGCAGACTGTTTTCCGGTGCTTATGAAGCTCAGAAAAGCGCGAATTTTGATATTCTAAAGCTTAATAAAATATATCCGTTTAGTGATGCGTTAATTGGTACCCTAATGAGTTATGAAACAATAGATGTTTTTGAAGAAGTTGTTAAAAATGGTGGTATCGGTGAGCATATTTTAGCTTTACTACAGGAAAAAGGATTTAAAGGCAAATTTGAAATTCATGCGATAGATAACAAGTTTGTTCCTGCAAGCAGTGTGGAATCTGCTTTAATCAAAAACGGACTTGATATAGAATCAATGAGGAGTATATAATGGCTAAAATACGCTTAGATGTTGCATTGGTTGAAAATGGTTTTGCCGATAGCCGTGAAAAAGCAAAAGCTCTTATTATGGCGGGTATTGTTTATGTTAATAATCAAAAATCAGACAAGGCAGGTAATACAATAAAGCCCGACGATGTTATTGAAGTTAGGGGAGAAACCTTAAAATATGTTAGTCGCGGTGGCTTAAAGCTTGAAAAAGCAGTTAAGGTGTTTGATTTTTCGCTTATTGACACTGTTTGTGCGGATATAGGAGCTTCTACAGGTGGATTTACCGACTGTATGTTACAAAACGGCGCTAAAAAGGTTTATGCAATAGATGTTGGCTACGGTCAGTTGGCTTGGAAGCTTAGAACTGATGAGCGAGTGGTCAACCTTGAACGCACAAACTTCCGTTATGTTACAAAGGAACAAATTCCTGAAGAACTGGATTTTGCATCCGTCGATGTTTCTTTTATATCGCTTTCACTTATTTTACCCGTAATGCGAACCCTTTTAAAAGACGGCGGTCAAGCTGTTTGTCTAATAAAACCGCAGTTTGAAGCCGGGAAAGAAAATGTTGGTAAAAAAGGTGTTGTAAGGGATAAAAAGGTTCATATAGCGGTTATTGACAAGATTATTGAACTGATTAAAGAAAATAATTTTACACTTTTAGGGCTTGATTTTTCCCCGGTTAAGGGACCTGAAGGTAATATAGAATATTTATGCCATATTAAAAAGACCGATACGTGCGAAATTTTAACCGATGTTACCGCAAGTATGGTTGTTGAAAATTCCTACAAAGCTTTACAGGAGTGATTTAATGATAATTGCAGTTTTACCTAACCTTGACAAGCGTGGCTGTTCTCAAGTTGTTGAAAAGCTTGGCGTGCTACTAAAAAAAGAGGGTATAGACGCATATCTTCCGGATACTGTTTGCAGTCCTAATTTTAAAACTGCCCCCGAAAATGAACTTTTTCGTATAGCTGATTTTATAATTACAATTGGCGGTGACGGTACAATAATACGCTACGCTAAACGCGCTGCAGTTGATAATAAACCGATTTTAGGTATCAATGCGGGAAGACTTGGTTACCTTGCCGATGTTGAACAGAATGATTTGAACCTTATAAGCAAGCTTAAAACCAACGAATTTACAATTGAAGACCGTATGATGTTATCGGTTGGAATTTACGAAAACGACAAGCTTGTAAACACCTTTGATGCGCTAAATGATGCTGTTATTACAAGCGGTTTTATTTCGCGAATTGTTGACATTAGTGTTTCGGTTAGAAATGATACAATTAACTATCTCGCTGATGGACTTATTGTGTCAACACCTACAGGCTCTACGGCATACTCTATGTCGGCAGGCGGTCCTATAATCGACCCGAGTGCGCAGTGTGTTTGCATAACACCGATTTGTTCACATTCTTTATCAGCTAAACCTATTATTTTAGGTGGCGATAAAGAAATTACACTGAAATCTTTTTCTAAAAAGCGTACCGAAATTTATCTTACGGTAGATGGAAGAAAGGTTTGCAATGTAAAACCTTATACCGAAATTAAAATAACAAAATCCAAAAATACAGTAAAGCTTATTAGACTTAATGAGCACTCTTTTTATAAAACACTATCGGCAAAATTTAAAGATAGCAGGAGTTTTTAATTTTGAAACAGACAAGACAACAACAAATTCTTAGTATAATTAAAGAAAATATAATCCTTACTCAAGAAGATTTACAAAATTTCCTTTTAAATTTAGGCTATAATGTAACTCAATCCACAGTTTCGCGTGATATTAAAGAGTTAAGGCTTATAAAAAGTCATGATAGCGATGGCAATTATCGTTATGTTGCAAATACTATCAACCTTGACGATAATCCTGCTCAGCATGATTTATTTGTAAAATCGGTACTGTCGGTTGATTATGCGCTCAATAATGTAGTTATTAAATGCCGCAGCGGTTTAGCTTCAGGTGCTTGTGTTGCACTTGATACCTTATTTCACGAGTATATGCTAGGTTCGCTTGCAGGGGACGATACCATTATTGTTGTAACCAGAAGCACTGAGCATTCCAAAAATTTAGTAGAAAAAATAAATAGTATTTTATAACGGACTAAACTTATGTTAAAATTTTTACACATTGAAAATATTGCGGTTATTGAAAAAACCGATATTGAATTTAAACAAGGCTTTAATGTTTTAACAGGTGAAACGGGTGCAGGTAAATCGATTATAATTGATTCTCTAAATGCCGTTTTGGGCGAGCGCACTTCTAAAGATTTAATACGTACCGGGTGTGATAGTGCACTTGTTACTGCTGTTTTCGATGATATAACAAATGACACTTTAGCGGTTTTAGAAGAAAATGGAATTAACCCTGAAGATAACGAAATCATCATTACAAGAAAGCTTAGTTTAACTTCAAAAGGCTTTTGTAAAATTAACAATATTCCTGTTACGGCAACTCTGTTGCGAGAAATTGCAGGCAATTTAATCAATATTCACGGTCAGCATGATAATCAAGCTTTACTTAACCCTGATATGCATTTAAGCTTTATAGATGCAGTTGCTGAAAATGAGAATCTTAAAGCAGATTATTATACCGCTTTTAAAGAATTAAATGCCGTTAGAAAAGAACTGCAATCGTTAGAAATCGATGAAGATGAAAAGCAACGAAAAATTGATACTTTAAAATATCAAATTGCTGAACTTGAAAACGCAAATATCAAAGTGGGCGAGTATAAAGAGCTAAAACAAAAACTTGATATTGCCGAAACAAAAGAAAAAACCTTTAATGCTTTGAACGGCGCCGAATATTTACTTTCAGGTACTGATGATACCGATGGTGCGATTACGCAATTAAATAACGCTTTAAAGCTTATACAGTCGCTTAAAAATGATAACTTTAAAGAAAGTGTTTTAGCACTAAATAATGCAATTTCTTCTCTTGAAGATGCGCGTGCCGAAATAGGTGCATTTACCAGTAATACCGAATATTCACAACTTAATCCTGATGAAATTAATATTAGACTTGATTTGCTATCAAGACTTATGGTAAAATACGGTTCGAGTGAAGAGAAGATGCTTGAGTATTTAGAGAAAGCATGCAATGAACTCAACAATATAACACTTTCAGACAAGCGTATTGCCGAGCTTTCCGTTTTACTTGAACAGAAAAAGGAAATTTTAATATCACAGGGTGCAAAGCTTACAAAGTCCAGAAAAATTGCGAGTGAAAAGTTTGCAAAAGATGTAAGTGACATTTTAATTTATCTAAATATGCCTAACATTAAATTTGAAGTTTCACTAAGTAGCGGTAGATATACCAAAAACGGCTGTGATACGGCTGAATTTTTGATTTCTGCAAATGATGGTGAAAGTTTAAAGCCGCTACATAAAATCGCTTCAGGCGGTGAATTATCGCGTGTGATGCTTAGTATTAAAAGTGTTTTATTAGATAAAGACAATGTTGGCACTATGATTTTCGATGAAATTGATACTGGTATTAGCGGTTTTACTGCAGGTAAGGTGGGTAACCAGCTTAAAAAGGTTGCTAATAACCGTCAGGTTATATCGGTTACACACTTAGCGCAGATTGCTGCTATGGCAGATGAGCATTTGTTAATTGAAAAAACATCAAAAGATGACCATACCTTTACAAGTGTTAAAAAGCTTGATTACGAAAGTCGTATTAATGAGATTGCACGCATTATGTCGGGCACACAAATTACTGAAAATTTATATAATTCCGCAAAGGAACTAATTGATAGGAGCAATTTATTATGAAAATTTATGAAGAATTAGTAGCCCGTGGGCTTATTGCACAGGTTACCGATGAAGCCGAAATCAGAGACCTTATTAATGAAGGTAAGGCAACCTTTTATATAGGCTTTGACCCAACTGCCGATAGTCTTCACGTAGGTCATTTTATGGCGCTTTGCCTTATGAAGCGTTTACAAATGGCTGGTAATAAGCCTATTGCTTTGATCGGCGGTGGTACAGGTCATATTGGCGACCCTTCCGGAAGAACCGATATGCGTTCTATGATGACTGCTGAACAAATTCAACATAACTGTGACTGTTTTAAAGAGCAAATGAGCAAGTTTATTGAGTTTGGCGAAGGCAAGGCTCAAATGGTAAATAATGCCGATTGGCTTTTAAAACTTAACTACATCGATCTTTTACGTGAAGTAGGTGCATGCTTCTCTGTTAATAATATGCTTAGAGCTGAATGCTACAAGCAACGTATGGAAAAGGGCCTTTCTTTCCTTGAATTTAACTATATGATTATGCAAAGCTATGACTTCTATCATTTATTTAAGGAATACGGCTGTAATATGCAGTTCGGCGGTGACGACCAATGGTCTAATATGCTTGGCGGTACCGAGCTTATTCGTAAAAAACTTGGTAAAGATGCATACGCTATGACCATTACTTTGCTTTTAAATTCCGAAGGTAAAAAGATGGGTAAAACTGTTGGCGGCGCTGTATGGCTTGACCCTAAAAAGACAAGTCCTTACGAATTTTATCAATATTGGCGCAATGTTGCCGATGCTGACGTTCTTAAATGTATTAGAATGTTAACGTTTTTACCGATTGAGGAAATTGATAAGATGGATAGCTGGGAAGGCTCACAGCTTAATACCGCTAAGGAAATTTTGGCGTACGAGCTTACAAAACTTGTTCACGGCGAAGAAGAGGCTACCAATGCCCAAAATACCGCTCGTGCAGTATTTGGTGGAGCAGGTTCTCACGAAAATATGCCTACAACAGAATTAACTGTTGACGATTTTAATGATGGAAAAATTGGTGTTCTTGCAATGATGGTAAAAGCAGGTCTTGCCGCATCAAACGGTGAAGCAAGAAGACTTGTACAACAAGGTGGCGTTAGTATTAACGACCAAAAAATTAACGATGCTTCGTATTCTTTGACAACTGATAATTTTGATGATGAAATTATTCTTAAAAAGGGCAAGAAAAACTTCGTTAAATTTATACTTAAATAATTTTAAAAGCTGACTTAACTCAAGTCAGCTTTTTGTTTTGCATAAAGTGAAAATATTTGCTAATTTTAAATACAAGGAGTGATTATTTTGACAAATTTTAAAGAAAGCCAAACTAAAACAAATTTGATGCGAGCTTTTGCAGGGGAGAGTCAAGCAAGAAACCGATACACCTTTGCGGCAGAAATTGCTAAAAAGCAAGGGCTGTATGTTATTGAAGCAGTATTTAACTATACCGCAAATCAAGAATTGGCGCACGCTAATGTTTTTATGAAGCATTTAAGTGAATTAAATGGCGAAACTGTTGAAATTGATGGTGGCTATCCTGTGGAGGTTACAAATTCGGTTATTGAATTGCTTGAAAATGCAGTCCATAACGAAACCGAAGAGTATGAAGATGTTTATAAATCTTTCGGGGAGACCGCTAAGCAAGAAGGACTTTTACAGGTGGCATCTTCCTTTGAACAAATTGGTAAAATTGAAAACGAACACGCAAAACGCTTTAAGCTTTTTGCCGATTTACTAAAAGAAAATAAGCTTTTTGTATCCGATGTTGCTTGCAATTGGGTGTGCCTTAATTGTGGTAATGTTCTAAATGGTAAAATGGCACCTGAAATTTGTCCTGTGTGCTCTCACGAAAAAGGCTACTTTATACGCTTAGAGTTAGCACCATATACTGCTAAATGTAATAACTAATATTAGCCCCTAATGTGCTATAAAAGTGCATTAGGGGTTATTTTATTTATTGTTTTCTTTTAAAAAATTATAAAAATAAATTTTAAAAAACTCTTGATTTTATTATTGCTTTAATGTATAATAACAAAGTCGTTTAAACGACACTATAATTTCACACTTGCCGGTGTGATGGAATTGGCAGCTTTTACGCCAAGCACATCCGGCGGATGAATGAGCGAAGGCGTGGAAGGCGCCGCGGTCAAAATTTATCGGCGCTCCAAGCCGTAAATAAATTTTGGGTACCGCAAGAGTCACGAGCAGTTTATTTAATTGACATTTTTAATTTACACCTGCCGGTGTGATGGAATTGGCAGACGTAGTGGACTCAAAATCCACCGCTGGCGACAGCGTGCCGGTTCGAGTCCGGCCACCGGCACCATCGAGTGCCTCAACACGCATTTCGCATAGTTGAGGCACTTCTTTTTTTATGGTTTTACCTCGCGCCCTAAGTTAGATTTGAAGATGCAATAAAATTCTTCGAACGAGATCCCAAAAAGGTTAAATGGTTAGATATTTAAATAAAATTAAAACCGCAGTATAATTACTGCGGTTTATTTTCTATGGTATTTATAGTAAACTACAATATCCATTCGAGTATTATTTATTTTATTAACGCCCGATACGGTAATTCCATCACCACTTAACAGCATAAAATAGCTTGCGTTTTCTATGTCACATCTAAAAACATCGGTAGTACCGCACATCACACGAATTTCGTCTTCAATAATAACAATTCTGCCGGTTTTTCCAAGTATAACTTCTTTAATATCGCCACTATCGGTACGGGTGCGCTTAGTTACATATTTAATTTCTCTGCCATCCATTTGGCGTAAAACATTGGCGTTAGGATTTTTATTTTTCTTTTTAAACAAAAGCATTGTAAATTCACCTTAAAATAATATATTTTGATTATATTGCAATTAAGTACAACTGTCAATGATTGATATGAATTAAGGGTTAATAGTGAAAAAGTAAATCGACAAGTCTCACACGAAACTTGTCGATTTTTGGCAGGGGTAGTAGGATTCGAACCCACACAAACGGTTTTGGAGACCGGTGTGCTACCATTGACACCATACCCCTAAGTATTAACCAAAAGATTACAAGTATCTAATGGTTTTTGCTCATTTTGGTGGACCAGTAGTTTCGGGAAACAAAAATATTCCGGGGGAATGTTTTTGTCCGAAAGTCCCTGCCACAGAAAACGAGTGTAAGCGAAGTTTGATGTGTAAAACTACGCTAATATAGAACTAAAAGATTACGTGAATCTGAAAGTTATTGCTCATTTTGGTGGACCAGTAGTTTCGGGAAACAAAAATATTCCGGGGGAATGTTTTTGTCCGAAAAGTCCCTGCCACAGAAAACGAGTGCAAGCGAAGTTTGATGTGTAAAACTATGCTAATATAGAACTAAAAGATTACGTTAATCTGAAAGTTATCGCTCATTTTGGTGGACCAGCAGGGACTCGAACCCCGGACCAACCGGTTATGAGCCGGTTGCTCTAACCAACTGAGCTACTGGTCCAAACGAGCAAAAGTTATTATAACAACAAAAGGCTTATTTGTCAATAGAAAAAGTAAAATATTTCAATTAAATTTTTTTGGCGAAAAATTTATCTAATATTATATAATATTAAATTATTAAAAATTATTACAAGTAATTGTAAATAGTTGACATAATGAGATTTTTTTGTTAAAATATAATGAATTATTATGGGAAAGTAGTAATTAAAAAATCTGTTCCCGTATAATTGAATTTATTAAAAATTGGTGATTGTATGGTTAGAAGTATGACGGGTTTTGGCAGAGCTAAAGCCGAAGTTAATGGCCTTGACATTACAGTAGAAATCAAATCGGTAAACCATAGATATTTTGAATTTTCTTGCCGTGTACCGAGAGCATATTCTTTTTTAGAGGAAAAAATTAAATCTAAACTTTCGACAGCAATTTCACGCGGTAAAGTAGAAGTTAGTATTCTTATTGATGATAATACCGAAAACGCCACTTTGGTTGAAGTTGACCATGAATATGCTGCCGCTTATTTAAAGGCCATAAAGTCACTTTCTAAAGAGTTTGGTATTAAGAATGATGTTAAAGCGTCATCTCTTGTTGGTAATAACGATATCTTTAAGGTTAAACGGCAGACTATTGATGATGAAGTTATAACCGGTGCTGTATTTACTGTTTTAGAAGAAGCGGTTAAAAACTTCATTTCTATGCGTACTGTTGAGGGTGAACGCTTATTTAACGATGTTAAATCTCGCACTGAATATATACTCGAAAAGGTTGCTTTTATTGAAGAACGTTCACCAAAAACTGTTGCTGAATACCGCAACCGTATTGAACAAAAGATTAAAGAACTTTTGGGTGATACTACCATTGATGAGCAACGTATTCTAACCGAGGTTGCTATTTTTGCTGATAAGGTTGCTGTAGCGGAAGAAACTGTTAGACTTCGTAGTCATATTAAGCAGTTTGAAAGCTTAGTATCTTCTTCTGACCCTGTAGGTAGAAAGCTTGACTTTATTGTACAGGAAATGAATCGCGAAGCAAACACTATCGGCTCTAAAGCTCAAGATATTGAGATTGCACACACTGTTGTTGATATAAAGTCCGAAATCGAAAAAATCCGTGAACAAATTCAAAATATGGAGTAGTGTATGAAACTTGTAAATATAGGCTCAGGTAATATGGTTGCGGCTGAAAGAATTGTAACGGTTCTAACTCCTGAATCCGCTCCTATAAAAAGAATTATACAAGACGCAAAAGAACAAAAGGTGTTAATTGATGCTTCGATGGGCAGAAAAACAAAAACTGTTCTTGTTACCGATAGCCATCATATTATTCTTTGTTATTTAAGCTATGAGAAATTAGCAGCTCGCCTTAGCGACTGCACGGTTGAATTTTTGGAGGAAGAAGATGAATAAAGGCGGTATTTTTCTTATTTCCGGTCCTTCGGGCTCAGGAAAAGATACATTACTTGTTGAACTTTTTAAAAAGCACCCCGAAATTGAGTTTTCGATTTCTTCAATAACTCGACCTATGCGAGAGGGAGAAGTAGAAGGCGCTAAATATAATTTTATTGCCCGTGAAAAATTTGAAGATATGTTAAAAAACGATTTGCTTTTAGAATATAATGTTTACGCAGGTAATTATTATGGAACGCCCAAACTTCCGGTTATCAATGCTGTTGAAAATGGTAATGATATGATAATTGAAGTCGACGTAAACGGTGCAGCTAAGATAAGAGAAAAGCTTCCACAGGCGGTAAGCGTATTTATTATGCCACCTTCATACGAGGTGTTAAGAAATAGGCTTTCAGGTCGTGGCACCGAAACCCAAGAGGTAATTGACAAGCGTATGGAAATTGCCCTTTTGGAAATTGCGCGTGCTACCGAATATGACTACATAGTAATTAACGATGATTTATCTACTGCTGTAGATGATTTAATTTCAATTATAGCAAACAGCCGTTTGTTATTAAATAGACAAAAACACATTATTGATGAGGTGCTTAAAAATGCTAAATCCTAACATTGGAAAACTTATTAAAAACTATGATAACAGATATCGCTTGGTGCTTGATATTGCTCACACCGCAAGAGATATTTCCAAAAAACAAGAAGAAAGCGGAGAAATTTCTACCTGCAAGCCGGTTAGTGTTGCTATTGATGCTTTAGCAGATAAAGTAGAAGAAAAGTAATTTTATGACAGCAACTGTAGCAAAAATTGCATTACAAGGTGCTTCTTTAACCTATGATAAGCTTTATAGCTACGCTATTCCTGAAAACATCAAACTGTCTTTGGGGCAAAGGGTATTAGTGCCTTTTGGTAAAGGCAATTTAAAAAAGCAGGGAATGGTGTTTGCGCTTACAAGTGAAGATGCAAAAGGATTAAAGCCTATAATTTCGGTTATTGACAGCAATCCTGTTTTAACTGAAGAATTAATAGAGATGTGCAAATATATGCAGGAAAGCATTTTTTGCACCTATTATGATGCAGTAAATGCTATGTTGCCGTCGGGGATTACCCATAAGTTAATTGATTTTTACTCTGCAAACGAAGAATTTGTTTCTTCGATTTTAGAAGAATCCGAGTTACTAATTTACGAATATTTATTAAAAAAAGGCGAAACTGCCGAAAAAGATTTAATAAACAAATTAGAAGTAACCCACGAAACACTTACAGCTTTATGTAAAAAAGAAGCAATAATCAAAAATTCTGATTTAAAACAAAAAACTAACGATTCACTTGAAAAATGGGTTAGATTAGCTGATGACTACGAAAAGGTTAAGTTAACACCAAGACAAAAGGAAATTGTTGATTTACTTTTAGATATATATTCAGCAAGTGTTAAAGAAATACGCTACTTTACAGGCGTTTCACTTTCGGTAATAGATAACCTTATATCTAAAGGTGTTTTAATTGCCTATCAAAAGCAGGTTTTTAGAAAACCCTATAAAGTATCTGACAACCCACAAAAAGCTGAAATAACGCTTACTAGTGAGCAAAATGCGGCATTTGAGGGACTGTGTTCAGATTACGATAACCAAAACGGCAAAGTAGCATTATTACACGGTGTTACAGGCTCGGGTAAAACACAGGTTTTCTTAAAGCTTGTGGACAAGGTTTCCACCGAAGGCAGAGGGGTTATTGTAATGGTGCCCGAAATTGCGCTCACTTCGCAAATGATAAATATTTTTACAAGCAGATATGGTAGCAAGATTGCTGTTTTCCATAGTGCAATGTCACAAGGACAGCGTATGGATGAATGGAAGCGCATAAAAAATGGTGATGCTTTAATTGCAATTGGTACTCGCAGTGCTATATTTGCACCGTTTAAGGATTTGGGTCTTATTATTATAGACGAAGAACACGAGCACACCTATAAATCTGAAAAAACACCGCGTTTTCATACAAGGGAGCTTGCTAAATTTCGTATAGCATATTCTAAAGGGCTTTTGTGCTTAGCATCCGCTACACCATCACTTGAAAGTTTTACAAAAGCTAAAAGCGGTAAATATTCTTTATATTCTATTAAAAACCGTTATGGTAATGCAGTTTTGCCTAATGTAGAAACTGTCGATATGAAGCAAGAAGTCTTGAACGGAAATTCTTCGAGTATTAGTACCGCTCTTTATGAACAATTAACTGAAGTTCTTAAGAACAAAAAACAGGCAATAATTTTGCTTAACCGACGCGGTCATAATACTTATATTTCTTGTCCTAATTGCGGTTATGTTGCTTCCTGTCCAAATTGCAGTATCTCTATGACATACCATTCGGCAAATAATCGTTTAATGTGTCATTATTGCGGTCATTCGGTACCCTATAGCAACAAGTGTCCCGAATGTGGTGGTGAGCACCTTAAGTTTTTAGGTGTTGGCACACAAAAAGCGGCAGAAGAATTACAAGCACTTTTTAAAGATGCAAGGATATTGCGACTTGATGCGGATAGCACAATGACACGCGACTCGTATTCAACCTATTTAAACGCTTTTGCAAATGGTGAATATGATATTCTTTTAGGAACTCAAATGGTAGCTAAAGGACTTGATTTTCCAAATGTAACATTAGTTGGTGTTATTGGTGCTGATGGTGCCTCCTTTTCGGAAGATTACCGTAGTTTTGAAAGAACGTTTTCATTGCTTACACAGGTTGTGGGAAGAGCAGGCAGGGGAGAAGATGCCGGTAAGGCAATCATTCAAACTGTAAATCCCAACAATAATATTATTGAACTTGCAAAAAATCAGGATTATGATACTTTTTATAATCAAGAAATACTAACACGAAAACTTCTTATATATCCACCTTACTGTGATATTTCGGTTGTGACGGTACAATCAATCTTTCAAGAAAACGCAGTTAATGGAATTAATGAAATTTTTTCCAAAATTAAGGAAATGATAACTAAAGAATACTCTGATGTAAAAATTATTATTTTAGGACCATCACCTAGCAGTATTCCTAAGGTTAATAACCGCTACCGATTTAGAATAATTATAAAACATAAAAACAACAAACGCTTTAGAGAAATGCTTAAAAAAGCGTTAGATGTTAAACTAAAAAACGATGTTTCAGTGGGTGTAGATATAAACCCCGAAACCTTTATTTAATAGGAGTGTAATAATGGCTATTCGCAATATTGTTACTTACGGCGATGATGTTTTACGTAAAATTTGCCGTACTCAAATGCATTTTGATGAGAAACTTCACACTATACTTGACGATATGAAAGAAACTATGTATAAAGCAGAGGGCGTTGGTCTTGCGGCGCCGCAAGTTGGTATTTTAAGAAGATACTGTATTATTGATGTTGGTGATGGACTTATTGAGCTTATAAACCCTGTTATTGTTGAAACAAGTGGTTCACAAACAGGGGATGAAGGATGCTTGTCTTTACCTAATAAGTTTAGTGAAGTGACAAGACCAATGAAAGTAACCGTTCGTGCTCAGGACCGCTTTGGGAATAACTTTACTGTAACCGGTGAAGGCCTAAAAGCGCGAGCTTTATGTCACGAAATTGACCATCTTGACGGTATTTTATATATAGATAGAGCTAACAAAGGAAAATAATATGAAAATAGTATTTATGGGTACGCCCGATTATGCGGCTATTACCTTAGAAGCTTTACTTAAAACCGAACACGAAATAGTGGCTGTTTTTGCTCAACCGGATAAACCTGTTGGTAGAAAGCACATTTTAACACCTCCACCAGTCAAGGTTTTAGCAATTCAACATAATATTCCGGTTTATCAACCAAACACATTAAAAACAGGGGATAGTGCCGAAATTTTAAGACAAATTGCACCCGATGTTTTAGTTGTAGTAGCTTATGGTAAAATATTACCTAAGGAAATTTTAGATATACCTAAATACGGTTGCGTTAATGGTCACGCTTCACTTTTACCAAAATACCGAGGCTCTGCACCAATACAATATGCAATACTTTGTGGTGAAACTGAAACCGGTGTTACTACTCAGCTAATGGATGAAGGCATTGATACAGGTGATATTTTAGAAACCGCAAAAGTACAAATTGGTGAAAACGAAACTGCTGAAGAGTTATTTGACCGCTTGGCAGTTGTAAGTGCTGATTTAATGATATCTACCCTTGAAAAGCTTGAAAACGGTGATATTACCCCAAAAAAGCAAGAAGGCGAAGCCACTTACGCGCATATTATAAAAAAAGAAATGGCAGTTTTGGATTTTTCAAAGCCCGCAAACGAAGTACACAACGCAGTTAGAGCATATTATTCCTGGCCTTGCGCTCATTTCTTCTTAAACGGTAAGCGTGTCAAGGTTATTAAAACATTAATTGGCGAGAAAACTGATAAAAAATACGGCACAGTAATCGGGAACACTGATGAATTAGTTATAGCTTGTGGTGAAAATACTTCAATTCGTATTTTAGAACTGCAAATGGAAGGCAGCAAGCAAATGTCTGCAAAGCAAATGCTATGTGGTAAGCCTATCGAATTAGGCACTGTTATTGGTGAATAATATGCCTAACGCTCGAAAAATTGCTGCTTCTATACTTTTAAAGATAGAAAATAATAATTCCTATAGTAATCTTACTTTAAATTCATATTTTAAAGAGCTTGATATTTCATCACAGGATAAAGCGTTTATAACTACCTTAGTTTACGGCGTTATTGAACGTAAAATCACTCTTGATTTCACCTTAAAAAAGTTCATAAAAACTCCTCTTAAAAAGGTAATGCCTTTCACCTTGGCAAATTTAAGAGTTGCGCTTTATCAAATTATGTTTTTAAATAAAATTCCCCAAAGTGCGGCAGTGAACGAAGCGGTGAAGATTGTTAAAAACTCAAAAGAAAGCCGTAATTCTGGCTTTGTAAACGCTGTTTTGCGTTCAGCCATAAGGGGAGACTTATCGTTACCAAGTGATGATGATATTAACTCATTAAGTGTTAAATATTCTTGTCCTGTTGAGATTATAAAATCCTTTGTTGCGGATTACGGACTCGAAACCACTAAATCTCTTTTAGAAGATAGCCTAAAAAGTGCCCCTTTAACAGTTAGGGTGAATACACTTAAAACTGATGTTTCTACTTTCTGTGAAAATATTGGTGTTAATACAACCGAACATATACCTTTTGGTGCCGTAATTTTAGAAAGCGGTATTGATGTTTCGGGTAACAAGCTTTATAAAGAGGGACATTTTTTCGTTCAGGACTCTGCTTCACAAACGGCTGTTAGTATTTTGAATCCAAACCCCGGTGAGCGTATGCTTGATATGTGCTCAGCCCCCGGCGGCAAAGCATTTAGTTCAGCAATTTTAATGGAAAATAAAGGTGAATTAATTGCTTGTGACCTTTATCCGCATAAGGCTGATTTAATAGGAAAATCCGCAAAGCGACTAGGTTTAGATATTATAAAAACACAGGTTTGCGATGCAATAAAATTTAATGCCGATTTAGGCGAGTTCGACTGTATTTTATGTGATGTGCCTTGCTCGGGACTTGGTATTATACGCCGAAAACCCGAAATTAAGTATAAAGATTTTATTGAATTTGAAAATTTACCTCAAATTCAATATGAAATTCTAACTAATGCGAAAAATTATCTTAAAAAAGGCGGCAGATTGCTTTATTCAACTTGTACATTAAGAAAGGCGGAAAATGAAGCAATTATCGAGCGCTTTTTAAAAGAAAATCCTGATTTTAGTTTAAAATATTCTCATACATTTATGCCTTTTGTTGATGGAACTGACGGATTTTTTGCTGCATTACTTGTAAATTGATTTAGGGAGGGATAATTTGGAAAAAATCGATATTTTATCTTTTGATTTGCACGAGTTGACTTTATTTTTAGAAGAATTAAAGCAACCCAAATTCCGAGCAAAACAAATTTTTAAATGGTTGCATTCGGGTGTAGAAGATTTTGACCAAATGACCGATATCCCCAAAAATTTGCGCGAGTTATTAAATGAAAAATGCTATATAGCAACTGCCAAGATTATTAAAAAGTATGTATCTCAAATTGATAGTACTGTGAAATATGTTTATGAGCTTTATGATGGCGAATATATAGAATCGGTACTAATGAAATACAAACACGGTTATACAGTTTGTATTTCTACACAAGTTGGTTGTCGTATGGGTTGCGCGTTTTGTGCTTCAGGAATTGACGGACTTTTTAGAAATCTAACACCATCTGAAATGTTGGCTCAAATTTTAAAAGCAGAGACGGACAATAATATCCGCGTTTCAAATATTGTTATGATGGGTATGGGTGAACCGCTTGATAATTTTGATAATTCAATTAAGTTTTTAAAGCTTGTATCCTGCGATGAAGGTATAAACATAGGGCTTCGACACATTTCACTTTCTACAAGCGGTGTTGTAAGCGGTATCAAAAAATTAGCCGAATATAATTTCCCAATTACACTTTCAATTTCACTCCACGCTCCTTTTGACAGCATAAGAACTAATATGATGAAAGTTAATAAAAGCTGGAATATTGGCGAGCTTCTTAATGCTTGTAGAGAATATCAAAAAGTGACAACACGTCGCATTTCATTTGAATATGCTTTAATTGAAGGTGTAAATGACAGTGTTGTGTGCGCTGACAAACTAGCCGAAATTTTAAAAGGAATTATGTGTCATGTCAATTTGATTCCCGCAAATCCGGTGAAAGAAAACTCTTTTAAAAAACCAAACCTTGCTAAAATATACGCGTTTCAAAAACGCTTAACATATAACGGAATAAATGCTACTGTTCGCAGAACCTTAGGTGCTGATATTGATGCATCCTGCGGGCAACTTAGACGAAAGGTGAAGGAGGTATAGCTCAATGATAATACACAGTAAAATTGACAAAGGCATTATTAGACATAGCAACCAAGATGCTTTTATTGCGGGTCAGCTATCAGAAAATATTACTTTTGCCATTGTGTGTGATGGTATGGGCGGCGCTAATGCAGGTAACATTGCCAGTGAAATTGCCGTTAAAACCGTTAGTGAGTATCTTTATAATTCTTTCCGTGAAAATTTAACTATTGATGAAATTGCACGCTTGCTTTCAAGCGCTATTGAAAGTGCAAATCTGCAAATCTATGAACGCGCCACTAAAAACGAAGC
This sequence comes from Acutalibacteraceae bacterium, assembly GCA_045605125.1. GTDB lineage: Bacteria > Bacillota > Clostridia > Oscillospirales > Acutalibacteraceae > UBA737. The sequence continues at coordinate 9,401 of JAZUPK010000041.1, read as the reverse complement.
GCTAAAGGGTATGGGTACAACAATTGTTGTTGCGGTCACTTTAGGTAATGAAGCAGTAATTTTCCATGTGGGCGACAGCCGTATTTACCTTGTAAATGAGAATATTACTCAGCTTACTAAGGACCATTCGATTGTACAGTCTTTGATTGAATCTGGTAAAATATCTGAAGCCGATGCCAAGGTGCATCCTCGTAAGAATGTTATTACTCGCGCTTTAGGTGTTGAGGAAACTGTTATTATAGATAGTGATTTTCTTACTTTGGCCGAGGGTGATACATTACTTCTTTGTACCGACGGACTAACAAACTTTGTTGATGTTGATGCAATATTTAGTACGTTTAAAAATAATGAGATTTCGCTTGTTTGTGAAAAATTAGTTGAGCTTGCAAACTTAGGCGGCGGTGGTGACAACATTACTGTTGTAACATTAACTGCAGTTTAATGAAAGGAATGTTTTTATGGATAAGTACTTAGGAAAGCGCCTGGATGGCAGATATGAAATACGCGAGATTATCGGTGTAGGTGGTATGGCGGTAGTTTACAAGGCTTTTGACAATTTGGAAAATCGCTTTGTTGCTATCAAAATATTAAAAGAAGAATTTCTTTCTAACCAAGAATTTTTACGCCGTTTTAAAAACGAAAGCAAAGCTATTGCTATGCTTTCTCACCCAAATATTGTTAGCGTTTATGATGTAAGCTTTGGTGACCTTATTCAGTATATTGTTATGGAATATATTGAGGGTATAACTTTAAAAGAGTTTATCGAGCGTGAAGGTAGTCTTAGATGGAAGGATGCTGTAAATTTCGCTATCCAAATTTTAAGAGGCTTGCAGCATGCCCACGATAAAGGTATTGTACATCGCGATGTTAAACCACAAAATATTATGGTTTTAAGCGATGGTACTATTAAGGTTACTGATTTTGGTATTGCGCGTTTTGCTCGTAGCGACCAACGCACTATTACCGATAAAGCTATCGGTTCGGTGCATTATATTAGTCCTGAGCAAGCAAGAGGCGAAAAAACTGATGAGCGCACAGACGTCTACTCTGTAGGTGTAATGCTTTACGAAATGCTTACAGGCAAGCTTCCGTTCCAAGCTGAAAGTGCTGTTTCTGTTGCTATTATGCAGCTTCAACGGGATCCGCAATTACCAAGCGAAATCAATGGTTCTATACCGCAAGGTCTTGAGCAAATAACAATGCATGCAATGCAAAAAAGCGTTGAACGCCGTTATCAGTCGGCTTCTGAGATTCTTTGCGATCTTTCGAATTTCCGTAAGGATCCTTCTTTAACATTCCCATACACCTATTTTGTAGACGATGCTCCTACAAAGTATGTTGGCGGTGTGGGTGATGTAGTGACCGATGATACTGCACCTGCCGAAAAACAAGAAAAAAATAGCTTAATACCTATTTTGACAGGTGTTGCTATAGCAGTTGTTGCTGCTATTATAGTGCTAGGCGCCATATTTATACCAAAGCTTTTTGCTTCAACAGGTGAAGAGTTTAAATGTCCTAATTTTGTTGGTCAAAACTTTGTTGATGTTCAAAATAACGAGGAATACAAGGGTAAATTTATATTTACATTCGAACCTAAAGCTAGTGATGAATACGAAGAAAATCTTATTGTAGAACAATCTATTACCGAGGGTTCAGCCTTAAAAGAAGGCACAAAAATTACTCTTTATTACAGTAGTGGTAAAACACTTATAGAAATTCCTAATGTTTACGGTTATACAGAAGCCGCTGCTAAGACAGAACTTGAAGATATTAACGATTTTAAAGTTGTAATCAAACAAGAATTTAGCGAGGATGTTGAAGCCGGCATTGTAATCAAAACTGAGCCAAAACGCGGTACAAGAGTACCAAAAGGCAGCAAAATTGAAGTTTATGTATCTTCCGGTAAAGAAGAAATAAGCGTTGATATTCCAAATGTTATTGGTGAACCTATAGCTCAAGCAAAGACTAAAATTGAAGACGCCAAGCTTAAAGTTGCGGTTGAAAATGTAAATCTTACGCCCGCTGATAGCAATCAGCCTAAGGATTATGTTTTAAGACAGGAACCGCAAGGTGGCTCTGAAAAAGTGCTTGAAGGTACCACTATTACTCTTTATGTAAGTAGTGGTTTATATGAAACTGATATTCAAGTTGATTTACCATCAATATATCCGCAAAATATTTGCCAAGTTTCATTATGGCTTAATGGTTCATGCTTAAAAACAAGCGAACAATTAAATCTTTCTCAGGTTAAAAACTACACTTTCAACGATATCACTTCTGAAAACAAATCTGAAAATTATATGGTTATGATTAAGAGCGAAAATGGTTCTTGGGAGGATTATCAGTCAATCTCGGTTGACTTTAGAAAAGAAAAGAATAATGTTATTGTTACCAGCACAAAATCATTTGATGAACCTGTAAACAATCAACAAGATAATAACTCCTCACAAGACAGCACTCAAAGCGATACGTCATCTATTGTAGGTTAAGTCATAAATAATGAACGGTAGAATTATTAAAGCATTATCTTCGTTTTATTATATCGAAACCAAGGACGGTATTTTAGAATGTAAAGCTAGGGGGAATTTCCGTAAAAGCGGACTTTCTCCCTTAGTGGGTGATTTGGTACAATATGATGTTTTAGATAGTACACACGGTGTTATAAATAGCATTTTACCGCGTAAAAATGCTTTGAAACGCCCAAATGTTGCTAATATTGATAAACTATTTATTGTGTCTTCATACGCAACACCGATGCCCAACACTTTTATTATCGACAAGATTACTGCGATTGCGCGTTATAATGATATTGAACCGATAATCGTATTTAATAAAGCTGATTTAGGCGAATTTGAAGAGCTTAGCAAAATTTATAAAAAATCCGGCTTTAAAACCTATACTGTATCTGCTCAAAACGGTTTAGGTATGGATGAATTAAAGAACGAACTAAAGGACTCAATAAGCGCTTTTACAGGTAATTCTGGTGTTGGTAAATCAAGTATTCTAAATTACCTTTTTGGAAATCAAAATATCGCTACAGGTGATGTTAGTGAAAAATTGGGAAGAGGTAGACATACTACCCGCCATATTGAAGCGTATAGACTTTCTTTTGGTGGTTTTGTGGTTGATACACCAGGTTTTTCCTCTATCGAATATGATAACAGCGACTATGATTTTAAAGAAAATTTAGCATCTTGCTTTCACGATTTTGGCGACAATATATATAATTGCAAATTTAGTTCTTGTACTCATACAAAAGAAATTGGTTGCAAGGTAATTGATGCGGTTAAAAATGGTGAAATTGCAGAAAGCCGCCACAACTCGTATTGCGAAATTTTTAATGATTTAAAAGATTTAAAGGCTTGGGAAGCAAATAAAAAACAAAATCGGTAACATTTTTAAATTTCCCCGATATAATGATAGTGTAAGGGGGAAACAAAATGCGAAGATTTACATTCAACAAAGGGTTCATCGCCATAGCGTTTTCGGGCGGTATGCTCATAAGCTGCTTTTGTCCTCCTAAATTTTTAATTGCGGTACTGTCGATATGGGTAATAATACTCGGTTGCAGTAGCACAAAATGCTGATGGAGGGTGCTTATTATGAAAGTAGTAATTTTTAAAGGTCCTAAGTTTTTAAACGGAATTTTAAGATTGTTTTTCGGTATAAAAAAACAACAACAGGATATTACATAAGCTCCGCTTAATGCGGAGTTTTTTGTTATAAAAAATAATGATAAACATATTGAAAAAATTGACTTAAAGTGGTAAAATAAATTGATATATTGTTTTTAAATTTTAGAAAGGCGGTGATAATATGGGTTTTAAGAAATGGGTTGTCAAAGAAACTAATCGTGAACTTGCAAAACAATTAGCATATGAATGTGAAATTGAACCTATTTTAGCTTTAATTGCTTCGGGCAGAGGTTTTACTGACCCTGCCGATTTAGAGCAGTTTTTCTGCGATGAACCTAATTTTTGCGATATATATTTGCTAGCCGATATTATGCATGCCGCTGATATTGTTAATATGTTTATTGCCGAGAATAAAAAAATTGCCATTTTCGGCGATTATGACTGCGACGGTGTTACTGCTACAGCAATTTTATATAAATATTTAAAAAGTCGCTTGGCTGACTGTATTTACTATATCCCTGACCGCTTTAGCGAAGGCTACGGTATGAACTGCAAAGCAGTTGAATATCTAAAAAGCCAAGGTGTCGACCTCATTATTACTGTCGATAATGGTATTGCTTGTGCTGAGGAAATTGACCTTGCTAATAACTTGGGTATAACTGTTGTTGTCACTGACCATCATTTACCATCCGGCGAACTGCCGAATGCTGCCGCAGTAGTTGACCCTCATAGAACTGACTGCCCTTCCGAATTTAAAATGGTTTGCGGCGCTGAAGTTGCTTTTATGCTTATATGCGTTATGGAAGGTAAGGAGCCCGAAGAATTACTTTATGAATATTCGGATATTTTAGCGGTTGCTGTTATTGCCGATTTAATGCCATTAACATTTGAGAACCGTAGTATTGTGAAGTGCGGAATCAATAAAATTAAAACAGATGCACTTGTCGGCTTTTCTGCGCTTTTGAATGTTTCGGGTATTAAAATCAGTGATGTTACCGCCGAAAGAGTTGCTTTTTCAATTTGTCCGCGTATAAATGCGGCAGGTAGAATGGGTAGCGCTAAAATTGCGGTTGAATTACTTTGCGAAACTGATATGCTAAAAGCCCTCAAAATCGCTAACGAGATTGATGAGTATAATACAAAACGACAACAAACTGAAAAAGCGATATTTGCTGAAGCTGTGGCACAAATTGAAGCCGATAATTTACAAAACGACCGTGTGATTGTTGTGTGCGGTAAAAAATGGCACCACGGTGTGGTAGGCATTGTTGCATCCCGAATTTGTGAGCATTATGGTGCTCCTGCGATAGTACTTTCATGTGAAGATGATATTGCTCATGGTTCAGGAAGAAGCTATGAAGGTTTTTCACTTTTCGATGCAGTAAATAGCTGTAAAGAGTTATTAGAAAAATTTGGCGGTCACTCATTAGCATGCGGTATTACAATATCTAGGGACCGCATTGATGAATTTAGGAAAAAAATTAATGATTATGCTAATTCTTTAGAATATGTTCCGCCAATATTAATGCTTGACTGTAAACTCAATCCGCAAGCCTTAACTGTAGATTTATCGGAATCGTTAAAACAATTACAGCCTTTCGGTTTTCAAAATCAAGTGCCTGTTTTTGGTATATTTGGTGTTACTCTACAGCGAATTACACCTCTTTCAAATAATCGCCATTTAAGACTATTGTTTACAAAAGATAAAAACAGTTTTCAAGCACTATTATTCGGTGTTAGTACTGATACTTTTTGCTTTGATATTGGCGACACTCTAGACCTTGCAGTTACCCTAGAAACTAACAATTACAACGGTTATGAGTCGGTTTCTGTTCAGATTAAAGGTATTCGTGTATCTAAAACTAATGAAGATGAGTTGTTTTCCTCGCTTTATAACTATCGTTCTTTCGTTAATGCGTTGCCTTATAACGCCGGAATTATTACCCCAACCAGAGAGCAGGTAGGGGAGGTTTACCGCTATATTACCGAAAACGGTGTATTACAAGATAAGATTATATACAATTTTATAACTTCGCTAAATTTTGGTAAAACAAAAGTGTCTTTAGATGTTTTACAAGACCTTGAGCTTATTTATAAGAAAGACAACAAATATTATAAAAACATCAACTGTAAAAAAACTAATCTTGCAAATTCAAGTATATATCAAAAACTTATAAAGGAGTGTGAAAAATAGTGACCGAATTACAGCTTAAAGATTTTGAAGATTTTAAACTCACGCTTGAAAATTTTGGCGAAGATTACAACTATAATCTTATAAGAAAAGCTTATGAATTATGTGTTACTGCGCACGAGGGGCAAAAGCGTGTTTCGGGCGAAGACTATTATTATCACCCCTTTAATGTGGCAAAAATTGTCGTTTCGCTAGGTATGGATAGTGAATCTATTGCTGCTTCTCTTTTGCACGATGTTGTTGAAGATACCGAAATTTCTATTGAAACAATAAAAACAATGTTTGGTGAAGATGTGGCTTTGTTGGTTGACGGTGTTACAAAAATCGGTAGGCTTAATTTCTCATCAAAAGAACAGCAACAAGCTGAAAGTCTTAGAAAAATGCTTATTGCTATGGGCAAGGATATAAGGGTTATTATTATAAAACTTGCTGACCGTCTTCACAATATGCGTACTATTGATGCTATGCGTCCGCAAAAACAACGCGATGTTTCGGTTGAAACGCTTGAAGTTTATGCACCTATTGCTCATAGACTTGGTATCAGAGGTTTGAAAGAAGAACTCGAAGACCTTGCAATTAAGCATCTTGACCCTGTAGGTTATGGTGAAATTGAAGATCTTTTAAAACACCGTAAAAACCACCGTGAGCAAATTTTAAGCGAAATTAAAACTCGTATCGAAGAGCGCCTTCGTACCGAAATGCCAAATACTACACTTTCTTTTCAAGGCAGAGTTAAGTCTATTCACGGCATTTATAGAAAAATGTACGCACAGGGTAAAACTTTCGATGAAATTTATGATATTTACGCAATTAGAATTATTACTGATACTGTTGCCGACTGCTACAACATTTTAGGGTTAATGCATGATATGTTCCGTCCTATTCCTAATAGGTTTAAGGACTATATTTCTACGCCTAAGCCTAATATGTATCAGTCACTCCATACAACAGTTATTAGCCGTGCCGGTATTCCGTTTGAAATACAAATCCGTACTTTTGAAATGCACCATACTGCAGAATTTGGTATCGCGGCGCATTGGAAATATAAAGAAGGCGTTACTAATAATGATAAGCGTATGGAAAAGCGTCTTGAATGGGTACATGAACTAATTAATACTCAGGATTCAACTACCGATGCTTCTGATATTATTCGCACAATTAAGGTTGATTTAGCCGAAGAAGACGTTTTTGCAGTTACTCCTAAGGGTGATGTTATTAATCTGCCTGTTGGTGGTACTGTTGTTGACTTTGCTTTTGCCATTCATACTGCTGTTGGTACAAGAATGGTTGGCGCAAAGGTTGACGGTAAAATTGTTCCGATAAACCACGAGGTTAAAACGGGTGAGGTTATTGAGATTTTAACCTCTAACGCTGCAAATAAGGGTCCTAGCCGCGACTGGCTTAATATCGCAGTTACTTCCTCTGCCAAGGCTAAAATTCGCTCTTGGTTCAAGAAAGAAAAACGTAGCGAAAATATTATTGCTGGTAAAACAGAATTTGAAAAAGAACTTCGACGTAATAATATTAACTTTAGCGAAGAAGAATTAGAAGTATATATAGAAGAGTTAGCTAAAAAATATCGTTTTACAAATAGTGAAGAATTTTATGCAGCAATCGGTTACGGTGGAATTTTAATTTCTAAAATCTTACCTCGTATTAAGGATGATTACAACAAACGTACCGCTGATTCAAAACCACAAACAACAGTTTCTACGGTAGGATATAAAACTAAATCTTCTGAAGGTGTTATTGTAGAAGGCATTGATAACTGTCTTATTAAGCTTTCAAAATGCTGTAATCCCTTACCGGGAGATGAAATTATCGGTTTTATTACGCGTGGTCATGGTGTTTCTATTCACAAGCGCGACTGTAATAACGTACCTGTAGATATCTCATTAGATGATGAACCTGACCGTTGGATTAACGCCTATTGGAATAGCAATAAAACCGAAACCTTCACTTCAACTCTTAAAGCTATTGCTATCGATCGCGATGGTATTTTAATTGAAGTTATGAACGTGCTTAATAATATGCGTGTTGCCATTCATAGCATTAGTGCAAAGCAAACCAAAGACGGCAATTGCGTAATTATTATGACAATAAGTGCTGAAAGTGTAGAACACCTAAGAAGCATTATTGCACGAATAGAAAAGGTACCAAGAATATTCAGTGTTGAAAGGATTAACAACTAATGAAAGCTGTAATACAAAGAGTGACCAATGCTTCTGTTAAAGTTGATAATAATATTGTTGGTGAGTGTAACCATGGGTATATGATACTTTTTGGTGCCGTAGAAGGCGATTCTCTATTTGATGTCGATATATTAGCGCAAAAAATCGTAAATTTACGTGTTTTTTGTGATGAAAACGATAAAATGAACAAATCTATTCTCGACATAGATGGCGAAATTTTAGCCATTTCACAGTTCACTCTGGCTGCTGATGTTAAGAAAGGCAATCGCCCATCTTTTACAAAGGCGTTAGAACCTAATCTTGCAGAGCAATATTATGATATTTTTTGCGAAAAGCTTATAGAGTTTGGTGTTAAAAAGGTTGCAAAGGGTGTTTTTGGTGGTGATATGAAAGTATCACTTACTAATGATGGTCCGGTTACAATACTTTATGATACTGAAATTTGGAGAAAAAATGGAAATTAAGGTTCTTTCTTTAGGTGATATTCAATCGAATTGCTATTTGGTTTCTACCGAAAATGCAGCGGTTGTAATTGACCCCGGATTTGATGATATTAATGTCACTGACTTTCTAAAAAATGCCAGTGATAAAGATAGACTAATATTACTCACACATGGCCATTTTGACCATATAAGCGGCGCTAATGCCTTACGACACGATACTGATACAAAAATTGCAATAGGCAGTCTTGAAAATTACGCTTTATCTGATACACATTATAATTTAGCAGATTTATTTGGTGCTAAATTAACATCTTTTTCTGCAGATATTTTACTTGAAGATGGGGAAGAGTTTGCTGTAGGCGATATTACATTTAAGGCTTTATACACACCCGGACATACCGTTGGCGGTATGTGTTACTTAACAGGTAATTTTCTCTTCTCAGGTGACACGCTATTTTGTAGAAGTATTGGTAGAACTGATTTTTTAGGTGGCAACTACAAAGCTTTAGAAAATTCAGTTAAAAATCTTTATAACACTTTATCTGAAGATACAGTTGTACTCTCCGGACATGGCGAAGAAACAACTATCGGACAGGAAAAATCCCAAAACCCTTATATTCGAGGTTAATCTATGCGACTTTGTCTTATTAATCACGACCACCGATACGAAACCGAAAAGTTAATACGAATTTTCTTACCTTTCGAAAAAATTGAATTTACCGAAAATGAAGAAATTACTGATTTTTGTTTAGTTACTAAAATTGAAGATAATATTGCTTTTGCAAAGCTTTACTTTGCAGGTAATGTATATCAAAATGAGCAAAATATCGAAAGTATCAATAACATATTTTCAAAGAATGCCGAGTTATTCTTAGCACTTGCTGTTTACAATTGTTTTTCGGCCGCTACGGGCTATTTTCCTGATTGGGGAATATTAACG
>JAZUPK010000040.1:0-7367 GCA_045605125.1 Acutalibacteraceae bacterium | reverse complement strand
TCAAATACTGATTGTACTGTAATTATTTATTTTAAACAGTATACATTATTATTGCTTCATATACTATTTGTCGTTACTTTGATTGCTACTACAGTGCATAATTTTCAATATGCGATGCGGAATATTGAGGTAGGTGATGGTAGGTGTGACGTTGCCCATTTACAAATATTTTTGATCAATTAAAAACAAAACTGACACTGTTTGAAGAACAATGTCAGTTTGGTGTTTGAAATTCAATTTTAACTACTATAAGCTTGTTTTGTACTGCCCGCATAAATTTGGTCAGTCTACTATTTCTTCAAGTTCGTTGAGTTTTAATATTGGTTTTCAGGGAATTTGATATTTTTGACTTTAAATCTGTCTACAGCAAAGTCGTTAATATCTGCCTTTAATTTTTTGATTTCTTTTTCGGAGTCCTTAGTGTATTCTTCATCCTTTAGTGAATGGCGAAGTGAGTTATCTAAGGTTTCAAGATAATACTTATCGCTCTTGATATCTTTTTTAACTACTAAAACAAGGTGACCTTCTTCTTTATCATAGAAAAGTTTAACTTCATCGGTCTTCATTTTCTTGATATCGGAATAGTTATGGTTCGTGCTGTCTATGATCGAAGCATAGGGGTCTTTGGCATCAGACTGGGGTAAATCTTCGTCTTTGGTGATTGCGTTATATTCTTTATAAACCTTTGCAAATGTGGTTTTACCGCTCTTTAAATCTTTTTCGTAATTTTCGAACTGCTTTTTGATGTTGTTGCGTTCATCATCTTTTTGTTCTTCGGTAAAGGTTACTTCTAAAACATCAGCTACAAGGTAGTTGTCATAAAGTTCTTTCTTAACAGTTTTAGAAGCGATTTCCTTTTCGCCGTCTTTACCGTAAATATGTTGGAAGTAAAGCTCTTCATAGTCGTTTGGAGTGCCTATTCCTAGCATATAATACATAGCGTAGTCGGTAATCTGTGAAGGAGCGCCTTCGGTAAAGTACTTTGTGAAGGTGGTTTGGCTTACACCGTTTTCTTCAAAAAGAGCCGAATAGCTTTGCCAAATTATAGAAGCATAATATTCGGAAGCAGTTCTAGTATCTTCATCAATTTTAACCTTATTCTTTTCGCAAGCTGACTTGTAGTAGGAAACAGTTTTTAAAATTTCAATAGCGCGGTCTTTTACCCAATCACTAAAGCTTTTGTCATCAATTTTTTTGGATAAATAATCGATATTTGTGCTTTGTTGTTCTTCTTCGGATAAGGTTTCGAAAACCTCTGCTTGACCATCTTGATAAGCGTTAATAAGAGCACATAAATAGTAAGCTGAAGTGAATTCATGATCCCCAATAGTTACTGCAATTTCATCTTTCTTATGGCAACCGCAAATGCTAAACACCATAACTGCAGCCAAAAGCATGGCTGCTAATTTTTTTATAATTTTCATTTTAAAAATCCTCCGTGTTGATATAATGATTATGGTTTGTCGAAACGCTAAAAAGCGCTTTGACAAGCCACTCATTGCAATGGACAAGGACAAATTTTTAATAAAAATTTGTTGTATAATCAGAGATTTTACACCGAAACAGATATGTTTCGGTTAACCTTAACCATTGTTAACATACCAATTATATAACAAAAGTTTTAGAATGTCTACTAAAATTTATAATATTTCCCCTAGTTCTTTTACGAAGTCGGCAATATTTTCATTCGTTAAAAGCTTTATTGAGTAGACAGGCCTTTTGCTAGCCAAAAGTTTGAACCTAGTACCAAAGTGCGCCGAAAGTTTAGACATAACATCTGCTTTTATAGAGGTTATATGAAGCATAAAGTTATTTCCTGTTTGGGTAATTTCGGTAATATTGCTTTCAATTGCCTTACTGCGTAAAAGCGCTATATCAATAAGTCCCATAACGGCTTTTGGAGGTTCACCAAATCGGTCGCATAGCTCATCTATAACATCACTTGCATCGTCCCCGCTTCTGATAGCAGCTATTCGCTTGTAAATGCCAAGTCTTGCAGGAAGTGACATAATATAGCTTTCAGGGATATGTGCTGAAATATTAAGGTCAACAGTACAAGAAACTTCTTCAGGTACTTCAATACCATTTTCTTCTTTTATAGCCCCAGATAAAAGCTTAAGATACATATCGTAACCTACAGATTCCATATTGCCGTGCTGCTCACCGCCCAGAATACTGCCGGCACCTCTGATTTCAAGGTCACGCATAGCGATACGGAAGCCCGAGCCAAACTCCGTAAACTCGCGTATAGCCTCAAGCCTTTTAGATGCAATATCGCTTAGTTGTTTATTTTGTGAAAAACAAAAATATGCATAGGCTCTTCTTGCAGAACGGCCAACACGACCGCGAAGCTGATGCAGTTGTGAAAGACCCATTCTGTCGGCATCTTCAATAATAAGGGTGTTGGCGTTTGGTACATCTACACCTGTTTCAATAATTGTAGTACACACGAGCAAATCAATCTCGTGTTCAATAAGGCTTTTCCAAACATTAGAAAGCTCTTGCTCGCTCATTTTGCCGTGAGCGATGCCAATATTCACATCAGGAAGCTTTTCTTTTAGCTTCATTGCGCAACGCTCAATAGTATCTACTCGGTTATGGAGATAGTAAACCTGACCGTTTCGCCTGATTTCTTTATTTATAGCATCAATTATAACCCCTAAATTATATTCGCAAACGTAAGTTTGTACGGGGTGGCGGTCGCTTGGGGCTTCATCTATAGAAGACATATCTCGAAGTTTTGACAACGCCATATTAAGTGTGCGGGGGATAGGGGTTGCAGAAAGGGTCAGTATATCTACATTAGGGTAGTCTTGCTTTAGTTTTTCTTTCTGCGCTACACCGAAGCGTTGCTCTTCATCGATTATAACAAGCCCTAAATCTTTAAATTTAACATCGTTAGATATAATTCGGTGGGTGCCTACTACCATATCAAGCCTGCCGCATTTTAAATCGGATATAATTTTTTGCTGTTGCTTAGGTGTTACAAAGCGGTTTAAAAGCTTTACTGTAACCGGCATCTCGCCAAAACGGCGAATAATTGTATTATAGTGTTGCATAGCGAGTATGGTTGTGGGCACTAATAAAGCACACTGCTTACCCTCACTAATGCACTTAAATGCGGCGCGTAAGGCAACTTCTGTTTTACCGAAGCCAACATCGCCGCAAAGCAGACGGTCCATAGGTGTATCGCGTTCCATATCGCGCTTAATCTCGTTGATAGAGCGGATTTGGTCTTCGGTTTCTTCGTATTCAAAACGGCGCTCAAAATCGTTTTGAAGGTCGGTATCTTGTGAGAACGCATATCCTTTTACCGCCATACGCTTAGCGTAGAGAGCGGTTAACTCTTTTGCCATATTTTTAACAGCGCTCTTAACACGCTTTCTTGTCTTTTGCCATTCGCTACCGCCTAAGCGATTAAGCTTAAGGTTTCCGTCATTTGCAGAGCCAATATATCTTGAAACTAAATCAAGCTGGGTTACAGGAACATATAAAACATCGTTTTTGGCGTATTTTATTTTAATATAGTCCTTAGTAATGCGGTTATTGGTTATTCGATTTATACCATCAAAAATGCCGATGCCGTGGGTTTCGTGGACTACATAATCTCCTTTTTTAAGGCTGTCCAGTGAGCCAATTTCTTGACCTTTTTTATAGTTTGCTTTATTTCTTTTCCGGTCACCCTTTATATAGCGGTGGGTTATTAAAATAAAGTGCTGACTAGGTATTTCAAAACCGCTTGAAAGACCACCGCAGGAAACCGTAACAACCCCTTTTTTTGTAGTGGGTGTTTGGCTGAAAATTGCATTTACGTTCTTTTCCTGTAAGGAAGCGGTTAACACCTTTGCTGCTTTCGTTTCGCCTGCTAATATTAAAGCGCTTCCGCCTGAAGATAGGGTATAGGTGATGTCTTCCAAAAGCACATTAAGGTCGCCGCTCCAAGCGGTAGAGCGTTTATAGTTAAAGTTTATAATATCCTTAATTGGCAGTTCGTAAGAACCGCGCGGGAAGTTTTCAAGTATAAGCGCGTTTTCGCAAAGTTTATAGAACTCAGTTTTTGAAAGATTAAGCTTAGCGGTAGCAAAATTCAAAAGGCCTTCTTCTAAAAAGTTTTCGGTATCGGTAGAGATTTGAATAGCTATACTTTCAAACCGCTCCTTAATATTTACGGTATCTGTGAGTATTACAAGCGGGTCTTTCAAATAATCGAAAACGGTATTGTTTTTTGGAAAAATGAGTGGTAAATAGCGGTCGGGTAAAATAGAAATACCATTTTCAAGCTTTGTATAATCGGTATCAATACGTTGTTTTTGACACTCAGTAAGTTTTTTGCTGTTTTTAATACCTTCTAATTTTTCTAAAAGTTTTAATGGGTTATAAATAATCTCACAAGCGGGGGTTATTTTTATTTTTTCTACCGAGTCGCTTCTGCGCTGAGTTTCAGTATCAAAGGGAGAAATAGTATCAATTTCATCACTCCAAAATTCTAAACGGTAGGGGGTAGCGCTATCGGCAGGGTAGATATCAAAAATTCCGCCACGCACCGAAAACGTACCAACACCTTCACACATATCGCTTCTACTGTAGCCCGACATTATAAGTTTTTCGGTTAATTGCTCTGTAGAAACGGTATCACCGCTTGCAATTTCGAAAGTAGCGGCTTTTAAAATTTCGGGAGGTACAGTATACTGTAAAGCAGCATCTAAAGATAATGTAAGCACGTCAAAGTCCCCGCCTAAAAGTTTAGACAGGGTGTCAATACGCTTATGTTCATATTCTTTTGAGTAGCCCGCAATCTCGCCTATGCAGTAATCTCTTTGCGGAAAATTAATACAGTTTATACCAAGCGCTGAAAGGTCGCCGCCTATTTCTAAGGCAAGACCTTCGGTTGGGGTAATGACCAAAATTTTTTTACCCATATCCTGAAGTAAGCTTGATATTACCGCCGATTTATGCACCGACGAAAGTCCTGTACAGGCCAAAGGTAAGCGATTATTTTTTACACCATTTAAAAGCGAAGAATAATCGCTGTCGCGGTTTAGTATATCACTTAAAAAATTCATATCAGTTATTAAATTTATTCATAGCCGAGTCGATATTTACATTTATAATTTCGGTTAAGGATTTAGCGGTTTTTTCTAAAGCGGTGTCTAAGTCGGGTTTACTTTCTTTCGGGAATTTAGAAAGTACCCAATCGGCTAAATCGTACTGCGGATGTGGTTTTTTGCCTACGCCGATTTTAATTCGCATAATTTCATTATTGCCTAAAAGTTCGATAATATCGCGCATACCTTTTTGACCGCCGTCACTACCGTTTCTTTTGATACGGATTTTGCCAATATCAAGGTTTATGTCATCGCAAATCACAATAATTCGGTTTAAGGGAATTTTATAAAACTTAACAATTTGGGATACCGCATCGCCGGAATTATTCATATAGGTTTGTGGCTTTACTACAAGTATGCGGTTATCTTTGAGCCTACATTCACCCATTAGCGCTTTCATTTTATTTTTGTTAAAATCCCCACTTTGTGTTTTCATAAACAGGTCTACTGCCATAAATCCAACATTGTGGCGGGTGTTTTCATATTGAAGACCCGGGTTGCCAAGACCTACAATTAACCAGTCGTATGTAGATTTTTTAGAAAATAACATTTTATCACCAAATTTAATATTTAAATGCTTTTTTATAATTGTATTACAAAGGCTTTGAAAAATCAATAAATATTTAACTTCTTTTATAAAGGCAATAAAAATAAAACTGCGCAGAATTTTTTCTGCACAGTTTTTTTACAATCATTAATGGTGAAAATCTTTTTATAAGTTTTAATCGCAACAAGCATCTGCTTGTTTATTAGGTGCTTTCTTTGGCGCGGATTTTGTAACATCGCCAAGACCGCTTGTTTCGCTAAAGAGCACATTTGCTTTGGTCATATCAACCGCATCGGTAGGAACAATGATTTTTGAAGCAGTACCGTTAGACATTGCAATCAATGCTTCATACTTTTTAAGCTCTAATACGCTAAGGTCGGCGCCTGCTTCTTTAAGCGCTCTAAGACCATCGGCTTCAGCTTGTTTAGAAAGCAAAATAGCTTTTGCTTCACCTTCGGCGCGTGCTATGCGGGCATCGCGTTCACCTTCAGCGGCTAAAATCATAGCTCTTTTGTCACCCTCGGCGCGAGTAATAACTGCCGCCTTATGACCTTCGGCTTCAAGTAAGGTTTCGCGGCGGTCACGCTCTGCCTTCATTTGTTTTTCCATTGCATTCTGAATTTCGGTAGGTGGGATGATGTTTTTAAGCTCAACACGGTTTACCTTAATACCCCATTGGTCGGTAGCCGAGTCAAGTATCTCGGTCATTTTGCCGTTTATGGTATCGCGTGAGGTTAAAGTGTCATCAAGCTCTAACTCACCAACAATGTTACGAAGTGTTGTAGCAGTAAGGTTAGAAAGTGCACTAATGGGGTTTACGGCACCGTATGTAAATAGTTTTGCATCAAAAACCTTGAAATACACAACGGTGTCAATCTGCATAGTGACGTTATCTTTAGTAATAACGGGTTGTGGTGGTGAATCAAGCACCTGCTCCTTTAGGGTGACGCGCTTTGCTATGCGGTCGATAACAGGTATTAAGAAGTGTAAGCCTGCTTCCCAGGTTTTGGAATATTTACCAAGGCGTTCAATAACATGCTCGCTTGCTTGCGGAACAATGCGAAGGCAAAGGAAAATTAAAACTAAAACTACAATTGCAATAATGTAAGGCATAAAATCTCTCCTTTATATAATGTGTTTACTATAATGATTGTAGTTTGTCGAAACGCTTAAAAGCACTTCGGCAAGCCGATTATATCGGCTTTGCACAATTAAATTTTTACAAATCCAATTGTGCACAACAGTCATTATAACAAAATAATAGTCCTTTGTAAAGTTAAGATTTTTACTTTCGTTTAGTATTAGTGATATATGTAGGTGTAGATAAGATTACTATGTTAGAGGAAATTTTAAGTGAAAAAGGTGATTTTGGAAGGCAGAAAGAACAAAATTGTCATTATAAAAGACTTTGTACTATCCTTTCTAATATATAAAAGCACTGTTTGTTGTGTATAATGCACAAAATAAAAATCAATTTTAAAAAAACCTTGACTATTTTTTCAAAAAATCGTATACTTAGTATGGTATTTAGTCCGTTAAAAAATGCGGACTTACTAAAAAATATGAAAGGAAGATTTTATGAAACAAAAAATCTACAAAGTGCTTAGTGTTATGCTCACTTTAGCAGTAATTTTGTCGACTTGCATTTGCGCAATTGGCACTGTTTCTGCAGCTAATACTGTAGCACCCACAATGACACAAGGTACAATTGACAA
>JAZUPK010000039.1:0-45105 GCA_045605125.1 Acutalibacteraceae bacterium | reverse complement strand
AGGTAACTGTATGGATAATGGTGCTATGGAAAATTTCTTCGGCAGACTGAAAGTTGAAATGTTCTACGGTGAAAAATTCGAAAGCGTTAACGCTTTCATTGATGAATTAAAGAAATATATTCATTACTACAACAATGAACGGATTTCCTTAAAACTAAAAGGAATGAGTCCGGTACAATACCGAACTCATTCACTTACAATTTGATATTTAATTTTGTCTAAACTTTGGGGTTCACTTCATTTTTGAGAGACTTTTTGTATTTTTATGCTTTCTTCTAAAATAAGCGGAAAACGGCTTATTTTATTACCTTGTAAATCTGTAGTATGCATATCAACGCAGGTTATACGGCGGTTAGTGTAAGTAGTATAATAATAAAGACCTTTATCTATATTCATACACGCGCTGTAAACCGTTATATCAAAAGCTCCGTTCTCGGTTTTTAAGGCTCCTTTAATTCTTTGAACCGATGAAAGCAAATGAAAAAACTGCCCAACAGATAAGTTTTCGCAAGATGGTTTTACCGAATTTTCACTTAAAAAAGCCATACGAACAAATCTCGACTTCGAAGAAACATCACCGGGTAGCCCCAAGGCCCCTAAGCCATTACTATAATCGGAATATTCATAGGTTTCACTGTGCTTTACTTTTTTATCATCATTTCGCAAATGGCGGTAATTTCTTAAGTTTTCAAGGTGATATGGAAACGGCGGATTATTCGTAAGTACACCCAGACTATTATCATATATATGCATACCGTTCTTCATAAACTCTACAACAATTGAACTATCACGGTCGGCAATCATCCAATGAAGCGGCGTATTAGGTAGCTTTTCGCTAAAAGTAATATCAATAAGGTTAATTTTAGTTAATAAATTTTTCGCTTCATCTACTGTTTTTGCTTGCCCTAAAATCCACGGTATTAGCTCAAACGGTGCTATATTATCCTTACCGTTTTCCAAGGGAGAATAATATGCGTTTTCGGGGAAAGAAAGCCCCGCCATAGCAAGTCCACATTCGTTTACACCATCGTAGAAAAGTGGAACGCCTTCTACCACAGTCGCCATACCAATCACAGCGTAATGCTTGGTCATCTCCCCCATTTTTCTAAAAATAAGCGGAAAATGTCTTGGCATTACACAAACCTCTTCGCTATAAGAAACATCAATATCAAGATTCCTGCCAAAATAGTGGCTTGAAGCTGTAAACTTAAGTGCTGTGCACATAGTTATTCATCCTTTTAAACATTATAAAACTAGTATACCACTAAATTTATAAAATTTTCGTTATGCTGCTATAGAAAATCATAACAGTTTATGATACAATTATTTAAACGGAGGTTATTATTATGGAAATGGTTTTACTTACAGCGTTAGGCGTTGGCGGTGCGACAGTTATCGGCGCACTTATAGGCTTTTGTTTTAGAAAAATATCACACAAATTTTCGGATATAATTTTATCCTTCGCGGCAGGCGTAATGCTTGCTGCTGCAATTTTGGGTCTTATTTTACCGTCACTCGATTACGGCGGAAAATATGGCATTATAAAATGCATTATTGGTATTTTCGCGGGCGCTCTTTTTCTTAATGTTATTGACAAAGTTGTTCCCCATCTTCATAAATTTATTGATGCGAGCCCCGAAAATAAAAATATAGCTACCACTAACAAAGTGTTGTTATTCGTTGCCGCTATTGCAATACACAACTTCCCCGAAGGTATTGCCGCAGGCTCAGGCTTTGGCTCGGGTGATACCGCACAGGCTTTAATGATTGCGGGCGGTATTGCACTTCAAAACATTCCCGAAGGACTGGTTATCATAGGTCCTATGCTTTCAGCCGGAGTAAGTCCCGCTAAAACCTTCGTTTGCGCTATGTTTACCGGCGTTGTAGAAGTTATCGGTACATTAATAGGTTATTTAGCAATTAACATCTCTGCTACCATTTTACCCTTTGGCTTAGCCTTTGCAGGCGGTACTATGCTTTATGTTATAAGTGATGAAATCATTCCCGAAACCCACGCTCACGGATGCGAACGTGGCGCCACCTACGCCTTACTTATAGGCTTTTGTATAATGCTTATAGCCGATGTGTTTTTAGGTTAAAAAATCAAATTTAAAAGGTGATATTGTGGTAAATAGTATTACAGTAGCAGATATGCACACCAATTCAAAATTTAATCGGTTGTAGATCAGCAATATCTTCGTCATCACATAACACCTTAATCTAAAATTGTTAGAAACTTAGTACAAAAAATAAACTCATTCTCTTGCGATTTATATCAATAAAAAAAGAGCAGGTATTCCTGCTCTTTTTTACTTTTAATAAACTATACAATTAAGTTCCATAGTTTTTCTATTAACGGTACGATATTACAAATTATAGGCGCAAAAATTATAGTCGGTAAAAAGTCAGCAACTTTTATTTTTGTAATTCCCATAAGATTTGTACCAATCATAATAATTAAAATAGAGCCTGCGCAGGTCATCTCATTGATAGCGGCGGCACTCATAAACGGAGAAATTAGTACTGCAAGCAAAACAAGACCGCCTTGTATAACAAACACCGCAACTGATGATAATAACACACCAATCCCAAGACTTGAAGCTAACATCATAGATGAAACTAAATCAAGCATAGCCTTTGTTATAAGTAGAGAATTATCCCCTGTAAGACCGGCCTGAATGGATCCGGTTACGGTCATCGAACCCACACAGAATAAAAGTGTTGCCGTAATAATTCCTTCAGCAATAGAAACTTTAGAATTTTCTTTTTGGAACTTTGCTTCAACCTTTTTTGCAAGCTTGTTAATAGCTCCGTCAATATTCAACAAGGTTCCAACAATGACACCCAAAACAATAGAGGCAATCAATATTAAAACATTTTCACCGCATAAACTACCCGAAATACCAATATACAAAGTGCAAGCGCCAAGACCTACCATAGCAGCGTTGCTTACTTTTTCGGGTATTCCTTTTTTTAATAATAAACCAATAGTTGAACCAATAATTACGGTTATTACATTTACAATTACACCTAACATTTTTATCGCCGTTTCTATAATTTTAAGATAATTCCTTTGCTTTCATGCACTTAAAAACATAAAGGTATTATAACTCATCCTTGCTTTAAATTCAAGATAAATATTGCAGTGCAATAAAAAGAAAGCACCTGCTTTAGCAAGTACTTTCTAAAGTTGGTCGAGGCGACAGGTGACGTTGTGAGCGCGTCCTGTGGACGATAAAGCGAGCATAAGGAAGCGCCGCGGTCGACGATTGCGCCGCGCCCCAAGCGTGCGCAGTGTCGGGAACCGCAAGAGAAACCGAACCGTAGGTTCGAATCTGTAAAAACTAATAAAACAAAAAGAAAGCACCTGCTTTAGCAAGTACTTTCTAAAGTTGGTGCGGTTGTTCTTAACGGATTCTAAAAATTATAATTCCGCCGAAATTCTCAACATATAAAATTGTTGTAACCACTGTGGTTGTTCTTCGATTTCGTTTTTGAGCTTGTCAAGGGTTCTTTTTCCGATTCGTCTGTCAAGTACAGCAAACATTCTTACTAATGGGTTATTAGATTGAATACTTATTTTTATATCTTGATTGCGATATTCACATAAAGCATCGGCAAATTCATTATCTATATATTCAGTACGTAAATGAATTGGATTTTGTTCAATATAATCCCACATTTTCGACCAGGTTCTCTCTTCTTTTTTGTATCCGGCTTGACCCAAATATGAATATATCGTATCAAAAGAAAAATGCTTTACTGGTTTATTATCAATAAAAACCGCAAATATATAACAGCCATCCATGCCGGGATAAGTTGTGCAACTATATCTCACTCTACCCTTTAATGTATCAGCCAACATTTCCTTTTCTAAATATTTGCGCATACCACTCCAAGAGCCAAGAACATTGCCCATAGTATCACCTCTGCAAATAATTATATCATGTTGTACTTAATTTCGCAAGCATCGTGAATGGATATCCACACTTGTTAGGGTGGTCCCTAATACCTCAAACTTTGCTCAAAATAAAAAGAATGTTCATAACGGGCTAAAGTCCGTTATGAACATTCAACATGGTCGAGCAGACACGAGTAAATCCGAACTATCGGCGGACTCCTCTTTCAATTCTTCAAATGTGACGGTTTTTGTTCCGTCTTGATAGTTGAAAACAAAATCAATGCGGTCATCGTGCAGAACAACTGCATTTACGAAATTGTTTATCAACGAACGCCGGTCTTCCAGCTTTGTGGTATCAAGTTTTCTGAGATTGATAAAATAGAACTTTAACTTTTTGGGCTCTAACAGCGGTTTTATTAGCTGCTCGTTAGCAATCTCAGTTTCCAACGCTTCTTTTCGTTCTTCCAACTCATCCAAGCGCCTCTTGGTGGAGGAATTATATATGCCGTCTTGAATCGCGTTGAGCATATTATTTATGCCTTTTTCAACACTGCGTAATTCCTTTTTAAGTAACGGCAACTTCTTATTCTCTTGCCTTTGAGCTTGCATTACAAGCTTAATCATTTCATCAATGGCTTCATCATCGTAAAGAAACTTTCTAATTTCGTTTATTACGATATTTTCAATCCATTCTTTACGAACGGCTTTTTTGTGGCATCCTTTGCGCCTTTTAGCGGTAACGCATTTGTAATAGCGATAGATACGATTACTGTTGCTTGTGCCACTTTCACCAACCATAAAGGACCCGCAATGTCCACAATATAATTTTGTTGTTAAAAGGTAATCATCAACTGCCTTGTGGCTTGATGGTGCCTTTTTTGTTTTGGAGATCCTCTCTTGCACAGCGTCAAATAATTCTGGAGAGATAATTGCGGGAACACCATTTGGTGTTATTATATCTTTGTATTTGTATTCGCCTATGTAATGGCGGTTTTGAAGCATTCGTGAAATGCTGTCAATAGAGAACTTTCTGCCAATAGTGTTGCGGTAGCCACGCTCGTTGAGATTGTCGGCAATTTGCTTCATGGTTTTGCCGTCGAGATAGGCATTATAAACTTCCCTAACAATCGGTGAAGTTGTTGCATCGATTTCGTAAAGGCGAGTCTGATTATTGATTTTATAACCTACAGGGAGCGTTCCACCGTTATATTTACATTTGAGCGCGTTTTCGGTCATACCGCGATTAATTTTCTGAGCAAGCTCAACCGAATAATATTCCGCCATACCAACGAGCATAGATTCCATCATTATACCCGCAGGATCCGTAGGAATCGGTTCTGTTGCCGAAAGCAACTGCACGTTGTTCTTTTGCAAAATGTGTTTGTAGTGCGCCATGTGGTAGCGGTCACGAGAGAATCTATCCAATTTCCAAACAATAATCACGTCAAATAGTTTACGGTGACTATCAGTAATCATTTTCTGAAAATCCGGTCGGTTATCACTTTTGGCAGAGAAAGCACGGTCAGTGTAAACCTTAAGAACTCTTATTCCGTTTTTCTTGGCATAAGCCTCGCATTCGCGAATTTGACCTTCAATGGATTCTTCACGCTGATGGTCGCTTGAATATCTAGCATATATTACACCGGTCATACTTTTCACCTGCCTTTCTTTTATTGGGGTTTTAGGGCTCACCCTAACAAGGTGTTTTGTGTACACAAACGCGATGCTTGCTAAGGCAAGGACGCGGGAGTGTGGGTGACCAAACGCGATGCTTGCGAAGACAAGGCCGCGATTTGTCTGTGGTATCACAAACACGATGCTTGCGAATGCAAGGACGTGGGATAGGAGACAAAACACGATGCTTGCGAAGATGATGCCGTAATAATTTTCCCTGTGAATTGATTATAGCATATTGCAATCGTTATGTCTACAAGAAAATCAAAAAATATTTGAGAAATTCAAAAATAAGCCTTGCGGTTTTATACCCCTTGT
Source organism: Acutalibacteraceae bacterium (assembly GCA_045605125.1). Taxonomy (GTDB): domain Bacteria; phylum Bacillota; class Clostridia; order Oscillospirales; family Acutalibacteraceae; genus UBA737. The sequence goes on along the minus strand of JAZUPK010000039.1, from coordinate 39,212 downwards.
GGTATACTATATTTTGACAGATTATAATTAGGAGGTCTGTATCTTGGCACGTTCATATGATAAATTGAAAAAATTGATGATTGATAAGAAGATGAATAATACGCAACTCAGACAAGCATCAAAAATTACAACTAATGCAATGGCAAAGATTTCGAGAGATGAGTCTGTCCCGCTTGAAACTTTGGAAAAGATTTGCGCTGTGTTGAATTGTAAAATTGAAGATATTGTTGAAGTTCTCCCCGACTAAGACATCTTTATTATACAACACACAGAGTCCGTTTTATGGGACATTAAAAATATTATAATTATTTTGTAATTTAGATGGAGGTTTGCAAGATGAGTGTTGCTGCCGCTGAAAATAAAACATATAAAACTTCTTTTATCAACAACAGAAGATATTTGGGCAATAAATATAAGTTGTTACCATTTATTACCGGGGTTGTAAATGATGAGTGTTCAGGTGTAGAAACCGTAGCCGACATTTTTGCAGGGACCGGAGCGGTATCGTCTGCTTTTACTGATAAAAATGTAATAACTAATGATTTGATGTATAGCAATTATATTTGCAATTATGCTTGGTTTGGTGCTGACCCTTATGACCCTCAAATCATAATCGATTATGTTGTTGAGTATAACTCCAAAACAAAATTTGGAGAAAATTATATGACCCGCAATTTTGCCGATACATATTTCAGCAAAAAAGATTGTGCCAAAATTGGATATATTCGCGAAGACATTGAACGCAATTATAAAAAAGGCAAAATTAACAAAAGGGAACGTGCAATATTAATTACTTCACTCCTATATGCGATGGATAAAATTGCGGTTACGTGTGGTCATTATGACGCTTATCGCAAAGGTGCTGAATTCGATTCTGCACTCGAACTATATGTTCCTCTTGCGGAAGTAAATAACAACCCTAACAATCAGTGTTATAACGAGGATGCTAACAATCTTGTTAAAAGAATTGAAGCGGATTTGGTTTACATTGACCCTCCGTACAACTCAAGGCAATATTGTGACACTTACCATTTGCTTGAGAATGTTGCAAGATGGGAAAAGCCCGAAGTGTTTGGCGTTGCCAAGAAGATGGATAGAAGCGGTATGAAGAGCAAATATTGCACAACAAACGCAACAAAAGCTTTTGAAACCCTTATAAATGATATTAAAGCAAAATACATAATGCTTTCGTACAATAACATGGCTGAAAAAGGCAATTGTCGCTCAAATGCCAAAATAACCGATGAAGATATTATGAGAATTTTAAGCAAAAAAGGTACTGTTAAAGTTTTTGAGGAGAGTTATAAAGCTTTCACTACCGGCAAATCAGATATATCTGAAAATGCCGAAAGATTATTCTTGTGTACCTGCTTTGAAGAGGAGTAAGAAAGATGATTCAATCACCGCTTAATTACACCGGTGGCAAATTCAAATTGTTACCTCAAATATTGCCGCTGTTTCCCAAAGACATTGACGTCTTTGTGGATTTATTCTGCGGTGGTTGCAATGTTGGCATTAATGTTGACTGTAATGCAGTTATCTATAACGATTTGAATGAGAATCTTCTTTACTTGTATAACACCTTCAAAAACCTTGATAAAGAATCCATTTTAGAATGGGTTTATCAAATCATTGATAAGTACGAGCTTTCGCTTGTTAGCAAAAATGGATACGACTATTACGGCTGCGAAAGCGGTAAGGGTTTAGGAGATTATAACAGAGATAAGTTTTTGAAATTGCGTGCAGATTTTAATGAAAAACACGCTAAAGAAAACTTTGATTACTATTACTATGTAATGCTCTATGTAATCATCGTTTATGCTTTTAATAATCAAATTAGATTTAACTCAAATGGCGATTTTAACTTACCTGTAGGCAAACGCGACTTCAATAAAAAGATGGAAGAAAAGCTCTCGGAATTTATTGATAAAATTCATCAACAAAATTGCAAGTTTACCTGCTTGGATTTTAGAGAGTTTGATACATCTACATTGACCTCAAACGACTTTGTTTATGTTGATCCGCCGTATTTAATAACTTGTGCAACTTACAATGAGCAAGGCGGATGGGATGAAACCGCAGAAAAAGATTTGCTTGCTTTCTTAGATGGGTTACACAGCAAAAACATTAGATTTGCTTTATCGAATGTTTTACGAAGCAAAGGTAAAGAAAACAAGATTTTAATTGAGTGGCTTGACAAAAATCAAGACAAATATAAAACAATTTATCTTGATTACAGCTATTCCAATTCTAACTATCAGACAAAAGATAGAACATCGGTTTCAGAAGAAGTTTTGATTATTAACTATTAGGAGTGATTTTATGGATATGCTTTGGAGCATGAGTACTACGGTTAGAGAGGCAGAAAGAATAGTTGGCTTTTTGAAAACTGCAATAGAATTAGATGGAGCAGTTTGGAATCATGCTAATCAAGAAAAGTTTCAAGTTTTGCTAATCAAAAATAGACAATACCTAAATAATCCTGATAACACACAATCGTTTAACAAGCTGTCGGATGAGCAATCTAAAATTTTAAAAGATAAGTCTATAAATATGACTTATGAACAAGCAAGAGATATTTTTGACACAAAGGATTACAATGATCCACCTATGCGTGGTAGACAATCTATGGCTCCTTTGGCGAAATTAGGTCTTGTTTATATTGTGGATGGTAAAATCTCAGTAACAGACATTGGTCACAAGTTAGCAAAGGGTGAAATAGAATTTGCTGACTTTATGTTAGAAGCTTTGTTAAAATTTCAATATCCCAATCCATATGAATCAGGTTTTCTTGATTGGAATACGAAGCCGTTTATCAATTCTTTGAGATTAATAAAGACCGTTAACCAAAAATGCAATGAAAAAGGCTTGAAAGCCAAAGGTATTTCAAGGCTAGAATTTGGAATCTTTGCCTTATCCATGAAAGCATATAATCTTGTTGAAAAAACAGCGGATGATATTTTAAGTTTTAGGGAACAATATGAAGCTATTTCGGATGACGAAATTAAAGACGAATTCGTCAAGGATTTTATAAATAGTTATCTTTCGGGATTTAAAAATCCAGTAGACAACGTAAAAGAATATACCGATAATATGATAAGATATCTTAGATTGACACGATATATTTATATTAGAGGCAAGTATTCTAACACTTATATTGATTTGGAACCAAGAAGGTCTACCGAAATTGATGCTATTCTTGAATCCGATAAAGGAATTGCAAAGGAATTTTCTGAAAAAGAATGGCGTGATTATATGGGCACCTATGCTACATATGTACTGCCTTTTGAAACAGTTGAGAAATTAACTGAAATTGCAACTAATACACTAAGCGACGTAAACGATATCGAAGCAAAATTAGGCCTTACAAAAACGGATGTAACTATTTCTAACTCTAAAGAAAATATAAAAAGTCAAATTGATGAACTGCGTGCGTATAGAACAAGATTACAAAATCTTCAGATAAAACAGGATTATCACACGGATACAGCAAAAATTGATGAAGCTATAGCTGCTTTAGAAGATATTAGAACAAGAAATAGAGTAAATCTAAACAAGAAGTTCTCGATAGAACTTGAAAAGTGGTCTAATGTGGCACTTAACATCATCAATGATGCTGTGTTGATAAAACCAAATTCTCCGGTAGGAGATGATAACGAACCAATATATACCGCTCCTAACGGAGTTCCTGATATAGAATGTTATTATGATTCTTTTGGAGCAATTTGTGAAGTGACGATGTTAACAAGTCGGGATCAATGGTATAATGAGGGGCAGCCCGTGATGAGACATTTGCGACAGTTTGAGGATGAAAACTCAGATAAACAAAACTATTGTTTGTTTATTGCTCCCTCTTTGCACGTGGATACAATTAACACTTTTTATATGTCAGTTAAATATGAGTATGAAGGAAAATCACAAAAAATTGTTCCAATAACTATTGTCCAGTTGGAAAATATTCTTTTGACAATAAAACAACTTTCAGAACTTGGAAAATCATTCAAGCATAAAGATATACAAAATCTCTATGAAAGATGTACAAATGTTAAAAATGTCAATAATTCAACTAATTGGCTCGAATATATTTCAGACGAAATTGGTATTTGGAAAGAACAATTATTAGCATAAATTTTTGTTTTAAATATGAGTTTTTACAATAAAGGATGAAGATGAGATGTATACGTTTTTAAAGCTAGCTGAAGATACGCTTAAAAAAGCAGGCAGACCCTTAACTGCTGAAGAAATTTGGGAATCTTCTTTAGAGTTTGGTTTTCGTGAAAAAATTGAAACAGTAGGGTTAACACCTTGGCGTTCAATAGGTGCTCAAATATATGTTGATATGAAAAATAATGAAAATTCAATTTTTTATAAAATAGGTAAAAACCCCGTTCGTTTTGCATTATCAACAGTGAAAATGTCAGAAGTGAAAGAAGTAATTCCCAAAACTGAAAAAACCGCTTTTCACGAGAGAGATTTACATCCATTATTGAGTTCTTATGTTTTTGGAGAGCAGCATTTTCGTTGCTATACTAAAACTATTTTTCATGAGAAATCCAATAAACGCAAATCTGGAGAAAATCATTGGTTGCATCCAGATATAGTTGGTGTATATTTTCCATTTGATGATTTTCATTCAAGTACAGTAACTATTATAGATTCGTTAAAAGAAAATACGATAAAGTTATTCTCTTTTGAGATGAAAATCAAAATTGCGATATCAAATTTGCGCGAGTACTACTTCCAAGCTGTTTCAAATTCAAGCTGGGCACACGAAGGTTATCTTGTGGCATTAGAGTACGATGAAGGAGAAGATCTTTTAAGCGAAATGCGCAGGTTATCTGCATCTTTTGGAATTGGGTTCATAAAATTAAATCCGGAAAACATCGAACAAAGCGAGATTATCATTTCTGCAAAACCAAAAGAAACGATTGATTGGGAAACTGTTAACCGATTGGTTGAAGATAATTGTGATTTTAAAGATTTTGTGGATTCTATAAACGATGCTATTAAATTGGGCAAGGTGACAGTAGGATTTGATAAAGTTTTATTGTCTGATAATTTAATTAATTACATAAAAGACAAAAAAATCAGGTCTGTATAAGGACAAAACTTTCTTCGCAAGCATCGCGTTTTGATATCATTATCATTCGGCGTCCTTGTCTTCGCAAGCATCGCGAATGGATATCCACACGCAGTCTTCGCAAGCATCGTGTTTTTATATACACGGCTTGCTACGCCCTTGTTAGGGATGAGTCCCTAATACCCTCTTAGAAAGGAACTTGCTATGAATAAAATTACACTTAAAAATATTGCAATGGATGAACTTAAAGTACTTATAAAAAACGCAAGTTCTGTTTATTCGAATATGACTGAAGCTGAACTAAAGGCCGCATCTGAATCCAAGGATAAAACACTTGCCAAAATGGTGGCAAGAAAAATACAACCCAAACTTGAAGAAATGCAGCATGCCAACCCTTTCAAAAAGGCCTTCTTAATTTTAAAATATTTAGTGCTTGGAAACAGGAACGCTAAATGCACAATTCCACGAGAAGCGCTCGCCTCGTACGTAAGAACGATCCTTCCAGATATATATGCCTTTTTCGAATCCGAAGAAGGAAATCACCAATACGAAGAATGGCTCAAAGAGGAAGAAGAAAAAGAAAAGGCAAATCTAAAGAAGTTTTAAAATTTTACAAATTGCTTTCTTATGAAATTTTCAATACAAGAGCAACTTGAAATATTTTGTGGACAGCGTATGTCCAATATTTACACAACCTATTGATTTTAAATTTGCTTTATGATAAGTATAAACTAGGAGCGTGAAAATTATGGAAGACAAAAAAACAAATTTGAATTTTGAGGGATTTTATAAAAATTCGAAATTTTCACAAGAAAAGGAAATTAAAAAGTCTTCCGCAAAAGCTGCAGGACTTAAATCCGCGTTTACGTTAAGTGATAATGAAGTTTTAGTTACCTCTTTTGGTCGCGGCAACGAGGCAATCATTGAAAAGAAAATTTCTGCTACTGGTGAAATTAGTTCTTTATCGCAAGAACCGGCATTTGAACTTAAAGGTACTGAACAAAAGAATGTTTTATCGGTTATCGGTAGAACAGTCGGCACAGTTGATAATCCGCAGTCAAAACCTAAAAAAATAATTGCTGATAATATCGTTCATACAAAGGCGGCATTAGAGAAACAATATTTCGGGCAAATATTTGATGATAATATTCATATTCAGTTAATACAATGCATTCTCGATATTAAGAAAATTTTAGCTGTTCACACCAATAATATTGTTTATGCACTTAACAATATTAGTAGGGATAAGTTTGCAAATAACGATCCTATTGGAGTTGGAATGTTTGATTTGGGTCGTTCTTTCGTTGAATTTAGATCAAATCAAAAACATTATGATGTTTTCAAAAAATTTGTTGCCTTGGATAACTTATCGTATTTTGGTGATGCATTTTATCGAAAGCCAAACAAAAAAGAACAACAAAAATATGCCAATAAAAAAGATATCTCTAAAAAGGTAAGAAGAAGCGAATGGGAAATATACGATATTCTCTGTCTTGTCAATGAATTGCGACAAGTATGTGTACATAATACTGAATTTGGAAATATTTCAAGTGGATATCGTCCTTCTAATATTTATAATTTTGCAAGTGAATTATCTCAGGAAACAAAAGATGTTTTAGATAGACTTTATGCCGCAAAACTTTGCGAGCTAAACTCTTTTGATGAAAATGCAAGTAAAAATAATTTTTCTATTATTTTCAATTTGCTCAATGCTAAAAGTAATAAGGATAAAAGGCAAATTGCACAGGATTATTATAATTTTGCTATTCGCAAAAGCTATAAAAACATAGGCTTTTCCATAAAAACTTTGCGAGAGGCAATAATTTTAGACTGCTGCAAGCAAATAGCGGATGAAACTTTTAATTCTGTGAGAAGCAAACTTTATGGGATTTTAGATTTTATTATTTATAATTATTATGAAAACGATCTAAATGCGCAAACCGAACTTATTGCAAAACTTCGTTCATCTAATAAAAACGAAAATAAAGCACGCATTTATTATGATGAAGCAGTGCAAATATATGGACAAATAGAAAATAAAGTTAATTTGTTGATATCTTATTGTAAACGAATTATAAAGGATCGAGAGAAATTCCCGCTATCAGATGAAGACAAAATGCTTGTAAAGGGCGCTATTGATGAAATCAGTCTTTCGTCTGATGTATCCTATTTCAGTAAATTTATTTATCTTTTAACTATTTTTCTGGACGGCAAAGAGATTAATGATTTGCTTACCACACTCATAAATAAGTTTGATAATATTGCTTCTTTCGAAGCGATACTCAAGAAACAAAAGGGTGAGGTTAAGTTTGCTCGACAGTTTGAGTTCTTTGACTCTTGCAATTTTCTAAATAGCAATGATAAATCCGTAATCGTTGCAGAACTCACAGAAATCAACAGTTTTGCCCGAATGGGAGAAATTGAAGTGTTCAAAAAATCGGCTTATAAAGAGGCGGCCTATCTATTGGGAACTAAGTTATCGGATGAGGAAGTTGATGAATATGTAGAATGTAATTTTATTGATAAAGACAAACTTCCAAAGATCAGAAATGGTAAAGGAAAACGAGTGCCCGATGCCGGCAAACGAAACTTCCTTATCAATAATGTTTTAAAATCTAGACGTTTCAACTATCTTGTTCGTTATGCAGACCCCTATAAAATACGTAAATGTATCGAAAACGAAGCCATAGTACGTTTTGTTCTTAAAAATATGGATGATAATATAATAGAGCGTTATTTTAAGTCTTGTTGTACTTGTGATGCGTTAAATCGCGAAGAAAAAGTAAACGCTTTAGTGGATTTGCTCTGCAACAAAATGAGCATTGATTTTGCAACCGATGTTAATCAAAAAGCAGGCGTAAAAGATCGAAATAAACAGGCCAAACGCACTATAGTTTCGCTTTATCTTAATATTTTATATCAAGTTGCCAAAAATATGGTTTATATAAATTCTCGTTATGTAATGGCATTCCATTCATTAGAGAGAGATTTGTGTTTGCACGGTTTAGATTCTGAAAATTATATTGCTCTTACCCAAAAAGCTTTAGAAGAAAAATGGCTTGACAAACACGCAAGAAATCATTTGACCGTTAATTTAAATAATTGTGACAACTGGGCAATCAACACATTCCGTAATAAAACTGTCCACCTTAACGCAATCAGAAAAATTGACGAAAATATAAGAGGTGTTTCAAGAATAGAGTCTTATTTCGAACTTTACCATTATATTATGCAACACGAAATTGTTAGTACATATCGTTATAAAGAAAAAAGAGCGACAATAGATTCAAAGGCTGCTGAGGAATTTGTGGCAATTAAAGACAATACAAAGAAATATATTTCACTCGTTGAAGGTAATAATTGGTATGTAAAAGACTTTGTAAAAACTCTTTGTGTCCCATTTGGTTATAATCTTTCAAGGTATAAAAACCTATCGATTGATATTTTGTTTGATCGTAATGAAAAACGCGAACACAAAAAGGTAAAGATAGAGAATTGATTTTGTTTACAAACTTGTAAAGTTTAATTAACATAATAATTAATTCTAATTGTACTTTGTGCAGTTAGAGGAACTACACCCCGACAGAAAGGTCGGGGTCTGAAACAAGTCGTGCCCATCATCATCTGGGCGAAAAAGGAACTATACCCCTCTCTAAAGGTTGGGGGTCTAAAACACTCACGCTAGATGTCTTTCATCGTTCAGCAAATTAAAAAACAACGCTTATATCCAAGCGTTGTTTTGGGTTGCGTTAAATCTTGTGTTGTTTAAGGTGATAAAAAATGACTAACTTTATGATTTTCGAGAATCGTTTTTTAAAAAAACGAACTAGTGGTTATTATAATTGTGATTACTTACGTTTTAACCAACCGGGAAATCCCGATTTTTTAAATTGGTTAAAAAACACATTTAATAACGAAAATATACGCAAGCTTTATACCGGCAGAGAAATTGTAAAAGAAACTCTTTGTATGGATATTCCTAAAATTCTTTCAAAGGAAGAATTAAATTCTTGCGTACTTGTTTGCGTTCCGCGTGCTAAAACGCTAAGTAAGTACCATGCCAATCAAAAACTGTTTATGGATGCTGTTTCACGGAGTGCAGATAAATTAAATTTGATAGACGGGACATACTACATAAAAAGATACAAAGATACAAAAACAACTCATTTAAAAAATGTTAAAGATTTGACCTGGGTTAACATAGAAGGTTTAAATGAACAAAATGATGGCATGGAACCATACCCGGGTATAACCAATGATACTTGTATAATTGAAACTGATTTAATTAAGGGTAAAAATATTATTTTGGTGGACGATATTTATACTAAAAACGTGAATATTGATGAAGATTGCATACAAGCATTGTATGATGCCGGTGCTAAGAAAGTCGTATTTTACGCTATTGCAAAAACGAGGGAAACTTTATGACGTTTTCAGAAATTGCCTTAAAGGTCTTTTTTTTGATAAAAAGAGAAGGCTTAACAAATGCACAATTTTTTAAAAAATATTCTAATATTGAACTTTTAGAAGAATCCTTTAATAAAATGCCTACTGAAGATTTTAAATCTGTTATAAACAGTTTGGAGTCAGAGGAAGTAGATGGATTTATTTGCTGCTTTGATAAAGATTTCCCTAAAATACCTTCCGTAATCAAAGGCGCGGATCGTCCTGCACTAATTTTTTACAAAGGCGATATTTCTTTATTGAATAGTGTTGCTAATGTTGCTGTTATAGGTGCCATTGATCCAACGGATAATATTGCAGAACGCGAAAAAAAAGTAGTCGATTTTATAGTGAAATCTAATTTTAATGTGGTAAGTGGATTAGCAAAAGGTTGTGACTCTATTGCGCATAGATATTGTGTTGAAAACGGAGGAAAGACGATAGCAATATTGCCCACGACCATCGGAAATATTTACCCTGCAGAAAATCGTGCTTTAGCTAAAGAGATAGTTGCAACCGGCGGTTTGTTAATTACTGAATATTATGAGAATGCAGACAATAGATACAAAGCAATTGCACGATTCGTAGAACGTGATCGTTTGCAAGCAATGTTTTCTAAGGCAGTTATACTCATTGCGAGTTATAGAAATGGCGAAGGAGATAGTGGCTCGCGTCATGCAGTTGAAAAGGCGAAAAAATATGGTAAAAAACGTTTTGTCATGTATAACGAAAACACAGACAAAGATGATATTCGATTCGGACTAAATAAAGACCTTTTAAATAATGAGAAGGATATGTTGCTTTTAACGCAGAATACACTCAATAAATTTTTCGCTGATAAATCTTTCTTGGATGTTGATAATGCGAATTATCAACAATTGAAGCTTTTTTAATATGAAATATATATTTGATTTTGATAATACTATTGTTTATACGGATGAAGTTAATTCTTTAGCATATAATGAAGCATTAGCTAAATTAGGTTATAGTCCTTTGAATTTTAAGAGAAGAATAACAAGAAAAGTCGTGGCCGAACAATATCCGGAAATTTCTAAATACGATTTAGAAAGAATAATTAAGCTTAAAAAAGAAATTGTTATTAAAAATATTCATTATATTAAATTTAATGATTGCCTTATAGATGTTATAAAAACAAAAGGCTCTGAAAGTTGTATATTATGGACAAGTGCTGAAAAAGAAAGAGTTGATTTTATTCTTGAAAAATGTAATCTTACACATCTTTTTTCTTATGTTAAATATAGCGATAAAAACAATATACAAAACGATATTAACTGGTTCATTAAATTTTTTAAGTGTAATAAGAGTGATTTGTGTTTTATAGAGGACAATGAGAATATTATTGAAAGTGTTGCGGGAAATTCTATAAAAATCGTAAATGTTAAACATATAAAAAATATTGGAGATTTACCGGGTTGAATTTATAAAAATTGTCATATAATAAATTCTAATTGTATTTTATGCAGTTAGAGGAACTACACCCCGGAAGAAAGTTTGGGGTCTGAAACTAACTCTATCAACCTATCTCTATTGGTAATACAGAACTACACCCTATCAACTTGGATAGGGTTTGAAACAAACTCTTTGTATGCTTCGACTTTGGCCGTTATTGGACTGTGCTCCTATAAAAAGTAGGGGTTTGAAAATTAATACACATTCCTCTAAATTGAGATCTATCTATGAACTACACCCCGATTATATGGTTGGGGTCTAAAACATCTCTGCTTGTAGACGGTTGATTAGGATAAAACGCTGCGCATAAAAAATCAATAAAAACGAAAAATCCCACCCTTTTTAATTGGGTGGGATTGATATATTGACAATATTCGCAAAAAATTTTATAATATAAACGTAGTTTTAATAGTTATTTTGCTTGTTTGATGTTATTAGTCCGACTAATGTCGGCATCAAAAAGTCTGCGGACTTAAAAAAGGAGAAATAACTATGACAAACAAAAACTACACTCCCGTCGGTAAAATCGCAGGCGTATGCCTAGATGATTATCTTTACGATAATCGCAAAAAGGAGTCGGCTTTAAAATTCAGCGACCGCGTTGGATTTTGTGCTAAAACCATCTCGCGTTGGCGCACTAATGGTGTAACATCACTTGAAGGTTTAGACTGCATTTTGCAGGCGATGGGTAAAAGAGTTATCATCGTTGACGACGATGATAACTCTTATTTTTATAATCATACAAGATCAATTGATATTTACAGGACATTCTATGACCACTTAAGGACATGGGGTGTCCTTTTCTTTTTAAACCCATTGACTAATGTTTTTTTGTGTGTTAAAACTTCTTCACATCGTAAGTGATTGCGAAGAAATTTGTTATTCAATTAATAACAAATAAGGACACTAAATATTTGGAGGAATTATAAATTGCAGGATTATAATAATTTCAAAAGTTGGAAAAATAACCATTCTAGTTTTATGCAGGATTTGACCTTTGCCAAACCTGATGACATTTTTATTTATACTTCTTTTAAAATGTCAACACCAATCAATGGTGAAGAAAGGCAAGTTCTTTTTGCAGAAAATATCGAAGAAGCCGTAGGATATTTCAGACACATATTTTTATATGACTTATTGGTTGATGCTACTGATGATTTAGAGTTGGATGAAGCATTAAGGACTGAAGAACGACAAAAAGATTCACTGCTTCTACTAAATCTTTGGTTTAGAACTGGAAAAGCATTACATAAATCTGATATAAAAAAAGCAGTTTCCGTTTTAATAAAAGAATTCAATCAACACTTCAACAACCAAAAAGAATTGCAATATGAATTTCAAATCTTAAATGGTGCAAATGGTTTAAAAAGGTTTTTGAAATCCAAATTTAAAGATATCGAAAACTTCGATGAAAAGAGATTGGATAACATTTGCAGTAATCAACTATTCGTTGGAAAATTGTTGAATGATTTCATTGTGGATCTTTTTAATAAATAATACTGTAAAAGGTGTAAAAAGGTGGAGAGGGTGACCTCTCCGCCTTGACTTTTACCACAAAGCTGAATTTTACCTTATTTATAAATTAATTTGTTGTTTACGATTTCGGTGATACGCTGTCTGATGTTATTCATTCGGCGCACCCACTCCATTTGGTCAGTGGCTTTCAATTCTTCCGTAATGCCTTCCGATTTCTTATACTGCACCATAAGATTATCGAACATTTCTTCCGCTTGAGCGTTTATCTCAAAGAGGTGGGAATTGAGTTTGCCTTCGAAACTTAAGCGGTTGTACGTGGCTTTTCGGTGGGATTTTAGATAATCTTCGTGCCACATACCCCATACACCAATTTCTTTTGCTTTAACCTCCGGCAGAGTGAAGCAGGGAATGTAATAGTCTCCTTGCAATTCATACCATAAGCCGTTGGATTCGTCATAAATATAATTTTCTAAAGTTTCTTTCATAAACTAGCCTCCGTTTATTTTTGAGTTAAAATTTGGATAGTCTATTGAAAAAGAAAATCCGAACCCGCCGCCTATTAGACGGAGGTTCGGATTATTCGTGTTTGGTCGAGGCGACAGGATTCGAACCTGCGGCCTCTGCGTCCCGAACGCAGCGCTCTACCAAACTGAGCCACGCCTCGATTAAAAATTTATGTTTTTAAAAATATATACTTTGTAGTGTTACATTATCGCGCTGCTACTCCGCTTACCCTTGCGGTTACCAAAGCTCATCACGGCTTGGAGCGCCTATGACCTTTGACCGCGGCGTCTTTTCGTTTTCCCTTTTTCCGCCACAGGCGGCGGTCAAACTCAAAGCTACCAAACTGAGCCACGCCTCGATAATTAATTTAACGTTTTGCACACCATATTATTATATCGATATAAAAGTAAAATGTCAATCCTTTTTTAAAGATTGACATTTTATTTTTTATTTCCTAAGTTCAGTTAGTGCTTCCTGCATTTGATTATGGATTTTTTCGCCTATATCGTTAGTATTCATACCCTCGTAATCTTCGGGATATATTACATCAATAATCTTAAAATCGACAGTACAACCGCGCCAAATCATCCTTTTTGGGATTTCTCTTGTACCGTTTAGTGTACAAACCACAATAGGCACCTTGGGTTTTAATGCTATTTTAAAAGCACCATTTCTAAAAGGTAAAAGCTTACACTGAAGGCTTGTGTATCCTTCAGGAAAAACCGCTATAGAAGCCTTATCTTCTTTAATATACTTTATTGCCTCGATAATAGTCTTTGCGGCTTCACGGTTATTTTCCCTATCAATCGGCAAGCCGTAAAGCTTGTGCATAACCTTAGCAATGAAAGGCATTGTTTTATAAATTTCCTTTTTACCTATAAATCCAATGTCGTTATTTGGAAAAACCGACCATATAATGACAGGGTCGAAATCGTGCTGGTGGTTACAAACAAAAAGCATTTTTCTATCAGTTGGGACCTTATCCACATCCAAACCCATAACATTTATTTTAACCCTTGCAAGTGATACAATAAGCGGTAAAGTATGCTTTAGTACAAAGCGATAATAACGGCTTCCCTTTTCCTTATCAGATTTAATGCTTACAAACAAAAAGCTTAGCAAAAACCAAATAAGATGCAAAATTGAAAGCGCTAAAAAGCCACCAACTATCAAAAGCGGCACTAACCACCATGAATAGCCTTGGCGCAATATTGGAAGAAAATTATTAAGAATAGGTACAAGCAAGGCGCTTATAACCAAATATACATAAACCATTTAAAATACCTTCTTAGTATTATTTTAATGCTCTGTACCAGTCATTTTTACCGATACCGTTTTGCTCTACATACGTTTCGGGGGCAACATCATTATAGAAAAATTCATGTAACAAGTTTTTCGCAAACTCTAAATCATAATAAACCGTAGAGCCCACCCTTGGTATATAGGGCGCTTTCATTTGGTATTCATTAAGTGGCATACGGGTTTGCTGGAAGGTTGGGGATTCTAACAAAACATCAAAAGCAAGACCCATAATTTCGCTATAAGAAAGCGAGGTTTCGGTATATGGAATTAAAGCCTTAACAAGATTTACATACTGCGCTTTAGGAAGTGTTATTGCCTTATCAAAAAGCTGTTCCATAACAAAGCGTTGGCGGTCGGTTCTACCAAAATCATTATTAGTACCCCATATATTTTTATACTTTCGTATACGCGAATAAGCAACCGCTTGAATACCGTTTACATGGTGCTTACCTTCGGTCCTGATATAATAAGGCTCAGGGTCGACACCAATTTTTTCGCATTGGCGTTTTACAAGACCGTTAAAACCATCTGTGTGATTGGTCACAACTTCTTCACGGGTAAACTCAACATCAATACCACCAACCGCATCTATGATTTCTGCCATACCGTAAAAGTTAACCGTAGCATATTCCGAAATATCAAGCCCGAAATTATGGTTAAGAGTTTTAATAGCAAGTTCGGGACCGCCTGTAGCAGACCCATAAGCGTTGTTTATCTTATTATAATAGGTTTTTTCTCCATCTTTAATCTCTACAAGCGAATCGCGCATAATAGAAACAATTTTTACAGCATTGGTTTCGGTATTAATACTAAGCACCATTATACTGTCCGAATTACCTTTAAAGGAAGATTTACTTCTTGTATCAATACCAAAAAGTGCGATATTAACAATCTTTTTATCTATAACATTTTCAAAACCAAGTTCTTCAGGATTAGTGGTTATTTTATTATAGTTATAGTTAAATAGCGATAAAAAGGCTATTGCTACAACTAACACAAGAGCAACTAATATTGTAAGCACCCTAATAAGTACCCTTTTCCACTTTTTAAGGTTTGACCACCAATTACCGATTTTTTGAAATACACCGGCTATACCGTGCTTTTTCTTTTTAAAGTGATGGCTTTTATACTCATTGTCGGTCACAATAATATTAAATCCTTCACCATTTGACTTGGTGTTAAAATCCTGCTTTTTTCTCATAATCCACCTTATTTTTTCAAAAGACTTTTATATATATCGCCCTTTTTAAGTCCTGTAATATTTGCAGCTTCCTTTGCTGCAAAGGAAGTAGAATTACCTTCATTAACTAAATTTTCGGCTATTGCAACCGCATCCTCTAAGCTATAGCTTTTAACCTCTTCTTTAGCACCCTTTATAATAAGCACAAATTCGCCGCGCGGAGTATTTTCGCTAAAATACTTTATTGCATCTGTGAAATTTGTATGCATAACCGTTTCATGTAGTTTAGTAAGCTCTCGCACAATACCAATTTCGCGCTCGCCAAAAATTGAAAGCATATCTTCTAAAGTAGCTAAAAGCTTGTGCGGTGCTTCGTAAAATACCATTGTGCGCTTTTCGGTTTTAAGCTCACTTAAATGGGCTATTCGTCCGCTTTTTTGAGTAGTCAAAAAACCTTCAAAGCAAAAGCGACCCGAATCCATACCCGAAACTGAAAGTGCCGTAGTAACCGCACTGGGTCCCGGTACTGATTCAACTGCTATATTGTTTTCATAACAAAGCTTTACTAAATCTGTTCCCGGGTCTGATATTGCTGGCATTCCCGCATCGGATAAAACGGCACAGTTTTCGCCGTTTAAAAGTCTTTCTAAAATTAAATTACCCTTTGATAATTTATTATGTTCGTAGTAAGAGAGCATTTCTTTTTTTATATCAAAGCGGTTAAGCAATTTCACGGTAACTCTTGTGTCCTCTACCGCTAAAAAATCCACCTTTTCGAGCGTTTCAATAGCGCGTGGGCTAAAGTCCCCTAAATTACCTATGGGCGTACCTACAACATAAAGCTTACCCGACATTATAAATACGCCTCCTTATAAGGTCCATAAATTTTAAGCATTTCTTCTGACCAGTTACCATTTTCTTCTACATAAAGTGTTGGCTCAATGCGAAGTCCCGTTTTGCCACAGCGTCTGCCTTCTACAAGCACAAGCCATGGTTCTTCCCCTTTGCGTTGGCAAACAAGACGAAGCCTTTTGGGTTCTACCTTTAATTCACTCATAAGCGACATAAGTTCCGAAAGACGTTCAGGGCGGTGACACATACAAAGTCTGCCACCCGTTTGCAAAAGCTTAGCCGAAACCTCTATTATATCTTTAAGCGTACACTGGGTTTCGTGGCGGGCAACACGCTCACGCTCACCCACACTTTCAAGTCCTGCACCTTGTGCTTTATATGGCGGATTGCAAGTAATTAAGGTATTGCAACCAAACTCCACTTTACCCTTTAACGCCTTAAGGTCAGAATTTATTGCATCGAATTTTAAAAGGTTTAATTCTTTTTTTGTTTTTTGGGCTAAATTGACAGCTTCTTCACTTATATCAACGCCAATCGCTGATTCCAAAAGTCCGTCGCGCAGGAGTAAAAACGGTATAATACCGCAACCTGTACCCAAATCAACCATTTTATCTTTCGGTTTTGCATTGCAAAAATTCGCAAGCAGTACCGCATCTGTACCAAAGGCGTGGGATTTACTTACATAAAGGTAAAAATCCTTGCCTAACGGCTCTTTTTTTAAATTCTCGACCATTTTACGCCTTGTGCAGTATCTTCTAAAACGATACCCATTTCCTTAAGCTTATCGCGAATTTCATCCGCAGTTTTAAAGTCCTTAGCCTTTCTGGCTTCGGTACGCTTTTCAATTAAAGCTTCGATTTCGCTATCTAAGGTTTCTTCCTTACGGTTATAAACAAGACCTAAAACACCTGTTAGTTGGTCAAACATATCAGCACAAGCTTCAAGTGTTGCCTTTTTGGCTCCGTTTGCAATAGTGCTGTTAATATCACGAACAAGTGTGAAAATAGCAGCCAAGGCATCGGCAGTATTAAGGTCATCTTCCATAGCAGTAATAAACTCGTTTTTGCGAGTTTCTACAAACTTGGGGATCTCACCGCCATCTTGCGCATTCTTAAGCGCAAAATCAATGTTATCGCGGCAGGTATAAAGACGCTCAAGCGAATTTTTAGCCTGTTCAATAATATCTACCGAATAGTTTATAGGACTTCTATACTGCGAAGAAATAAGGAAGTAACGAATAGGCTCGTAACCGTATTTTTCGGCTACATCCCTTACAGTGAAGAAGTTATTTAAGGATTTAGACATCTTATGGTTATCAACATTGATAAAACCGTTGTGCATCCAATAATGCGCAAAATCACAGCCGTGAGCCGCTTCTGATTGAGCTATTTCATTTTCGTGGTGTGGGAAGATAAGGTCAAGACCGCCGCAGTGAATATCAATTGTTTTGCCTAAATATCTACCTGCCATAGCCGAGCATTCAATATGCCAACCGGGTCTACCCTTACCCCAAGGAGATTCCCAAAAAGGCTCCCCTTCCTTAGCGCCTTTCCAAAGGCAAAAGTCCATTGGGTCTTCCTTAATATCTGCTCCTGTGTCAACACGGTTACTCGCGCCTTCTGCCAAATCTTCAAGCGGTTGATGTGAAAGCTTTCCGTATTCTTGGAATTTTTTAGCGCGATAGTAAACATCACCACCTGCAGCATAAGCATAGCCCTTTTCAATAAGAGAAGAAATTATAGCCTGTATTTCAGCAATATTATCAGTAGCGCGTGGATGAACAGTAGCTTCACGAACATTAAGACCTTTAGCGTCGGTCCAAAATTCTTCTATATATCTTTCGGCAACCTCGGGTACGGTAATACCTTCTGCATTAGCCTTATTTATAAGCTTATCATCAATATCGGTAAAGTTTTGAACAAAGTTTACATTGAAACCGCGCCACTCAAAATAACGGCGCAAAACATCAAATACGCAAAGCGGACGCGCGTTACCGATATGGATATAGTTGTATACTGTAGGACCGCAGGCGTAGATTTTTACTTCCCCATCTACTAGCGGTTTGAATTCATCCTTTTGTCTTGTAAGTGTGTTGAAAATTTTCATACTATTTCTCCTTGAGTTTCATTTCAAGCTCTAAAATTCGGCTTTCAAGTGCGTCCATTTTTTGCTTGACAGGGTCGGGAATGTGAATTTGGTCTAAGGCAACACGCTTGCCGTCTTGCCTAACAACGCGTGCAGGAACACCCACAACGGTTGAATTTGGCGGTACTTCGGCTAACACTACCGCTCCCGCAGCCACGCGTGAATTGTCCCCGATTTTAAAGGGCCCCAAAACCTTTGCACCGGCACTTATCATAACATTATTACCGATTGTTGGATGGCGTTTACCTGTATCTTTACCGGTACCGCCTAAGGTAACACCTTGGTAAATTAGTACATCGTCACCAATTTCGGTAGTTTCACCTATTACAACCCCTGTACCGTGGTCTATAACCAAGCGCCTACCGATAGTAGCGCCGGGGTGAATTTCAATACCTGTTTTGCGCGCCGCCTTTTGCGAAACATAACGTGCTAAAAACATCATATTATGCTTATAATAAAAATGCGCACGGCGGTGCATTCTTATCGCCTTAACGCCGGGATAAAGGAAGAAGACCTCCAAAAAGCTTCGTGCCGCAGGGTCGCGCTCACGAACGGCGTTTACATCTTCAATTATTCGTTTAAACAAAGTGGTCACCTACTGTTTATTTTGCGTTTGCGATATACTCTCTTCCGCCCCAAATATAAATTGCGCCTGAAACGGCACAAAGCACAGCCGAAAGCCAGAATAAAGCAATTATAACTGTATTAAGTACTGTTAAAGTTGCGGCAGGAATAGACACAAACTCGCCTATAGCATAAACAGCCAAAGCAAAAACTATACCCACCATTTGACTTACAGTTTTGCATTTACCCCACATATTTGCCGCTACAACCTTACCGCCTGCAGTTACTGCAACCAAGCGAATGGAAGAAACCGCAAACTCGCGGAATAATACTATAAAGGTAATAGCCACCATGTGCCAGCTCAAATCACCTTTACCATAAATAAACATAAAGCCTAAATATGCACTGGTTGTAAGCATTTTATCAGCTAATGGGTCCATAAATTTACCAAAATCAGTTACCATATTGTATTTTCTTGCCATATGTCCGTCAACAGCATCTGTAAGAGAAGCAAGTGCGAACAAAACGAGGGCAACTGTATAATGATAGTTAAAGCAAATAAGCATTACCGCCATAAAAATTGGGGTTGCTATCATACGAGCGAGCGTTAATTTATTTGGGGTATTCATTCTTCAAGTTCTCCTAACAAATCATATTCTAAACAGTCATTGATTCTAACATTTACAAAATCACCAATAACTAGCGGTCTTGTAGACATAAAGAAAATTTTACCATCAACCTCGGGGGCATCGCCTACAGTTCTGCCAAAATAGCACTTAATGTAGTCATCCCAACCCTCAATTAAAACTTCGGTTACACTACCTATTTTTTCTTCATTCTTTTCTGCAGCTATAATGGTTTGCATATCCATAATATTTTCCATACGCGAAACCTTTGTTTGCTCAGCTATTTGGTTTTCCATTTCAGCAGCAAGAGTATCTTCTTCAGCAGAATAAGTAAAGCAACCAAGTCTATCAAAACGGGTTTTCTTTACAAATTCGGCTAATTCTTCAAACTGCGCTTCGGTTTCACCGGGGAAGCCGGTTATAAAGGTAGTACGCAACGTGATATCAGGTATTTTGTTGCGAATTTTTGTAATTAATGCTTCAAGACTTTGCTTATCGCCCTTTCGGTTCATTTTCTTCAAAATTTCACCGTTTATATGCTGAAGCGGAATATCCAAATATTTTACGAGTTTTGGCTCACTTGCTATTACATCCAAAAGCTTATCAGTAATTTTATCGGGATATGTATATAAGGTTCTTATCCAATGAATACCATCTACCTTGCAAAGCTCTGAAAGTAGTTCCGCCAGTTTTGGCTCGCCATAAATGTCGGCACCATAAGCGGTGGTATCCTGCGCTACTATTACAAGTTCTTTAACACCGTTCTCTGCAAGTTCTCTTGCTTCCTTTACGCAGTCTTCTATATTACGGCTTCTAAGTCTGCCCCTAATTTTAGGTATTGCGCAATAGGTACAACAGTTGTCACAACCGTCGGCAACCTTTAAATACGCAGTAAACGGCATGCCGCCCAAAATACGCTTACCGTTTAAATCTAAATCGGTTTTCTCGCCGTATGAATTTTTAAAATTGCCTTCTATTGCGTTTTTAACAATTTCTGCAATATTTCCATTAGAGCCAATGCCTACACATACGTCAACTTCGGGAATTTCTTCTGTAACATCATCCTTGTAGCGTTCGGAAAGACAGCCTGTTACAATAAGAGCTTTACAGTTACCCTCTGACTTATAGCGTGAAGCTTCTAAAATATTTTCAATAGCTTCTGCTTTAGCATCTTCTATAAAACCACAGGTATTTATAATTATAGCATCAGCCTGAGATTCCTCAGGTGATAACTCGAACCCTGCTTCTTTTAGAGAAAACAGCATCATTTCAGCATCTACTTGGTTTTTAGGACAACCAAGCGACACCATACTAACCTTATACATATTATTCCTCAAATTCTTCTATATAGCTTTTTAGCGCTTCTCTTACTTGCGCATAAGAAAAGCCCTTTCGCACAAGCGACGCAAAAACCTTTTGGGCGCCGCCTTCTTTTTGTAATTTTGTTTGGTACTTTTTTTCTAATAGACTTTTGATTTTTTGTTGCTCGCCATTTTCAGTATCTTCTAGAACCTCTTTTGCTACCGCATAAGGTACACCCTTTAAGGTAAGCTTTTGCAAAATTTCGCGTTTAGAGTAGTTACCGCTCTCTAGCCTTTCGGCATAATTTTTTGCAAAGCGACGGTCATCAAGTAAACCTACTTCAATAAAACGCGCAACAACCTTTGCAGCCGATTCTTTTTTAAATCCCCCGCGCAAAAGCTTATCGTAAAGACCTTTTTCGGTATGGTCGGCGCGGTCCAAATACCAAACAGCACGCGATTTAGCACGCCTATAATCCGATTCTTCAAGCAGTTCTTTTAAACTGCTCTCGGTTAAATTGGACCCAACCTTTAAGCATCGTTCAAAACAAACATCATTATCTATTAACGCTTCGCTTCCGTTATCAAGACTTAACCTTGTTAAATGAAGCTTATCTTTTTTTAAAGTTATTATTTGCATTAGTCGTCTACTGCAATATCAATATCAATAGATTTACGGGGTACTACAGGCTCTGTAGGCATAATAAAATCATCATTCTCTACTTCTACCGATTTATCATTGCTATCGGTTAATATTGCCATAATCTTATCTTCGATTTCTTGTGCTAATTCGGCATTGTCTTCAAATAACTTTTTAACGTTATCTCTGCCTTGACCTAAACGGGTTTCGCCATAATAGAACCAAGCACCCGATTTTTTAACAACCCCTGTAGCTACACCTGCGTCCACAATTTCGCCTGCATGGGAAATACCAGTACCGTACATAATGTCGAATTCAGCAACCTTAAAGGGTGGGGCTACCTTGTTTTTAACAATCTTAGCCTTTGTGTGAACACCTATAATGTCGCTTCCGTCTTTAATAACTTCGCCCTTGCGAACATCAATACGAACTGATGAATAGAATTTAAGCGCTCTACCACCTGTTGTAACTTCGGGGTTACCGTACATAACACCGATTTTTTCACGTAATTGGTTAATAAAGATAGCCGCACAGTTAGTCTTAGATAAAGCACCTGTTAACTTACGAAGTGCTTGTGACATAAGGCGCGCTAACTGACCAACGTGGTTATCACCCATTTCGCCCTCAATTTCAGCCTTGGTAACCAAAGCCGCTACCGAGTCGATAACAATAATATCTACTGCGCCAGAGCGCACAAGACTTTCGGCGATTTCTAAAGCTTGTTCACCTGAATCAGGCTGAGAAACTAAAAGAGAATCAATATCAACACCTAAATTAGCCGCATAAACGGGGTCTAATGCGTGTTCAACGTCGATAAATGCAGCAGTACCGCCTGCTTTTTGTGCTTCAGCTACACAGTGAAGCGCAACGGTAGTTTTACCCGAAGATTCAGGACCGTATATTTCTACGATTCTTCCCTTGGGAATACCGCCTATACCAAGCGCTACATCAAGTGTTAGAGAACCTGTTTTAATATGCTCAACGCTCATTGCAGCATTTTCGCCAAGGCGCATAACTGCACCTTTACCGAACTGCTTTTCTATTTGTTCAATGGCGGTTTTTAGTGCCTTTTGTTTTTCATTGTCATCGGTCAAATTAACCGCAGTTTTTGTTATTGAATTTTTTGAAGCCATTTTAATTTCTCCTTTATTCTTTGGTTGCAGTGACTACGCGTTCTATACCGTTTAAATCTTTTTTTACTGTAATATTTGTAAAATCGGCATTCTTTAAAAGAGCCGATACACGCTCGTATTCATTTATTCCAACTTCGAATGCTATCATACCGCCACTCTTTAAGGAATTTTTATAATTGTCTATTATTGCCCTATAGAAATCCAAGCCGTCCGAACCGCCCAAAAGCGCAGTTTCAGGCTCAAACTTAGTTTCGGGGGACACAATTGCCATTTCACTTGGTGGTATGTATGGCGGATTACTTACTATTAAATCGTATTTTTGCTCGCTTGCATCCGCATTAAGTACATCTCCCGAAAAAGGCATTGCATTATATGCACCGTTTAGCTTTATATTTTCTTCTATATACCGCATTGCTTCGGGGTATTTTTCAAAAAGCACAACCGCGCTTTCAGGAAAATCACACGCTAAAGAAATGCCTATACACCCACTACCCGAGCACAAATCCAATATTTGTGCTTTAGGTTTATTCTCTAAATACTTAACGCATTCTTCTACCAAAACTTCGGTGTCGCTACGGGGAATTAAAACCCCAACGCCAACCTTAAATTTGTATTTATAAAATGCCCATTCACCCAAAATATACTGCAATGGGTATCTTATTTCGCGCTGACGGAGTATTGCGGTTAGGTTGTTTTGTTGAAACTCGGTAAGCTCTTTTGCATATTCGGTTAAAATTTGAGTATTATTAAGCCCTGTAATATGCTTAATTATAAGTTTTGCTTCGAAAACACTGTCAGGAATACCTGCCGCCTTTAGCTTTTGCTTAGTTTGATTATATGCCTCAAATATTGTCATTTGCTCTCTCCACATCCGGGACTTCAGGCTCGCATGCCTTTAGTGCGGCAATTGCAATTTCAATCATATCATCTTCCGGTTCCTTAGTAGTAGCTCTTTGAAGCCATACACCGGGGGCTGAGATTATGCGAGTAATTATATTGTCATATCTACCGCAAATTTTAAGCACTTCGTAGCCTGCACCGCAAATTAACGGTATCATTAAAATTTTAGCCAATACCCAAAGCCATTTAATACTGTAAACGCCGGGGAAAATCACCTGCAAAAGAGTAGAAAATACAACACTTACAAGTATCATAAGTATCATAAATGAAGTACCGCAACGCGGGTGAAAGCGTTTTTGCTTTCTAACATTCTCAACAGTAAGCTCTAAACCCTTTTCGTAGCAAAAAATTGTTTTATGCTCTGCCCCGTGGTACATAAATACGCGCTTTATATCCTTCATAAGCGATACCAAGCATACGTAACCCACAAACACCGCAAGCTTTACAAATTGCTCTATAAAAGAGCGTAAAAACTTAGATGTGATTTCTACATCAAAAAGCATCTCGATACCCGATACCAAAAGGCGCGGTATATACATAAATAACACTACTGCTAAAAGACATCCCAAAACTGCGCCAATCATCATAACTGTATTTAATAAAACGCTATCCTTTTTTGATTCTTTTTCAGTTTTAGGCTTATCTTCTTCCAAATCGGTAAAGCCCGATTTATCAGCAGAAAGCATGAGCGCTTTGTAGCCTTCTATCATAGACTCTACAAAAGCGGTAATGCCGCGGATAATCGGAATTTTGAAAAACTTATAGCGTTTGCTAAGCGGCACATAAGTCATATAAGTGGTATCTATGCCACCATCGGGAAGGCGCACACATAAAGCGGATTTTTCTGGGCTTTTCATCATAATGCCTTCAATTAAAGCCTGACCGCCGATTGAAGTATATTTATTCATCTGTTTCTCCTATTTCATTTTCAGGTTCTTCGGTAGCTTCGACAATCGGTTCTTCGTAAATTGGAAGTACCACAGTAACCTTAGTCCCTACATTTTCGGTACTTTCGATAAATAAAAGTCCGTCATGTTGTTTTATGATTTCATCGGCAACGGCAAGGCCTATACCCGAGCCGCGTACCGTTTTATTTGCTTTATAGAATTTTTCTTTAACGCGGTCAATATCCTCTGCCGGAATACCAACACCCGTATCAGTAACCATAATACGAACGCACGCTTCTTCAATATCAAGGTTTACAAGCACTTGACCGCCCGCGTTGGTGTACTTAACCGCATTGTCGATTACATTTATAAATACCTGCTTTAAGCGGTTTTTATCACCAAGCACTGTAATTTCTTCACTCGGTACCGATACTACCAAATCAATATCCTGCTTTTTAGCAAGCTCTTTATACATATCGGCCGATTCGTTAAGTATTAAGGTTACATTCATCGGCTGTGACACCAAAGAAAGCCTACCTGTTTGCATACGCGAGAAATCCAAAAGCTCTTCTACAAGGCTTGAAAGGCGGTCGGCCTCACTTAGTACAACGTCAAGTCCCCTGCCTACAAGCTCCGGATCGGTATCTAAAGACATTTTAGCCGTTTCGCCCCAACCACGTATAGCGGTTAAAGGTGTTCTGAGTTCGTGCGAAACCGAAGATATAAAGTCGTTCTTTATTCCTTCCGAATTATGAAGCTCGGAAGCCATATAGTTTATCGCATCGCACAACTCACCAATTTCATCATCACGCTTAATCTCTATCCGCGATTCAAAATCACCACGAGCGATTGTGCGTGCAATATTACTTACATCACGAATTGGGTTTACAATAGACTTAACAAAGAAAAGACCTGTAATAAGCATAACCCCAAGCATTAAAACGCAAAGTAAAATAATGATTGCAGTAACGATTGTCATAAGCCTGTTAGCCCGCGACATTGAGGTTACCCAACGGTAAGCGCCAAGCTCTTCACCGTTATTAGTGTAAAGCATTACCGTTCCCGCCATAATAGATTGCTTGGTACTGCTTTTACCTTTAAAGATTTCAAGCTTTCCGCTATCTTTAGCCCTAATATAATCAGGCATTTCGCTATCTTTAGCGGAAAATCCTGTGGTGGATACAAAAACCTTACCATTTTTATCTATAACCTGAACTTCAATTTTATCCTTGTACTCGAAATTCTGCACCATAGTAATGGCGGTATCCTTAAAGGTTTTTGAATCGGTATTATTAAGAGATAAAAACTCTTCAGAATAATCGGTGGCAAGCGCTTCGATCTTTTCGGTATAAAGTGAAGCATAAAGCGAAGAAAACGAAATTGCCGCCACGCACATAACAGCTACCGCTACAAGAAATATATTAAAAAACCATTTGTATGTAATGCTTTTGAATTTAATATCTAAGCGCATTCGCCTTCCCCTTTCTTAAAGTTTTTATATTTTTTATCTTGTACTCCACTTATAACCCATACCCCAAACAGTAAGTAGCCTTTGTGGTTTTGATGGGTCGTCTTCTATCTTCATTCTAAGACGTCTAACATTAACATCAACAATCTTTTCTTCACCAAAGTAGTTGCTACCCCAAACCTTTGTTAAAATATCGATTCTATCAAGCGCTACATCGGGATTTGTGAAAAAATATTCAATCATTTGGAATTCTACCTGTGTAAGCTCAATATTAACACCGTTTTTAAGCAATGTTCTTTTCCTTAAGTTAAGGGTGAACTCACCTAAAGTAATATCATCCGAAATTTTAGTTTCGGTTTTAGGTACATACATTTCAACACGCCTATAAAGCGAATCAACGCGTGCCAAAAGCTCTGTAGGGCTAAAAGGCTTTGTGATATAGTCATCAGCGCCTATCATCAAACCGCTTATTTTATCCATTTCCTGAGTTCTGGCGGTAAGCATTATAATACCTAAGGTTTCACTTCTTTTTCTAAGCTCTTTACAAAGGGTAAAACCATCCATACCCGGCATAGAAATATCAAGCAACGCAATATCAAAGCCTTCGTAATCGTTATCAAAAATATCAAGAGCCTCTTCACCAGAGCCTGCCTCTACCACTGTATAGCCAACTCTTTTTAAATTTATCGCTTCAAATTCACGGATTGCAGCTTCATCTTCTGCTATTAAGATACGTTTCACTGTTTTGCCTCCTGATTATATATTCCAAAGCTTTTTTTCGCACTATCAAATGTAAGTCCGGATTTTCTTGGGATTCTGCAAGCTATAACCGAATCAGGCGTTCTACCTATTTCCATAAGATTAAGCGCCTCATATACGCCGTTATTCCAATCGCGTATTTTTATAGCACGCATGTAAAGTAAACTGTCGCCAACTTCCATTTTTTCAGTATCGTAGCTATAAATTTCGCGTATACGGTTATCGGTATCCTTTAATACTGCAATATTGCCAACCCATTTTGACGGCAAGTTGTAGTAATAACCATCAATCAGATTAACCATAGAGGTCACCTGAGTTGTAAGGAGTTCGCCATTAAATGAACACCAGTTTGTAAGATAAAGCTTTTCTGCTGCTTCATTTTCTGTAACCGACGGAACATTAAGCTGAACGGGTATCTCAAGCACACCATCATCGTTAAAATCCCTTGTAGAAAGGTTTGCCGCACGCAAGGTTTTGGTGGTTTCCAAAAGCTCGCTATCGTAAAGCGGATTTAAAAGCTTGCCTTTTTCATAAATTAAAACTTCAGTTATAGCGCCTATGCCCTTTATCGAGTCTATATAAACCGCAGGCTTACCTGAAGAAAGTTCAGATACAATTGGATGACCAAATGACTGCACCTTACTGTCAAGAACACATCTTCCCATTTGAATAATACTGCCGTCTGTAAAGCCGTAAAGCGAAGCAGTATTTTGCTGCTTTGTATCCCCTGCATTAATAATTAAAACATCATCGGTTTTGTTTTGGTCAAGGTCACAAACAACAAAATGTACATATTTGCTAATCATCATTTGAGTAAGCGCGCCATCCTTAAATGAATAAACCGAAAGCTGCATATCGCTTGTAGAATAAATTTGCCAACCCACCAAAATTTCGCATATACCGTCTTGGTCTAAATCGCAAAATTCAACTCTATGAACACCGGCAGCTACAATATTTTGAACCGAAACCGATTTCCAACTCTTATCCTTGTAGCAAATAGCGTTTATATTTACTATTTCAGTTTCGCCGTCTTTTGTACTGTAAAAAGCAAAAGCTTCATTTACACCGTCGCCGTTAATGTCCTTTTGCACCACTGCCGAGCGGTAATCACCCGCTTGTGGATATTCCATTAAATAATCTTCTTTGGCGCTTCCATTTATTGCATCAAATATTTCTTTAAAATCATCCGAAAGGGCAGGCGGTGATAATAACTCTGCCGTATCTGTCATAAAGAAATCGCATCCGCAAAGACTAAGTGTTAAACACAAAACAAGCAAGCATAAAATCAACTTTCTAAACATAAAACCGCGACTCCTTTCAATACATAAATATTCATTGTATATTATATCATATATCTTGTAAAAAATAAAGTATAAATTAAAGAATTTTATATTAATAAATTTAGTAATTACTTTTCTTGACATATTGGGCTTCAAGTGGTAAAATACAATAGATAATAACCTTGTGTTTTAGGTTATAACTTTGTTTTTGTAGATTTTGGCGAACTGCATTTTATACAAAGTAAAATCATTTTTCGGGAGGTAAATACACGGCTCCCGTCTATATTCGAAGCGTTAATTTTTCAGCGCCTCGGCTTGAGAAAACATCCGTGTTTATTATATAGGAGGTGCACTACAGTGCCGTACATTATTATGGGCGCCGTCGCACTTGTGCTTGCTGTTATCGGCTTTTTTACAGGCTCGGCTTACCGCCGCAAGTCCGCAGAAGCAGCTATAGGCTCTGCCGAAGATGAAGCAAGACGCATTTTAAACGACGCTATTAGAAATTCTGAACAAAAGAAAAAAGAAGCTTTATTAGAAGCTAAAGATGAAATCCACACATTAAGACAAGAAACTGAAAAAGAACTTCGTGAAAGAAGAAGCGAAGTACAACGAGGGGAGCATCGTCTTCAACAGAAAGAAGAATCTCTTGACAAAAAGATTGACAATCTTGAAGCTAAGGAAGAAAAATTAGCTGCCCGCGCTAAAGAAATTGATGCGCGAATTGAAGAATGTGAAAAGCTTAAGCAAAGCCAAATGGACTTGCTTGAAAAAATCGCAGGCTTCACAAGAGAACAAGCCAAGTCTCACCTTTTACAGCTTTTGGATGATGAATTAGTACACCAAAAGGCAGTAAAAATTATGGAGCATGAGCAACACACCAAAGAAGAGTGTGACCGTATTGCAAAAAATATTATTTGCCATGCTATTCAGCGTTGCGCTGCTGACCATTCGGCAGATTTAACCGTTTCGGTTGTAGCGTTGCCGAACGATGAAATGAAGGGTAGAATTATTGGTAGAGAAGGCCGTAATATTCGTGCTTTGGAAACCGCAACCGGTGTTGACCTTATTATTGATGACACACCTGAAGCTATCACCGTTTCAAGCTTTGACCCCGTAAGACGCGAAATTGCTCGCGTTACTTTGGAAAAGCTTATTTTGGACGGTCGTATTCACCCTGCCAGAATTGAAGAAACCGTAACTAAGGCTACTAACGAAGTTAACACAACCATTAAAGAAACCGGTGAACGCGCTATTATTGATGCCGGTGTTCCCAATATCCACCCTGAGATTGTTAAGCTTTTAGGTAAATTAAAATACCGCACAAGCTATGGTCAAAACGTGCTTAACCACTCACTCGAGGTTTGCTACCTTTCAGGTCTTTTAGCTGCCGAATTAGGCGCTGATGTAACCCTGGCTAAGCGCGCAGGTCTTTTACACGATATTGGTAAAGCGCTTGACCACGAGCAAGAAGGCACCCACATTCAGTTAGGTGTTGAAGTGGCTAAGAAATATCGCGAAAGCGAAGCCGTTATCCACGCTATTCACGCTCACCACGGTGAAGTTGAAGCCAAAACACTTATTGCTTGTATTGTTCAAGCTGCTGATGCTATCTCAGCTGCACGCCCAGGCGCTCGCAGAGAGAACATTGAAAGCTACATCAAACGCCTTGAAAAATTGGAGGAAATCGCCAATTCCTTTAATGGTGTTGAAGGCTCATTTGCTATTCAGGCAGGTAGAGAAATCCGCATAATAGTTAAACCCGAGGTTGTAACCGAGGACCAAATGGTTCTTATGTCACATCAAATCGCGGAGCGAATTGAAAACGAACTTGAATACCCCGGACAAATTAAGGTTAACGTTATCCGTGAAAGCCGTGCCGTTGACTACGCAAAATAATATAAATAGAGAACACGCTTTGCAGACAATCTGCAAAGCGTGTTTTTTTATTTGCTCTTACTTGCGGTATCACAAGAATTTCTGTATACAACAAACCTTGTATAAAGATATTCGAGTATTAAATTAGAAATCATAGAAACCGCCAATACTATGTATTCGTTAACACCGGCACTCTCGGCAAGCTGTCCCAAATATGTGGACACAGGTGTAAATACTGCATAGAAAAGCGCAACCAAAAGCATACTTAGCTTTATATTATTTGCTGATTTAAAGGTGAATTTTCTGTTAATGGTAAAGTTCCAAAGCACCGATAAAACAAGGCTTACCAAATACGCTATCCAATAATTAGCGCGCAATAGCTCGTTAAGTAAAGTAAAGCTTAAAGTTTGAACCACGCCTGCGCTTATAGAAATTAAGGTGAATTTTACCGCACGAATCAGTTCTTTAGATTTTGTCATAGAAGCACTCATTATATTTTATTAATGGTTCGCTATCGTTAAACCAAAAGTCCTGTGCGGTAACGGTTATTTTATAAATATCCGAAAGCTTAGCTTCGGGTATCACAGCCGAGAGTGTATCTTCACTATATCTTTCATCTGCGCGATAGCAAAATAGCGAAGATAAAAAGTAAAAATTGGGCACACCAAAGTCTGTATAACAAATAACTTGATATCTAAATATATCTTCATTATTGCGAATAGCCTTTGGTATTGTGATTTTTATGCCTTCTTCAAGTTGTTCTAGTGTAAAATCCGCATCCTTTTGGAATTCAGGCTTTCTAGCTTTAAATTTACAATCGGGAGAGTATGCTTTTAAGTGGCTTTTGTCAGCCTTTGGTGCAGGCAAAATCCACGCATCCTTAATTATACTTTTATTAAGGTGATCAAGTCTTGTAATCCTTATATTACCGCTTTTATCAATTTCAAAAAGCAAGCCTTCTGAAACCTTATAATGCATCTCGTGCACTACATTAAGTTCGCTATGAATTAAATTAGATTCAACACAACTAAGGGAAGAACCTTCTACGCTTGTATATTCGGTCTGTGCTATAGCCCGATCATTACATATAGAAGTATGGGTGTGACCGTTTATAAATACCACTTGGGGGTATTTTTTAAGTAAATCATCTAGTGCAATAGTCATCTCACCCTTACAACAATTCGAGGCAAAAAGCGTATTGGGTGTTTTATAGTGGAATACCACAAACACATATTTATATGGGTCTTTTGCGGTAACTTCATCTAGATTTTTCTTTAAAAACTCTAGTGTTTCAGAATAATCGGTAGTTATGTCGATACAAAGGAAATGGTAATCCTTACATACACAGTGGCGCATACCCTTACGCATAGAATCCAAATCCAAATCAGTGCGGTACATACGCTCGAAGTTCTTGTTATCACCCACCTCATCACGAGACGAAAATTCTTCAATATAGCGGTCTATATTATTACAATCGTTGTTATCGTGGTTGCCAAGGCAGTATATAATCTCAGCCGTCGGCGAGATATGGTTATTAAAGCAATCGCGTAAAGTTTCAAATTCACGTGCAGACTGCTCTGCCTTAGCCTTATCGTAATCAAGGCCCCACCTTTCGTTTAACAAAACATTTCCGCGCGAGTTCATACAGTCCCCAAAGTCTCCTGCAAACACATACGCATCTATAGGATTTTTTGCAATTTTGCTCGTATAGTCTAAAGCGTTTATAAGTTTATTTTTGCTAGGTCCTGCGTACCAGCTACCGCTGATATGCACATCACTCATAACGCTAAGGGTCAATGCTATGTTTTTCTCATCAAAACTTTTTTCCATAATTACCATCCTTTTATTATTTATTTTAAAATAGGTTTCATAAGTTTTTATATCGCTCACGCTTTCAAATCGCAATTGCCTTTTCTATAATTTAGGGATTTGTAGATAAAAGTGCCACCGTTTCTACGTGTGAAGTTCGGGGAAAAAGGTCGCAAGGAGTGTATTCTTTAAGTGTGTAACCGTTCTCGCTAAACAGCTTAATATCGCGCGCCAGTGTTGCGCTATCGCACGAAACATAAACTACATCCTTTGGCTTAAAGTCTTCTGTTATAGTATTTATAACGTCCGCACTGCAGCCTTTACGCGGCGGGTCAACAATAACAACATCACAAGTTACCCCTTCGCTTGCTAACTGCTTTGCAGCGTCAGTTGCATCTGCACAAATAAAGCGTGCATTTTCTATACCGTTAATTTTGGCATTGAATTTTGCATCTTCTATAGCCTCGGGGATAATTTCCACACCTATTATGCTCTTGGCATCCTTCGCCATAGAAAGCCCTATTGTACCCGCACCGCAGTATAAATCTATTACATTTTTGCCTTTTGGGTTTGCGTATTCGCGTGCTTTTTCATAAAGCTTTTCTGCCATAGTCCTATTAACTTGGTAGAACGAAAGTGGCGATAAACGCACCTTTACACCACATAAAATATCGGTTATATACCCATCACCATAAATGATTTTACATTCTTCACCTAAAATAACATTAGTGTCCTTGCGATTTATATTTATAACAACGCTTTTAAGCGAATTGCCGCAAAGTGACAAAAGCTTGTCTACCAACCGATCACTTTCGGGTAGTATTTCACCATTTACAACAATACAAACCATAATTTCATCGGTCTTTTCAGCCCGTCTTATATAAATATGGCGTAAAAAACCTTTGTGTGTGTTTTCGTCATAAATGCTTATATCGTACTCTTTTGCCCAATCGGTCACAATAGCTGTTATTTTGCTGAAAATTTCGGGCTGTAAAAGGCAATCTTCGCAAGGTATTATTCTATGTGAATGAAAAGCATAAAAGCCTGCGCTATAGTCAAGTGATATGGGATATTGCGCCTTATTGCGGTAACGATCAGGGGTATCACAAATAATCGACTGCGGTGCCAAATCCACACCGCCAATACGCTTAATATTTTCATAAACTGCATTTTGCTTTATAGCCTTTTCGGCTTCATAGCTTATGTGCCTGTAAACACAGCCGCCACACTGATTAAAGGCGTTGCAATCGTTATCAATACGAATTTTTGAGGGCTTTACAAGGCTTAAAAGCTTGCCGTAGGCATAAGTCTTTTTAACCTTTAAAATTTTTACCTTTGCCCTATCACCTACAGCCGTAAGCGGTACGAAAACCGCCATGCCGTCTACTCGGCCTATTCCGCTGCCATCAGTAGATACGGCTTCAATATCTAAAATATATTCTTGGTTTTTTTGCATTTTTAACCTATGTGAGGTCACAAGCTTCAGCGATAGTCATACCGCTTTGCTTTAAAAGTTCGGCAGCCTTGTCAACATCTTGAAGCTGCATAATCATATATGCCTTAGCGTTTTTGTTGCCGAAAATTGAATACATATAATGTAAATCAATATTCTCTTTTGCTAAAACTTCTAAAACACTACTTAAAGCGCCCGGCTTATCATCAATAGCAACTGCCAAAACGGGAGTTTCGGTAAAAATAAGATTTTCATTCTTTAAAACCTTTTCGGCTGCAGTATTATTAGCAGTAATAAGTCTTAAAAGACCATAGTCGGCGGTTTCAGCGATATTTATAGCTCGAAGGTCTACCTTATTTTCGGATAAAAGTTTAGTAACATTTAAAAGCGCGCCTGCCTTATTCTCTAAAAACACAGTAATTTGATTTATAGCCATAATACACACTCCTTAAATTTTACGCTTATCGATAACGCGAATAGCTTTACCTTCACTACGGGTGATAGTCTTGGGGTCTACAAGGCGAACCTTGGCGTAAATACCAAGCATTGCTTTAAGTGCTGATACAAGATTCTTTTCCATTTCGGTAATTTTACCAAGTGAATCTGAGAAGATTTCAGGTGTCATTTCAACCAAAACTTCAATAGTATCGCTATGATTTACGCGGTCAACAACAATTTGATAATTGGCAGGATAGCCGTTTTCCAAAAGCACTGCTTCAATTTGTGATGGGAATACATTAACGCCCTTGACAATAAGCATATCATCGCTTCTGCCCATAGGCTTTTTCATTTTAACAAGCGTACGTCCGCAAGAGCATTTTTCGCGACTTAATACAGTAATGTCCTTTGTGCGGTAACGAAGAAGCGGGAAGCCTTCCTTAGTGATAGAGGTAAATACCAATTCGCCCTGACTGCCTTCAGGTAAAACCTCCAAAGTATCGGGGTCAATAATTTCGGCAATAAAGTGGTCTTCGTTAATGTGCATACCGGTTTGTTCAGAACATTCGAACGCTACACCAGGGCCGCTGGTTTCGGTAAGACCGTAAATATCGTAAGCCTTAATACCAAGCTTTTCTTCAATATCATGGCGCATTTCTTCACTCCAAGCCTCTGCACCAAAGATACCTGCTTTTAGCTTAATTTTGTCACGAAGACCCCTTTCGTGGATGCTTTCAGCAAGATATTCTGCATAAGAAGGTGTACAGCAAATGATAGTAGCGCCCAAATCGGTCATAAATTGTAGCTGTCTGTCAGTATTACCCGAAGACATAGGAAGTGTTAAGCAACCAACCTTGTGGCTACCGCCATGCATGCCCGAACCGCCGGTAAAAAGACCATAACCGTATGCTACCTGACAAACGTCAGCCTTTGTGCCACCTGCAGCTACAAGCGCACGCGCACAACAGTCTTCCCACAAATCTATATCATTTTGTGTATAAAAAGCTACTACTCGTTTTCCTGTTGTGCCTGATGTAGAATGAATACGAACGCAATTTTCAAGCTTTGTACCTAAAAGACCGTAAGGATAAGCATCACGCAAATCATCCTTTGTTAAAAATGGCAACTTATGTAAATCTTCTATGCCCTTAATGTCATTGGGGGTAACGCCTTTTTCTTCCATTTTTTTACGGTAGTAAGGAACATTTTCCCATACGTGCTTTACTTGAGCTACCAAACGCTCGTTTTGAAG
Organism: Acutalibacteraceae bacterium; assembly: GCA_045605125.1. Classification (GTDB taxonomy): domain Bacteria; phylum Bacillota; class Clostridia; order Oscillospirales; family Acutalibacteraceae; genus UBA737. The sequence goes on along the minus strand of JAZUPK010000039.1, from coordinate 4,372 downwards.
AGCAACCATCTCTTCACGAGAGGCACACTCCACATCCTTTTGATAATAATTTGCCATAAAATCACACCTCGAACTGTCGACCTAATGTAAACGCTTTTTTATTAAGCTCTAAAAACTTTTCGGGAACGCTTTGCTCAATAGCATTAAGCCATTCTTGCTCTGTAAAATCGAAAAGCTTTGAAAGTCTGCCCATAAGCACTATATTTACTGCCTTTGAGCTACCTGCTTGTTCTGCCAAAGATAATGCATCTAAAGCATCTAACTTTATACCTAAATTTTTGATTTTTTCCACCAAATTTTCAGGATATTCCTGTGCGCCGATAATTACCGGCATAGGATTGACCTGTTGGGTATTGGTAATAATTACACCGTCAGGTTTTAAATACTCTACCCAACGAGCAGCTTCCAATAGTTCGAAGGATATAATAACATCGGCTTCGCCCTTATCAATAACGGGAGAATATACTTTATCACCGTAGCGAACATAGGTAACAACACTACCTCCGCGCTGGCTCATACCATGTACTTCGCTAACCTTAACATCATAGCCTTTGCCTAAAAGCAACTTACCAAGCAGCTTACTTGCAAGAAGTGTACCTTGACCGCCAACGCCTACAATCATAATATTTTTAGTCTGCATTATTTAGCCTCCTTTACACTTTCAAAAACATCAAACTTGCACATTTGCGAGCATACGCCACAGCCTGTGCAAAGTGTATTATCAATCTTAATCTTGCCGTTTTCCATACTAACCGCCGGACAACCGATTTGCATACACATTTTACAGCCTACGCATTTATCGGTATTGGTCTTTATAGGACCTGCATGCTTAACATATTTCAATAGCGCACACGGGCGGCGAGAAATAATAACCGAAGGTTCTTCTTTTTCGAGTTCTTCTTTAATAACGGTATTACATTCAGCTAAATTATAAGGGTCTATAACACGAACGCTATTAATACCAACACTCTTACAAAGCGCTTCTAAATTGATTTTAGAACAAGGGTCGCCCTTTAGGTTATAGCCTGTTGTTGGGTTTTGTTGGTGACCTGTCATACCGGTAATAGAGTTATCGAGAATAATAACAGTAGAATTAGAACCATTGTAAGCAATATTTATAAGACCTGTTACACCTGAATGCATAAAGGTACTGTCACCTATAACTGCAACGGTTTTGTTATCACTCTTGCCTTCATTTGCTTTGTTAAATCCGTGAATACTTGAAACCGAAGCACCCATACAAATTGTAGTATCAATAGCATTTAAGGGAGCTACTGCACCTAAGGTATAGCAACCAATATCGCCGAGAACCGTAAGCTTATTTTTCTTTAAGGTGTAGAAAAGACCGCGGTGAGGACAGCCTGCACACATTACAGGCGGACGCATTGGAATAACATCATCCAAAGCCACACCCGTGGGTACTGTAGCATCAAGCTTTTCGGCAACAATATTCTGCGAAAATTCACCTATAAGACCAAAAAGTTCTTTGCCGGTTACATCTACACCAATATTTTTACAATGTGTTTCAATAATACCGTCAAGCTCTTCAACAACAATAACTGTTCTAACCTTGCTTGCAAAATCGATAATCTTATTTACAGGTAACGGATTTATCATACCAAGCTTTAATACAGGGTACTTATCACCGCAAACCTCTTTTACATACTGGTAGCTTGTAGAAGAAGTAATAATACCTACTGTATTGTCGCTACCTTCTTCAATGCGGTTAAAGCTCGCAGTTTCAGCATATTCCACAAGCTTTTGGGTGCGTTCCTCTACAATGGGATGACGCTTTTTAGCGTTACCCGGCATCATTATGTACTTAGTGCCGTCTTTTACATATTCCTTTTGTTCGGGTAAAACCCTTTCACATTCTTCGATAATGCTTTGTGAATGTGCTACACGTGTACACATTTTAAGGAATACCGGAGTATCAAATTTTTCCGAAATTTCGTACGCTTGCTTTACAAATTCCATTGATTCCGCGCTGTCGCTTGGCTCTAACATCGGTATTTTGGATGCTATTGCATAATGACGGGAATCCTGCTCGTTTTGTGAAGAGTGCATTCCGGGGTCATCAGCGACACCGATAATAAAGCCTGCATTAACACCTGTATAAGCGATAGTGAAAAGCGGGTCTGCCGCAACATTAACGCCAACGTGCTTCATACCGCAAAAGCTTCTTTTGCCTGCAAGACAGGCACCAAAAGCAGTTTCCATAGCAACCTTTTCATTAGGTGCCCACTCGGCATATATTTCTTTATATTTTGCGGCATATTCAGTAATCTCGGTACTGGGTGTTCCGGGATAACTTGAAACAAAGCTACAACCGGCCTCATAAAGACCGCGTGCCACCGCTTCATTACCTAACATAAGTTTTTTCATTAACCACACCTCTATATATCTATAAATCCTTATTGAATATTATATATTATTAGAACGCAAAAAACAAGACAGAAATTACTATTTAGTAAACTGTCTTGTTTTAGCATTTTAACTGTTTATTTGAGCTTCTACAAGTCCGTCAGGGCAATACTTCTTCCTAAGCGCCGGTTTTTCAATTTTACCGGTAGGATTACGCGGAACCTGTGCAAAAATAATCTTTTTCGGTCTTCTATAGCGCGGAAGCTCCTTACAAAACTCGTTAATCTCATCTTCACTACAGGTAAGACCCTCTTTTATTTCAATAATTGCGGCAACAATTTCTCCAAGTCGGGCATCGGGCAGACCTATAACCGCAACATCCTTAATCTTTTCGTGCTTTCTGAGTGCATCTTCAATCTGAACGGGGTAAATATTCTCACCGCCCGAAATTACGACGTCTTTCTTACGGTCAACAAGGTAGATAAAGCCATCTTCATCCTTTTTAGCCATATCGCCTGTATAAAGCCAACCATCCTTTAAAATTTCAGCAGTGGCTTCGGGGTTTTTGTAGTAACAGTCCATTACACCGGGACCTTTAACTGCAAGCTCGCCAATATCACCATCAGGTACTTCGTTGCCGTTTTCGTCGATAATTTTAACTTCCCACAAATAGCCGGCTTTACCTATTGCGCCAACTTTATGTACATTTTCAACACCCAAATGCACGCAACCAGGGCCTATAGATTCACTTAAGCCGTAGTTGGTATCGTACTTGTGGTTCGGGAAGTATTTAAGCCAACGTTTTACAAGACTTGGCGGTACAGGCTGAGCACCTATATGCATAAGTCTCCATTGAGCTAAAAGATAGTCTTCCATTTTAAGCTTACCGCTTTCAATGGCGTCCAAAATATCCTGTGCCCACGGTACCAAAAGCCATACTATTGTGCACTTTTCTTCAGTGACAGTACGCAAAATCCATTCCGGCTTAACACCGCGAAGAAGTACTGCTTTGCTGCCTGCTAGCAAGCTTCCAAACCAATGCATTTTGGCACCTGTATGGTATAATGGGGGTATGCAAAGGAAAACATCATCACGAGTTTGTCCGTGGTGGTTTTGCTCGGTTTTACAAGAAGATATAAGTGCTCTGTGTCTATGCAAAATAGCCTTTGGAAAGCCTGTTGTTCCCGATGAAAAATATATAGCAGCATAGTCATCTTCACTAAGCGCTACAGGTGGATTGGATGTAGAGCAATAGTTCATAAGCTCACCGCAGTTTTCGGTGTAATCAGGGCCATCCTTACCCACAAACAGCATAGTTTTAACCTGTGGAATCGCATCATAAACGGTATCCATACGCTCGGTAAATTCGGGACCAAATACCAACATTTCACAATCTGCAAGCTCTAAGCAATATTTAATTTCATCACCCGAATAACGGAAATTAAGCGGTACTGCAATACAACCCGCCTTTAATATACCAAAATATATTGGTAGCCATTCTAAAGAGTTCATTAAAAGAATTGCAACCTTAGTGCCTTTTTTTAAACCACGGCTTAAAAGAAAGTTTGCAAAACGGTTAGCGTCACGGTCAAAATCAGACCAAGTCATTTCGCGGCGGTAGGGCGCATCGGTAGCACTTTCTATAAGGCTTGCTTCACGCCAGGTTACCGCGCTGTCACGCTCTTCAGAAGGGTTTACTTCTACTAAAGCAACATCTCTACCATAAAGGCGCGCGTTTCTTTCTAATAAATCCATAATTACCATTATGTATCACCTATAAAAGTATTATATTTCAAAGATAAAAACATTTTAACACTTTAAAGCGTTAATGTCAAGAAGCATTTATAGGTTTTACTAAAAATTAGGCGATGAAATGTCAAACTAAGTGCAACACTTAGACAACGAAAATTCAAATAAATCAACTGGTTTTTTGAAACCTAAAACTTTTTTGGGCCTAGCGTTAATTAACGCTAGGTTCTTTTTTAGAGTGGTAGGACTAACACGAGAC
>JAZUPK010000038.1:0-2097 GCA_045605125.1 Acutalibacteraceae bacterium | reverse complement strand
GCTAAAATGTGAACAGAAGAATTCTTTGAAATACCTAAAACTTTTAACGAAACAGAAAGCGGATATTTAGCATCATCGTTTACTATAACCTTATATTGACCTACAACCTTAAGAGAATCATCATCTTCATCTTTTTTAAGGTCTGTTACAGTTTGCTGGAATCCCTTGTCAACCTTGCCATCAATTTTTTCGAGAACGAAATCTACTGTGTTTCCATCTTTATCAACAGCAGTTGCACCGGAAACAACGCCTTGTGCTTCAGCAGAAGGTGCTGCATAAGCAGTAACGCCCATAGCTGCAACCAATACTACCATTAATAGAATTGCCAATAACTTTTTCATTTTAAATTTCTCCTTTTAATTTGTTTTTATATAAAATAAATTTAAAACCGATTCATATAACGCCGCTTCATCTACTTCGAAAGTTTCGTACATACCGTCAAACCCTGTTTTGCCCGAAATCGAATGCATTTGAAAGCTTGCGTTAGCCATTTGTGTAGCTAAATAAGAGACTTCGGCAAGTTTAATATTCGTTACTGAATTTTTAGAAATACTCTTATATAAGTTCACAGGAACGGTAACATCTTTTTTAAAAGCCAACTTCGCTCTATTTATAAAATTGTTTATGAATAGCTTTTGTCTTTCAAGTCTAGGTGCATGAGTCTCGCCACGATACTGTATGAATTTCAAAACATTGTAACGGTTAAGCATAACCTTTTTGCCTTTTGTCCACCTACTATCAGCGGCGGTCATATCATCAGGGATAACTACCTCTACCCCATCTACCGCATCCACTATTTCGCCAACTGCATCCATAAATACTGTATAATATGCGTTGATTGGAACATCATACAAAAGCCGCGAAACCGCTTTGCATGTAAGCAAGGTTGAATCCTTATCATCTTTACCGTATACATAAGATAAGCAAATTTGAGCTTTTTCAGTAGCTAAAAATTCGTTATCAGCATCGTAAATATCAATATCCGCCAGAGTATTACGCGATATTGCTAATACATTAAGAAGTTTTTTATTAGTATCTAGTGATACAAGATATAACGCATCAGCCTGGCGGTCATTATGTACTTTACTGTTAGCCTTATCAACACCAACGCAAAGAATATTTATTAAATCTTCATTGTAAATATAAGAATTACCGCCATAAAAAACTTCATCTGCATCTTGGTAAGCATCATCTTCCGTAAGGCCGTTATTCTCAAAAGTTAGTTCTTCGCGAAGCTTTGCTTCACCAATTTTTACAAATACTATAACTGTTGAAGTAACCAGCAGTGCAAGAGCTAATATTATACTTAAAACTATAATAAGCCTTTTGCGTTTGGAATCAGGGGTTTTGACTATCATAAACGAGCACTCCCGAAACAATAAAACGCTTATTTTTATTGTTCATACAAGTAGAAAGGGTTATAATCCTATCGTCTGCCGTAACAGATATATCTCTCTTGAATTGCGAATCCATACTCCTAACCGCCATAATTTCTTCTAAATATGCGGTACGGTTTTCAGCGATTGAAAAATTACGTGAAGCCAAAATATGCTTATTATCCCAAGTGCAAGCGGCGAAAATCTCATACTTGAGTATTCGATTTTCCATATAAACATTTATATAACGATTTTCTTCGAAAAATTTAGCACCTCTAAACTTTTTAAGGCTACCAAACATTGTACCGTTTTTCATATTATGGCCATACACCAGAGTATTAAAATCTGAAAAATCTGTAGAATTATAATCTTCAGTATAAATCGAGCCGTAAACCGAGCGTTCCTTTTCAACATTGCGGTTTAGATAAAACGCATTGTCCCCGTTGCGAAGTATAGGATAATCTATAGGTGTATTTGGGATATTTATCCAAGCGTAAATATCGCTATTTACTTTTTTGAGTTTTTTAAAATCGACCGGGACATCAACCTTTACCACTTCCTGCTTTGAAGATGCCGAAGTGGAAAAAGTACTGCCAAGATTATCAATTTTACTTTTGTCTATACAACCTTTCACAAAAAAAGCCAGACATACTATAAATACTAAAATCAATAGTAGAAGCGCTATTTTCATAAAAGTTTTTTTGATATTAATTATGGCAAT
>JAZUPK010000037.1:0-42795 GCA_045605125.1 Acutalibacteraceae bacterium | reverse complement strand
CCGCGAAATTTTAGAGCGAGTTATGCCCGATTGTATGGGCGCCGAGGACGCCATTATGCGCCACAACTTTGTTTCGGGTACACATACTCTAACCGTTGCTCTTTTCGGTGTACTACGCCCGGGAGATAAGGTTTTAGTGCTTACAGGCAGACCCTACGACACTATCACAGGCGTCTTTGGAATTGATGAAAAAACCGACGGTTCGCTTAGTGATTTTGGTGTAGAATATGCTCAAGTAGAGCTAAAAGACGACGGCACGCCCGATATTGATGCAATAAAAGAAGCTCTGCAAAGTACCAATTATAAAATGGCATATATTCAGCGTTCACGCGGTTACAGTACCCGACCCACACTTACAATTGATGATATTGAAATTCTTTGTAAAGCGGTTAAGTCTGTATCCCCTGAAACTGTAATAATGGTAGACAACTGCTATGGCGAATTTGTAGAAAAAAAAGAGCCTTGCGAAGTTGGTGCCGACCTTATTGCAGGCTCGCTTATTAAAAACCCGGGTGGCGGTATTGCGCCCACAGGCGGATATATTGCCGGCAGAAAAGATTTAGTGGAAAAATGTTCTTACCGCCTTACCTGTGCAGGTGTAGGTAGAGAAGTTGGCGCCACCTTGGGTCACTCAAGAGAGTTATATTTAGGTCTTTTCTCAGCACCGCATGTAGTAGGCGAAGCAGTTAAAACCGCCGTTTATGCTTCGGCACTTTTTGGCGCCTTAGGTTACGAGATTTCACCAAAACCCAACGATAAACGCGGTGATATTATTCAGTGTGTTACCTTAAATACACCCGAAAACCTTGTGGCATTTTGTCAAGGTATGCAAAGTGGCGCTCCTGTAGATGCTTTTGTTGTGCCTGAGCCTTGGTATATGCCGGGATATACCGACCCTGTAATTATGGCAGCAGGTGCCTTTACATTGGGTGCTTCTATTGAGCTTTCTGCCGATGGACCCCTACGCCCACCATACGCCGCTTGGATGCAAGGTGGATTAAACTTCCACAGTGCTCACGCCGGTGTGCTTTTAGCAGCGCAAAAAATGATGTCACAAATCAAAGGAGAGTAAATATGAAACAGCTTTTCGAGGGTGAGGTTTACGAAATTCTCTCAATACCTAATGGAATAATGTTTTCGTACTGCAAAGAAGTTTTAGACAACCAAATTGTAGTTGGATATAAAATGGTAAACTTTGATAATGGACGTATGACTGATATTGCAAAAAACGCCTATTTAGGTGCAAAATACGGCAACAATTATCAAGAAATCATTAAACAATGCGAACATTATATAACCGATAGAATTATACATTTACAAAATGAAAAAATGCTTATATATTCCAAAAGCGGTGTGTTAAAGCTTTTAAATCCCGATACTTCGGTTTTATGGCAAGGTAATCTTTCCTATAGAAACCTAACCGCAGCCGATTTTGTAATATATAAAAGCTCCCTTTGGGCTTGTTTCCCCGAATGTGATGTAATGCTAAGATATAACTTAAGCACTATGCGAGAAGAACTTCGCATAGGCGGTAAAACCTCCCCCTTTAATAAACCGCGCAACCTATTTTTAGAAGGTGACAATGCTTATGTTTGTAACGTTGGCTCTAAAAAAATTGTAAAAGTAAATCTTATGGACTATACAGTAAGCGAATATTTGGAATTTCCTGAAGAGGTTTATCAATATGTAAAATCCGATATTTACGGGTTTGTAATTTTAAAATCAGGGCTTTATATGGTATAAAATAAAAACTGTACTAACCACTTAGTTAGTACAGTTTTTTATTTATTATTAAATATTCTCTTTCTTAATATATTGGACACAAAAAACGCTATTACGGTAAAGAAAATATCCTTTAAAAATATTAGTGCATACATTAAAACCGCTATAGAAACAGGCGTTTTGGTTACAAATACATAATAGGCTATTCCTATTATGTACATTATAACAAGCCCTAAAGCACCCAAAGAAATTTTTGAAATTTTACTATTAAATTTACGGGAAAAAGCACAAAAGAAGACCAAAATTGGAAATGCTATTATAAATCCGCCTGCGGGACCTGTTAAATGGTGAACACCGCCACAAAATCCCGAAAAAACAGGAGCACCCGCAACACCTAAAAGAATATAGGCAATAATAGAAAAGAAAGAATATTTAATGCCTAAAATATACCCGCAAAGCGCTATTCCAAAAGTCTGAAGTGTTATTGGAAACTCGTGCGTGGAGGGTGGAATTTGTGCAAAAACCGCCATTAACGCCGTAAAAAGTGCCGCCGTAATAACATTTACAGTTTTACCTTTTTTAATATTCATAATACACCTTTAATTTATAATTTTGAAACCATTATACTATAAATTGTAAGGTTTGCCAATAGTTTTAATTGAAATAATAAATTTATTATGATATAATACAGTGTATTTATTCACAAGGAGAGTTACTATGCTTGATTTAAGCCCGTATGACCTTTCTTCGATAGAAGAAAAGGTGTTTTATTATTTTAGCGAAATTTCAAACATTCCGCGTGGTTCGGGTGATATGCAAAAAATTGCCGACTACTGCGAAAACTTCGCGGTAGAAAATAACCTTAAATATTTTCGCGATAACGCAAACAATGTTATTATTTTTAAAGCCGGAGCGAACGGCGGCGAAAATGCTGAGCCTATTATCTTACAAGGACATTTAGATATTGTCTGTCAAGCTGCTGAAGACCGCAAAATCGACTTTTTGAACGAAGGTCTTCAAATCTTCCGCGATGGTGACTTTATTAAGGCGAACGGCACTACCTTAGGTGCAGATAACGGCATTGCTGTAGCATACATTATGGCTATACTCGTTTCAAAAGACATAAAACATCCGCCCATTGAAGCGGTATTTACCACCGATGAAGAAATAGGTCTTTTAGGTGCCGGTGCGCTTGACTGCTCCGAGTTAAAGGGTAAAAGAATGTTAAATCTCGACTCCGAAACAGAGGATCTTTTAACCGTTTCTTGTGCAGGCGGACAGGATGTAACATTACGCCTTCCAATTAAAAAAGCCAACGCCCAAGGTCATAAGCTTACCATTAGCATTAAAGGTCTTTTAGGAGGACATTCGGGCGTAGAAATTAACAAGGGCAGGACAAACGCCAATATTCTTTTGGGCGAAATACTTTATAAACTTCAAGAAAAATACGATTTTAATATAATATCTTTAAACGGCGGTACTAAAACTAATGCTATTCCCCAAAGCGCAAGGGCAGAAATTTTTATTCAAAGCACCAAAGAAATACTTGAATTTATTAAAAACATAGAAACCGAGTATTTTGAAACAATTAAACCGCTAGAGCCACAATTTTCTATTGAAACAAAGCTTGGTGATGTTTCCGAACATAAAATCTTCGATAATGAAACTACTAAAAATATTATAGGCTTATTAAACGAATTACCTAATGGTGTTATTAAAATGAGCGAAGAGATAAACGGCCTTGTTGAAACTTCGCTTAATTTAGGCATTTTAGCAACTAAAGACTTAGAGGTTTCACTTAGATTTGCTCTTAGAAGCAATAAAGAAGCTAGTCTTCACAATTTAACAAACGAGGTTTTAAATTTAGGTAAAAAACACATCTGCGAAACCGAAACCTCAGGCTTTTATCCCCCATGGGAATATAACCCCAATTCCCTCTTGCGTGAGCTTTATAAAACCTGTTTTAATGAGGTTTTCAATAAGGAAATATGCGTAGAAGCAATTCACGCCGGTCTTGAATGTGGAATATTTGCAAATAAAATTAAAGGTCTTGACTGTATATCGGTAGGCCCTAACCTATTTGATGTTCACACCACTAATGAAAAACTTGATATTATATCGGCCATCAAAACCTTTAACCTTATTTTAAAAGTTTTAGACAAAATAGTAAACTTTGATTGATTTTTATTAAAAGATATGGTAAACTCTAATTTGTATAAAATATAAAAAGGAATGGACTAAATTATGGAAAACAAAACTGAATTTAAGCCCTACATTCCGGCAAGCAAGGTAACCCCTGAAATTACCGTAACATCTATTATTTTAGGTATGTTACTTTCGGTAATTTTTGGTGCTGCTAATGCTTATCTCGGTCTTCGTGTAGGTATGACTGTTTCGGCTTCAATCCCCGCAGCAGTTATCTCAATGGGAATTATACGTATTATTTTAAGACGTAATTCCATTTTGGAGAACAACATTGTTCAAACTGTAGGCTCTGCAGGTGAATCCTTGGCTGCAGGCGCAATCTTTACGCTTCCTGCCCTTTTCTTGTGGGCCTCGGAAGGTAAAATGGACAAGCCCGACATCGTAGAAATCACTCTAATCGCTCTTATAGGCGGTCTCTTAGGTGTTTTCTTTATGGTTCCGCTTCGTAATGCTTTAATCGTTAAGGAACATGGCACTCTCCCCTATCCTGAAGGAACCGCTTGTGCAGAGGTTCTTTTAGCGGGTGAAAAAGGTGGTGCCAGTGCTGCTACCGTATTTATTGGTATGGGCTTCTCGGCAATTTGCAAATTTATAATCGACGGTCTAAAAGTAGTTTCGGGCGAAATTTCGGGCCGCGTTAAAGGCTTTGCCGGTGAAATAGGTACCCAAATTTACCCCGCTGTAATGAGCGTTGGTTATATTTGCGGTCCGCGTATTTCTTCTTATATGTTTGCCGGTGGTGTACTAAGCTGGTTAGTGCTTATCCCACTTATCGTGCTCTTTGGTGAAAATAATATTCTTTATCCAAGTGTTGATGCTACAATAGGTCAAATGTTCGCCGAAGGCGGTGCAGGTGCCATTTGGGGCTCCTATGTTCGCTACATTGGTGCAGGCGCTTTGGCTGCAGGCGGTATTATAAGCCTTATTAAATCCCTACCCCTTATTATTAAAACCTTCTCAGGCGCTATGAAGAGCATGGCAGGTGCAGGTGCCGCTTCTGATGAACGCACCGCAAAGGATATGAACATAAAGGTTGTACTTATTGCAATACTTATACTCACTATCCTTATTTGGCTTATCCCTGCTATCCCTGTAAACCCCATAGGCGCACTTATTATTGTTGTATTCGGTTTCTTCTTTGCAACCGTATCTTCCCGTATGGTTGGTCTTGTAGGTAGCTCTAACAACCCGGTTTCAGGTATGGCTATTGCAACTGTTTTAATTGCAACACTTATCCTTAAGTTCACAGGCAGTACCGGTGTTAAAGGTATGGTTAGCGCTATTGCTATCGGCTCTATTATTTGTATTGTTGCAGCTATTGCAGGCGATACTTCACAAGACCTTAAAACAGGCTTTATTTTAGGCGCTACTCCTAAAAAGCAACAGTATGGTGAAGTTATAGGTGTTGTTTCTGCTGCACTTGCTATTGGCGGAACATTGTTCTTGCTCGATAAGGCTTGGGGCTTTGGTAGTGACGCTTTGGCCGCTCCGCAAGCAACCCTTATGAAGCTTATTATTGAAGGCGTTATGGGTGGTAATCTACCTTGGGCACTCGTATTTACAGGTGTATTTATCGCCGTTGTTGTAGAACTAATCGGTATACCGGTGCTTCCGTTTGCTATCGGTGTATATCTCCCCGTACAGCTTAACGCTTGCATTATGGTAGGCGGTCTTGTTCGCTTACTTGTTGAAAAGATTGCTAAGAATAAGAAAAACAAGGAAGCTATCGTTAACGAAGGTATACTCTTCTCTTCGGGTATGATTGCAGGTGAAGGTCTTGTTGGTATTCTTTTAGCAGTATTTGCAATTGCAGGTATAGACAAGGTTATCAACCTTTCAGCCTTTATTCCTACCGCAGTTTCAAATGTTGGCGGTCTTCTCTTATTTGGCATTATCATTTTAGCAGTTTTAAAATTCACAATCTTTAGCAAAAGAATGAAGAATGATGAAGAATAAAGTAACCGACAACTATCTGGAAAAAATACCTCTCCATAAAGAAGGCTTAGCTTGGTCTAAGAGTGAAAATGGCGAGGTTACAATTCAAATAGAAAACAAAGGCTTGTTTAACCGTATTTTTCAGTTACTTCTAAAAAAACCGAAAATCACCTATATCCACCTTGAAGAGATGGGTAGCTTTATATGGCCTTTGATTGACGGACAAACTGATATTCTAACAATTGGCAAAAAGGTACAGCAAGCATTTGGCGAAAAAGCTGAACCTTTGTATCCGCGCCTTGTAAAGTATTTTGAAGCTTTACAAAACTGCAAATTTATATATTTCAAATAAGGGTATTGACAAATTTATTTATTTGCCCTATAATATGAAAGCAGTAAGGACTGTATTTTCCCGCTTAGAAAATGCAGTCCTTTATTTTGCGCGAAAAACCATAAAAGGAAGATTGAAATGGCAAATCTAGGGAAATATGACATAGCAATAATAGGTGGCGGCATTGGTGGTCTTATGGCGGCATACCGCCTAAAAGAAAACTGCCCCGAGCTTAAAATTGTTATTACCGAAAAGGGTGACGAGCTTGAAAGAAGACATTGCCCTGTAGGTAGAGATAAAACCTGTATTCACTGCAAAATTTGTTCGATAACAAACGGTTACGCCGGTGCCGGCGCTTTTTCGGATGGTAAGTTTAACCTTGGTACTGCTTACGGCGGTACTTTGGGTGAAGAATTAGGCGACACCCTTGCCAATCAATATATAGATGAGGTTGACAAAATCCTTGATAAATACTGCACTTCTGGTAAGGTTAAGGTTTATAAATCCAATGAGGATTTAAAGCTTAAATGTATACAAAACAATTTAAGACTTCTTGATATGAACGTTAAGCACTTAGGTACTGATAAAAACTTTATCACTATGCAAAACCTCATTGCCGCTTTGAAAGAAATGGGCGTTACAATGCTTAGCCGTTACGACTGCATGAATGTAGAGAAAAAAGAGGGATACACCCTTAACTTTGCAAACGGGGAAAGCCTTAGCGCAGATAAAATCATTATTGCTACCGGTAGAAGCGGTGCTAACTTTGTAGCAGATTTTTGCCGTAGCTTTGATATTAAAATGAGTTCTAACCATATTGATATTGGCGTTCGTGTTGAAATGAAGGATGTTATTTGGAAAGAGTTTTCCGACAAGATTTACGAGCCTAAAATCCTTTACAAGACCAAAACCTTTGAAGACCGTTGCCGTATGTTCTGCTTCAATAAAGGTGGTTTGGTATCGGCCGAAAATAACCACGGTATCATTACTGCAAACGGTCACTCTTATGCAGAAGATGATAAGCGCACTGAAAACTGCAACTTTGCAATTCTTTCATCAATCCGCTTTACCGAGCCCTTTAATCAACCTACCGAATACGCAGAAAGTATTTCCCGCCTTGCTAATATGATTGGTAAGGGCAGTGTTATTGTTCAGCGTTTCGGCGACTTAATCAGAGGTAGACGCACCAACGACCACCGCCTTAGTCAAAATACCGTTGAGCCCACCTTAAAGGCTACTGCAGGCGATATTTCACTTGTACTTCCCCACAGAATACTTACCAATATTATTGAAACTATTTACGCACTCGATAAGGTTGCTCCCGGTACCGCCAATGACGATACCCTACTTTACGGTTGCGAAAGTAAATATTACTCTATTCGCCCTCATTTTATGAATAATAAGTTCGAGCTTATTGATAATGTATTCATTATAGGTGATGGTAGCGGTATTTGCCGTGGTCTATCACAGTCGGGTGCAATGGGTATTTATGTTGCTGATTGCATAACTAAATAATTTTTTCGGGCAGATTCTTCTGCCCGTTTTATTTTCAAAAAAGGTGCTAATTTAATATCATATTTTGTTGACATTCTTAAACAAATAATGTAAAATAATAGTATAATTTTATTAATAAATGTCGAGGTTTTGGTATGAAAGCTTTGGAGGAAAAAATTCTAAAAGAAGGCACTGTTCTTCCCGGTAATATTTTGAAAGTAAATTCCTTTTTAAATCATCGCCTCGACGTTGATTTTTTAATGGAAATCGGTAAGGAAATTGAACGCCTTTTCAAAAATGAAAAAATCGATAAAATCCTTACAATAGAAACTTCGGGTATAGCTATTGCGGTGGCTGCCGCAAGCCAAATGCACCTTCCCGTTGTTTTTGCTAAAAAGCACAAAAGTGCAAACCTTTCAAGCGACCTTTATAAAACCGTTGTTCATTCCTTTACCCACGGCACCGATTATACCGTCGTTGTAAGTAAGGAATTTTTGAGGCAAGGCGAAAAGGTGCTTGTTATAGATGATTTTCTTGCAAACGGCAAGGCGCTTATTGGTCTTATTGACATTATCAATCAAGCAGGCGCCGAAACAGTAGGTTGTTGCTGTGTTATTGAAAAAGGCTTCCAAGGCGGCGGCGACGCTTTGAGAGCACAGGGTATCCGAGTAGAGTCGCTCGCCATTGTTGAGCAAATGACCGACACCACGGTTACCTTCAGGTAGAATGTAATTTTATTTACATAAAATTTTAAGGAGGAATCCCAAATGAAAAAATTACTCGCAATTCTCCTCGTAGTTGCAATGCTCTTCAGCTTTGCTGCTTGCGGCGGAGAAAAAGAAGAAGCAACCCCTGGTGCAGATGAAAATAAGGTTCTTTCTATTGATGAAGTTACCTTAACTGAGCCTGCAAAAATCACTAAAGTTGCAAAAGAAGACCTCAAAGTAGGTTTTATCTTCTTGCACGACCAAAACTCCACCTATGACAAGAACTTCATCGATGCTGCTGACGCTGCATGCAAGGCTCTTGGCATTAAAGAAGACCAGGTTATCATGAAAACCGGTATCCCCGAAGGTGAAGAATGCTACACAACCGCTAAGGAACTTGTAAATGCAGGTTGTCAGGTGATTTTTGCTGACTCTTTCGGTCACGAACCTTATATGGTAAAAGCTGCTAAAGAATTCCCCAACGTTCAGTTCTGCCACGCCACAGGTGTTCGCGGCAAAACCGAGGGTCTTGGCAACTATCACACCGCTTTTGCTGAAATCTACAAGGGTCGTTATCTCGCAGGTATCGCTGCAGGTATGAAACTTAACGAAATGATCAAGAAAGGTGACTTCAAGGCTGAAGATGCTAAAATGGGTTATGTAGGTGCATTCCCCTATGCTGAAGTTATCTCTGGTTATACTTCTTTCTACCTTGGCGCTAAATCTGTTTGCCCCACCGTTACTATGGAAGTACAGTATACTCAATCATGGTTCGACATAGAAAAAGAAAACACAGCTGCAAAAGCTCTTATCGCTAACGGTGCTAAACTCATAAGCCAGCATGCTGACTCTTCGGGTGCTCCTTCTGCTTGTGAAGCTGCAAGCGTTCCTAACGTTGCATACAATGTTGATACTTCTAACATCGGCCCCAACACTGCTATCATTTCGTCCAAGATTTCTTGGGTTCCCTACATGACAATGATGATTAAGGCCATGCTTGAAGGCACATCTATTCCTTCAGACTATTGTGCAACTCTTGAGGAAGGTGCAGTTCAACTCACCGAGCTTACAAAGAATGCTGCTGAAGGCACCAAAGAAGCTATAGACACTGCTAAAGATAAGCTCGCTAAGGGCGAAATTAAGGTATTTGATACCAAAACCTTCACCGTTGAAGGAAAAGAACTTACTACTTATCTTGCAGACGTTGTAGATATGGGCGACTTTGTTCCAGATACTGAAGCTATTGTTGACGGACGCTTTATTGAATCTGAAAAGAGATCTGCTCCTTATTTCAATGTAATTATTGATGGTATTACAGTACCTGCTGAATAATTAACCTACTCTAGGGCGGAGTGCTTAAGTACTCCGCCTTTTTAGGTTTTTATCCCGAATAAAATTTTATAAGGTATAAGATTTTATTGAGGGTAAAATAAAAGAACAGGAGATATAAAAGTGGAATTAAAACCGGCTATTGAACTAAGAAACATCACCAAGACCTTTGGCAGTGTAGTCGCTAATAAAAATGTTAATTTAACCGTAAACTATGCTGAGATTTTATCGATCTTAGGTGAAAACGGCAGTGGTAAAACTACACTTATGAATATGATTTCGGGTATATATTATCCGGATGAGGGTCAAATTTCAATTAACGGTGAGGAAGTTGTTATTTCTTCACCTAAAGATGCCTTTAATTATAAAATCGGTATGATTCATCAGCATTTCAAGCTAGTTGATGTTTTTTCTGCTACCGAAAATATAATTTTAGGTCTTAAAGGTAAAGGAAGATATAATCCTAAAGATGCCGCAATTAAAATTAAAGAAATTAGCGATAAATACGGCTTTGAAATAGACTCCTCTAAGAAAATCCACGAAATGAGTGTTTCCGAAAAACAAACTGTTGAGATTATAAAGGTGCTTTATCGTGGTGCAGATATTCTTATTTTAGATGAGCCTACCGCCGTTCTTACCCCGCAAGAAACTCAAAAACTATTTGCTATTCTCCGCAAAATGAAGGAAGATGGCAAAGCAATCATCATTATCACTCACAAGCTTCATGAGGTTCTTTCTTTGTCAGATAGGGTTGCCGTTCTTCGCAAAGGTGAATATATTGGAACGGTTAATACAACCGAAACCTCCGAAACGGAGCTTACCGAAATGATGGTAGGTAAAAAGATTTCTCTTAACATCAACCGCAGCGAACCTATAGGCGCTGAGGATAGGCTTGTTGTTAATGATTTAGAATGTATCAACCGTGAAGGTGTAAAAATACTTGACGATATTTCCTTCACGGCAAAAGCAGGCGAAATATTAGGCATTGCAGGTATTGCAGGCAGCGGTCAAAGAGAATTGCTTGAAGCTATAGCAGGTCTTCAAAAAGTACAATTTGGTGAAATTATTTATAATGACCCCAAAACCGGTAAATCCGAAAACTTGAAGGATAAAACACCTTTGCAAATACGCGAGCTTGGTGTCCGTCTTTCCTTTGTTCCTGAAGACCGTCTTGGTATGGGCCTTGTAGGTAATATGGATATTATCGACAATATGATGCTTCGCAGCTACCGCAAGGGTAAATCTATGTTCCTTGAAAGAAAGGCTCCAAAGGATTTGGCACAGCACATTATCGAGGACTTAGAGGTTGTAACTCCAGGTGCTACCACCCCTGTAAGACGTCTTTCGGGCGGTAACGTACAAAAGGTGCTTGTAGGCCGCGAAATTGCTGCCTCCCCCACCGTGCTTATGGCGGCATACCCAGTAAGAGGTCTTGATATCAACTCCTCATATACTATTTATAATCTTCTTAATGCCCAAAAGGAAAAGGGTGTAGCTGTAATCTTTGTCGGTGAAGATTTAGATGTTTTAATCGAACTTTGTGACCGTATCATGGTTATAGGCGGCGGAAGAGTTACCGGCATTGTTGACGGAAGAAATGTAACTAAGGAAGAAATTGGTCTTTTGATGACCAAATCACATGGAGGTGAGCAAAATGACTGAAGCTAGAATTAAACAAGCGCACGAACCCCTAATTAGAATAACCAAAAGGGATAATATGGGATTAAAAAAATCCGCAATAGTATATGCTGTCGGAATATTTGTCGCTCTAATATTCAGCAGTTTGCTTATCATTTTGGTTACCGGATTAAAGCCCACAGAAATATTCAAAGCAATGTACGAAGGTGTTATTGGAACACCAGTAGCCAATATGGGTATCAACAAAAAATATGTTGAAGCTATTCATGCAGCTGCTATTTTACTTTGTATATCTTTGGCAGTTACTCCCGCATTTAAAATGAAATTCTGGAACATAGGTGCTGAAGGTCAGGTTTTAGTGGGTTGTTTAGCTTCGGCCTACTGTATGCTTGAATTTGGCGGCACAATGGACAATACTGTACTACTAATAGTTATGTTATTAACAAGCATTCTCTTTGGTATGCTTTGGGCACTTCTACCTGCTATTTGCAAAGCCTTATGGAACACAAATGAAACTCTCTTTACCCTTATGATGAACTACGTAGCAATGACATTGGTTTCATATTTTATAATGGTAAAAGACCGTTCCGGTAGAAGCGATTTAGGTATTCTAAACGAACGCACAGGATACGGCTATTTGCCCGAACTTTTCGGCCGCAGCTATCTCTTTAACATACTTATTGTAACAGTAGTTACCGTTTTGATGTTTGTTTACCTTAAGTACAGCAAGCAAGGGTACGAAATATCTGTTGTAGGTGAAAGTGAGAACACAGCAAGATATATAGGAATAAATGTTAAAAGGGTTATTATGCGAACCGTTGCCATTTCGGGTGCAATTTGCGGCCTAGTAGGATTTATGATTGTCGCTGGCGATAAACACTCTATTAAATCTGCTATAGTAGGCGGTCAAGGTTTCACTGCGATAATGGTTTCTTGGATGTCAAAATTCAACCCAATTATTATGATTCCCGTATCTATGCTTATAATTTTCCTAAGTATTGGCAGTAAATACGCTACTTCAGCATTCCGAGTAGATAATAGTATCGGTGATATTCTTACTGCAATAGTTATATTCTCAATAATCGCTTGTGAATTTTTCATAAGATACAAGGTTAATTTCCGCAAAACAAAAAGGAGGGCCGGTAAATGAGTTTCGCTTTATTGGTAACTTTTATTCAACAAGCAGTTCGACTTAGTTCAACCCTTCTTTTAGGCTCTACAGGTGAAATTATTACCGAAAAATCGGGTAATCTTAACTTGGGAACCCCAGGTATTATGGCATCAGGTGCTATTAGCGGTATTGTAGGTGCGTATTTTTACACTTCATCAAGCCTAACCTTTAATCCGGTAATAAGCATACTTATTACCATTTTATGTTCAATAGTAGGTTCCTTGCTTATTACACTTATATATTGTTTTTTAACTATCACGCTTAAAACCAACCAAAATGTTACAGGTCTTGCCCTTACCACTTTTGGTGTTGGTATAAGTAATTTTATAGGCAGCCTTATAAACCAACAAATGGGTGGTACGGGTGTTGCCGCCTTCCCCGAAATCGGTAAAGCTTATCGCACACCGTTACCTTTTGCCGAAAAATTAGGCGTTTTTGGTGATGTTTTTCTCTCTTACGGATTTATGACATATTTAGCAATTATAATAGCCGTTGCGGCAGGATTTGTAATAACTAAAACACGAATCGGCTTAAATCTTCGCTCTGTTGGTGAAAACCCCGCCACTGCAGACGCAGCAGGTATTAATGTAAGCCGTTATAAATATGTCGCAACACTTATAGGTGGAGCGGTTTCCGGCCTTGGTGGTCTTTATTATGTTATGGACTTTGCCGCCGCAAACTGGCAAAACAATATTCTCGACCAATTTGGTTGGTTAGCAGTTGCTTTGGTTATCTTTGCCGTATGGCGCCCAAATTTTGCAATTTTAGGTTCTATCGTTTTTGGTGCTCTTTATGTTATAGGTTCTTTCCTACTCAACTTAGGTCCCAAAGACCAAGAGCTGTTGAAAATTTTACCCTATGTGGTAACCATTCTTGTTCTTGTATTCATCAGTATGAGAGATAAAAAAGAAAATCAACCCCCTGAAAGTTTAGGTTTATCCTACTTTAGAGAAGAAAGATAAGAAAAACGGCAGTAACTAATCGTTACTGCCGTTTTTTATTACTGGTGACTTTCTAACCATTCCTGTGCTTTTTCTTTTGAAACACTTTTAATATTTTCTTTAGAGTAAATTGAAGCTTCGCCACCATTTACATAAAGAAAATAAAAACCGTCGTTAGTTTGGTATAAGGATTCTTCGTAGCCATCTTTATCGCCAAAATTACCTACGGCGAATTTTTTTACCAATACTGCATTATCGGTATCGTATTCTTTTTTTCTTATAATCTTTTTCATAAAAAATCTCCTCAAAATTTATTTATATATTAGGTACCTAAAGTACATTGTGACTATCATAACATAAATAAAACGCAAAAGCAAGAACTTTTAAGTTGCTTAAAGTGACTTATTTTTTGTTTTTGTGTCAGATTTTGTCGCAAATACACCCAAAATCAATTTTAGTATTTATTAACTATTTCTATAAGCTTTTTATGCACTTTTAGGTTGCCTGCAATAACCGAAGTAGGTGCTTTAAAATCAATAGCTTCACCACTATAATCGGTCATAATTCCACCCGATTCAGTAAGTATGAGTGAACCTGCCGCAATATCCCACGGTTTAAGAACACCCTCAAAATAGCCGTCTATTCGCCCTATAGAAATATAGCATAAATCAAGCGCGGCAGAAGAAACCCTGCGTATATCAACACAATTTTCAAATACCTCTTTCGCTATTTGAAAGTTTTTATCTGCCTTTTCTTTATGTGCACAGTTTATTCCAAATTCAATAAGCGCATCATTCATATCCCTTGTGGATACATTTATCTTAGTGTCGCTGTTGTACCAAGCACCTTTGCCCTTTACAGCTGAAAACATTTCATCCGTAAAAGGATTATAAACAGCGCCAAACAAAATTTCGCCATTTTTGTAGTGTGCGAGCGATACCGCACTCATTCTATAGTCATAAACAAGATTTGTAGTACCGTCTATTGGGTCCAATATCCAACAATTGTCACTTAAAGAACCCTTCTCTTCTTCAGAGAAAAAGTCAACATCAGGTGCCAATTTTTTAAGCTCTGCCTTTAAATAATTGCTAACCGCGATGTCGATATTAGTAACAAAATCAAGCTTACCTTTCAAATTCACATCAAAGCAATTGCGATTAAAAACAATATCCTTTGTTGCTTTTACAATCCTTAAAACCTTGTTATAATCCATAATAAAATCCTCTAAACACCTTTTATAAAACCTTTAAATCACAAAACCCCGTATCTATACGGGGCTTTCAACCGAAGAAACCTTCGATTCATATAGGCTCTACATATTTTAGTATCAAAATAGTATCACAAACAGGCCGAAAAATCAACCCTTTTATAATATTCAAACAAATTGCTTTGCACTGTAGATTTGTTTTTCATTATTAGCATCATCCATTACTTGTTACCGCCTTACAAAAACAGCCCATCCATGCCGCTTACTGCGGTCACGGATGGGCTGTAGCCGTTATATTGGACACTTATTTTTTTATAGTTAAAGTATCGTGCGCTTTGGTTAGGTTACTTGTAACCAGGATATTGCATTACCTATTCTATCATTACAAACACATAGGTATCGATTACACCATCGCAGGATGCTTTTAACACGTAGGTTTCTTCAGGCTTTGCATCAGCGTAGGATAGCTTATTGCCGTTTACCGGATTAGAGCTTAGCACATTACCTTCCTTATCGTACAGAACATAAGTTACATTGTCAACTTCAATCCCCTGTGTTTTAATATTGAAGGTTGCGGTGCCGTTGCAAATATCTTCAGCTGACACCAGATGTCCGCCATCTCTGCCAAGTAAAATAGCTTTTTCAATTTCATTTTCAACACTAAATCCGAAATTGCTATCTCCCTTGTTATCATCATTTCCGTTACCCTCGGTAGGCAATCTATATCCGCCAATACTTTGCTCCACACCTTTTATATTTGGAGCGGCACACATCCACTCTACATTAATCGAATATTCTTCATTTTCCAACTGTACATACGGCATTTCGATACGTATTGGACTGCTATGACTATCGTCATAAGCTGAATGGCTGCTTGGTATAATAATATACTTTCCGTCGGCTTCCGGCCAATACTTAACACCCTCGTAGATTGCATATGTACCTAATGGGAAACTGCTAATGCCATCGGCAACTAAGGATATCCGTAGATTATTTTGGGAATCTGCCAGTCGATATTGGATGCTTTCTTCACAATTAAAGGTGTGCTGAAATTCAAAAGAAAATCCGTCATCAGATGTAAGTGTATTATTGGAATTATAGATGTAGGTTTCAAAATCATAGCGGAGTGCATCCAACGGCTGAATCGTTACCGTTTTCGCCGTCGGCTGAGCTTCAACTTTGTTCTGCACGGACATGGTAATATTCGTATTATTTGTCAAACCGGCGGTATCTGTGAAATCCATTATCAGCACAAAATGCTCATCATATATTTCACTGCCGGTTCTTTCTACATAGTAACCGCCAACATTCAATCCGGTAAATTCAGTAAGACTGATGGATGTTTTTTCACCGATATTTTTGTAGTGGTAATAGTTTGCACCACCATCTGTGAAATCTGCCAAAATCAAGGTTGTGCCTGCGGGAAATTCCTGTGAGAATGTTAGAGTGTGACCGCCGGTGTGATTAGAAGGCAGATAACCGATAAACTGGAACGATGCTGTTGCTGCACCATCCGGAAGGATAGAAACTGTGACGTCTGTGCTTCCGTCAATACCATTATACAGTTCTCCTGCTGCAATACCTGTGCTTGGTTTGGTAGCTGTGAGCATTCGACTCACATCCACACGGAAATTAAGATACAGCGAATCGTAGAAATCATATAGCTTAAACTCTACATAGCGTTCCTTTGACATATTCACAAAGTTTTCGTAGTTTGTCAGACGAACATGGATTACATTGTCATCATCAACTTTGGAATTACCCAGCAAAAGAGCCTTTACTGTTTGATCTCCAATGGTCACATTTTCTGCTGTTTCCAACGAAGTCAGGTCTATCCAGATTCCTTCACCTTGGTCATTTTCCAGCATAATTTCCAAGCCGAAGGTAGAATCTTGAACCGCTACTTCCGGAAGATCGTTGTTTTCAATATTGGATTGGATCTCAGACGGACTAACAAGGTTCAGATTGTGCGCCGTTACGCTTGCTAAATAAAACGGAACACCATTGTAGTTATCAAAAGTACCCTGGGATTGCGGGCCTGCTCCGGTTTCAATATCCGTGTAGGTCTCAACCTGCAAATCTGTCCGCAGTTCATCCGACAGATCAATTTCATTCTGTGCAACCTGGATAGTAATTGGGTTGGTCGAAGCGTAGCCTTCACCGGCTGCAACCTCTACACCATTCTCGTACTTTTCCCAACTGCTGGAGGAATAGGTCATTAGTTCTGTCTTATCGCCCGGCATAATTTGCAGCTTCATGGTCATGAAATCTGTTCCACCCACTGGGAAATCCTCTTTCAGAATCAGCTTAACACAAACCACATCGGCCCAATCGTATCCGGCTGCGGTAAGTTCTTCCTCGGTCAAATACCAGGTGGCATAGGTTCCGTTGTCGTTTTCAAAAGTGGCTTCATTATTGTAATAATTGCTTGATGTAGCATCTACGCTGTAACCGACCAACCATTGTTCCTCATCGATATCCGCAGGTCCGGTCAATCTGACTTCAAATGTATCCAACGTATCGCTACCCATATATTCCGGCAACTTCTGCTTATGATGTGGAACTGGAATATACAGTGCAGTGTTGATTGTAGGTACTACATGGGACTGGTCATTATTCTTCATATCCACACGGTAGATGTAGTTGGTTGCTGCAGGAACCGCAACCGCTACACTATCGCTATAGTCAGTGTCATTCTCCAATTTCACTGATGTACTGTAGTGCATCACTGTAGTCAGCGGTAATATATCAAAGGCATTAGTGCCACTTGCGATTGCGAAGGTATGTTTAGCGGTATCTCCATCATACACTCCATAGGTAAAAGACTTATTCATAGGGTAATTGACATTAAAATAGTCATTCTCGAGCCAGGGTATTTTGCCTGTTAGAAACAGGTGTTCGTTAATAGCATAATTGCCTCGCGCCATGCTTGTGGGTGTTTTGATTTCCAACTCAAAGGGACGTTGGCTGCTTGCTATGGTACCCCATTTGTTATTATCGGGAATATCGCTCCAGGTAACACCGCCATAGGCACCACGCTTGCCCAAATCGATGATGTAAATATTTTTTTGAACACCGCTATTGTCTGTATGGGTATGAGATAATGTTACCGTGGCATATTCTGTTTCACCGGAATCGGTTGTGTATTTCAAAGTGATATTTTCCGTAGGAATTCCTGTAGGAAGGGCAAGAAACAATACGGGGTGCGGATTATAATTTTTTTTATAGTTATAGGTTTCGAGGCGACCCTTTACGTATATTGTACCGCCAGCGGTTACTTGTATATTTGATTTTCCCGTATCTATATAAAGTCTGCTATCCTCATTTGCCTTATTCGTTTTAGGTCGTCTAGTATAGACTAGCTCTTTACTGCCCGCCTTAATCCAGTTTCCGTCTTGGAACACGCTGTATTCAATGCTGGCAGTGACACCGATGTCTACAGGTAAATCCTTGGAGATTCTGCCAAAGAACACGCCCGAGTGATCGTGTCGCGAGCCAGAGTAAAGCTTAATTCCTTTTGGAACGACAAGTTCATAGGTGATAGTCCAAAAGCTCTCCTTGGGAGTGTTTGTTTTAATGCAAGGACCTATGCTATCGCTCGTGGAAGTTACATCATACGTACGTTCTTCAATAGTACCGTCTTCTTTAATAACCTGGGCGGTTACAGTGGCTGAACGACCTTTTGCCAGAGGCACATTGTATGAATTGACATACATATTGGGGGCGCCGGTACCGGTATAGCCATCGTCAAAGTTCACGACAACCTGTATGGTGTCAGAGTCAGCTAATCCTTTGAAATTATCTAGTGCAAGAATACCGAGCAGTTCTTCACGCGAATCATAAGTCCCTTCCGGAAACATATCAGTGCCTTCTATTGGCATAGTGCGTATATAGAGTTCAATGCTCGTATCTATGGTTTCCTCATAAACGAACCCTTGCACGTTGGTGGTTCCTTCCAGTTTAGTTCCGGTATAGGTTTCCGCAGTATAAATCGCTGTAAACTTTAGTTCATCCTTACCCTGCATACCCACTGTCTCGACAATTTCCTCACTAAACAGGAACTGGGGAAACACGCTTCCATCCATCGTGATTACCGAATCTACATTGGACATGGTATGTGTTTCGGAATTCCATTTAACTCCTTTTTCCTTCAAAGAATTACTATCAACAATAAAGAATCCCTTCGGCCATTCAGGTTCGATTTCCTGCTGTCTCCCATTTTCATCTTTCCGCAGAATGGTTACCTTATATTGTACATCGAATTTTTTCAAGAAAGCGGAGGTATTGTTTCCGCCCCCAACATAAGGCTTTATCGTTGTTCGGGGTTCATCTGATGCCAAAAAATGATATTTATTACCAGAGAAACCCTTCACGATTCCTATTTCGTGATTAGTAGTTACATTCTTAATGCTTTTGGTTTGAGTGGTTTCGCTTTCTCCGGATTTCTGGGTGAAGCTCACCGTTACGGGGGGCTCTTTCGTCAGGTTGTTTACCTTTTCCGTTGGCGTTAGGTAATTATGGTCCATACCTGTGGAATTATCTTTATACTTATCCCACAATGTCTGATCAAAATACAACATAACATCAATAGGGATGGTATCCACGGCGGTATTCTCTACTTTGGTGGTATAAGTCAACGTACCGGTTTTTGCGTTGTAATAGGTGGCGACACCCTGCTGGATACCTGTTTGCTCGGAATCTATGTCTAGAGTAGCAAAAGATACCGAAGCCAGATGCGGGTCAGCTTCGACCGCCGTCCAGTTCGTTTCTATGTACATACCCACAGGAACGGAAATATTAAGCATATTTTCTTTTGAGGGATCAATAGTCCAGTCAATGTGTAAAAGATTTGCACCTACGGACAAAACCTGCGTAAGCTCGTCTCCATTCCCATCTAATCCATCCTCAGTTAATACAACCGCAGCACCTTGCTTGTCACCGGTATTGTACAAAGTCGCTTCAATACCGGGAGTATCACCGGTGCTTGCGAAGGCTATATTAGACGCCAGATGTGTTGTAAGCATACAAAGCACAAGAAGCAACGCAATTAATCTTTTCCAATTGTTAACTGCCATTTTTTATAGCCTCCTTTCACTCGGTGATCTCTAGGTCAAATCCACTTGTTACGGGATCTGTGCCGGATTTTTTGAAAAATGTAAATTTATATTTTGAATGAGCCACTGCGGTAAATGTATTATATGAATTATCACGCCAACGGCTGTCTGTAGGATCAGGAACTACTGTTTCCGGATATGTAATCGTAAATAAACCGCTATCATCATTAGAATAAATCGTTACATGAACTACATGACCGTCATCCTCGACTTCAAATGTTGCCGATTCATGTGCTACACTTTCTAAGATGAATTGACCTTTAAGTGCCGGAAGCTCATAGGGCGCTTGTGCCTCTACAGTAACATCATACGTACCGGCTTCCAGATTATTAATCCAAATTTCATGGCTGTCTGCAGTTGTTCCAAACTCATCTTGGCCGGAAATAGATGGATTATCGACCATATTTCCGTCACAGGTGATGGTAATAGTGTAGTCGAATCCTCTAGGAGAATACTTTTCCTCCATTCCATCCCAATTTCGAAGAGAGAAGAAAATCTTTCCCTTTGTTCCTTCATGTACAGGGATAGTGTATTGCGGTATATCGCCATCTTCAACAGCAAGATAGTCGCTGGTGAAATGGTATTTTGCAGCAGAAACCTCTTGATACGGTGAATTATGATTCATCACATACTTTGCCGCAACAAAGGCAAGTACTAACACAAAAGTCGCCACAGTCAAAAGAATCAAGCTGGTATAAGGGAATGATTGTTGCGCTGATTCATGTTTTCCATTGTATTTCATAGCAATCTTTCCCCTTTCTTAGTCTATTTGTTCCGTTTTGATGTATAATGTAACAGCATCTGCCATTCCCATAAGTTCCGTTGCATTCTCATTTGCAGGCCACGTTACAGTAAGCACGAATTCTTGTGTTTCATTATGACCGCCGGCAACAACTTCATAAACGTCCATCCACTCGCCAAGTTCCACGTTTTGAGTGCTATCTCCATGTGTCAGGGTGTAAGTTAGTGGCAAATTTTGTGTGGAAGAAAGCATTATTTTGCACTGCGCAGCAACTTCACTGTCAAAGTCTACATCAAATTCCCATTGGCGAACGTCACCGGGGATTAAATCCAAGAATTTTATTGTTTCTTGTTGTACTGAGTCCACTGTTACTAGAAATTTTGCAACTCGCGCACTGTCCGCCCCGCTAATTCTTGTTACATAAGCGGAAAAAGTCACCCCTGTCGCAACCAATGTTACGATCAGCAAATAACTGAGATATACACTCAAAGGAATTCTTCGTTTTTTTCGATGTGTAATTTTTTCTTTACTCATGAGTGTATTTCCCTCCCTTTTCTTCTTTTCGGCCCCTATCCAAAAAGGAAGGAAGTCCAATCAAAACAAATCCAATAAGTCCAACACACAACATCCCAAGGGGGGACTGCAAGTGTTCCAAAAACATACCTACTCGAGGAATCACGTATACTACTTTTCCAACTACCTTATCCTCGGAAATAGGAACTTCTACGTCAATGGTGTCATTTGCATCCCCACGGGTTATGAAACCTTCGTCGGTCACATCCACAATTCGGTGGGTAATCAAATTACCATTCTTAGAAATATAGGAAATTACATCTTTTTCTGCGTAATTATCCTTTTCCTGAATCACAACCATGTCGTTCACGGAAATTGTTGGTTCCATACTGCCGGAAATTACAACGGCAGTTGAAATTCCAAAAACATCAGCATAGGTATCACCTGTAAAATATTTGCTACCAATTGATAGTAAATTAAAAATCAGTACCAATGCCAATAGGGTTGTTAAGCAAAAACTCAAAATCCGCCATGTAGCTTTTAAGAACTTCATTTTTCCTCCTGTCTGCGGCTGGCAAAGAGTAGAATCAACATAATGCCGCTGATAATTACAAGTGTGAAGTACAGACCCTGTGGACGTATCCGCAAATGTCCGTTTGTCACTGCTACATAATTCGCACTATGTGGCAAATATGTGCATATAGTTATACATCAAATATTATACAGCAAAAAAGGCAAAAAGTCAACTCGTTTACCAAAGAGTTAAAATTCTTATTTGTAACTTTTTTATGAACTACTCTCGAATGAGTATAACCCCAACACCCGCACTCCTACTTTTTGAAAAAAGTTAGGGAGAGATTGTTTTGTTATACAATAAAACGACCTTATGTAACACGGATTTTTGTGTTACACAAGGTCGTTGATTTCTTATTTTTTCTTGGTTTTTCTCAGGATATCAACTTTTACCCTTAAAGGTGTACCCTCTTGCGGTGCCCGACGTTGCGCTCACTTGGAGCGTGGCATAGGGGGTCCCCTAAAAGTGAAACTTTTTGGGGAGAGGAGGAGCAGCGTAATCCGTGAGCTTTTCGCGCTTACGCGAAAACGAATACTATGAAGTTTGCGACGACGAGACCGCGGCGTTAATAAACACTTCACTTCATCGTCCACAGGACGCTTATCGCTTCGCTCCTTAAGTTACCCTCTTGCGGTACCCGACGTTGCGCTCACTTGGAGCGTGGCGCACCTGTCGACCGCGGCGCTAATAAACACTTCACTTCATCGTCCACAGGACGCGTGAAGTGTTTATTCCCACTCTATAGTTCCGACAGGCTTTGGTGTTAAGTCGAGTAAAACTCGATTAATGCCGTCAACCTCATTTGTAATACGGTCGGTTATTTTATGAAGAACGGGATAAGGAATTTCTTCAATAGTTGCTGACATAGCGTCGGTAGTATTTACAGCGCGGATGATTGCCGGCCAACCTTCATAGCGGCTTTCATCCTTAACGCCCACACTCTTAATATCAGGAACTACTACAAAATACTGCCAAACCTTACTAGCAAGGCCGTTTTTATCGAATTCATCACGTAAGATGGCATCCGCTTCTCTTAAAGCGTGAAGTCTGTCACGTGTAATAGCACCCAAGCAACGTACACCAAGACCGGGACCCGGGAATGGCTGACGGTATACCATAGCGTGCGGAAGACCTAATGCTTCGCCAACTACACGAACTTCATCCTTAAATAAAAGCTTAATAGGCTCAACTAACTCGAATTTCAAATCTTCCGGTAGGCCGCCTACGTTATGGTGAGATTTAACAGCCTTTTTACCTTCGGCCTGCTTAATGCTTTCAAGTATATCTGGGTAGATTGTACCCTGTGCCAAATATGCAACACCTTGGAGCTTTCTTGCTTCGTCAGCAAAAACCTCTATAAACTCTTTACCAATAATCTTTCTCTTCTTTTCAGGGTCTGAAACTCCTGCTAATAAATCTAAGAAGCGGTCTGTAGCATCTACATATATAAGGTTAGCATCAAGCTCGCCTTTGAAAATTTTAATAACATTTTCAGATTCATCTTTACGCATAAGACCATGGTTTACGTGAACACATACAAGCTGTTTGCCGATAGCCTTAATAAGCAATGCGGCCACAACAGAAGAATCAACACCGCCCGAAAGTGCGAGTAAAACTTTTTTATCCCCTACCTGAGCACGAATTTCGGCAATTTGCTCTTCAATAAAAGCATCAGCCAAAGCTTTGGTAGTTATTCTTTCCATAGTTTCAGGACGTACATTACTGCTCATAAAAACTCTCCTTAATTAGTATAGTTATCAAAATAGCCTTGGATAAGTATTACAGGTGTACCCTTATCACCCGAGCCGCTTGTAAGGTCACAAAGTGAACCGATAAGGTCGGTCAATTGACGTGGGGTTGTACCCTGTGCTGCCATGTTACCAACAAGGCTGCCTTCCTTTTCCTTAATCTTTTTGGAGATAGCTTCCTTAAGCTGTTCGCCCGATAAATCCTTGAAGTCGTTATCAGCTAAATATTTAAGTTTTAATTCGTTAGGAGTACCTACAAGACCATCAGTAAATGCAGGAGAAACGCAAGGGTCTGCAAGTTCCCAAATTTTGCCCTGTGGGTCTTTGAAAGCACCGTCGCCGTAAACCATTACTTCGATATGCTTACCTGTTTTTTCTGCAAATGATTTTTGAATATCTAAAACTAAATCCTTGCATTCTCTTGGGAAAAGCTTAATAGATTCTTCAGTAGCCTTATTAGAGCCTAAAAGACCAAACTTTTCGTTAAAGCCGTTGCCATCAATACTCTCAGTCAAAATCTCATCAAGACCGTAAACTATTTTAGCACCGCCTTCTTTTAAAAGACGCTTTGTACGAACGCGGGTATGAATATCGCAAGCTAAAACGCAATCAGTATAATCTAAAATTGCTTTTGCTTGGTTAGCAAAAATAATCTCTACTTCGGCACCACATTCTTCAATAAGGTCTTTATAATACTGAACATAGTCAACACCGGTAAATTTAAGAGGGTGTACACCGAAAACTTCACGATAACGTTCTAGTGACAAAACATCAGCATAAGGATTGATGCCCGCAGCATCGATTTTATCCCAATCTGCCAATTCGTTACCAACTTCATCAGATGGATACGCAAGCATTAAAACGATTTTCTTAGCACCCTTTGCAATACCCTTTAAACAAATTGCGAAACGGTTACGAGATAGAATTGGGAAAATTACACCTACAGTATTATCGCCAAATTTTGCTTTAACATCCTTTGCAATAGCATCAACAGTAGCGTAATTACCCTGTGCGCGAGCAACAATAGACTCTGTAAGAGCTACAACATCGCGGTCGCGAAGTGCAAAATTTTCACTTTCTGCTGCTTCAATAACGCTGTCGGTTACAATCTTTACCAAATCATCTCCTTGACGGATGATAGGGCAACGAATACCTCTTGATATAGTACCAACTTTTCTTTCCATTAATATCCCTCTTATCTAAAATTAAGATTACATTATATTTTAACACAAACATTTTAGAAAATCTACCTTTTTTTCAACTTTTTTTCAATTTTTTGAAACACAAAACCTTGACAAACATATAATAGTATGCTAAAGTATACTGGTAAGATAGAGGCGCGGTATGTTATCAGTACTATTTGAATGCTAATCACGGCAGTGAGATACCAAATACGAAAGGAACAGCCGCCGAAGAGGGTTGCCGGCAGGCGCCACTCTGGTAAGACGGAATAATATTCGGCTTACTGTCGCATTTGCGGAGTGCTATCAACAATAGGAAAATCCCTATAGATATTTTCTAATGTTTGGTAGTCGAGCAATCGGCTATTTTTTATTGCAAATATTTTGGAGGAAAATAGTATGAAAAAGACAATTTTTGAGGGTATGGCTACCGCCCTTATCACCCCGATCACTGAAAACGGCATTGATTATGACGCCTTTGCACGCCTTATTGATTGGCAAATTGAACAAGGCATTAACGCACTTGTTGTTGCAGGTACTACCGGTGAAGCTTCTACCTTTAGTGATGATGAACACCGCGATGCTATTGATTTTGCAGTAAAATATGTAAACGGAAGAGTACCGGTTATTGCAGGTACCGGTTCCAACGATACTAACTACGCTCTTGATTTAACCCGTTGCGCTTGCGAATCGGGTGCGGACGCAATTTTGGTTGTAACCCCTTACTATAATAAGGCAACTCAAAAAGGTCTTATTAAGATGTTTACAACTATTGCCGATGCATCTACAGTACCTGTTATTCTTTACGATGTACCATCGAGAACCGGCGTTTCAATCAAGCCCGAAACCGTAGCTGTGCTAGCAGAGCATCCTAATATAGTTGGTCTTAAAGCGGCAAGCGGTAATATTTCTGAAATTGCAAAAACCGCTCACCTTTGCGGCGATAAAATTGATATTTATTCAGGTAACGATGACCAAACACTACCCATTTTATCATTAGGTGGTAAGGGTTGTATATCTGTTCTTTCTAACCTTATGCCAAACGAAGCGGTTGAAATGTGCGAAGCCTATTTCGCAGGCGATATTCATAAAGCTGCTCAAATGCAACTTGAATTTTTACCGCTTATCGAGGCTCTCTTTAGCGAAGTTAACCCCATACCCGTAAAGGCTGCTATGGCTAAAATGGGCTTCTGCGAAGATTATTTGCGCCTGCCTTTAACTCCTATGGAAGATGCTACACGCGCAGTATTGTACGAAGAAATGGAAAAGATGGGAATTAAGTAATGATTTGCGATAATTTATCAATAAATAGTTCCGGGCATCTTTGTTTTGCAGGTTACGATACGGTAGAGCTTGCACAAAAGTACGGCACACCTTTGTACCTTATGGATGAAAATAAAATACGTGAGCATATGCGCGAATATAAGACCGCTTTCGCAAAATATTTCCCTGAAGGTTCTTGCCCTGAATATGCTTCCAAAGCCTTTTCGTGTAAGCAAATTTACCGTATTGCAAAAGAAGAGAATATGAACATTGACGTTGTGTCTATGGGTGAAATTTACACCGCATTGTCTGCAGGCTTTCCAATGAAAAACTGCTTTTTCCACGGCAACAATAAAACTGATGCCGAAATTGCCTTTGCTATAGATAACGGTGTTGGATGTATTGTAGCAGATAGCGATGAAGAACTTTTCGCAATCGAAAAAATTGCCGCAGAAAAAGGTATTACTCAAAAGATTTTGTTAAGAGTGACCCCCGGTATTGACACTCACACACACGAAAAAATCTCAACAGGCAATGTTGATTCTAAATTTGGTATTGCGATTGATACTAACCAAGCAAAAGAAACCGTAGGCAAAATACTGGAGCTTAAAAATATCGATTTTGCAGGTTTCCACTGTCATATAGGCTCTCAGATTTTTGAAAGCGAGCCTTTTGACCTTGCAAGTGAGTTGATGTTCCGTTTTATAAAGGACATCAAAAACACCTATGGATATACCCCAAGAATTTTAAATTTAGGCGGTGGCTTTGGTGTTAGATATACTGACTGCGACCCCGAAATCAGCTTTACCGAAAAAATTGCCGAGATTGCCGAGATTTTAAATAAGCAGTCTAACGCATTCCAAATAGAAATTCCCAAAATCGCAATGGAACCGGGTAGAAGCATTGTAGCCGATGCAGGTCTCACCCTTTATAGCGTTGGTTCTGTGAAAGAAATTAGGGGCTACAAAAATTATGTTTCTATAGATGGCGGTATGACAGATAATCCGCGTTATACCCTTTATGAATCTCCCTATACTGTAGTTCTTGCCAACCGTGCAAATGAAAAGACCGATTTTTGCGCTACTATTGCAGGTAGATGTTGCGAAGAAGGCGATGTAATACAAGAAAATGTAATGTTGCCAAAACCCTATAGAAACGACATTTTAGCAGTGCTCACAACAGGCGCTTATAACTACTCAATGGCTTCAAACTACAATCGTGTCCCCCGTCCCCCTGTTGTTATGCTTAATGATAGTGGTGACTATTTGGCAGTAAAACGCGAAACGCTTGAAGATATTTGCTTATTAGATGTATAAAAAACAACCTCAAACGAGGTTGTTTTTTTGTTTTGCCATTTAATAATTCCAAAGCTATTATTATTTTGCCAAAGTTCCACCATCGTTTTTGAGCAAAATTAAAATTTCTTCTTCCTTTAAATTTAATACATTTATATAAACCAAAACATCGGTATCGCCGTCAGTACAACTAAACTCGTAACAGCGTTTATCACCTGCATCTGTAGGAATTAATACTTTTGAAACTTTACCTATTTTAAGGTTTTTGCTAACCCTCTCGCGCGCTTCTTGCTCGGTATATTTTGCAGTTTCAAAGGCACGGCTTTTATGATTACTTAAATAACCGCTAGCTTCATAAAACATAACTTCGCCACTATCCATAGCAATGCCGACCTTTATTAAATCGGTATAGCATATTGTTTCGCCATCTAGAAAAGCGAAATTTATAACGCAAACACCTTCATCAATATAATAATAGGTTTCTAAAAAATTATCATAAGAACGGCCGGACAAAAACCTTTTTGCTTTAGTAAGAGCCTGACTGTAAGAAAGTATTATTTTTTCAATTGGTCTATACTTTCTAAAATAAAGAGCATATCCGCCTTTTTTGCTTATTGCAATATCTGTATTGCTATCACCTATTCTAAAAGCTTCAATCTCGCCGTCAATTTCCCCAAAAATCTCATAGCTATTATCTTGACCAAAAAATTCATACGCCTTTTTAAGCGCTATATTTTCGGTTATATAATCTGCTTCTTCTATAAGCTCACCTTGCCCATCTTCTAAACTTTCGGAATAAGGCCCATCATAAACCAAGGTTGGATAATCACTAAACTCACTTTCTAATTGTTGCAAGCTGCCGTTTAGTGACTCATTTACATTCGCATCAATTTTATTTTTGATTTCCTTTACCCAGTAATCACTGTTATCAAATCCTATTTGCGCATCACTTACCACTTCCGAAAGCTTTTCTGCCGTTTCGCTTAAGTACCTTATATTGTTTTCAAAATCCGTTGGTAATTCTTCGCCGTTATAAAGCTTTGTAGAAACTGCAAAGGCATAGTTCCCCGCTTGTGAAAGAAACAGATTTAAAGAGTCAAGATTCCTAATAGACGGCAAAACCGATAACGCCGATTTTGAAATTTCGGCTTCGGTTAAA
Source organism: Acutalibacteraceae bacterium (assembly GCA_045605125.1). Classification (GTDB taxonomy): domain Bacteria; phylum Bacillota; class Clostridia; order Oscillospirales; family Acutalibacteraceae; genus UBA737. Next base: position 14,526 of record JAZUPK010000037.1, on the reverse strand, counting down.
ATCTCTGCCGCCATTTTGGCTAATAGCCCGGGATGTGTGGTGTATCTTGCTTTTTTTAATATAAGCGAAATATTGTTTATGGAAGCCGAAAATTCATTAAGCCCACGGGAATAACTATTTTCTATTTGAAGTTCTAACTTCTCGCAATTTTTATAACTTTTTATAATTACACCCGTAAGTGCCACAATAACTGCCGATAGAAAAGAAATAACCCTTACAATATTCCGCCTTTTCATAAATATCACCTTTAAATAATTCTTTAAATGGTAGTATTTACAAAAAATAGCAAAATATAATAGGCTGACAGAAAATCTGTCAGCCTATTCTTTAATCCTTTTGCTTAAAATCTTTAATTATAAATGCAGCCGCTACAAGACCTATAAAGACAAATATCACAATACCTACCGATAAAAACGGTTTATAGTCGGTTTTAGGTTTAAACTGCTCAGTAAAAGCACTTTCGATATATGCTTCATCTTCACCGTTTGCGGTATAAAAAGCAAGGATAACCTTTTTAGCTTCTTTTATGGTTATATACTCGGTTAAAGTATAATTGCCGCCGCTATCCTTTGATTCTAACCTAAGCTTTAAAAATTTAAGATCGGCTTGCTTCACAACTTCACCTTTAGCTTCAGGGAAGCCTGAAATTTCACCCGTAAGCTTTAATATTTCGGCATCCGGGATCACTGATAAGTCTACCGTTTTTTGAGAAAATTTATCAACAAATTCGGTTCTTTTAATTTGCTTTGTGTTATTAGCGTTTATAGCAAGGTAGGTAATATGATTTTCTTCACAATAATCCTTTATATCCCCTGCATTCATATTAAGAGCTTCGCAAAGCTCATCGGTATGCTTTCCGTAAACCAAAAAATCTTCATCAGCGGAAACGGTAACACAAAAGACAAGTAAAAACACCCAAAAAAGGCAAATAATTTTTTTTAACACAAAAATCACCTGTTGTTTTGTTTTTTAGCCGCAGTAAGTGTATTTTGCATAAGCATTGCAATTGTCATTGGTCCTACGCCACCGGGAACAGGAGTAATGGCCGAGCATTTATCCTTAACGGCATTAAAATCAACGTCGCCTACAAGCTTTCCGTCAACACGGTTAATACCAACATCAATTACAACAGCACCTTCTTTTACCATATCAGCGGTTACAAAGTTTGGTCTGCCAACAGCCGCTACTAAAATATCGGCATTCTTGCAAACCGAGGCTAAATCCTTTGTTCTTGAATGGCAAATAGTAACTGTGCCATTTTTATGAAGCAAAAGCATACCCATAGGCTTACCAACTATGTTAGACCTACCAATTACAACACAGGTTTTACCCGAAATATCGATATTTTCATATTCTAGCATTTCCATAATACCTGCAGGAGTACAGGGAACAAAATCATAGTCACCAAGCATAATTTTACCAACATTTTGTGGATGAAAAGCATCCACATCCTTTGAAGGCAAAATAGCATTGATAACCGCCTGCTCATCAAGATGCTTAGGAAGCGGTAACTGACACAAAATACCGTTAATGGTATCTTTATTATTAAGCTCCTCAATAAGTGCCAAAAGCTCTTCTTGGGTAGTATTCTCAGGCAAGGCATACTCTTCAGAAATAATACCAAGCATTTCGCAAGCCTCTTTCTTATTAGCAACATAAACCTTAGAAGCAGGGTCTTCACCAACAATAATTACCGCAAGCCCTGTAGTAATGCCTTCTTTTTTTAAGGCTTCAACTTCTAATCTTACGCGTTCTTTAACGCTTGCTGATATAATTTTACCATCAATTAGCTTCATTTTCATTACCCTCCGTATTTTCACTAAAAACCGAAACATACTCTGCTTCAGGCTTTAATTTTTTTCTTATAACAGCTATTGCAGTAACGCTTATAAACGATACCAAAAATCCCAAAAGACAAGAAACCTTTATAGGTCCTAACATTAAGCTGTCAGTGCGTAAAATTTCTATAAATCCCCTACCAAAGCCGTACCAAGCGCAATACATTAAAAATACTTCGCCCGAAAATGCACGCTTTTTGCTCAAAAAATGAATAAGTATAAAACCAACTAGGCACCAAAGCGATTCATAAAGGAAGCAAGGGTGTACTAAGCCTTCGCCCATTTCAGCTATAGTTTTTTGGCTTTCCATACCCCAAAAACTGCTGTTTGTAAAAGCGCCATAGGCTTCTTGGTTTACAAAATTACCCCATCTGCCAACGCATTGACCTATTAAAAAGCCCAAACCTGCAAGGTCAAATATATCTGGGATTTTAATTTTAAACAAGTAGCAAAGCGGTCCGCCAACCAAAAAAGCACCTATAATTGCGCCATAAATCGCGATACCTGCAACACCCGACGAGTCACCAAAACCAAAGAAATCGGCAATACTCTCGCATTTTACGCCATCAAAAATAACATAATAAATACGCGCACAAAGTATTGATAAAGGCGCTGTAATTAAAACAACATCAAGCATTTTATCTTTATCTATACCAAAGCGCTTAGCGTTAAAATTACCGTAAATGAGCGCTAACATAAAGCCCAAAGCAATTAAAATTCCGTACCAATAAACATCCCATGTTCTTGAACCTAAATGAAGCGTAAAGGCAATCGGCTTTATAGTAAGATGTATTCCAAAAATCACAACATCGTATGCCATAAATTATTCCTCCATCGGATTTATAACCGATAGTACAGTTTTATCGTTCTCTAAAAATGCCAGTCTTTTTAAAACGTTTTCGGTAGTTACCGATTTTAAATACTTAATTTCATCAAATAAATCTGTGCCGTTCATAGCGCAGTCAACAAGCTGCATTGTAATATTTTCAACACTGTTAAAGCTACGAATAGCATTACCGTAAAGACCACTTCTTATAGCCGCAAAAAGCTTTTTATTTATGCCTTCTTCTTTAATTCTGCTAATCTCTGCCTTAATTTCTTCGGCTACTGCCTTCGGGTCGTAAGAGTCGCCTTCAAAGATAACTGCATTATAGCCGTCACCGTAAAAATGCTCGAACGAAAAATCATCATTTATAAGCCCTTTTTCCATAAGCTTTTTATAAAGGGGTGAGCAGTCACCCGCTAAAACATCGAGCAAAATTGCTATACAAACGCGGTCCTTTACTGTAGGAGCTTTATCAGCAGGCAGCTTATAACCAAAGCAGAACATTGGTTGTGCTACTGCCAAATTTTGCGAAACCTCAGGTTTTAAAACGCATTCCGGTTCTTCAGGCTTTCTGCGTTCAATTTCAAGCGGATTATTTTCCTTAATACCGCCTTCTACCATTTTTAGTATCTTTTCGCTTTCAACATTACCCGCAATGCATAAAAACATATTAGAAGGATTATAAAATGTATTGTAGCATTTATAAAGCAGTTTTTCATCGATTTTTGCAATGCTTTCGGTGGTGCCTGCGATATCAATTCTAACAGGATGATTTTTATACATTGCAAGCAGCATATTAAACATTACTCGCCAAGCAGGACTATCGTCATACATGCGAATTTCCTGACCTATTATACCCTGCTCCTTTTGTACAGTTTCCTTTGTGAAATAAGGCGACTGCACAAAATTTAAAAGTATACCCAAATTTTCATAAAACATATTTGAGCAAGAGAAAAGATAACAGGTCTTATCGAAAGAAGTGAAAGCATTAGCATAAGCACCCGTTTTGGCATACTTTGAAAAAGCATCACCGTCTTCGCTTTCAAAAAGCTTATGTTCTAAAAAGTGGGCGATACCTTCTGGCACTTCTGTTTCTTCCCCATTTGCCGAAAAACAGTTATCAATAGAGCCATACTTTGTGCCGAAAATCGCATAGCACGAATTATACTGCGGTTTTTCGAGTATATATATTTTCAGTCCCGAAGAATGCACTGCTTTTAAGTAACTTTCTCCGATATCGCTTTGTATAATTTCTTTTTGCATCTTAAGACTCCTTAGGCAAAAGTTTATAGACTGTGTGTAGCTTTACACCCTTTGCGGCATAGACTACATCTTCTTTTGTGACAACCTTAATTTTTTCTATAATATCCTCGGGAGAATATAAATTGGTATTATTTATCTTCAAAGCATACCACAAATCAAGCGCGTTTTGACTATCGTAATAGGTTTTAAGTGAATCACAAAAGCTCTTTTTAGAAGATTCAAGCTCATCTTCGGAAAACTCGCCATTCTTTAGTATATCTAACTGGTTAAGTATCTCTTTTTCTGCTTTGTCACAGTTTTGTGTTTCAACACCCGAGTCTACAGTTAAAAGGCCTTTATACCTAACTGAGGTTGCCGAACAGTAATAGCATAAGCTCATTTTTTCGCGCACATTGGTAAAGAGGCGTGAATATGGCCCGCCGCCAAAAACATCGCACATAACCATAAGCGGAACGGATAAATCATCATCACCATAAACAGCACTAGAAAAGCCCATTACAAGCTTACCTTGCTTTACATCCATTTTTTCTATAACGGTGTTTACCTTGTCTGTGGGCTCTGCCGGCTTACAAATTTTACAATCGGTAATATTACTGCGTTCTAGGTCTACAAAGCGTTCTTTAATTCTTTCAAAAAACTTGTGTGGCTTTGCGGCACCAACAATATGCACGCGCACAAAGGCAGTATTTAACATATTTTCCCAAGCAGAGTAAAGGCTCTCACCTGTAATTTTCGCAACTTCTTCTTCGGTACCACACTTTGGAAGACCGTAAGGAGTACCCTTAAACATTTCAGCAATAAGGCGATTTTTAGCGTAAACACGCTTTTCGGCAATCTCGCCCTTAATATGCTCAATAGCTTTACGCTTTTCGCGTTCAACGTCGCATTCAAAGAAACTGTTGTTTTCGGTGTTTGGATTAAAGATAAGCTTTAAAAGTAATTCACTTGCCTGTAATACCAAAGAATCATCATCCAAAGAGAATTTATCATCTATAACCGAAATTCTCATTCTAAGTAGTTGACAGTCGCCGTATTTTTCACAGCTTGAATCAAGTCTTGCACCATAAAGCTTGCTAAGCTTTAGATTAAGCGATGTGAAATCGGGATAATCCTTACTGCAGGAGGTTAAAACAAAAGGCAGTAACGCATTATGCGCTACAGTTTTTTCGTTTAGGGGTAAATAAAAATTAAATGATACAGATGTGGTGTTGAAACGGCTGTTTTTAATGAAAAGACCTTCTACACCGTTGCCCAAAGAAATAATTTCTGCCATTTTATCTCTCCAAAAATAAAATATTTAGTATATTATACCATAAATACAACAAATTTTCTACTACTAATTGCAAATTTTAATATATTATGGTAAAATATAATATCATATAATTCTCGAAAGAGGTGAATTATGAAAAACTACCGTATAAGAATACAAAATCGCATACTTATTTCTGCATTACTTTTGGTTTTGCAGTTAGCTTTTTTGTTTTTACTTATTTATGATAGCACCATTTTTTCCACCTTTGGATTTTACTTTTCAATGTTTTTAGGTGTTTTAACCTCTATTTTTATTATTAACAAACGCGGTAATGCCGACCATAAAATAGGTTGGATAATTTTTATACTTATTTTCCCCATCTTTGGTATTTCGGTTTATCTTTTATGGGGCGGCGGTAGAGTTTTACCACACCTGAAAAAGAAAATGGCTATTTGCCAATCACACTATCTTCCGCACCTCATAAACCCACGGGAAAACATTGATGCGATTGCTTATTCCGACCTTCCACACTCGCGCCAAGCAGATTACTTGGTAAGTGAAACGGGTTTCCCACTTTATAAAAACACCTCGGCCGAGTATCTTCCAAGCGGTGAACAGTATTTTAAGCGCCTTATTGAAGAGGTCGAAAATGCCGAAAAATACATCTATTTAGAGTATTTTATCCTTGCAGAGGGTTATATGTGGGATCAGCTTCACTTGGTACTTAAACACAAGGCGGAGGAGGGCGTTGAAGTTAAAATTATTTTTGATGATTTTGGCTCTATAAAACGCCAACGCCGTGATTTTATTAAAAAGCTTCGCAAAGAAGGTATTGAGGTATCGGTATTCAACCCTATTTATCCCCTTTTCAACACCTTTTTAAACAACCGCAACCACCGTAAAATTGTTGTAATAGACGGTAAATTGGCCTTTACGGGCGGTATAAATATAGGCGATGAATACATCAACCGTCACACACGTTTCGGGCATTGGATGGATAGCGGCGTTATTATTAAAGGCGAAGCGGTAAACAGCTTTTTGTGTATGTTTCTTACAATGTGGGAATTTATAACCAATAAGCGTATTGATATAAAATCCCATATGATAGAATCCGAAAATATTGATGATGCTTTTGCTATTCCTTATAATGATGGGCCTTTAAACGAAAACAACCCCGCTGAAGGAATTTATATGCAAATTATAAATACTGCGCAAAAGTATGTTTATATTATGACCCCGTATCTTGTAATTGATGATATGATGATTTCTACGCTTTCTATGGCTGCAAAGGCAGGAATTGAAGTTTGCATTGTAACACCGCATATACCCGATAAATGGTATGTTCACAATGTAACACGATATAACTATTTAGAGCTTTTAGAAGCAGGGGTGAAAATTTACGAATACACACCCGGATTTATACATTCGAAGGTATTTTTATCTGATGACTGTATTTCAACCGTAGGCTCTGTTAATATGGATTACCGTAGCTTTGTTTTCCACTTTGAGTGCGGTGTATGGCTTGATAATAAGGAAGCGGCGCTTGATATTAAGCACCATTTTCGTGAAGTTTTGGCAGTATCTAAAGAAATAACTCTTGAAAACTGGAAAAAGCGCCCCTTAAGACAAAGACTAAAACAAGCTATTCTTCATATTTTTGGTCCTTTAATGTAATTGACATTTTATAAAAATACTGATATAATAATTATATTATAAAAATTCGTGAAAGGCGGTTATTTTATGAAAGGCTTTTTTAAGTTTATAGTTTCTCTTCTTGCTCTTTTCGGTGCGGCTGTTGGCGCACTTGCTGTTGTTGACAAAATTAAGAATAAAAATCGTATCAAAGGCGATTATCTTGAATGTGAAACCACCCAAAGCGAAGATGTAGAATAATTTTTAATTAAATTTAAAATGGACTGTACAAATATTGTACAGTCCATTTTTTTATTCTATAGGTTTAATCCAACCGAATGTATCTTCTATCTTGCCCCATTGAATTCCTGTTAAGGTATCATAAAGCATTTGAGTAACTTCACCGATTTCACCATTATTTACAGGGTATTTAACACCCTTGTAGCAAAGCTCACCTATAGGTGATACTACTGCGGCAGTACCGCAGCCCCAAGCTTCTTCAAGCTTGCCGTTTTCCATAGCTTCAGCTAACTCGTCAATACTTAAAAGTCTTTCTTCAACTTCGAAGCCCTTATCCTTAAGCACAGCGATACAAGACATACGGGTAATACCTGGAAGAATCGAACCGGAAAGCATAGGAGTAACAATTTTGCCGTCGATTTTGAACATAACGTTCATAGCGCCAACTTCTTCTATGTACTTGCGTTCTACACCGTCAAGCCATAAAACCTGTGAATAGCCCTGCTGTGCGGCACGCTCACCCGCACGGTTAGAAGCCGCATAGTTACCACCGCATTTAGCGTAGCCTGTACCACCGCGAACTGCGCGAACATCTTCGTCTTCGATCATAATCTTAACTGGGTTAATGCCTTCTGCATAATAGCTGCCAACAGGGGAAGCGATTATAACATAAGTGGCATTATGAACTGCGTGAACACCTAAAGATTCGTCATTACCGAACATAAAGGGGCGAAGGTAAAGTGATGTGCCTTCAGCCGAAGGGGTCCAGTCTTGTTCTAATGATACAAAGGTTTCAAGAACCTGCATTGCTAAATCTTCAGGGATTTGTGGTAGGCATAAACGCTCAGCCGAGCGATTCATACGGCGGATATTTTCAATTGGGCGGAACATTTGAACCTTACCGTCTTTACGGCGGTAAGCCTTTAAGCCTTCAAAAATTTCACTACCGTAGTGTAAAGCGGTTGAAGCAGGATGAAGTGAAAGATTTTCGAAAGGAACTATGCGAGCATTATACCAGCCCTTTTCCTTGTTCCAATCCATCATAAACATATGGTCGGTAAATTTTTTACCAAAGCCTAATGTAGCGCTGTCGGGTTTTTCCTTTAAAACCGCAGCTTTAGTAATTTTAATTTCCATAATAATATCTCCTTAGTTTTCGGCACCAATGCTCATTGCTTTTTGGTTAACCGAAAGCATATCAGCGCGCTTAGCCGAAATAACCTTCGAGAGAGCTGCATTTACTGCTTCTTCACTATAACCGCCAAGCTCTTTAAGAATTTTTCCAACAATAATCATATTAGCCAAGGTAGGCATACCGTTATCGCTTGCAAGCTTAGTTGCAGGGATATAATGAACGGTAACATCGGTTCTTTTAACCTTGCGCTCTATTAAAGCTGAGTCTACAAAAATAGTGCCGCCCGAAACTACAGAATCTTCATACTTATCAAGTGAAGGAAGATTCATAGCAACCAAAACATCAGGCTTAGAAACTATTGGTGAGCCTACGGGAGTATCGCTTAAAATAACACTGCAGCTTGCAGTACCGCCGCGCATTTCGGGGCCGTAAGACGGAAGCCAGCTTACCTGTTTGCCTTCAATAAGACCCTTGTAAGCCAAAAACTTACCCGAGAAAAGAATACCCTGACCGCCGAAGCCTGCAAATAAATACTGTGTAGTAGCCATTATTCTGCCTCCTTTGCGCTACGGTCCTTATAAACGCCTAATGGGTAATAAGGTATCATTTTTTCATCAATCCATTCAAGTGCCGCTTTAGGTGTAAGACCCCAGTTTGTAGGACAGCTTGAAATAACTTCTACTAAAGAGAAGCCCTTGCCGTTTATTTGATTTTCGAAAGCCTTTTTAATAGCCTTCTTAGCGTTTTTAATATTCTTTACATTGTTAACTGCAACACGCTCTAAATACTCGGCGCCGTCAACTTCAGAAAGCATTTCACATACTTTAATCGGGAAACCGCAATGGTCGGTATCTCTACCGTAAGGTGAAGTTTGGGTAACCTGACCCGGTAACGATGTAGGAGCCATTTGACCGCCTGTCATACCATAAATTGCGTTGTTGATAAATATAATAGTGATGTTTTCGTTTCTTGCAGCTGCATGTACGGTTTCAGCCATACCAATAGAAGCTAAGTCGCCATCACCTTGATATGTAAATACAACATTTTCAGGAAGTGCGCGTTTAACACCTGTAGCAACAGCAGGAGCTCTACCGTGAGCAGCTTCTATCATATCACAGTTAAAATAATTATAAGCCATAACCGAGCAACCAACAGGTGCAATACCTACGGTTTTGCCTTCAATGCCTAATTCATCAATAACTTCAGCAACCAAACGGTGAATAATACCGTGGGTACAACCGGGGCAATAGTGAAGCGGTACATCGGTCAAAGCGTGGGGTTTCTTAAATACTGGCATTACTCATTACCTCCATTTGCTTTTTCAATAGCTGCGAGCACCTCTTCGGGAGACGGAATCATACCGCCTACACGGTTGCACAAGATATATTCGCCGCTACATTTTGTAGCAAGCTTAACGTCGTCAATCATTTGTCCCATAGAAAGCTCTACAGAAATATATTTGCTTATTTTGCCTATTGTCTTTTCAAAAGGCTTGTTGGGGAAAGGCCACAAGGTAATAGGTCTAATCATACCAACCTTAATACCTTTTTTGCGAGCCTCAACAATAGCATTTTTAGCTACACGAGAGGCAATACCGAAAGCGGCAATGCAAATTTCTGCATCATCCATCATATATTCTTCATACATAGCTTCGTTTTCTTCTATGTACTTATAACGCTCAAAGCGTTCGTTGTTAGATTTTTCAAGCTCATCAGGCTGCAAGAAAAGAGAGTTTACAATATTGTGTTCTCTTTCCATATTGGTACCCGTAGTAGCCCAAGGCTTTTCTATCTTTTCGGGGGTAGGATAGTCAAGGGATACAGGCTCCATCATCTGACCCATAGTACCATCTGCCAAAATCATAGCAGTCATACGGTATTTGTCAGCCAAATCAAAGCCTTTTACAGTAAGGTCTGCCATTTCCTGAACCGAAGCAGGTGCTAAAACTAACATTCTAAAGTCACCGTGACCGCCTGCTTTAGTAGCTTGGTAATAGTCAGACTGTGAAGGCTGAATACCGCCTAGCCCCGGGCCACCACGCTGAACATTGATTACAAGAGATGGTAGGTCTGCACCGGCTAAGTAAGAAAGACCTTCACCCTTTAAGGAAATTCCTGGACTTGAAGAAGATGTCATTACTCTAAGACCTGTTGAAGCAACACCGTAAACCATATTAATAGCAGCGATTTCGCTTTCAGCCTGTAAGAAGCATCCGCCTATTTTAGGCATTCTTTTTGCCATATAAGCGGCAATTTCGGTTTGGGGGGTAATCGGGTAACCGAAGTAATGACGGCAGCCGGCTTTTATAGCGGCTTCGGCAATGGCTTCGTTGCCCTTCATTAAAACTTTGTCTGCCATTTTAAATACTCACCTTTCTACTCTACGGTAATTATACAGTCAGGGCACATTGTAGCGCAGAATGTACAACCGATACAATCATCAGGGTTAACTGCTTCTACAGGGTGGTGTCCTTTAGCATTGATTTTGTCGTTACTTAGCGCCAAAACTTTTTTAGGGCATACATCAACACAAAGACCGCAGCCCTTGCATTTGTCTGTTAAAAATGATAATTTTGCCATTTAAAACACTCCTTTAATTGATTTTACTTTGTAACTTCAAGGGAAATACATTGCTGAGTTTCTCTTTAATATCATTATAAATATTCTCGCTAACCGTTGTACACTTTATGGGAAGCCCCGTTAAAGCCGAAACTTCGTTAGCGTAATCTACCGATTGCAAAACATCTTCTACCGTAGTTTCGTTACCAAGGTTAGAGTTATTAACAATAGCCGTAAATTTAATTTTTGCGGCACACTCAATCTCAGTCATAACCTCTAAAGTAGATTTAGCATCACGCGTTAGCGGGCGGTAGCAGTTGATTACAAAAAGCATTTCGTAATCGTTTTCTTCTATAATAGCAGGTCCTATTCTGCCAAGTGCTAAAGCACCACGGTCATCCCCACCAACATCTATTACCGCGTGAAGTCCCTTATCATCGGTAAGCATATACATTTGTTGCGGCATTGCGGGAATATCGACATTAGTGCCTGCATATTCTGAAGAAATAAGGGTTATACCCTTTTCCTTTAATTCCTCTGCGCTGTCCTTAGTCCTGAAATAAGGGTTTACTATATCCAAATCGGCTATAGCCACCTTATCATTTTGGTTTTTAAGGTCATACGCCATATTAAGAGCAACATTGGTTTTACCGCTCCCGTAATGGCCGCATAAAAGTGTTATTCTCTTATATATCATAATTTATTTCTCTGGATTTTACCACTTGTAGTTTTTGGAAGACTATCGCGGAATACCACAATTCTTGGATATTTGTAAGGTGCGGTTCTTTCCTTGACATAACTTTGAATCTCTTTCTTTAATTCTTCAGTAGGCTCGGTGCCGTTTACAAGCACGATACTTGCCTTAACAACCTGACCGCGAACTTCATCAGGAGCGGCAGAAACACCGCACTCTAATACATACGGAAGCTCCATAATAACGCTTTCAATTTCAAATGGTCCTATACGGTAGCCTGAAGACTTAATAACATCATCAATACGGCCAACATACCAATAGAAACCGTCTTCATCGCACCAAGCGGTATCGCCTGTATGGTAATAGCCGTCGCACCAGGTTTCCTTAGTCTTTTCTTCATCACCGTAGTAGCCAACAGCCAAGCCGCAAGGAAGACCTTTGCTTATATCAATAACAATTTCACCGGTTTCACCTGCATCCACATCGTTGCCGTCGGGGTCAACAATATGAACATCATAAATAGGAGCAGGTTTACCCATAGAGCCGATTTTATGCGGCTCACCAACCATATTACCGATAATCATTGTGCTTTCGGTCTGACCAAAGCCTTCAAGTATTTGAAGCCCTGTAATCTTTTCAAACTGACGGTAAACTTCGGGGTTAAGCGCTTCGCCCGCGGTAGTCATATGCTTAACTGAAGATAAATCATACTTAGAAATATCCTGCTTAATAAGCATACGAAGCATTGTAGGCGGTGCACAGAAGGTAGTAATTTGATGCTTTGCAAACATTGGTAATATTTCAGCCGCATCAAAACGGTCAAAATCGTAAACAAAGATTGCCGCCTCGCAGAGCCACTGACCGTAAAGCTTACCCCACATAGCCTTTGCCCAGCCTGTGTCTGAAATAGTAAAGTGTAAGCCTTCGGGGTCAACATCGTGCCAATACCTTGCAGTATGGAAGTGACCAAGCGGATATTTATAATTATGCGCTGCAATTTTCGGATAACCGCTTGTACCCGAAGTAAAGTACATAAGCATTAAATCATCGCCGCAGGGTGAATCCTCAGTGCGCTTAAAGTGGGTCGAATAAAGCGGATATTCTTCATCGAATGTACGCCAACCGTCACGCTTGCCGTTAACCACCATTTTATGATTAAGCTCGGGACAGTTTTTAGCGGCTAAATCAACCTGCGCGGCGGTATCGCCATCAACAGTACAAACTATAGCGGTTACCCCTGCCGACTTAAAGCGGTACTCAAAGTCGTGCGCTTGTAACTGATTTGTAGCGGGAATAACAATCGCGCCAAGCTTGTTAAGCGCCATCATACAGTACCAGAACTGATAATGTCTTTTAAGCACAAGCATTACCCTGTCGCCCTTTTTAATGCCAAGAGACTTAAAGTAATTGGCACATTGATTAGATGCCTTTTTAATATCCTTAAAGGTAAGGCGACGCTCTGTACCATCGCGCGAGATATGTAACATAGCAAGCTTTTCAGGCTCTTTTTCAGCCAAAGCATCTACTAAATCGTAAGCAAAGTTAAACTTTTCGGTGTTTTTGAAGCTTATAGAAGTAGGTGTACCGTTTTCGTTTTCTTCGATATCAATATACTTGCTGTAAATACGCTCTTTTCTGTCCTTGCGAACACGGGTTGAAACCTTACCGTCAACCTTTTTATCAGGCTCTAATTCAGGGATAGGTTCACCTGTTGGGTTAAGAACGATAGCGTAGAATGTACAGTCTTCACCGTTTACGGCAATCATACCGTGTGGTGTGTTAGAGTCGAAATAAATACTGTCCCCGGGGCCCAAAATTTCGGTATGGTTACCAACCTGAACCTTTAAGTGACCCGAAATAATAAGGTCACATTCCTGACCCGAGTGGGTTGTAAGCTCGATTTCTTTAGTTTGAGCTTCTTCACTGTAAACACTTTTTACATAAAGCGGTTCAGCAATTCTGTTTTTAAAAGCGTGAGCTAAGTTATAATAAGTCATGCCGTGCGCTTTTTCAATACGCTGACCTTCGCCCTTACGGGTTACTGTAAAGGATTTAAGTCTAGGGCTATAACCTTCAATAATATCGGTAACGTCAACATTAAATGCATTTGCGCAGCGGTAAATAAAGGCAAAGTGTAAATCACTCTCACCCTTTTCGCAACTAAGATATTCTTCTTCGCTGACACCTGTTCTTGCAGCCATTTCCGAAACTGATAAATTTTCGATTTCGCGTAGTTCTTTAATACGACCAGCAATTTCTTTGATTTTAAAATCAAGTTCCTTCATTTGTTCCATAAATTCTCCTCCGTCAAGTAGGACAGATTCTAACAATAATAAAACCCGTCCCAAAGTTATGACTTTGAGACGAGCATTGATTTATTATCTATACCCGCGGTACCACTCAAATTGCAGTAAACCTGCCACTCTTGGAATCTAACAATTCCTATGCATTTACGCAGCAATCACGAAGGGGTTCTACTCGTCATAAACTTTCTTCCCCTCAGCTCAGAAGTTACAACACAAAAACCGCATAAATGACTTGCAGCAACCGTCACTTCTCTGATATACAAATTTTTGCATACTCTTCGTCAAGGCTTTTACTGTATGAGTATATCACAACATTGGAAAATTGTCAATAATTAATTGCGTTACACCTATAATATATATTTATAAACAAAGATTTTTTGTTTTGGCCAAGTCAAATCGCCGAAGGCGTATATTTATACTCCAAGCGACGCGACAAAGCCAAAACGGAAAATACTGTTTATAATTTGTTTCTTTGAATCTTACCGCTTATAGTCTTAGGCAATTCATCACGGAAAACTACCACACGCGGATATTTATAAGGTGCTGTGTGCGTTTTAACATAATTCTGGATTTCTTTTTTAAGCTCTTCAGTGCCTTCAGTACCCTTTGTAAGCACTATACTTGCCTTAACAACCTGACCGCGAACTTCATCGGGAGCAGCAGAAACACCACATTCCAATACATACGGCAATTCCATAATTACGCTTTCGATTTCAAACGGTCCTATACGGTAGCCGGATGACTTAATAACATCATCAACTCTACCAACGTACCAATAGAAG
>JAZUPK010000036.1:0-71628 GCA_045605125.1 Acutalibacteraceae bacterium | reverse complement strand
TACCCGAAACAAAGGTATGGCGCATAAGCGAGTCCTCTGCACCCATACAATCTGCCATAACCTTTTCTAAAATTTCGCGTCCGCGGTCATCGTAGCCGTAGCCTGTAGAATGTGTAAAGTAAGATTCGCTAACACCATTTTCTATAAAAGCTTTTAAAACCTTTAACTGATTATATTCTGTAGTGTTATCAATTTCTGAAAATACTTCTTCGCACATAGCTAAAGCTTTTTTATCAAGTTCTAGAAGAGAAGAATCAATATTAAAAAAATCATTTATATTCATAACTTTTTACCCAATATCCCGAATTGTATAATTTTTCAAATCCGTTTTTTAAATAAAATCCCATAACGCTGTCGCGACAGCATACCAAAAATTCTTTACCGTAATTTTTAGCTAAAATTCCCTTTAGCGCTACGCTGCCAAAGCCTTTTTCTTTGCTTGCAAGGCCGTTTATTATAGCATATTTTTCGCAGTCAAAGGTAATAGCGGCACACTTGTCCTTGAGTGCAAAATAGTGCGCGTTACCTTTATTTAATCTTCTGCAATAATCAACCGCAAAATAGGGGTACTCCGGCAAAGAAAGCCCCTTAACATCCAAAAGCTCGTATAAATCCTTGCTTGAAAGGGTATCACTTTCTAAAGCAGTTTCAATATCTGCCTTGCGGTACATAACATTGATGTTTTCCGGCGGATTTTTGCCTATTTTTCTAAGCGTTTCGCTATCGCTGAAAACGCAAGCAGGTTTTAAGACATTTACAAAATGGCAAAGCTCGCTATAATCGGGATTATTAGCAAAAATAATCATATTGCCATCGGTCATAGAAATAAATGCATCGTTTTCATTCTGCACCCAAAACATAACCGAACTGTCGTTTTTATAACTTTCGTAAAGGCAGTTTATTTTCACTGCTTCTGCCGAAAGATAATCTAAAAAAGGAATTTCGTTTACAAGAGTTATCATTTTATATTCTCGTTTGCAATATTTTCAAGCATATATTCCGAAAGGGTATACATGCTGTCAATATCACTTATCCTTGCAATACTGTTTGCCGAATGGATATAACGGCAGGGGGCAGAAAGTGCCAAGGTGCGAACACCCGTACCACTCAAATGTATGCCGCCTGCGTTGTTGCCGCCTGCAACAGCAGCTTTTGGTTGGCATAAAATACCACTGATTATGGCGGCATTATATAACCCTTTATCATAAACCGTTGCGTTATCCATAAACGAAACCGCAACGCCGTTACCCTGTATGCAAACCTTCGATTCTGCGGGTGTGCCTGCAATATCTGCAGCAGTTGTAGAATCAAGCGCGATTGCGAAATCGGGCTTAATCGCAAAGGTGGCAGTTTTAGCACCGCGAAGACCAACTTCTTCTTGTGCGCTAAAGGTAACATAAAAGTCGTACTTATTGTATTCCTTTAAAAGTTTAATTAAAACGGCGCAACCAATACGGTCATCAAGTGCCTTTGATTTTACGCACTCGCCCAAAATTTCAAAATCGCTTATCATCACCGCGCTATCGCCTAAAGAAACAAAAGTTTCGGCTTCTTTGCGGGTTTTGGCACCAATATCAATATAAAGGTCATCTTTTTTAGGTAGCTTTTTACGGCTGTCAGCATCTAAAAGATGGAATGGTTTGCCGCCTATAACACCATTTACCTTGCCGTTTATTAAAACACGGCGAAGCAATAAAGCGGCAGTATCAATACCTCCAACGGTTTTAAATTTCAAATAACCGTCTTCAGTAATACTTGAGATTATAAGACCTACTTCATCGGTATGAGCATCAAGCATGATTTTACGGTTTGGTGTTTTTTCACCCTTTTTAAAGCAAATAATATTGCCAAGGTTGTCTATTCTATATTCGCAATAATCTTTAATTTCGTTTATTATAAAATCTCTGACAGCGCCTTCATCGCCCGAAATACCGTCAATAAGGCAGAGTCTTTTTAATGTGTCAAGCACCGAAAACACCGCCTTTCAGGATGTATCTTTCCAGTAAGTCGCAAATAGCTTCAAGATCTAATAAATCTAAAATCTCAACCGAAGAATGCATATTGCGAAGCGGGATTGATAGCACGCTGGTTTTTACACCCTCGCGCGAAATAGAAATCATATCAGCGTCAGTACTGGTTTTACCGCCTGTTACAAAAGTAGAGTAGGGGATATTATTTTCTTTTGCTATTTGTTCGAGTTTTTTGTTTATACCCTTATCTAAAATTGGCGAATAGGTTATAATACCACCGTTACCTAAAGGACTGCTATCATTTTTGGATACATCGGGCGAATCGCCAAAATCAACATCCAAAGCAATCGCTTCATCGGGGTTTACGGTAAATGTTGCGGTTGTGGCACCCCTAAGACCTAATTCTTCGCCTGTAGATAATGCGAAAACAACATTAGTAGGTAGTTCTTTACCGCTAAGTCTTTTTGCAAGCTCTAAAAGGCAAGCAACACCCGAACGGTCATCAAAAGAACGACCGCAAATTTTATTATTCACTAAATCAAAGCATTTGTCCGAAAATGTTACATAATCGCCAATCGATATAATCTCCTTGGCTTTTTTACCTAAAGCGGTATCTAGCTTGATTTTAGAAACATCGTTATATTCAGTATCACCCTTTGAAAGATGGGGTGGAACAGCGCAAAATACAGCGGTAATTTTTTCTTTACCGTGAACCGTTACCGCCTTTGATGGCAACGCTCGAAGGTCAATACCGCCAACAGTGGCTACCGTTAAAAAGCCGTTATCGTCGATATCGGTTACAATAAAGCCTACTTGGTCAATGTGAGCATCAAGCATAATGGTATAATCGCTTTTGCCCTTTATTGTGCCAATAACATTCAAATTATCGTATTTTTTTGTATCGGCATATTGCGATAAAATTTCATAAGCTTTGTCACTGGCTTCGGTTATAGAGCCGATTGAGTCAAATTCTGACAAAGTGTATAGTAATTCTTTTATATTCATTAAAGCTTGCTCACCTGTTCTTTAAAGTAGTTTCCTCTTGCTACAAAGTTAGGGAAACAGTCAAAACTGGCTGATGCGGGGGATAAGGTTACAATGTCACCCTCAGTTGCGTTTTTATAAGCATACTCTACAGCTTCGCTTATATCGGCAACATCTACAATTTCGGGGTGTCCTTTATAATTTTTATCGCTAGTGACAGCCTTTTTGATTTTTTCGGCAGTGGCACCGCATAAAATAAGCTTTTGTACCTTTTCGAGTACATAAGGTACCATAGGTTCGTAGGGTATGTGCTTGTCATAACCGCCTGCTATTAACCAAACCTTTGGCGGCATAGCCTTTAAGCAAGCAATAGTTCTTGTAGGACTGGATGCAATAGAATCGTTATAATATTTAACACCGTTTAGCTCGCGTACAAGTTCAATGCGGTGGGCAACACCCTTAAATTCCTTTGCGACTTTTTTAATGGAATCAATTCCAACATAACCCCAAACCGCAGTAATCGCAGCAAGGTAATTTTCAACATTGTGGTCACCTAAAATAGCAATTTCATCACGGTGCATTATGGGAGCATCAATTCCACGGTAGGACATATGGATAATGCCGTCATCAGCAAGCCAAGCACCGTTTTTAAGGGGAGTTTCCATACTAAAGGAAAGCGACTGACCGCGAACGTAGTCTTTGAAGCCTTCAGTTATAGCGTTATCCTTATTAAGCACGGTACGCGAAAAAGCGTTTTGGTGGAGAATAATATTCTTCTTAGCTTCAACATATTCATCCATATCTTTGTGTACATCCAAATGGTTGGGGGCTACATTGGTAACTACTGCAACATCGGGACTTTTACGCATAGAGATAAGTTGGAAAGAAGAAAGCTCTACTACAACAAAATCATCTTTAGTTATATTTTCAATTTCGGGAAGTAGCGGTGCACCAATATTACCGCCTATGAAAACCTTTTTGCCTTCTGCTTCAAGCATTTTGGCAATAAGGGTGGTGGTTGTTGTTTTACCGTCTGAACCGGTTACAGCAAAAATTGTAGCAGGACATAAATCGAAGAATACTTCCATTTCGCTTGTAACGGCAATACCTTTTTTGCGAGCGTTATCAAGCTCTTCTAAATGAAAATTCATACCAGGGGTGCGGAAAATCATATCAACCTCTAAATTATCAAGGTATCCATCACCTAGTCTTAGTTCTGCACCTGCATTTTCTAAAGTATCGGCAATTTCACCGAGCATTTCGCGGCTACGGCGGTCACAAGCAAAAACTCTGGCACCTTTATTTAAAAAGTTCATAATAAGCGGAGTGTTACTAACACCAATACCGCACATAGCGATTTTTTTACCCTTTATTTGTTCAAAAAATTGTACGCAATCCAAACTAATTACCCCCAATTTTATACTAAATATATCTATCTTTATATTATACTTAATTTAAAATAAAATATCAATGCTTTTTAAGCAGTAAATTATATTATTTTTTAGGACACACCGGCATACTAATATATTGTAAGGGTGTGATTTTATGAATTTTATAAATTGCGGTAATGAAAGGACTTCATCACTTATGCGAAAAGCTGCAATTTTTTGGAGTGAAAATATAGCCGAGCATATAAATTCGTTTTTAAAATCGGTGCCTAGTACTACAGCGGTTTTAGAAGATTATTTTAAGGAGGAATTAAGGGAGTATTTTAAAAAGTTTATAAACTTTAATGAAAACTTTAAAAAGGGGGAGCGGACACTCGCTTATTATCAGGAATTTTTGCGTGTAAATTCGGGGTTTATAAATTTGCTCGAGCGTATAAAATTTGAAGCATTTTCGGGTTATCCTGTGATGCAGCAATCCCTCTTTCATTACATATATGAAAGCCGTTATACGAATGCGATTTTCGGGGTTAAAAATATGGTAGGTAATGTGCTTATAACTAACTACTTTTTACCTTTTTTGAACAACGGTTTTAGCTGTTTTTATAACCAAATGTATTTTTGGAGTATTATAGGCGGTATGCACCCATCCTTGCTTTTGAACAACAATGCTTTTTATAATGCTTTAAACGGTTATTCGAAAGAATTTTTAACCGATGCTTGTAACAAATTTAATAATATAAATTATAGGCTTTCTTCTATTAGAAAACCTGTAAAAAGAAACGCCTTAACCGATGTGTTTAGGGATTTTTGCACGCTTAATTTAGAGTATTTGGAGTTTTTAAAATCGGTAAAGCAAAATAGCCCTAAAATTTTTATAACTCCTAATTTAAGCCGCTTGCCCGAAAGCTTTTACGCGGCAGTTGAACACCAAATAAACGAACATAATTTGGTAAAAGAAATAAACGCGAATATAGAGAAATATCTAAAGTAAAAAGACTCAGGTCACCCTGAGTCTTTAAAACTATTTATTAACCTTTTTATCAATTTGTTTTGCAGCATCGGCTAAATAGCGGTTATCGTACATTTCAAAATTACCGTTATCAACCATTTTGGCAACGCTTATATCAATAGGCATTTTACCGAGCAAATCAATATTTAACTCTTCTGCAATGCTGTCTGAGCCGCTACCGAAAATTTTAAATTCTTCACCGCATTCGGGGCAAACAACAAAGCTCATATTCTCAACAAGACCGAGTACGGGAATCTTCATCATATCAGCCATATTATAAGCCTTTTTAACTATCATAGAAACCAAGTCTTGCGGTGAGGTTACTATAACAATACCATCAAGAGGTAGGCTTTGGAAAACGGTTAGGGGTACATCACCCGTGCCGGGAGGACAGTCTACAAACAAATAGTCAAGGTCGCCCCAAACCACATCGTGCCAGAACTGCTTTACAGCACCTGCAATTACAGGACCGCGCCATAAAACTGGGGATTCCTTATCTTCAAGTAAAAGATTTATAGACATAAGCTTAATGCCTGTTTTTGTTTCGGTAGGCAAAATACCAATTTCGTTTTGCATAGCACGGCTATTTATACCAAAGGTTTTTGGAATAGAAGGGCCTGTGATATCGGCATCCAAAATACCAACCTTATAACCCATTTTTTGCATAAGTACTGCAAGGGAAGATGTGACGAGTGATTTGCCTACACCGCCCTTACCGCTTACAACACCGATAACATGCTTAATATTATTGTATTCGCCTGTTGGCTCTAAAAGGCTTTGCTCAGTTCTGGAACCACAATTTTGTGAGCAAGAACTACAGTTACCAGAACAACCGCTTGTTTTTTCTGACATTTTTAAAACTCCTATATAAAATTAAAATTATAACTATTATTATACCGCGAAATTTTAAAAATGCAAGGAGATAAAATAAATTTTACTGATTATTAAAAAAATCGTACTGATTAGCTATGGCGGACCAGGTGGCAGGCCCTACAGCGCCGGATACGGGAAGAGAAAAAAGGCGCTGAAATTCACGCACGGCATTTTCGGTTTGTTCACCAAAATACCCTGTGACTGACACCTGCGGTATTTCGGGTATGGTTTGTGAAATCAGTGTTAAGTAACTTTGTAAATCGCGCACACTTTCATTGCGCATACCTTCGGTTAAGAAATAACCGGGGTATAGCTTTGCATTAGTGCCTTGATAACCTTCGGGTAAGGAGGCTACAGTTTCGGTATAAATGCGGCTTATAGTATTCCAAGTTTCGTTATCGACTATACCAGTTACGGGAAGACCGTAAAACTCTTGAAAACGCTCTACCGCCGCTACAGTTTCACCACCGTAATAAGCAGTACGTGGTACAGGCTCTAAAGCACCGTTAAAATAGGCGATAATGCTTAAATAATATTGTATTGTCGTAA
The DNA here is from genome assembly GCA_045605125.1 of Acutalibacteraceae bacterium. Taxonomy (GTDB): domain Bacteria; phylum Bacillota; class Clostridia; order Oscillospirales; family Acutalibacteraceae; genus UBA737. The sequence goes on along the minus strand of JAZUPK010000036.1, from coordinate 64,855 downwards.
CAGGTATACCGCTGCCGCCTTCATTTAATTCGGTTTGAAAAGGTACAGTAGCTTCTGCGGTAGAGATACCTTCGCTTACAAGGTCAGAAAGACTTTTAACCCCGTTGTAGTACTGCTTTATTTTATACCATGTTGCCTTGTCTACCTGGCCGTTTACGGTAAGGTTAAATATTTCTTGAAATTTGCGTACGGCAGCTTCGGTATCTACCCCGAAAATACCGTTTACTTCCGCTATTTTTGGTATGGCGGGATAATTTCGCGCTATACGGTTAAGTTGGGTTTGAATAATTTGCACATTATTACCTGAATCTCCAAGCTTCAAAGGTACACCAGGGTAGGATTCTTCGGTAAAAGCTACGGGTGCATCGTTTACTATGCCTATATCATCACCATAGTAGTTTTGCAAAATAGAAAACGGGGTTCTGCCACTTTCGGCAAGTTGTACCGTACCCCATTGGGAAAGTCCGTTGCAAGTAGAAGTGGTGCCGTTACAAAAGGCAGCAAAAAGCGGTTCAATACTACCTTGGCGGACTATATAATCATTAAAAATTTCGTCTACTATGTAACCTATATTTTCAAAAATTTCGCGGTTTTCTACGAAAGCCTGATCGTACTGAGTGGTGTTTGTAATATCGAAATCATACCCACGGGAACGGTAGTATTCGGTATAAACGCGGTTTAGAGCATAAGAGATAATCGCATAGATATTGGCGCGCAGTGCATTTTCGGGCCAGGTGGGGTATATTTCACTTGAGGCTACATTTTTAATGTAATCCGTAAAAGGAACGGTAACGTTTTTGGCGCTACTACCCGGAGCGCCTAAATGCACAGTTATAGTTTCGGGGATTACAGGATATAAAATTTCGGGCATTTTATCACCTTACAAGTTGTATTTTTGTGCTTCATCAAACACTTTGGGACCTTTATCTTGGCCTGCGGTTTCTTCTAAAATTAAATTTGATTGTTGAAGCGATGTTACGTTACTGAAAACAGGGATGTTAAGATGTATGTTTTTAATATATCCATCGGCTTCGATTAATAAATTGTAAAGCGAATAGGGAATTTGAGTGTTGGTTTCATCTAATGATAAAGCAAGCTCAGGTGTGGGTAAATTAAAGGTTTTAGTTCGCCCGCTATTATCTGTAAGGTCGCTATCAATTATCTGCATATCGCCGTTATAGTCACCTTTAAAAACTGTCACCTTGGCATTGTTTATTGGGTAAAGGCTTCGAATGGCGGTTACTATTCCTATAAGACTGCCTGTAGTTGTGCTTTGCGGTGGCATAGGTTCAGGCTCAGGTATTGTGGGAGAGGGCGCTGATGTAGGGTTACTCTCCTTTACGGAATTATACATTTTAAGCATTTGGGCTTTATAATTTTCTAATAAATCTTTATCCAAAAAAATCACCTCTTACTATTTTATGTAAAAGGTGTAAAAAGGTTAAATAGAGATTGAAATATGGATGAATAATTACGGTTAACAAATGGAAGATATATTAAAGCTAGAAGCAGGCGAAAAGAAAGTATTTAACCACAGCGTATTTTATGAAAACTAAAACAAGCATTAAAAAACGGAAGTGAAAATTTCACTTCCGTTTTTTCAATTTATTTAGCTTTTGATTCGCAGTAAAGACAGCGATAAACGCGGTTTTCTTTGTCTGTTAGCTTGAAAATTTGGGGTAATTCCTGTTCGGTTGTAGTGATACAACGCGGATTTTTGCACCTAATTACATTAGTAAGCTTTTCGGGTAAAGCGATACGTTTCTTTTCAACCGTTTTACCGTTTTTTATTATGTTTACGGTTACATCGGGGTCGATATAACCTAAAATATCGGTATTAAGTACAATGTCTGCATCAATTTTTATAATATCTTTTTTACCCATTTTGCTGCTGGGAGTGTTGTTAATAAGCGCTACCGAGCATTCAAGTTTATCAAGCTTTAAAAGGGAATAAATTTTCATTCCAAGACCTGCGGTAATGTGGTCTATTACTATACCGTTTTTTATTTCATCAATAGTCATTATTCTACCCCCAAAAGCATTAAAATTAACGCCATACGCATATATTTACCATTTAAAACCTGCTTAAAATAGCAAGCGCGTGGGTCGTTATCAATAGCTACGCTTATTTCGTTAACACGCGGTAGTGGGTGGAGAATTGAAAGGCTTTGTTTAGCGTTGGCTAATTTTTCGGTTGTTAAAATGTAGCTGTCTTTAAGCCTTAAGTATTCTTCTTCGTTAAAGAAACGTTCTCTTTGAACGCGTGTCATATAAAGAATGTCAAGGTCACTCATAGCGGCTTCTAAATCAGTAGTTTCAACTACTTCGAAGTTATCCTTTTTGAGCGATTCTCTAATATATTCGGGAATACGAAGCTCGGTTGGAGAGATAAGCACGAACTTAACATTTTTATATCTTCTAAGTGCGTTTATAAGAGAATGAACTGTTCTGCCAAACTTTAAGTCGCCGCAAAGACCAACGGTAAGGTTATCAAAACTGCCTTTTTCGCGCTTAATGGTTAAAAGGTCGGCTAAAGTTTGGGTGGGGTGGTTGTGTCCGCCGTCACCTGCATTAATAACAGGAATGCTTGCGTTCATGCTTGCTACCAACGGTGCGCCTTCTTTAGGGTGGCGCATTGCTATAATATCGGCATAGCAGGAAACGGTTTTTGCGGTGTCTGCTATACTTTCACCCTTTGCAGCAGAGCTGCTAGCCGCTTCCGAAAAACCTAAAACATTTCCACCTAATTCGTACATAGCGGCTTCAAAGCTGAGTCTGGTACGGGTTGAAGGTTCGAAAAATAGTGTTGCAAGCTTTTTGCCTTGGCATTTGGTGGCATATTTTTTGGGATTGTCAATGATATCGTTTGCGGTTGCAATCAAGCTGTCAATTTCTTGTAAAGAAAGCTCGGCAATATCTATTAAACTTCTCATTATAATTTACCTTTCAAAATTATTCTTTTGCGCCGTTTACAGCAAGATAATTTTTGATTCTTTCAACATTTTCGCGGTTTTTCTCATCTTCTTCTAAATATTCGATAATATCGTAAACATCTACTACCGAGTATACAGGGAAGCCGAATTCTTCACCAACTTCTGCCATAGCGCTCTTGTCGGTTTTTCCTTTTTCCTTGCGGTCTACCATAACAAATGTAGCTGCAACCTTTGTACCTTCAAGACCTGAAAGAATTTCCATACTTTCTCTTATTGCGGTACCTGCAGTAATAACATCTTCAACTATAACAATCTCTTCGCCTGCTTGTGGCTTGTAGCCTACGAAAACGCCGCCTTCGCCGTGGTCCTTTTCTTCCTTACGATTAAAGAAGAAAGGAACATCAAGGCCATTTTTAGCAAGAGCTACTGCTACCGATACAGCAATCGGGATACCTTTATAAGCGGGACCGTAAAGTACAGTCTTTTTATTGCCGATTTTTTCAAAATAGGCTTTAGCATAAAATTCACCTAATTTGCAAATTTGTTCGCCTGTTTTAATATCGCCGGCATTTATAAAATAAGGGATTTTTCTTCCTGATTTTGCGGTGAAATCGCCAAACTTTAAAACGCCCGCACCCTCTAAAAATTCAATAAACTCTCTTTTATAAGTTTCCATTTTTATTCTCCTTTAATTACGAATTATCCAATAAATTCTTCACAGCAACGCTTATATGCTGCAACGGGGTCTTCAGCTGCGGTAATTGGTCTGCCTACTACTATGTAGTCACTGCCGATTTTCTTAGCTTCAGCTGGGGTCATAACGCGCTTTTGGTCGCCTATATCACCATCAGCAAAGCGTACACCCGGAGTAACGGTTAAAAATTCTTTACCACAAGAGTCGTGAACCTTACCTGCTTCAAGCGGTGAACAAACAACGCCGTCAAGACCTGCAATTTTTGCATTATTAGCATAGTGCATAACAACCTTGTCAATAGGTTCTTTGATTAAAAGGTCGTTCTCCATACGCTCTTGGTCGGTAGAAGTAAGCTGAGTTACTGCTATTAAAAGCGGTCTTGTGCCGTCAGGTCTTGTTAGTCCTTCCAAAGCGGCTTCCATCATAGAAATTGTGCCGCCTGCGTGAAGATTTGTCATATCAACGTCAAGGCGAGAAAGCACTGCCATTGACTTTTTAACTGTGTTGGGGATATCGTGAAGTTTTAAATCTAAGAAGATCTTGTGACCACGAGCCTTAATTTCCTTAACAATTTCGGGACCTTCGGCATAAAAAAGCTCCATACCGATTTTTACAAAGGGCTTAACCCCTGTAAACTTATCTAAAAACTCAAGTGTTGCTTCTTTGCTTGCAAAATCGCAAGCGATAATTACGTCCTTACCCATTATGAGCGCCTCCTATAATTTCAGTTAAACTGTTGATTCCATATTTTTCCATTACTTTTGGGAGATTATTTATAATATCTCTGCAAGCAAAGGGGGATACAAGGTTTGCAGCGCCAACCTGTACTGCGGTAGCGCCTGCAAGCATCATTTCAATTACATCTTCAGCAGTAGAAATACCACCCATACCAATAATCGGTATTTTAACTGCATCGTAAACCTGATAAACCATTCTGAGTGCTACCGGCTTAATCGCAGGACCTGAAAAACCACCCATTTTATTTGCTAAAATAGGCTTTCTGCGTTTCAAGTCTATTCTCATACCAAGAAGTGTATTTATAAGACTAACACCGTCTGCGCCTTCGGCTTCGCAAGCCTTTGCAATCTCTACAATGTCGGTAACGTTTGGAGAAAGCTTTATAAATACAGGCTTATTTGTAACCTTTTTAACCGCCTTTGTTACTTCGGCAGCATTTTTAGCGCTTGTACCAAACGCTAAACCTCCACCGTGAACATTAGGGCAGGATATATTTACTTCAAACCAACCAATTTGATTCTCGTTGTTTAGTTTTTCGCAAGTATACGCATAGTCTTCAATTGAAAAACCGCTTACATTAGCCATAACAGGCTTGTGGAAACATTCTTTGAGCTTGGGAAGTTCTTCACTTATAACACGCTCAACACCCGGGTTTTGAAGACCAACTGAATTTAGCATACCTTCGGGACATTCTGCAATACGGGGTGTGGGGTTACCAAAACGCTCGTCGCGTGTAGTGCCCTTAAAAGAGAAGGTGCCAAGGCAGTTTATATCATAAAGGGAAGCGAACTCATAACCAAACCCAAAGGTTCCGCTTGCGGGAATAACGGGGTTATCTATTTTAATTCCCGAAAGGATTACACTTGTATCTACCATACTATTTCCTCCCTATAAAGCACAGGACCATCTTTACAAATACGCTTGTTGCCGTATTTTGTCTTGCAGCTACAACCCATACAAGCACCAAAGCCACAGCCCATTCTTTCTTCAAAGCTATACTGACCGCTGGTTTTTGCTTTGCTTTCAATTGCTTTGAACATTGGCATAGGTCCGCAGGTGAAGAAATATGAATATTCTATATCCATAGCATCGGTAACAAAGCCTTTTACCCCGTAAGAGCCATCAACAGTAGTTACAATAACATTTACGCCTAATTGTTTGAAAGCATCTTCGTAGAAGATTTCTTCCTTTTTGTTAAAGCCTAATATAACGGTGGGTGTTTTACCCATTTTCAAAAGCTCTTTACAAAGGTTATATAGTGGCGGAATACCAACACCGCCCCCTATTAAAAGGGGCTTGTCGCCGCCTTTTTCAGGGTTGAAGCCGTTACCAAGACCTACTAAAACATCTAATCTTTCTCCGGCTTTCATTTTGGACATTTGCTCGGTACCATCGCCCACAACCTTGTAAATTAAGGTTATGGTTTCTTCGTTGTAGTCACATACCGAGATAGGGCGGCGTAAAAACTTGCCCTCTAATTTAATGTTTACAAACTGTCCCGGTGCTAAAAGCGAAGAAGTATCGCCTGCTAGCACCATACTGTAAACATCGGGAGCAATTTTAAAATTGTAAAGAATTTCGTAAATTCCTTGTGTTGTCATAAAAATTCACCTTATGCGTCAATAGTAGAAATTGTAAGTGTAGTTTCTTCTAAAACATCTAAAAGCACGCGTACAGTATCAAGCGCTGTAAAGATTGTAACGTTATTTTCGGTAGCGTAGCTTCTAATTTTAAATCCGTCAGTAGCGGTGCCGCTTGACTCGATATCGCGGGTATTGATTACATAAGCGATATGGCCTTGGCGTAAAGCATCATGGATTTCATCAGGGTCTTCTTCAATTTTCTTGAGCACACGGGTGTTAATACCGTTTGCTTTTAAGAATTTAGCAGTACCCGATGTTGCTTCAATATTAAATCCTAGGTTATAGAAACGGCGAACAAGCGGTAAGGCTTCTTCCTTGTCTTTATCGCTTATGGTAGCAAAAACAGTACCGTAGTTTTGAACACGCATACCGGAAGCTTGTAATGCCTTAGAGAGCGCGCGGTTAAGCTTGTCGTCATAGCCGATTGCTTCACCGGTAGACTTCATCTCGGGAGAGAGATAAGCATCCAAACCGCGGATTTTATTGAAAGAGAATACCGGCACTTTAACATACCAACGGTCTTTTTCTTGTGGGTAAATATCAAAAATACCCTGTTCCTTTAAGGATTTACCTAAAATAACTTCGGTTGCAATATCTGCAAGGCTGTAGCCTGTAGATTTTGAAAGGAACGGAACAGTTCTTGAAGAACGTGGGTTAACTTCAATAATGAAAACATTTTCATCCTTATCAACAATAAACTGAATGTTGTAAAGACCTACAATACCTATGCCAAGACCTAATTTCTTAGCATACTGTAAAATAGTACCCTTAACCTTATCAGAAATACTGAATGCAGGGTAAACGCTTATAGAGTCACCCGAGTGTACGCCTGTACGCTCAACCAATTCCATAATACCGGGGATAAATACATCTCTGCCATCGCAAATAGCGTCAACTTCAACTTCTTTACCTTGAATGTATTTATCAACTAAAACAGGGCGGTCTTCATCAATTTCAACCGCAGTTTTAAGGTAGTGCTTTAACTGTTCTTCATCTGCAACAATTTGCATAGCACGTCCGCCTAAAACGAAGGAGGGGCGTACAAGCACAGGGTAGCCAATTTCCTTAGCAGCGGCGATACCGTCTTCAATTTTGGTGACAGCTTTTCCTTTCGGCTGTGGGATATTAAGCTCGTGAAGTATTTTTTCAAAGCTGTCGCGGTTTTCGGCGCGCTCAATAGCGTCACAGTCGGTGCCGATAATCTTAACACCGCGATCCCTTAGTGGTTCTGCAAGGTTAATAGCAGTCTGACCGCCTAAAGAAGCAATAACACCTTCAGGCTTTTCAAACTCGATAATGTTCATAACATCTTCGGGTGTCAAAGGTTCAAAATAAAGCTTGTCAGCTGTTGTATAGTCGGTAGAAACAGTTTCGGGGTTGTTGTTAATAATAATTGCTTCATAGCCTGAATTTTTAATGGTGGTAACAGCGTGAACGGTAGAGTAGTCAAACTCAACACCCTGACCTATACGGATAGGACCTGCACCCAAAACCACAATTTTCTTTTTATCGGTAAGGATAGAAGCATTTTCATCGTGATAAGAAGAATAGAAGTAGGGGATATATGCATTTGTGTGGCAGGTATCAACCATTTTGTAAACGGGGTAAAGATTATTTTCGCGGCGGAAGTTGTATACCTTTAGTTCATCGCAATCCCACAGTCTTGCAATGTACTTGTCCGAGAAGCCCATTTTCTTTGCATCCTTTAAAGTTGCAAGGTCGAACTTATTTTCTTTAAGGGTTCTTTCCATCTCAATAATGCGCTTAATAGCTTCAAGGAAGAATGCGGTAATTTTTGTGATTTCGTGAATTTGTTCCACAGTAATACCGCGGTAAAGAAGCTCAGCAATAGCGAAAAGGTTATCGTCGCGAAGCTCACTAATATATGCTAAAAGCTCTTGGTCGGTCATATTGTCAAATTTATGATGGTAAAGATGAGTGATACCAATTTCAAGTGAGCGTATACCTTTAAGTAAGCTTTCTTCCAAAGTGGTACCAATACCCATAACTTCGCCGGTTGCTTTCATTTGAGTACCTAAAATGTTGGAAGCGGTAGTGAATTTATCAAACGGGAAGCGTGGGAATTTTGTAATAACATAATCAAGTCTTGGCTCGAATGCGGCGTTGGTATTGGCAATAGAGATTTCTTCAAGAGTCATACCAACCGCAATTTTAGCGGTAACGCGAGCTATTGGATAGCCACTGGCTTTGGAAGCAAGCGCCGAAGAACGCGAAACACGGGGGTTAACTTCGATTAAATAATATTGTGAAGAATTGGGGTCAAGCGCAAACTGAACGTTACAGCCACCCTCAATTTTAAGCTCGCGAATAAGCTTAATAGCTGAATCGTTAAGCATTTTAAGGTCATGGTCGTTAAGTGTCATAATAGGAGCTACAACAATAGAGTCACCGGTGTGAACACCAACGGGGTCGATGTTTTCCATACCGCAAATAGTTATAGCGTTATCGTTGCCATCACGCATAACTTCAAACTCAATTTCCTTATAGCCTTTAACGCTCTTTTCAATAAGAACTTGATGTACAGGGGAAAGCTTGAATGCATTTAGACCGATTTCAATAAGGTCTTGCTCATTGTATGCAAATCCGCCACCTGTACCGCCCAAAGTGAATGCGGGGCGTAATACTACAGGATAGCCAATTTCTTCTGCTGCTTTTTTAGCTTCTTCTAAGGAGTATGTTATTTGAGATGGGATAGTAGGCTCGCCAATAGATTCGCAAAGTTCTTTAAATAATTCGCGGTCTTCGGCGCGTTCAATACTTTTACTGCTTGTACCTAAAAGTTCAACGCCACATTCCTTTAAAATGCCCTTTTCTTCAAGCTGCATAGCAAGGTTAAGGCCGGTTTGTCCGCCAATGCCTGGGACAATAGCGTCGGGTCTTTCGTATCTGATAACCTTTGCTACAAATTCAAGGGTTAAAGGCTCCATATAAACCTTATCGGCAATGGTGGTGTCGGTCATAATGGTAGCAGGGTTAGAGTTACAAAGTACAACCTCGTAGCCTTCTTCCTTGAGTGCTAGGCAGGCCTGTGTACCTGCATAGTCAAACTCGGCAGCCTGACCTATAACAATAGGACCTGAGCCTATAATCAAAATCTTTTTTAAGTCTTTTCTCTTAGCCATCTTAATTACTCCTTAATGTATTTTATTTCATCATTTACAAGTGTTAACTTACATTCGCCGTACAGCTCGCAATTTTCGAAAGGTGTTGCAGTACCTTTTGACAAAAATTCGTTTGTATCTACGGTGAACTTTTTATCTAAATCCCACACTGTGAAGCCGCTTTGCTTAATGCCAAAACGCTCACGCGGGTTTATAGCCATAATTTCTATAAGTTTTTCAAGTGTTATTATTCCCGTTTTGACAAGGTGGGTATACATAACAGGGAAAGCGGTTTCTATTCCTACTATACCGAATGCACTCTTTTCAAGACCTTTGCTTTTTTCTTCGGCGCTGTGGGGTGCGTGGTCGGTTGCTATCATATCAATAGTGCCGTCCTTAATGCCTTCAATAAGTGCAAGCCTATCCTCTTCACTTCGAAGCGGCGGATTCATTTTAAATCTGCCGTCTTCCTTTAAATCGTTATCAGTAAGCACTAAATAGTGGGGAGCAGTTTCGCAAGTAACATCTACGCCATCGGCCTTAGCTTTTCTTATAAGCGCTACACTCTCTTTAGTGGATATATGGCACACATGGTATTTGCAACCGGTGATTTTTGCAAGTTCTAAATCCCTTTTAATTGGTTTCCACTCGCTCTCACTGCAAATGCCTTTATGACCGTGAAGTTTCGCATACTCGCCGTCGTGAATGTAGCCGCCAAGAAGTAGGCTATTATCTTCACAATGCGCTACAATTATTTTGTCTAGCTTCTTTGCTTTTAACATGGCGCTTTTCATCATTTCGGTGTTTTGTACGCCCTTGCCGTCATCCGAAAAGGCGAAAGCGTGTTTTAATTCCTCGAAATCCGAAAGCTCTTCCCCTAATTGCCCTTTGGTTATAGAAGCGTAAGGGTGAACATTTATTACCGCATTGGTTTTTATAATATCTAACTGTTTTTCTAAGTTTTCAAAACTGTCGGGTACGGGGTTAAGGTTTGGCATTGAGCAAACATCACTGTATCCGCCTCTGGCAGATGCTTTTGTGCCGCTTTCAATAGTTTCTTTATATGAAAAACCCGGCTCTCGAAGATGAACATGAACATCACAAAAAGCCGGGAATACAAATAAATTATTGAAATTAGAAACACTACCGCTAACAGTTAGCGGAAAATCTTTACAAACGAATGAGCCGTTTTCATAAACTTTGGCATTTTTAATTACGCTTTTCATTATTTTACCGCCTTTCGATTAGGTTTTAGCATACATATATGCTGCGATTACTTAATAAAAACACCCTGCCGTAAGGCAAGGTGTATATGACAATAAACGGTATAACCCCTTGGGGATATACTTATTAAAAACCATATAACAATCTTGCCGGCGTCACAGCACCGTGTTTAAAGATATATTTTAACTTTATATATTTTATCATAATAGTAATTACATGTCAAGAAAATTACTTTATAAAAATTAAATAAATTATTTGTAAATTTCTTTGAGTTATGGTACAATAATTTAGATAATTATGTCTTTAGGGTAAATGGCGGTGATTTTTTGAAAAAATCATACATCTTTGCGGCGGTTTCAATACTTTTTTGGTCAACCGTTGCAACCATTACAAAATTATTACTTAATGGATTTAATAATTTTCAGGTTCTATGGGTTAGTAGCTTTTTTGCATTTTTATTTCTTTTCGCTACTAATATTTTTACAGGAAAAATTAAAAAGCTCAAAAAGTATACCGCTAAGGATTTTTTAATAACCATACTTATAGGTCTGCCCGGCACATTTTTCTATTACATTTTTTACTATATGGGTACCGACGTTCTTTCGGCTTCGCAGGCGTTTATCATTAACTATATGTGGCCTATTATGAGTGTGGTTTTCGCTTGTATTGTTTTAAAAGAAAAAATGACAATTAAAAAGGGTATTGCGGTTGCGGTTTCCTTTTTGGGTGTAGGTATAGTTAACGCTAAGGACTTATTTTCCGCTTCTACCGATAAAACGGTTATTATTGGTATGTTGGCCTGCTTTTTAGGTGCGGTTTCGTATGGTTTATTTACGGCCTTTAATAAGAAATACCAATATGATAAAATGCTTTCTATGATGACAAATTACTTGGTTACGTTTATTCTTACAAGTATTATAAATGCGATAAGCGGTAACTTGTTTTTACCGGGCGTTATAGAAACTGTCGGCTTTGCTTGGAACGGTATATTCACTATGGCAATAGCTTGTACCACTTGGGCTGTAGCGCTTGATAAAGGCAACACAGCTAAAATATCAAACCTAGCCTACATAACGCCGTTTTTATCGCTTGTATGGACATGGCTTGTCCTTTATGATGATGGCATAAAAAATCCAAACTCACTTATTGGACTTTGTGTAATAGTCGCAGGCATTTTTATTCAACTTATAAACTTTAAAAAACCAAAAGACAAGGAGAAAAATTAGTGTCATTTCCGCTTGATAAAATAAGAAACTTTTGTATTGTTGCCCATATCGATCACGGTAAGTCTACTTTAGCTGACCGATTGCTTGAGCATACACAGTCGGTAGCGACACGTGATATGGAAGAGCAAATTCTTGACAGTATGGATTTAGAAAGAGAGCGTGGTATTACCATTAAGGCCCACGCGGTAACTTTATACTATGATGCTAAGGATGGCGAACGCTACGAACTTAATTTAATAGACACTCCCGGGCATGTTGACTTTAATTATGAGGTTTCGCGTTCACTCGCCGCTTGCGAGGGAGCGGTTTTAATTGTGGATGCTTCTCAAGGTATTGAAGCGCAAACCTTAGCAAATACCTACTTGGCGGTTGACCACGGGCTTGAAATTTTGCCGGTTATTAATAAGATTGACCTGCCCTCTGCAGAGCCTGAGCGTGTCAAGGCGGAAATAGAAGATGTTATCGGTATTCCTGCTGATAATGCGCCGCTAATTTCGGCTAAAACAGGTGTTAATATAGAAGAAGTTCTCGAAAAAATTGTAACCGAAATTCCGGCACCTACCGGAGATGCCGATGCACCGCTTTCAGCCTTGATTTTTGACTCCTATTATGACCCTTATAAGGGTGTTATAGTTTATTTCCGTGTTATGAGCGGTAAAATTAAAGCAGGCGATAAGGTTAAAATGATGGCTACAGGTGCCACCTTTGATATTGTAGAGCTTGGTCGCAAGCGCGCTACTTCTATGGAACCTTGTGATGTTTTAGAAGTAGGCGAGGTTGGCTATTTAGCGGCTTCTATTAAGACAGTTAGCGAAGCACGCGTAGGTGATACCATCACATTAGCCGAAAACCCTGTACCACAGGCGCTTGAGGGCTACCGTAAAGTTAATCCTGTAGTTTTCTGCGGTATTTACCCAGCTGACGGTGCAAAATATCCTGATTTAAGAGATGCGCTCGATAAATTACAGTTAAACGATGCGTCGCTTTTATTTGAACCCGAAAGTTCAAATGCGTTAGGCTTTGGTTTCCGTTGCGGATTTTTAGGTCTTTTGCATATGGAAATTATTCAGGAAAGATTAGAACGAGAGTATAATCTTGACCTTGTAACAACTGCACCTAGCGTTGAATATAAATTTACTTTGACTACGGGCGAAACCATTACGGTAGATAACCCCACAAACTACCCCGACCCTGCAATAATTGCCGAAGCGCTTGAACCTGTAGCAGATGTGCATATATATTCACCTAGCGATTATGTTGGCACTATTATGCAGCTTTGTGAAGAGCGCCGTGGCGTTTATACCGATATGAAATATATGGGCGACCGTGTAGATATTCATTACATTATGCCTATGGGCGAAATTGTTTATGACTTTTTCGATGCTTTAAAATCCCGTACAAAAGGCTATGCTAGTTACGATTATGAGATGAAGGGCTATGAAAAGTCCAAGCTTGTTAAGCTTGATGTGTTGCTTGCGGGCGATATGGTGGATGCTCTTTCGTTTATTGTGCATACAGATAATTCTTATGCAAGAGCCCGTAAGATTGCCGAAAAGCTTAAGGAGTATATACCGCGTCAGCTTTTTGAAGTACCTGTTCAGGTTGCAGTTTCAGGTAAGGTAATAGCACGTGAAACCGTAAAGGCTATGCGTAAGGACGTGCTTGCTAAGTGCTACGGCGGTGATATTACCCGTAAGAAAAAGCTTTTAGAAAAGCAAAAAGAAGGTAAAAAGCGTATGCGCCGCTTAGGTAATGTTGAAGTACCGCAAGAAGCATTTATGGCGGTGCTTAAGCTTGACGAATAGGTGATTTTATGAATAAAAGACAAAAAGCGATTTTAAAAAGAAATATATTTTTATCGGCATGCGCTTTGGTTATAATTGCAGTTTTGGCTTTGATTATATATGTGATTTCAACCGTTAGCGGTGATAAGGACACAGGCTCTGGTACGATAAGCTCCAGCCAAATTATTTCGAGTGAACAAACTTCCAGCCAAGTGACGTCAAGCGAAGAAAGCTCTAGCACAGAAACTTCCAGTGCAGATACTTCGAGCATCGAAAGCGAAGAGCCAGCTTCAAGTGAAAGTGAAATTACAAGTTCACAAGAAACACCTAGCGGATTAGATGCTTCATACAGTAATTTAACCCTAGTAAACGGTTGGAATCCTTTGCCCGAAGACTTTGATTACGAGGGGCATCTTACCAATATACCTCAAAAGTATATAAAAGGTTCGCTTACACAAATAGATAAAGATGTTTGGCCCTATTTAAAGGCAATGCTTGACGATGCGAGAGAAGAGGGTATTGATATTGGCGTTTGGTCACCATACCGTTCTTATGCTACGCAAAAAATGCTGTTTGAAAGACAGGTTAAAAAGCAACTTGCAAACGGTGTGCCTGAGAGTGAAGCAGAAGACAAGGCTGCAACTGTTGTAGCACGACCGGGAACGAGTGAACATAACACAGGCTTGGCGCTTGATATTAACTGCGCTAATTCCTCTTTTGAAAAAACAAAGGCATATAAATGGCTTGAAAAGAATGCAGAAAACTACGGCTTTATAATGCGTTACCGTAAGGACAAGCAGGAAAAAACAGGCGTTATACATGAATCTTGGCATTGGCGCTTTGTGGGTATAAATGCTGCAAAGGAAATTAATAAGCTCCAGATGTGCTTAGAAGAATATGTAGAGTATAAGAAATAATTTTGAAGCTATAATTTAACAACCTCCCATTTGGGAGGTTGTTTGCATTTTAAGGGGATTTTTGCACACAATATTTAAAAATAATGTGTGGTGAAAATATGGCGGGTAAGATTTCGGATTATAAAAATTTTAATTTAAGCGGCAACCTTAAAAAAGATATTTCGCTTTTTAAGGATATTTTTAAAAAGGATGTTATTTTACGCATTAAAGAAATAACGGCGTGCGGAGAAAACTCAATTGATTGCGCGCTTGTATATATGGACGGTATGACCGATTCCGAGCAAATTAACGAAGCGATTATCCGTCCGCTTATAACTGTTGGAATTGATGATATTAGCGGTGACATTGCCGATTTTATAGGTAAACGGATGCTTTTTGTGCGTGATGTAAAAAGCGTAAAAAATGTAGCCGAAATTTTGCAGGGTATTCTTTACGGCGAGGCGTTGTTGCTTATAAATGGCAGTGAAAAAGCGCTTATGATGGATGTGAAAGGCTTTCGTACACGCGGCATTACAGAACCTCAAGAAGAACGAATTTTACAGGGCCCGCGTGAAGGTTTTGAAGAAGCGGCACTTTTGAATCTTGCAATGCTAAGGCGAAAGCTTTTAACACCCGATTTGTGTATAGAGATGCTAAGGGTTGGCAGGCGCACGTCTACTGCGGTTTTTGTGTGTTATTTAGGTACGCTTGCAGACTCAAAAACTGTAGATAAAATAAAAGAAAAAATCAATAAAATTGATATTGACGGAATACTTGACACTAATTATATCGTGGAGCAAATAAGCGGTAAAAGGTTTTCGCTATTTAAAACAAGCGGCTCTACCGAACGTCCCGATATTGTAGCAGCAAGACTGCTTGAGGGCAGAATTGCAATAGTAGTAGACGGTACGCCTATAGTTGCTACAATACCTTATTTATTTTCGGAAAATTTTCAGTCGGATGAAGACTATTACCAAAATTTTTTACTATCTTCTGCCGAAAGAAGTCTTCGCTACTTTTGCTTTTTTTTAAGCATTAGCATACCTGCGGTTTTTATTGCGATTTCTACCTTTCATAGACAACTTTTACCAACATCATTTGCAATTTCGGTAATGCAGCTACGTGGAGGGGTACCATTTACCCCTGTTAGTGAATGCATTATTATGATACTTGTTTTCGAAATACTAAAGGAAGCAGGGATTCGTATGAGCCAGAACTTAGGGCACGCTTTAAGCATTGTGGGCGGTCTGGTTGTGGGGCAGGCAGCGGTTGAAGCTAGGATTATAAGCTCGCCTATTTTGATTACGGTTGCTCTTTCGGGTATAGCCGGACTAATGCTGCCGCGCCTTAAAACTGCAGTTTTTTATTTAAGAATAGTGTTTGTATTACTTTCGGCTTTTTTAGGCCTTTATGGTTATATTATTGGAGCTATGTTTTTAAGCATTTATATTTTGTCAATTAGTTCTTATTCGACCGATTATACTATTTCTCTTAAAAAAGCAAGTTTTCAGTCGTTTAAGGATACCATTTTCAGGGCTTCGTGGAGGAATATGAATAAGCGCCCACAATTCAACCGCAATATTATTCGCAAAGGGAGAAATAAATGAAAAGGTTTTTTTTAAGTTTACTTTTGGTTTTATTTTTGTGCGGTTGTGAAAAACGCGGTCCTGAATATTTAGTGTCGAGTATAGGGTTTGATAAACAGAACGATAATTATAAAGTCTGCTTCGAATCGGTAATAATTAATAGTGAAGATACTAAGCAAACGGTTAAACTTTTAAAGGGCGAAGGGAACACACTAAAAGGCGCAATAAACCAAATCAAAAAACAATGCACCCAACCACTTTTATTATCTCACTGCGGTGTTTTGGTGATGGGGGAGAATATAAGTCAAAACGAATTAAGCGATATAGCAAGATTTTGCGTAAAAAATGAAGAAATCACACTTTCATCTTTTCTTATAAAAACCGAAAATGCCGAGAAACTTTTGTCGGTAAAGCCGGTATCTTCTTTGACGGTAGGGTTTGATATTATGGGGCTTTTAGAACAAAATAAAAACTATAAAAATCGCTTATTCGAGTTTGTGAATAAGGGATATAATACCACTTTGCCAAGCCTTAGTATAAATAACGGAGGACTGATGTTAGGTGGCGCTTAAGGAATTTTACAGTAAACATTTTTTAATGTTATCGTTACTTTTTGTTCTAGGTAATGCTTGTATTACAGCACCCGCAAAAACAGCTGATAAATATAATTTTTTGGTATTTTTAATTTGTGGGTTTTTATCTTTGATTTTCGCCTTTTTTGCCTACTTAATACCTATAAATAAGCTTACGGCGTTGCCTTTATTTGCGCTTTGTTTATTTACTATAGGAGATACATTTATAAGCTTTATAAAATTTATAAGTGCTAATTTACTTCCAAAAACGCCCCGTTTTTATATACTTTTACCTTTCGTTTTGATATTGGTATATTTAGGGTTAAAAAAGGTAGATACTCTTTTTAAATTTTCACTAATTTGCGGTATTTTATCTTTAGCGGTAGTTATATTTTTCTTTTTATCAACCTTTAAAGATTTTGAATTTAAAAATATTTTTATATACAAATTACCCCCATTTGATACCGTATTATCACAAAGCGTTTTTTATTTTAAAAGCATTATAATTTCGGCATTTCTATTAGGTGTTTTTGCTAGACAAGAAGGGTTTAAAAAAAGCGTTTTGTTAGGTGGGATAACACTGGGAATTTTATGCCTGGCAATAACTATTTTAAACTCAGTTTTGCTTTTTGGTATAAAATTTGCAGGCTCGCTTAGTTACCCGTATTCCATGGCTGGCAGTACGGTAACCTTTGGCAATCTTTTTACTCGTTTAGACGGCTTTTTATACTTTGTGTATTCAGCCACATCTATTACAAAATGCGCAGTAGGAATATTCGTAATAAAAAAATCAAGGAACATCTTTGTTCCTTGATTTTTACTTTAATTCTATTATAAGCGCTAAGTTTCCGCGCTCGCCTTTAGTCTTACGGTGAGAATGCATTTTATCCGCATTACAGCAAGTACATATATCCGATAAATCAAAATTACTGTCAGGTATACCGGCATTTATTAAAATTTGTTTGTTGGCCTCTACCAAATTAAGCATATAGTGTCCATTTTCTTTTTTTGTGAAAATCTTGCTTAAATCAAGGTATGAAAGCTTTAAAAATTCGTTATAAACAGGGTCATCAACCTCGTAGCAGCACTCCTTAATACAAGGGCCAATACCTACTATTATATCATTAGGGTCAGAGCCAAACTCATTTACCATTTTTTCTACGGTTTTTTTGCCAATTTCTTTTACTGTGCCGCGCCAACCTGCGTGAGATGTGGCTATTACCTTATTTTTTGTATCCAAAAATACAAGGGGAGTACAGTCTGCATACTGGGTTACAAGGGCTACACCTTTTTGATTGGTTACAAGCCCATCAATATCGCAAAAACTCTCTTTAAAAATACCTGTACCGCAGTCAGCCTTGGTAACGGTTTTAACATTGCTCGTATGGGTTTGCTTACTCAGTACGAGATTATTTATATCAATACCCTTACAACCACACAAAAGCCTATAGTTTTCTAAAACGTGTTCACGTTTGTCGCCACGGTTGAAGCTTAGGTTCATACTAGACCACATACCGTCACTCACACCGCCAATACGGGTAGAAAACAAAAGGTTTACAAGCCCCGTTTTTTCAAATCTTGGGAATGTAATGTACATAACACCGTCTTTATTATTTATATCAAGTGTATGTGAAATCATACTGCATTTTCCTTTTTAGCAATTTTTGAAAGTAACTTTTGCGAATTATCGATTAGTTTATTTACATATTCCTTACCGTAATCGGCTTCGATTATTTCAAAAGCACCCCCTACCATAGGTGGACGCACATCTATAGAATGTGTATCAGAAGCGACAAAGGTAATAAGGTCTTCCTTAAAAAGCTTTTTAATTAGCCTTGTGTATTTTTTATTATAAAACGCGGTAGCATTAACTTGGGTTAAAATGTGGTTTGCTTTTATAAATTTAATAAGCTTTCTAAAGCCTTTGGCGTTTTTATAACGCTCAATATGAGCGAGTATAGGCTCAAAGCCTAATTTTCTAAAGCGTAAAATTTCAGCTAAAAATTTATCATTTAAAAGCTCGTAATTCGGTTCTAAAAGAATATATTTAGAGTTTTCTATAGTAAAGCTTTCTAAAGAGGAAGCATAGCTTAAACCACTATAATAGTATAGTTCACAGCCTAAATAAATATTAGGGTGGGGTGTATCTTTTAAAGCTTCTTTCAGTTTGAGAAAACTGTTTTGTCGGTCTTCTAAAAATTCTTCTAAATTATCGGAAGTTGGTATGAAGTGGGGAGTGGCTACAATATCGGTAATGCCTTGATTGTAAACATCGCTTAAAAGCGCCAAAGATATCGATAAATCTTCTGCGCCATCGTCAATATCACATAAAATATGTGAATGGATATCAAGATACATTTTGCCACCTCCTAGACTTTAGATATTTAAAAACGGGAGAGTGCATCTCCCGTTAATTTAGTAAATTATTTGTTTTCTTTATAAGAAGCGTAGGATTTATAAGATCTATAACTGCCCTTACCGCCTGAGCCGTTAATTATAATGCCGTCGAGTTCAATATCCAAAACCTTAAGGCTATCGTAGGCGGCTTCAAAGGCTTCATACTTGGTTGTATTGGCACGAAGAACCATTACAACCGCATCGCATTGTTGAGCAATTATCAAAACGTCTGATACAAGGTTGATAGGTGGAGTATCAAGCACAATAAAATCATAATGCTCTTCTAATTCTTCCAAAAGCTCCTTGAACTTAACGCTACTAAATAATTCGGCCGGGTTTTTAACCTTAGAGCCTGAAGTAATTATGTCTAAATATGGGTTATAATTTATAGTTATTTGGTCTAAACTATTGTTGCCTAAAAGATAGTCCATACAGCCTGTTTCATTGGCAATTTTAACTTTTTTGTGAATGGACGGCTTGCGAGAGTCGGTATCCAATATAACAACTTTTTTATTTAATTGTGAAAGGGTTATTGCAATATTTAAAGAAGTAGTGGATTTACCTTCGGCAGCGTTTGGACTGGTAACTGCTAAAATTTTACCGTCTGTTTTTGCTAAGATTGAAATTAAATTTGTGCGAAGGTTTTTATATGATTCTACAACCGCAAAAGGGGTTCTGCTAGATTCGGCGTTTATAACCTTTTCGCCAGAAGAATTTTTCAATGCTTTAATTGCCATAATAACTACCTCCTTTATAATAGGATTTTGCATACTTACCTGATTTAGCAGTAGCAAAGTCGGGTATATCGCCTACAACAGGGATATTGTATCTTTCCTTAAAGTCTTCTTCAGACTTAATTGTAGTGTTGAACAAGGAAATGATATAAAATACAACAAAGGCTAAAAGTGCGCCTATTATCATTGCAATAGCAGTTGAAGAAAGGGTGCGGGGATATGTTTTCCTAGCGCCGGTGCTAAGTGTTACTATACTTGTACGCGAGTACGGTAGAACATCTTTTATACCATCGGGAGTTAACTCTAAGAACATATTGGTAATTTTTACAACTTCTGTTTCGTCGTTTAATTCGAATTTTATATCAATAAAAAGCGAATAATCATCACGCGTTGAGATTGTAACTAATCTTTTAAGCTGTGCGGCAGAATATTTACCATCAAGTTTGTCGGAAAGCTTTTTATAGATACTGTCTTTAGATGAAAGTAAGTCTTTAACGGTGTTTAACATATTTATGGAAGCGGTAATATCAGAGTTGTTAATTTTATCGCCGCCTACATATTGAGAGTCGCTTGGTAATTCTTCAAGCATACCACCGTTAGTAACGATAATTGAGCCTGAAGCGGAATAACGCTCTTCAAGCTTAAATTCGCAATAGCAAAATGTTGCAACACCCAAAAGAATTGCACAAAGGAAAATAACTAAAAAGTTTTTCACAACCAAGCGAAAAATATGGTAAATAGAAAATTCGTTCACAATAGCCCTCTTTTCTCAAATCATACAGTTTAATAACAGTCCATCTTATATTATATCTTAAAAACTATAATAAATCAACACATTTTATAATAATTTTTTCAGTTTTTTATAAGAATCAAAAATTTCGGAAGGATTTTTATAAGCATTTTTATAAACCTCAATAACGCAAGCGCCGGTAAAATTTTTGATTTTCAGCTTTTCAAAAAAACTTTTGAAATCGAAATTGCCATTAAAGGGTAAAAGACAATCTGAGTTTATAGTGTGGTCGCTTATATGAAAATGGCGTATATTTTTGTAAAATTCGTTTATTAAATCTATAGGGTTATATCCACAGCGTATAGATTGTTTGATATCAAAGCAAAACTGTGCATCAGCACCTAAAATATCACGAATACTGCGTAAAAAATCAATATTGCCCGAACGGTATCCTACAACATTTTCCTGTAAGACAGCGACTCCGTTTTTTTGGGTTTCACGATTTAGTGCCATGTACCTCTCGCAGTATTCGTAGTCGCTTGTAAGTCCGTTAGGCTTTCCGCCGTGTAGGTTTATATATTTTGCACCCAAAGTTGCGGCAACCTCGGAATATCTTGCAAATTTGTCAAGTGATTCATAAAAACGCCTTTCGTACTCTGAAAAAATCATAAACGATTCCGCTAGTGAGTTTGTTGGGTGAATTGCCGTGATATCCATATCATACCGATTTTTGATATCAAGAAGCACTTTTATGAACTCTGGTTTAAGCTCGCTTTCACAATTGAAAAATATTTCACAGGTTTTAACCCCTGATTTACCTATGGTTTCAAGGGCTACTTCGGTTAGGTTTGGGTAAAGGGATGCGGTAGAAACGCCTATTTTCATTTTAATTTACTCCCTTCGGTGTTACATAAACCGTTTTATTTGTAGTGTATATTACCATACCGGGTTTTGCACCGTTTGGTTTCTTAACATACTTTATTGGGGTATAATCTACCGCTACGTTAGAAGATTTTGCAGCTTTTGAGTTTTCTGCCGCCAGTAAAGCAGCTTGTAATACAGTTTCTTCTGATACTACATTACCGCCCGAAAATACTATAACATGACTGCCGGGTATGTTTTTAACATGGAACCATAGGTCGGTTTTTGAAGCAAGCACTGTTGTTAAATAATCATTTTGGCGGTTATTTTTGCCAATAAGTATTTTATAGCCTTCTATGGATGTACACTCTTTAAATGTATTGGTATTTTGGGTTTGTTTTTTACGCGATAATTGGCTTTTTATATATTTAGCCTCGGTTAATTCTTCGCGTATTTGAGCAATATCAAAAAGGGATGTCGAGCGTTCAATACTATCTAGTACCGACTCTAAATAAACTATTTCTTCACTATCCTTTTGGGTTAGTTCTTTTAGGGTTTGCTCGGCAGTATACGTTTTTTTATACTCTTTAAAGTATTTATTTGCGTTATTTTGGGGCGAAAGTGAAGCATCAAGCGGAATAGAAACTATTTCCATATTTTCGCTGTAGTAGTTGGGTACACGCGCAACGGTAGCGCCTTTTTCAATACTAAATAGATTTGCTTTAATAAGCTCACCATAAATTCGTAAATTTTCGCGGTTTTCGCACTTTTTAAGGTCCTGAAGGCGCATAGCTAAGCGCTTTTCAGCACGGTTTTTAAGGCTTGTTATAAGCTTAATAATGTCACGAGCGGCGGTGTTTATACGGCTAGCAGTTTCTTTTTCGGTATAAAAGCCGTCCAAAAGTGCAGAGAAGCTTTCAAAAACGGTGTTTTTATATTCTTTTCCGTACTGTTTAATTTCGGTATAGGTAAAATCTAACGGCTCTCCTTGTGGATTATAAAGCAGAACAGGTGTATTGTTGCTTTTAATGTCGCCTAAAATCTTTTCTAGAGCGGCGGCCTTATTGTTACATTCTTCAATTTCGCGGCAGATAAGGGGAGAAAAGCCTTCAACTGCCGATAATAGAGAGCGGTTTTCGGTATTTAGTTCAATTTCCTTAGCGGAAAGTAGTAACGGGTTTAACTTTTCTATCTTTTCGGGTAGTGTATAGGTGGCGGTTGGTAAAATAAGTCTGCCGCCTGCTTCCACACTGCTGTGGCGGAGTGCATCGATAATCTTACCATCGGCGTTTAATAAAATAATATTTGCTTTACCGCCTATAAGCTCACACACTAATTTAATTTCTACAATGTCGCCCATTTCGTTAGAGGTGGAAAAAATAAAAATTGCCACACGTTCTAAATCAGGCTGTGTGATATCTACAAGTCTTGCTGCTGATAAATACTTTCGCATAAGCATACAAAACATAGGCGGTGTAGCGGGGTTTTCGTATTTGTTTTCGGTAAAATGCACTCTTTGTGCACCCGCTTTTGCCGAAATTAAAAGCTTTTTAGAGAAACCTTTTTTGCGCAAGGAAAAAACCAACTCATCGCGTGAGGGTTGGTAAATTTTATCAATATGACAATCTATAGCCTCTTTAAGCTCGGCTATTACTTTGTGAAGAAATGCGCCATCAAATGCCATTAGAGTTTCTCCGTCAGTGTTTTTTCAATTTCTAAATAGATATTTTTGAAAAGCGTATATTCATTTTGCTTAGTCGGTATGTTTTCATAAGCGCCTACATAGTCGCCAATACGCTTTAACTGCTTTTTAATATAAATGATGCCATGGTCGGTTTTGGGTACTTTTCCTATGTAGTAAAAATGCTCAGGATAGGGGGCGAGTGTACCGCAAAATCGAGCCAAGATTATAGAATAAATTTTACCGTTTTCAAGCAAAGGTGTTTCGGTTACAATATCAAAACAGTTATTAATTAGGGTTTTGCGTAAAACCTCGGGTGAAGTTGTGGGCTGCAGAATAAGGGTTATACCGGTACTTTTTATCCAGTCACAATTTTCAAGTATAGCCGATATAACTTCGCCGCCAATACCTGCAATAATAACAGTATCGGCTTCACCATTTTTAACATCCGAAAGCCCGTCGCAGTGTCTGAGTGAAATGCTTGAAATGCCACTTTGCACTATGTTTTCTTTGGCGAATTCAAGCGGCTTCTCATTAAGGTCTGTAGCGATTACACTGCTTGCAATATTTTTTTGCTTTAAATAAATCGGCAAACGCGCGTGGTCGGTACCAACATCACAAACCCTTGCACCAATAGGCACAAGGGAAGCAATTGTTTTAAGCCGTAAACTAAGCTCTGCCATTATTTATTCTCAAAATATTTGTTAAGCTTTTCAACTAAGGCGTCACAGTCGGTGCCATGAACCTGACAAGCCTGCTCAATAGTTTCACCGCGTGAAGCAGGGCAACCAAGGCAGTGCATACCAATTTCAAAAAAATATTCAGCACAGCCGGTATCAATATCAAGTACATCGCCTATAAGCATATCTTTTGTAATTTTCATTTTTATTATCTCCTTTTGATATTAGTATTAAAATAATTTTGGTGTTTTATCCATATCGGTGCGATTATGGTTATAAAGTTTGCGGTTATCCATAGCCCAAAGCCTTGACGAAAAATCGCCCGATGGGGTTGATTCTATAGCTTCTTTCATCTCGTAAACGCGGGAATCCATTAAGTCAAGCTCAGATAAAAGCTCGGCTTCTATAAATGAAGGTCTTACAGCGGCGCCAAACTCGGGCTCGCCATGATGAGAAAGCACCATATGTTCTAAAAGCATAGCGATATTTTTATCGGTGCCAAGCTTTTCGGCATAGCGGTTTATAACCATAGCGCCCATTGTGAGATGCCCTAAAAGATTACCTTCTATAGAGTAGCCGGTAGCGATGCCTGTCTCGGCTACTTCGAACTCGGAAAGCTTAGCAATATCGTGCAAAATAGCACCCGATAGTAACAAGTCACGGTCAACAAATGGGTAAATTTTGCAAACACCTTCTGCTAAGCGGACTATTGAAAGGGTGTGCATTAAAAGACCACCGCGTACCGCGTGATGAAGCTTAAAAGCTGCAGGCCAATATAAAAGCTTTAAGCGATTATCTTTTAAAATTTCGCTCACTAATAGCTTTAGGTTTTCATCCGAAAAGCTAAGAGAAAGGTTCAAAAGCTCATCAAACATATCTTCAGCTGAATAACCCGAACTTTTAACAAAATCGGATGGGTTAAGGTTGTCTTCAGGGATGCTTGCGCGTATACGCTCTATACGAAGTTGGTCGGTACCGTTATATTGCGATATTGTTCCCCTAACCTTTACTATTTGGTTTGCAACATAT
This sequence comes from Acutalibacteraceae bacterium, assembly GCA_045605125.1. Taxonomy (GTDB): domain Bacteria; phylum Bacillota; class Clostridia; order Oscillospirales; family Acutalibacteraceae; genus UBA737. The sequence continues at coordinate 40,325 of JAZUPK010000036.1, read as the reverse complement.
TCGCCGTGAATCTGGGGTGAATAACGCCATAATTTTGCGTTAATTTCACCGTCACTATCGCCCAAGGTTATATCAAGGTAAGTGTCGCCCTTTGAGGAGGTCTTTTTGTCCAAGCTTTTAATCAAGCAAAAACCTTCTACTAAGGAATTATTGTCTATTGGTGTAAAATTCATAAAAAACTCTTTTCTTAATTTTTATTTAATTATACGATAATATCTTAATAAATTCAAGCAGTTATTGTATTGATTTAAAATACTTGACAATGCCTTTTGTAATAGCAATTGCTTTTTGTGTATTTACCTTGCTTTTTTTGATATTATTAAAATCGTAATAGTTAGACATAAATCCGTTTTCGGTTAGTACCACGGGACATACAGAAACCCTGCTCATATAGTAGTAATGCCATCTAAAAGTTTCTTTTTTATAGATTTTTGTGTCTTCGGTACAGTTTAACACATATTTTGTTGCTTTTTTAGAAAATGGATAGTAGTAATACGCGCCGAAACCGTTAGGTCGGGAAGAATCGTTATCATCGTGGTGAATGGCAATACAGTAATCAGGCTTTAAATCTCGGAGCATATCTGTTTTATCGTATGTGGTAGATGTTGTATCGCTTTTACGGGTCATATAAACGGTAGCACCAATGGATGTAAGTTCTTTTTTGATTTTTTTAGCGAGTGTAAGGTTTCGTTCGGCTTCGGTTTTCTTTTTGTTGCCAAAACCTACAGCACCGCTGTCTTTACCACCGTGACCCACATCAATTAAAATTTTAACACCCTTTAATTTGGCACCGTATTTGTTTTTGGATTTTTGGATTTTTGCGGGGTTTAAAAATTCAAAACACAGACAGTCTTCAGAATCGTAATAAGAAGTCCAACCGTAAAATGCGCCCTTTTTCTTAAGATAAAGCCTTAGAGTACAGTCATCCTTATTTTTAATTATTTTAGCCTTTTTGAATAAGGGGTTATCTTTAGGGATTTTAATTTTTCCTTCAAATTTGTTTGCATAGCAAAATTTAATATCTATGTAGCTAAATGTAACCTTATCAATTGAGTAATCGCTCTCGTATTCTTGTTTGCCTAGTTTAAATTTAAAGGGCGCTTTCCAAAGGGTGCCTAGCTTTAATGTTGTATGGGAAGTACCGTTATCAAAAGCGATAAATTCTAATTCGTTATCGTTAGGTAATTTTCCTGCGTATTGCTTTGTAACGGTGATTTTTTCTAAAGTGGGTATATCGTAGGTGGCTTTATAAACCTTTTGACCGCAACGAAGTGTTACAAGCTTATATTTTTTGCCGTTACGCTTTATAGTAATATAATCGGAAGAACCGTAGTCCACTGTTCCTTTCGGCAAATAACTATAATAAGGCTTTGAAGTATCTTTCGAACCGCTTCCGCTAAAGGTTTCAGCCTCAGTAGCAACAACTTCAGTAATAATCCCCGAACCAACATTTATATACCCCTTAGAAGTTGGAGTAACTTTCTTGTTTGAGCTTTTAATAAAGGTTGGCTTTTTGCAAATAATATCACGTGATTTAAAGGTTTTGCGGTAGCCTTTATAAGCCGCTTTGAATTTAATAGGACCTAAGTTTTTATCTTTTATGTACCTTTCAGGCAGAGTGAAGCTTCCGCTAAATTTTGTAAAACCGCTTCCTTTTGTCTTTGCTGGGGTAAGGGCTATTTTCTCACCGTCTAAAGTTGCAGTCACTTTAGCTTTTATTCGGGCTGTCACATATACTTTAAGCTTATATCCTGCGGGGAAAGCTTCCTTTTTGGAAAGCGAATAGGATTTAGCGACCGTATAAGTAGCAGCATCAGCCGAAATGAACGTATCGGTAACTGTTAAAAAAACAAAAAGTATACTTAAAAAAGCGCATAATACTGGCTTTAAGAAATTTTTCATATATTTCACCTTAAAAGAAATGTTTCTTAGGTTAAATTATACACACAATTTAGTTATTTTGCAATAAAAAAGGCCTAAATTTTTTCCTTGACAATATATATATTATGAGTTATTATATTTTTAAAGAATTGGATATTAGTACTATTTTGGGGTGTAGATGGGAATAAATTTTGTCGAAAATAACAAAAAATTGACCGATAATGAGGTTATTTTGCTAATAAATAATGGTGAATATGAAAACTTACAGATAATTATTGACCGATATTTACCAATAATTATTAGTACTGCTAAAAAATATTGTCCCCAAAATGAAATCGAAGACGCGGTACAAGAAGCAACAATTGCCCTTTATAGCGCGGTTAAAAGCTTCGACCCCCAAAAATCCAGTTTTCAGTCGCTTGCAAATGTTTGTATAAAGCGTTCAATGATTGCAAGGCTTCGCAAAAACAATGCCCAAAAAGTAATTCCCGAAGAGCTTCTTATTCCTATTGAAGAAGCTGAGGTTTTGTATGCACAAAGCCCTGAAAGTATTTTGATTGAAAAGGAAGACCTTAAAAATCTTAAAGAAAATATAAAGCTTGAGCTTTCAAATATGGAATACGCGGTGCTGCAGTTGTTTTTGGGAGGTAAAAGCTATAGTGAAATTTCAAAGCAAATGCAAATAACTGAAAAAGCGGTTGACAATGCACTGGCAAGAATACGCAAGAAAATAGCGGCTATTTAATGCCGCATAAACATGCCCATGTAGTTTAAAAGCAAAACATTCTAAAAGAAGAAGACGGTGCGATACCGTCCGGGGCAATAATAAAAACCTAAGAGAGGTAACAAAAATGTTTGAAGACAAGACACTAGTTTGCAAAGACTGCGGAGAGGAGTTTGTTTTCACTGCAAGAGAGCAGGAATTTTATGAATCCAAAGGCTTTGTAAATGAACCGCAACGTTGCAAGCCCTGCCGTGACAAGCGTAAAAATGCAGGTAGAGCTCCCAGAGAATTGCACGAAGCAGTATGTGCTGCTTGCGGTGGTGTAGCAAAGGTTCCATTTATTCCCCGTGATGACCGCCCAGTTTATTGCAGTGAATGCTTCGCAAAGATGAAGGAAGAAGAATCGGCTGAAGAATAATTTTGAGTTGATGTGCTGCCTTTTAAAAGGCAGCCTTTTTCTTTTAAATGAACAAAGTAAAATTTTTAATAAATATTCATATTTTTTTAATATAATTATTCAAAATATGTGATAGAATAGATAGCAAAGGTAGGGGAATAATGTGAAAAATAAAATTTTAATAGTAGATGATGATGTAAATATTTGTGAGCTTTTAAGACTTTACCTTCAAAAAGAAGGGTACGATACGCTTATCGCTAATGACGGTGCCCAAGCGGTAAAGCTCGCCCTTAAAGAAACCCCGGATTTAATTTTGCTTGATATAATGCTTCCTTCGCTTGACGGTTGGCAGGTTTGCAGGGAGATAAGAAAAACCTTAGAAACTCCTATTATTATGATTACCGCAAAGGGTGAGGTTTTTGACAAAATTCTAGGCTTGGAATTAGGTGCCGATGATTATGTTACAAAGCCTTTTGACACTAAAGAGGTTGTAGCACGTGTCAAGGCGGTCTTGCGGCGTAGCAATGATAAACAAAAAAAGCTGATTGAAGAAGTCAAGTACGATAATCTGCGTATTAATCTTACTAATTACGAATTAGAGGTTTCGGGTAAGCAAATTGATACACCCCCAAAGGAATTAGAACTGATTTATCATTTAGCAAGCAATCCTAACAGAGTTTATACCCGTGATCAGTTGCTCGATGAGGTTTGGGGCTTTGATTACTATGGCGACTCAAGAACAGTGGATGTTCACGTAAAGCGTCTTCGTGAAAAGCTTGAAAACATATCAAGAGAATGGTCGCTTAAAACCGTTTGGGGTGTAGGCTATAAATTTGAGGTTAAATAATGAGGCTTAAGCTTTTTAAAAAATTCTTTCTTTTAACGGTTAGTATAATCAGTGTAAGCTTGGTTGCGCTTATGATGATTTTATCGGTAGTGCTTAATAGGCATATTGCGCAGTCTCAGTATAAACGGCAGTCCCACTGTTGCGAGCAAATTAGCCAAAGCTTTACCAATTTTAATTATCAAGAGCATGGTGAAGTTTTTTTGGATATATCTGTTCCTTTATCTAAGGTGCTCGATAGTGATATCTTTATTGCCGATTCTTACGGTGCAGTTGTTTTGTGTGCTTGTGATGAGTGGCAGCAAAACGGTAAATGTATGCACTCTTCGTATATAATACCGGGTAGTGTACTTTTAGACATTGGAAAGAATGAAACTTTTTCGAGAATAACAACCCTCAATATGTACAAGTTTCCGCAGTATGTATCGGCAAAGCAAATGGACGAAGATGCTAAATATTTTGTTTTTACAACCTCGCCTGTATCAGAAACAGGAGGTATTTTAAGTCGTATTTCAAGGATTTACTATCTTTGGGCAGTAATACCACTTGTTTTAATGGTTATTGCTATTTATTTTATGACCTATCGTCTTACAAAACCGCTTAAAAGTATGTCTGAAGCGGCAAAGGCTATGGCTCGTGGTGATTTTTCAAAGCGCGTACCTGTTACAAGTGATGATGAAATTGGTGAGCTTGCGGCATCCTTCAATATGATGACAAACTCGCTGTCTCGCCTTGAGAGTATGCGCAGAAGCTTTGTGGGTAACGTTTCGCACGAACTTAAAACCCCAATGACCACTATAAGTGGTTTTATTGATGGCATATTAGATGGCACTATAAAACCTGAAAATAGGGAATATTACCTTAAAATTGTTTCTGATGAAGTAAAACGCTTATCTCGATTAGTTAATGGTATGCTTAGTGTAAACAAGCTTGAATCGGGAGAATCGGTTTTGAATATATCTGATTTCGATTTTTACGAGCTTTTATGTACTATTATGATAAGCAGAGAGCAGCATATAGAAGAAAAGCACCTTACTATTGTAGGGCTTGACACTATGCAAAGTATAAATATTAAGGCCGACAAGGATTTGCTTTATCAAGTAGTTTATAACCTTGTAGATAACGCTATTAAATTTACAAACGAAGCAGGCAAAATTTCTTTCTTGCTTTCACAAAATGCAGATAGTATAATGTTTACTATAACCAATACGGGCAAGGGTATTGCCGAAAGTGATTTGCCCTATGTTTTTGAACGTTTTTATAAGGGTGATAAAGCGCGCTCTAATGTTAAAAACAGTACAGGCTTAGGGCTTTATATAGTAAAAACTATTGTTAATGCCCATAAGGGCGAAATTTCAGTAAAAAGCAAAGAAAATAAATTCACCACATTTACAGTTGTTATACCAAAGGAGATTTAATATGGAAGAATTTAAAGATTTAAATAGCACCCCTGAAAACGAGCAGGAGTTACAAGAACAAATAGAAAATACTATAGAAGAAGTTCCTGTTTTAGAACCTAGCGAGCCAATAGAAAACAATACTCAAGTTGATGAAGAAGTGTTTGAAGAAGTAGAACCTGAACCCCAAATAGAAACACCTTATATTCCATACAGCCCTATAAACTATACAAAGGTAGAGCCTATGGAAACAAAACCTATGAGTCGCGGTCTTAAATTTTTTGCGTTATTATTAGCTTTGGTAATCGCTTTAACGGCAGCGTGTGCAGGTGGCTACTATTTAGGTAAAATTTCGGTATCAAAATCGTTTACTAAGGGCGAAGCGGTAGTTGGTTTAGAGGCTAAACCTACTAACACTGATGAAATGACTGCCGCACAGGTTTATGAAAAGGTAAATGCAAGTGTTGTAGGTATTGTTGTTTATAATGCATCGGGTAAGATTGCTAATGCCAGCGGTGTAATTTACTCTAATGATGGATATATCATAACCAACGACCACATCTATTCCGAAATTGCTTCTCCAAAGTTTAAAATTTACACTTATGATAATAAAGAATATGATGCACGTTATGTTGCAGGCGATAAGGTATCAGACCTTGCTGTTTTAAAGGTTAAAGATGCAAACTTTAAAACAGCTGTGTTCGGTAACTCTAATCAAATTATTTTTGGTGAAAATGTTGTAGCTATTGGCAGACCCGGTGGTGCTACAAACGCCTCAAGTGTTACAAAGGGTATTATTTCGGCAACTTCAAGAAGAGTACAAACTACTTCAAGCTATTCTGCACGCCTTATCGAGACCGACTGTCCTATAAACCCCGGAAGCTCTGGCGGTGTTCTTGTTAATATGTACGGTCAGGTTATTGGTATAACCTCTTCAAAGCTAGCGTCAAGTGATATTGATGCTGTGGGTTATGCTATTCCCACTACTACTCTTAAGCGCATCGCAGAAGAACTTATTAAAAACGGTAAGGTTTTAAGCCGTGCAAAATTAGGTATAACCTATAGAGCAATCGATTCGGTTTCGGCTGAAATTGGGGACTATAAGTATAAAGGTCTTTATGTTGATTCGGTTGCAGAAGATAGTGACCTTTTAGGAAAGGTTACTAAGGGCGACATTATAACCCATATAAACGGTATCGAAGTTACAAATGATGAAATTGTGCTTGATATTATTGAAAAATCAAAAGCAGGGGATAATGTTAAGGTTACCTTTGTGAACGCGAGCGGTAAATCTAAATCCGTACAGGCAACATTAAAGGCTAATGTTGGTGAATCTAGCTATATCACACAAGAAAAACCGGATAGCAGTACCCCATTACCGCAACTACCTGGTGATGATGAAGGTAATGGTGGCGCATTTAACTTCCCGTTTGGCGAATAACAAAATTATACTTAAAATACCGCTCAATTTGAGTCGTACTCTAAAGGACAGTAAAAAAAAGATGCACGAAAAAATTCGTGCATCTTTTACTTTTGTCTCATACCGTAACAAGCAGGGAAAATGTATATCACATTTTCCGCATTTTAGGAGAACCTAAAACCCTTTAATCTAAGCTAAATAAAAAATTGTGTATTTTTCATTCATTTGAATCGTCATCGGAACTTTCTACAACTTGAGGCTCTTTTCTAATCAACATTACAACATTGTATATTCCATAGGGGATATACATAAAAACACCAACATAAAAACAACAAGCAAATGTAATAGGCCAAAGAACAGCCGCAATTATTTTAAATATTAAACTTCTTTTTTGAAAAAATCTTGAACTTAAAATTATGGTTGATAAAATAAGACTAAAACCCAAGCCACCCAAAGCACCAAATGCAAAAAACGAAGCGACTTTACTATCGTTAATTAGTGGCTGAATACTTCCCACAAAACCATAAATGATAAATCCTGACAACAATACACAAGAAGTGATTATCAAATATTCTAATCTTTTTCTTTGACTCATAATATAAAGCTCCTTATTTTGATTTTATAGTTTTAAGCGAAGAAATCAACATTCTGCGAATCGAACCACATTCGTTTTGAATATCTTTGTATATTTCTTCGGTCATACAACCCGTCTCAAAAAGAAGTTCTAACCAATATTCAGTTTCGTAGCACTCTTTTTGGGCTATTTCAAGTTTTGAAATAAAATCTTTAGTTCCTTGAGCGTATTGAGCCTCGTGCAAATTTGCTCCTATCGAGGTTGATGAGCGAAGTAGTTGATTTATTAAAACCGATTCTTTATGATTTGCTTTCATATCACGGCAAAGAAAAACTACTTTCTTTGCAAATTCTTTTGCTTTATCTCTTAAAATACTATCAGCCATAGTTATCACCTCTAAATTTATTATACATAAAAACAGACTGACTTTCAAGTTATATTCCTCCTAAAGTTGGAGTGATATTATTGCCTTTCGGCAATAGTGATATTGAAACCTTGCGGTTTAAGTGTTATTTTATTCGCCCTTAAACTCGCGAAGCGAATATCACTTGAACGAAGTTCAAATATCACTGCGTAGCAATAAAACTCGCCTTGGCGAATAAAACTGGCGTTGTATCCTTACGGGTACAACGCCTTTGAGCGGTATTTTTTTGTACACTTTTTTAATTTGCAGCAACTATAAGCGACAAAATTTTTAGTCCCTTTAAGGTATAATATATAAGGTGATTTAATTGATTGTTTATATGGATGTGCTAATATTCCTAAACACCTTGGTTGATTACTTTTTGCTTTTGGCTACAGCAAAAATCACGGGAGAAAAGACTACAACCTATAGGACCGTTTTAGCAGCACTTTTAGGTGGTATTTCAAGTATTTACATATATTTACCGCAACAAAAAATAATAGTAGAATTTTTATATAAAACTTCCATTGCTTTTCTCTTAACGTTTGTTTGTTATAAGTTTTTGGGTGTAAAAAAATATTTAAAAAACGTAGTGGTGTTTTTAGTTGTCAGTTGTGGATACGGCGGAATAATGTTCGCTTTGTGGACGGTATTCACGCCTTACGGTATGGTTATAAATAATTCGGTAGTTTATTTAAATATTTCGCCGCTTATGTTGGTTATTTTTTCCACCGTGGGGTATATTGTTTTTACTTTATGCTATAAAATCTTCAAAAAAAGCAGTCCGTTAGCTTCGCGGTGCGAGATTTCGGTTACTGCAAATGGTAGGGAGATTATACTTTTAGCTATTGCTGATACCGGAAATTCGTTAGAAGATGCTTTTTCGGATAGTGAAATTATTATAGCAGATAAATCTAAGGTGGCGTATTTATTTGGTGATGTAGATTCTTTAGAAAATAATAAGCACGCTCACCTTTATAGGCTTTTGCCCTGTAATACTGTTTCGGGGTACAGTAGTCTAGACGGTTTTCGATGTGAAGAGGCTTTGGTGGAATGTGATGATAAAAAAATTCCTCTTAAAAAACCTATTTTGGCGGTATCTAAAGTACCGCTTAATGAAGACTATAATGCAATTATAAATCCAAAAATTTTAAGGTGATTGATATGACACTAAAAAATATTTTTAATAAAATTCTTGTAAAGTTAGGCGTAATAAAGCCAACCTTTTATATTAACGGGCCCGAAATTTTGCCCGCTCCGCTTACATACAACGAAGAAGTAGAGCTAGTAAATAAAAACGATAAATCTTCTCGCGATTCTTTAATAGTACATAATTTAAGGCTTGTAGTGTATATTGCACGCAAGTTTGAAGGCACTAATACTAATATTGAAGATTTAATTTCTATAGGTACAATAGGTCTTATAAAAGCGGTAAATACTTTTTGTCCCGATAGAAATATAAAGCTTGCAACCTACGCTTCGCGCTGTATTGAGAATGAAATTTTAATGTTTTTGCGCAAAAGCTCTTCTCAAAGGCACGAAATTTCTATTGATGAGCCTTTGAATGTTGATTGGGACGGAAACGAGTTGTTATTATCTGATGTTTTGGGTAGCGATGGTGATGAAATCGGCAGAGGTGTAGAGCAGGAGGATGAAAAACAACTTTTAAACCGTTTTGTAAAGGGACTTCCCGTACGCGAAAAGCAGATTATGGAAATGCGCTTTGGTATGAACGGCTACGATGAATATACTCAAAAGGAGGTTGCCGACACGTTAGGAATCTCACAATCGTATATATCGCGCCTTGAAAAGCGGATAATAAACAAGCTTAAAAAACAAATTGAAAAAGTTGTGTAATAGTGGTAAAATAGTAAAAAACAAAAAGAGAGTTAAAAATGGAATATTTTTTATATTATTTAGCGGCAATTAGCGTAGTTAGTGTGATAATTTGCATTTACGATAAATTTGCCGCAAAAAAAGATTTACAAAGAATAAGTGAAAAAAACTTGCTTTTATTGTCAGTAATAGGCGGGGCGGTGGCGATGTATATTACAATGCGCATAATACGCCACAAAACAAAGCATACTAAATTTATGCTAGGTTTGCCTGTAATTATTTTACTGCAAATAGCGGTAATATTGATTGTTTTTGTAAAAATTTATAAAAATTAAAAATTTTTATTGACAATCGCATTAGTAGTTGATATAATATTAAGGCTGTCAAAAATGATTCATTAGCTCAGACGGTAGAGCACTTGACTTTTAATCAAGGTGTCCGGGGTTCGAATCCCCGATGGATCACCAAATAAAAAAGACACTCGAAAGAGTGTCTTTTTTATTTGGTGAACTAAGTGTGCCTTACGGCACGATAAGTACACCTTTGGTGCGTGAAGCGATGTTGTACATCATGAAGCGCCTGTGGGCGTGAGTGGCACACTTTACTTCACTTTTGCGAAGCAAATACTTCATTGTGCGTAGCATAATTTCACGCAAGGGGAAGCCTTGCACTTCACAGATAAATGTTATATAATGTGCAAGAGGTGATTATGATGTCAGAAAGCAAGTTGAGAAATTTGTCTTTGGAGTTTGCGGTTTCTATTATAAATTTAGTTAAAGAATTAAAACTGAAAAAAGAAAATATTATTTCTAACCAAATTGGTAGGAGTGGAACTTCAATAGGGGCGAATATACGCGAAGCACAATATGCGCACGGGAAAGCAGATTTTATTTCTAAACTACAAATTGCTCTTAAAGAGTCGAATGAAACAGGTTATTGGCTTGAACTTTTGTATAAAACAAATTATATAGATGAAATTACTTATAAACAACTTGATACCGTTTGCACAAGTATAAGAGTAATGCTTATATCATCTATCAACACTGCTAAATCAAAATAAATTAGCACCTGACTTTTGAGAAAATAAAGTCGGGTGCTATTCTTTTTAATGAATAATTGAATTTTAGATTAAAAGTTGATATAATAAATATAACCGCTTAATACACTTACACAAAGGAGCAAATTATTGTGTCAAAAATATATAAATCGGTTGATGAGTTGATCGGAAAAACCCCACTTGTAGAGCTTACGAATATTCAAAGGGATTTAAATTTTGAAGCTAAGCTTCTTGCAAAGCTTGAATACTTTAATCCCGCGGGTTCGGTTAAAGACCGCGTTGCAAAATCAATGATAGATGATGCCGAAAGCAAGGGCATATTAAAAAAAGATTCTACTATTATTGAGCCAACTTCGGGTAATACGGGTATTGGGCTTGCGGCGGTTGCGGCAGCAAGGGGATATAAAATTATTATTGTAATGCCTGAAACAATGTCGGTAGAACGCCGATTACTTATGAAAGCTTATGGTGCCGAGCTTATATTAACCGACGGCAGTTTAGGAATGGCGGGCGCTATTAAAAAAGCGGAAGAGTTAGCAAAGGAAATACCCAATAGTTTTATTGCAGGGCAGTTTGTAAACCCCTCTAATCCGCTTATACACACTAAAACCACAGGCCCTGAAATATGGGAAGACACTGACGGAACGGTTGATATTTTTGTTGCAGGTGCAGGTACAGGCGGAACGGTTACGGGTGTAGGCAAATTTTTGAAATCTAAAAACCCCGATATTAAGGTTGTGGCGGTTGAACCAAAGGGCTCTGCCGTGCTATCAACAGGTGTTGCCGGCACACATAAAATACAGGGCATTGGCGCAGGGTTTGTACCACAAGTGTTGGATACATCCGTTTATGATGAAATTATAGCCGTTACTGATGATGACGCATTTTCTGCTTGCAAGCTAATAGCCAAAAAGGAAGGATTGCTTGTGGGTATTTCTTCGGGTGCTGCTTTAAGCGCCGCTATAGAGCTTGCGAAAAGACCTGAATATAGGGGCAAAAATATTGTTGTTCTTTTACCTGATACAGGTGAGAGATATTTATCTACGCCGTTTTTTGTAGAATAATAAAAAAGCCAACTGATTCTATTACGAATCGGTTGGCTTCTAGTTTTAAAGGGTTTAGTTTTCTTCTTCTGCTTCGGGTTCTACTTCGTCTTCCTTAAGCTTAATATCAGAAACAATAACATTCACTTTAGTAACGGCACTGCCTGTCATGGTTTGAATTTTGTCCTTTACGTTTTCTTGAACCTGTTGGGCGATTGTTTTAACATTAACATCCTTGCTTACGATTATGTAAACGCTGATTTCTAAAGAGCCATTTACATTTTCAACCTTAACGCCTGCAAAGGGGTTTTTAGATTTTACAATACCTTTAAGGTCAATATTCTTATTAGGAATACCTATAACGCCGTTTACTTCGGTAGCGGCGAGCTTAGTTATTTTCTTTAAAACATCAACATTGATAGAAAGAGCGGAGCTTGTATTTGCCATAGGTTTAACCTCCATATATAATAACATTTTTATTAGTTTTTATTATTATACCATTTATTTTTATAGAAAACAACTTTTTTTTGAATTATTAGTTGTTTTTTTTACTATTGATATATTTTGGTGATAACAGATAATAAATGTAGATTATAAAATATGGCAAAAACGCTTGTTTTATTTTATAGGTATTATTTTTATTTTTGAAAGGTCTAGACCTGATTCAGTAACTGCAATATCCTGTATTTGCATGGTGTTGGCGGTGGTAAGACCATCCGATTTTACGATAATATTTATACCGTCGTTACCAATAACTGCTACTGCTTCTTTAAAACCCTTTGCCTTTAAAAGTGCTTCAATATTGGCTTCTTTTTTCATAGTGTCGGCAATGGCTTCAATTTGCTTTAGCGCGGATTCTTTATCCTTGTCAGTTAAGGCTTCACTTTTTAAAAGTTCTTTTACGGTATCGGTCGCGGTTTTTAGTTGCTTTTCGCGGTCAGCCTTGGCTGAAGCAAAGTAATCTTGCTGTGATGCATTAGCCGATGTTTCAACCGCATTGCCGGAGCTTGTGGATACAAAGGAAGCTTCACCTAAATATTTTGTGGAGGTTGGCATATATTTGGTGTTAAGCCATACCGCCGCTATTAAGGCTATTACCATAACACCTATTGCTAGTTGTCCTTTGCCTAAAACCTTACCTTTTTTCATTCTAATTTCCTCCTGCTATAGATACTCTTTGAGATGTAATATTTAATGCCGCCGTAACGGTATTTTCAATTTTTTGGGCAATTATTTCGTTATCTCCGCCCATACATACTATCGCAACACCACGAATTTCAGGCATTTGGGTGGTAACAAGAAGAGCTTGTTCACCGCCGTCTGCCGTTTTTACGGTTATGTAGTCTTGCTTGGTTTCGCTGCTCGAAAGCTTAACCCGCTCTTCCGATTTATCTTGGGTGGAGTCTTCCTTAATATCGGCGTACTTATACCGCATACCGCTTTCTAAAGTGACTATTACTGTAACATTTTTGCTGCCGGTAATCTTTGTGACTAATTTTTCAACATCCTGTTCTAACTGTTCGCGGTATTCAGTAGAAGAAATACCCATATCGACACCTGTTTCCTTAAGTTCTTCCTTTTTTGGGAAAAGTGATGATATAAAAATAAGCAAAATGCCTATTATACCTATTATTACAAGCACTTTAGGGTTTTTTAGCTTATCCTTGTACTTTAAAATTAGGTTATTCATTTATTATTTCAACCTCTCGATTATCTAAAAGTCCTGCTAAAGCATTTGTTACTTTTTGTGGTGGCTCTTTTGTAACAACAACCACTTTAGTAATTACTATGCTACCATCTTCAGTTTTATCCGTAAAAATTGAAATTTTTTGAAAGTTTATGTTTTGCTTTTTTAGGGTATAGGAAAAAACATACTCTGCAGCACGAGTTTCCAATGCTTCGGTGTCAATTTGGATATCCTTAGGGGATAAGGTATCAAAATCAACACTTTTAAGCGGAACGTTTGCAGCGGATATAATAATTATTAAAAATATAAGGCTAAAAATATATTTTATCTGCTTGGAGATATTACCTTTAGGGCAGATGATATATAATGAACCTATTAAAACCGAGCCTACACAAAAGCTTGTTATAAACTGTGTCATACGTTAACACTTCCCATAACTACCGAAAGTGAGATTATAAACATAGCGGCAGTTAGCAAAATTATACCTATAAGTACTGAAAGTACGGTATCAAGCGACTGCAAAAGGCCCGAAATTTTAGAAAGCGAAAATTGTAGTGCTACAAAATCAGATATCCAGAGGGTGATCCGCCACAAAACAAGCTCGATTATAATAGGCAAAAAAATAAGGCAACATATAACCACACCGTAAATACCAACTGTAGATTTTAAAAGCGACATTGATGCAGTAAGAGTGCCTAGCGCTTCGGATAAAACACCCCCTGCAACAGGTACTGCCGAGCCGACTATAAACTTAGCGGTTCGCATAGATAAATTATCTGCATGAGCGTTTACTACTGTTTGTATGCTTAAAATTCCTAAAAACACCGTTGTAATAAGAGAAAGTACCCATAAGGCTAATTTTTTAACCGCTTGTGAAATACCGCCACCGTTCATAAATGGCGAAACGCCTGCCGAAAGGCTTAGGCTTAAATATCCGCCAATAAAGGGGATAACCCCAAAGTTTGAAAGAAGACTTACACCATTTGCAGCACCCAAAAGCAGCGCACTCATAGAAACGCTTGTAACTGCTTTTCCTGTAGCGGCGGTTATTGCTGCAAAAATAGGGATAAATGCCGTCATAAAGGCGGCGCAGGCTTTCATGGCACCGGTTGCGGTATTTATTGCTGCAAAAATTGGGGTTATAATAGCCCCGGCAATAGAGATTGTTGCGGCATAGGTGACAATAGGGCTTATTTCGGAATTTTCTTTTTCAAAAAGTAGCGCGTTTATTATAATAATTGCAGTTATTATGCCTAAGGATATGAGCGGTTTTTTAAGTCCACTTTTTAAAAATGCAAGAATATGCGAAAAAACGTTTTCGGTTTTTATATTGTTTATCCAGTTGTAGTCACTGATATCCAGTCCGTTTTTATTTATGTATTCGCGAACATCTTGTGGCAGCATGTCTTCAATTTCCAAAATGCCACTGTTTTCTAACTGCTCTTTATAAATGTCTGGTTCTTCGGCATAAGCGGTAGTTGTAAATAAAAAGATAAATAAAATAATAAAAAATAATTTTTTCATTTTGAAAATCCTAAAGCAGTTTCTAAAATGCTTAAAATAAGCGGAACAGAAAGAATAAAAATAACGCATTTGCCGGCGAGTTCTGCCTTTAACGCTAGTGAATTTTGTCCTGCATCACGACAGGCTTCAGCAATGAAAGAAGTTATATATCCTATTCCTAATGCTTTAACTGCCACTTTAAAATAACTGCCGTCAATTCCGCTTTCTGCTATTTTGTCTTTTATTAAGCTTAAGGGAGCGGCTAAGTTTTTTAGGATAAGCATTAACACCACTAAAGCGGAGCAAACCGCTAACGCGAGTGAATATTCCGCTTTATAGCTTTTAAGTATTATGCAGAGCACTGCGGTTATAAAAATAAACCCTAATATTTTAAAAATATCCATACTAAAGCCCGAATAAATCCTTTACGGTATCAAAAAGCTCGGCTACAGAGTTTACCACCATTAAAAGCACTACTACAAGCCCTGCAAGGGTAGTAAGCAAAGCCTGTTCCTCTCTGCCTGAACGTATAAGCACAAGATTAAGAACGGTGACAATAATACCTATTGCTGCTATTTTAAATATAAAATCAACATCCATTTTTTAACCTCATAAAAATAAAATACAAATAAAAATACCGCCAAGCACACCAATACTTTTATAAAGTTTTCCAAGGTCTTTATATCGGCTTTCGGCTTCGGCTTGTTGCTTATTTAAAAGTTCTACTGCAAGCAGGCATCGGTTATACGCACTTTCGCGGTCTAGTAACGCTATTTCGCGAAACATACTTTCAATTATTTCGCAGTCACTGCTATAAAGTCCGCTGTAATCTATAGGAATTGCAAAGCATTTGCTTTTAATGCGGTCAAGTTCACCGTAAGAAAGCCTTAACCGTTCTTGAAACTCTAAAACACCTTTTTTTAGGGTTTCGAGCTTTTTACATCGCAAATGTAGTTCTCCAGATTTTATAAAGCCTATAGTGGCGGATACAACTATTATTAAAAATAATCCTAAAAGTTTAAATGTAAGCTTCACAAAAAAGCTCCTCTGTGTTTATTATTCTTATCTTCCCACCATGCAAACGGGGGAGTAGTGCGATTTGGCTTATTGCGCCGCTTCGCAGTAAAAGGTTTGTAACATTGCGGGTTTTAAGTTCGTCGATACTTCCTATGTGGGCGGTGGTTATAATATTTACACCTGAATAAAAGCTATCACTAACCTTTTTGAGTTCGTCTACGGTGGCGATTTCATCAAATGCAATTATCTCGGGAAACATAGTGCGTAGAGCAATTTCTATCCCTGTTGCTTTTTGCTCGGTTATTAAAACATCGGTATTATTTCCTAAATCGTTGGCATTTTTGCCGTAACTACTACCCGATATTTCGCACCTGCTGTCTATTACCGAAATTCTAAAAAGCTTGCCTAAAACTCCATTTGAAAGCTGTCTTATAAGGTCGCGTAAGATGGTGGTTTTTCCGCTACCGGGGGCACCCGCAATTAGAATGCCGCCACCTGTGTAGTTTTTTATAATTTCGTTGGAACACCCGAAAATTTCGCGAGCGATTCTAATATTTATAGAAGAAATATCGCGAAAACCTCCACTTTCATAAATATTACCGCACACACCTGCGCGTGAGCCGTTTTTCATAACTATGTATCCGTTTTTAAGCTCGTTTTCGTGAGCGAAAACTGAATTATTGCAAAGCCTTTTAAAGCTTTCTTCCAAATCTTCTTTTGTAACTGTAAAAAGGTCTTTAGAAATATAAAATTGTGTGAGTCCGTTAATTCTTAAAAAAGCAGTTTCATTTTCAACCGTAATGGCTAGTGGCAGTCCTGCTCGCATACGAATTTCGGTAGCGCTCATTTTAATTTTGTCGGGTAATTTTTCTAATACCGAGCGTATTCGCGGCGATACCGCATAAAGCACATCGTAAAATCTTTCAATTTCTTGCATTTTGTTCACCTCACTAAATCTTATGAAGTGGTTGTCCTATATAGAACAATAATTTACGAAATTTAAAGGATATAAAAAATCCACTCCGTATTGCCTTCGCGTTTTAGCTTTTGAATATTGCAAATCAATTTTGTTTATGTTATACTATTTGCAAATCCTAATTTGTTGTCATATGACTAATATTAAATTGTGAACCTTGAAATTTTGGAGGGTTGTAAATGAAAAAGATTCTTATCACATTTATCACTTTAGCAATGTTATTGAGCGTGTTGCCGAGTATGGCCGTTTCTGCGGAGTCCACTACTTGTGGAATAAGCGGAGATTGTGAATGGAGACTTGATGGAACAGTTCTTACCATTTCAGGTAATGGCGCTATGGGTGATTATAATGTAGGTGATGAAGGAGGCTTTGTAACAGCTCCGTGGGGAAGGGGAATTACCGAAATTGTTATTGAAGACGGTGTTACATATATTGGAAAATTTGCGTTTGCCTTTAATCAAGACTTAAAAAAAGTAACGCTCCCCAGTAGTGTCCAAAACATTGGAAAATTTGCCTTTTCGGAATGCGAGGCTTTAGAAACTCTTATTTGTCCCAACGATATACCCGAAGTAGGAGAAACAGGCCTTACGGATTCTCCTATTAAGGAATTGACATTTGGCAAAAATGTATCTTCTTCTGATATGATTGTAGCGTTTGGCAACAATGTAAAATTGGAGAAAATAAACATTAGCGCAGATAATTCCTATTTTATTTTTGAAGATGGCGTTGTGTTTAGTAAAAACAAGAAAGAATTGATTCTGTATCTTGACTCCAATAGCGGAACTTTATATACTGTTCCAGATGGGGTTGAAGTTATAGGGGCTTATGCGTTCGATAAGTGCTATACTATCAAAAAAGTTGTTATTCCAAACGGTGTAAAAACAATTGGTACTGCAGCCTTTAGATATGATGATGGATTAATGGAGATAAACATCCCCGGTTCAGTTGAAGCAATCGGTGAAGAGGCATTTTTGGGCACAAACATCACAAGCATAACCATCCCTGATAGTGTAACAAGCTTAGGCCGAGGAGCGTTTTGGTATTCCAGTCTTGGAGAAATTACCTTAGGCTCCGGAATTAAAAATATTAACGATTTAATGTTTTGTTGGACTCCATTGAAAAATATTGTAATCCCTTATGGTGTGGAATCTATTGGCTCGGGAGCATTTATTTGTCCATTACTTGAAAACATCAACATTCCAGTAAGTGTAACAAGTATTGGCGAAGCGGCGTTCTATGAGTGTGCAGCTTTGACTGATGTTTATTATTCTGGTTCGGAAGATGCTAAGAATTATATTGTAATCGCGGAAAGCAATGAACCACTGTTGAATGCAATGTGGCACTATAGCAGTTGTGAGGAATCTCATGTTTATTCCAACGTTTGTGATGCAACTTGCAACGTCTGTGGTGAGACTCGTGAGGTTTTGAATCACAACTACGATTCCGGCCAAGTAACCAAGGCGGCTACCTGCAAGGCGACAGGCGTAAAAACGTACACCTGCTCCGTATGTAAGGGGATTAAAACTGAAACGATTGCAAAACTTACTACCCATACTTACAGCAACAATTGTGATACAATATGTAACGTATGCGGTGCAACACGCTCCATAACCCACAAGTACGATTCAGGTAAAGTAACCAAAGATGCAACCTGCAAGGCAACAGGTATTAGGACGTATACTTGTTCTGTATGCAAAAGCACAAAAACTTCGACCATAGCGAAACTTACCACACACTCTTACAAAACAACCACAGCAAAAGCAACGCTTTCTAAAAATGGTAGTGTAGTTAAGAAATGTACTGTGTGTGGAAGGGTTGCAAGTAAGAGTACTATTAAGTACGTTAAATCTTTAAAGTTGTCTACAACAACATACACATATAATGGTAAGATAAAAACTCCTAGTGTAACAGTTAAGGATTATTCAGGAAAGGTGCTTAAGCAGAATACGGATTACACTGTAAGTTACGCAAAGGGCAGAAAAAATGTCGGAACCTACAAGGTGAAGATTGAAATGAAGGGCAAGTATAGCGGTACCAAAACGCTGACCTTTAAGATTAACCCTGCGAAAACAACGGTATCAAAACTCACTGCCGGTAAGAAGAGTATCACAGTAGCAATTAAAAAGAAATCCTCGCAAGTTAGTGGATACCAAATTCAGTATTCAACTTCCAAGAAGTTTACAAAGGCTAAAACAAAAACCATTTCGAGTTATAAGACAACGAAATATACTTTGAAGAGTCTTAGTGCTAAAAAGACGTACTACGTAAGAATAAGAACCTATAAGACTGTTGATAAAACAAAGTATTATTCCGGTTGGTCTACTTACAAGTATGTAAAAACTAAATAATATAGCAAACGGGGCAAGGAGAAAATTCTCCTTGCCCCGTTAAACTTTATTTAATTATAATGTTAAAACACTTCCTTACGGAGTATCTCCCCTAGGAGTGGATTTAAGTTTTACTGTAAGAATAAGTGCTCTATTAAAATTTTAGTACCTAAGGCTATAAGGATTATACCACCTGCAAACTCGGCTTTAGATTTCCATTTAGCACCGTAAACATTGCCGATTTTAACACCGATTGCCGACAGGGTAAAGGTTATAATACCAATAAACGTTACTGCTAAATAAGCGTAGGTGTTGTTACCCTTTAAATCCATTGCAAGCGAAATACCTGCCGCCAGTGCATCAATGCTTGTAGCTACCGCCATCACGAACATTGTTTTAAAAGCAAACGATGAACAACCGCAGTCTTCTTCCGCCTCATCTTTTTCGCGGGATTCCTTAATCATATTAACACCGATTGCCGCTAAAAGCACAAAGGCAATATAATGGTCAACCGTTGTTACATATTTTTCAAAAGTAGTACCTAAAAAGTAGCCTATAAGTGGCATTAATGCCTGAAATCCGCCAAACCATAAGCCGGTTATAAGCATGTGTTTTTTCTCAAGTTTATATGTAGCAAGGCCTTTGCATATAGATACCGCAAAGGCATCCATAGAAAGACCTATTGCTAAAAGTAAAAGCTCTATAATTCCCATTTTTAATCACTCATATTAGTATAGTTTCAATGAGTTAGATTATATACCAATATATAAAAAATGTCAAATTAAAATAGGTTGTAGCTGTTGTCCTTGCAGAGCTTTTTCTACCGTTTCGGGTATTCGTGTAAAATCGCATATTAAAGATGTGCTCTTTTTTTGCGGGTCATCTTGGCGGTAGGGTACAAAATAAATATTTTTAGTGTTGTGTAGCATTCCAATATTTTTAGCGCTGGCGCCTAAGGCATCATTTGTAGCAATACCTAATACAACAGGCTTATTATTTCGCAAATGCGCTTTTATTGCCATTGTGACTGCGGTATCTGTAATACCTAAAGCGTTTTTAGCAAGCGTATTGCCTGTAGCGGGGGCAACCACCAAAATATCAAGCAGACCTTTAGGGCCTATAGGCTCGGCAGTGGCAATTGTGCTTATTATTTTATTACCTGTTATTTCTTCTACTTCGTTTATTATGTCTTTTGCTTTGCCAAAACGGGTGTCGGTACTGCATACCGTTTCGGATAAAATGGGCAGAATTTTAATATTCTCTTTACTCAAAACTTTTAAGGCTTCTATAGATTCCCTTATAGTACAAAAGGAGCCTGTTATAGCGTAGCCTAAGGTTATATTTTGCATAATATTCTCCTTTTAGTTATAAAAACGAATAAGCTCGCTTACAGTTTTTGCTAAAATTCTTCCTGCGGTTTTTGGGGCGATTTTGCCGGGCAATGCCGGTGCATTTAAGGCATTAAGACCCAATGATTTGGCTTTTTCTAAATCAAATCCACCTTTTGATGATAAATCCATTAAAAGGCTACAGGGCAAGTTTTTAAGGGTGCTGTCAGGTAAAACCAAAGCATCAACTGTATTAAAAATAATATCATATCCTAAGTAAAGCTCGGGTAATTTTTCGGTGTTTATACTACTAAACCCGAGCGCTTCCAGTGCAGCAAAATCTTTAGGTTTTCTAGCACTTACAGTAACATTAGCACCAAGTTTTTTAAGTCTATCGGCTAAAATCTTTCCTACTCGGCCGTAGCCTATAACCAAAATATTGCTCTGCCAAATGGTGAAATCGGTGTTTTCTATAGCTATTTTTATCGCACCCTCAGCAGTGGGGACGGCATTTAAAAGTGCATAGCTGTCGAGGGTGTTATAATCTATACAGTTGCGATTTTTGAAGTTATAGTTACAGCAAAGTATTAGTTGGTCCTGTGTTTTTTTATAAATATCTTCTAAAGGGATAACGCGGTTTGTAAGCGGTGTAAATACAGTTTTACCGTCACGTGTAGTGGGGACGGGCAGAATCAGTATATCGCTTAAAGCAACATCGCCTTTATCTTCGGGGTAAAGCCCCAAAGTATTAACAAAAAAGTTTTGCTTTTCAAGGTGGTGCTTAACCGTTTTAAGCCTACTGTCTCCGCCTACTATACAAACCTTTTTCATAAAATCCCTCCAAAAAATATAAGTGCCAAAAACTTATAGAGAATTTCTTTCACTAATACAGTTTATGGCACTTAAAGTTGTTTGTTACGGTATTTCTTTTAATAATTTTTCTTTGGTGTTTTTCTTTGGGTCACTTATTACGGATTTTCTTAAATGTTCTAAAATTTCGCCTATTTTTTCTCCCTTGTAGCCAAGTTCCAAAAGCGTTTTTCCATCAATTTTAAGGTGACTTATTTTATAAGGCTCTTTTGAATGTAAAACCTTATCTATTAAAGTGGTATCTAATCCCTTATATTCGAAAAATGCTTTTAAAATGTCGCAGTCGCAAGTGTTTAGCATTTCTTTAATATCACGGTCAGTTTCGGGTGCAGGCAATTTTGAAAGAGTGTCAAAGGTGGTGAAAAATTCACGTTCTTTATTAGATGGGTGAAAATGCATTAAAGTATCGGTAGTAATGCTCAGATATAGGCGGACAAGAGGGTCTTTTTGAGTGTTTATTTTTTCAAAATCGGGAGTTTTTGTAAAATTTATAAAGTTTAGACTTCCCGATGAAATTAAATCCTCAAAAACCTTGAAGTTGTCACCTGTTACCGCTTTTTTAAGCTCTACAAAAATGCGTTCACGGCTTACGTTTTCTAAAAGATGGCCACATTCCAGTGCGGCAGCTTTTGTATCTTGCTCTATAGAAAAGCCTAAGGTAGCAGCAAAGCGAAAAAGCCTTAAAATCCTAAGTGCATCTTCCGTGAATCGAGTTTTAGCATCTCCTACGGTTCGTAAAATTTTATTTTCTATATCTGCCATTCCGCCATAAAGGTCGATAAGTCCTTCATTTTGGTTATAAGCCATAGCGTTAATCGTAAAATCGCGGCGGCAAAGGTCTTGTGCTAAATTTCTTACAAAATTTACCCCGTCGGGATGTCGCGAGTCGCTGTAACCGGTTTCGGTGCGAAAGGTGGTGACTTCAATGGGGGTGGAGTTTACCATAACTGTTACTGTGCCGTGCTTTATGCCTGTAGGTATTGTCTTTTTAAAAAGGCTAATTACTTCGCTTGGGAAGGCAGATGTAGTAACATCAAAATCGGTAGGAGCTTTGCCCATTAGCATATCTCTGACACAACCGCCCACAAGGTAAGCTTTATGCCCGTTTTTTATTAAATTTTCTATTACAAAGCTTACGTTTGAAGGGATTTTAAACATTTTTTAGTTTCCTTTCAAAAAATGGTTTATTTTTTATACAAATAGTAGTATAATATATATAATATTCTTAATATAGGGAGTTTTTTAGTGAAACAACTGTCACTTGAAGATAAAATAATTGATAATGTTAAAAAAATTCATATGATAGGTATCGGCGGTAGCGGTATGTGTCCGCTTGCCGAAATTTTGCATACTAAGGGTTATATTTTAACAGGGTCCGATAATAACGAAAGTGACCCTTTAAAGCGTGTTAAAAACCTTGGCATAAAGGTTTTTATGGGCCATAATCCCGAAAATGTAGAAAACGCTGAACTGGTGGTTTATTCGGCGGCCATCAGTAAAGATAACCCTGAATTGTTAAGAGCTAATGAGCTTGGTATTCCTACAATGGAGAGAAGCCTGCTTTTGGGTGCGCTTACCCGTAAATTTGATAATGTTATAGGTGTGTGCGGTACCCACGGTAAAACCTCTGTTACATCTATGATAACACAAATTTTGATTTTAAACAAGTGCGATCCTACAGCAGTTATCGGCGGTAAGCTTCCGCTTATAAATTCTAATGGTATTGCAGGCAATAGTGAGACTATGGTTTGCGAATCGTGCGAGTTTGTGGATACCTTTTTACAGCTTTCTCCCGATATTACGGTTTTGCTTAATATAGATAACGATCACCTTGACTATTTTAAAACAATGGAAAACCTTGTAAATTCATTTACAAAGTTTATATCCAAGGGTAAGCTTTGCTATGTAAATGGTGATGATGAATTATCGGTTACCGCTTGCAATAATGCAAAGGTAGAAAAGGTTAGTTTTGGTTTTAATAAGTCCAATGACTATTATGCAGATAATATAGAAAAAGGCAAATATGGTTTTTCATTTGATGTTTATAGAAAAGGCGAAAAGCTTGTAAATTTAGCGCTTCACATTCCGGGTCACCATAATATTTTGAACGCTCTATCCGCTTTTGCGGTAGCTTATGATATGGGTGTAGATGTGATTGGTATAAAGGATGCGCTAGAAAAATTTACGGGAGCCGGCAGAAGATTCGAATTTTTGGGCGAGTATAACGGTTTTTGCTTAGCAGATGACTACGCGCACCACCCAACCGAGATTACGGCAACTCTTACTGCCGCTAAAAACCTTTCTTATAACAATGTTATTGCGGTGTTCCAACCATTCACTTTTTCACGAACCGCACTTTTAAAGGATGAATTTATTAAAGCGTTATCTATTGCGGATAAGGTTATTTTAACCCCGATTATGGGCTCGCGCGAGATTAATACTTATGGTATTTCATCTGAAGACTTGGCTAAAGGGCTTAAGGATGTTTGCATTGTAGACGGTTTTCCGAATATAGCAGACAAAATAATCGAAACCGCAAAGGAAAACGATATTGTAATAACAATGGGCGGCGGCGATATTTATAAAGCGGCATATATAGTAAAGGAAAGATTAGGATGACCGAAAAATTATACGATAACGATTCCCATTTAAGGGAATTTACCGCTACAGTAATTGATAGTTACGAAAAAGAGGATGGATATTTTACAATTTTAAATAAAACTGCTTTTTTCCCTGAAGGCGGCGGTCAACCGTCTGATACGGGTTACTTAGATGGTGTTCGTGTATATGATGTTAGAGAAAACGACGGCATTATTTACCATTACACCACAAAGCAGTTAGAAAAAGGGAAAACCGTTAGCGGAACGATTGATTATGAGCGTCGCTTTGATTTTATGCAGCAGCATACAGGCGAGCATATAATTTCGGGTATTGTTAATTCGCTTTATGGCTATAACAATGTAGGTTTTCATTTGAATGAAACCGAAATGACAATGGATTTCGACGGAATGTTAACTCGTGAAAATTTGTTGGAAATAGAAGCCCTTGCGAATGAGGTAATATACCGCAATGCTAAAATCAATTGCTATTATCCTGAAAATTTAAAGGACTTAGAGTACCGCAGCAAGCTTGATTTGCAAAGCGGTGTAAGAATAGTTGAAATTGAGGGTTGTGACCGTTGCGCTTGCTGTGCACCGCACGTTAAAAACGCTAGTGAAGTAGGTATTATAAAGATACTTGATTTTGCTAAAAACAAGGGTGGCATTCGTATTTGGGCGGTATGCGGAAAGCGGGCTCTTAAAGATTATAATAACCGCTATTTTAATGATTTAGAAATTTCTTCGCTTCTTTGCAGTCCGCAAAACGAAATAGCAGCTGCTGTAAAAAAACAACTTGAAAATATAGACAATCTTAAATACCAAATAGGTGGACTTAAAAGGCGCATAATTGAAAGTTTTTCGAAAACTTTTGAAGCTGATAGTGAAATATCTGCCGTTTTCCAAGATGATTTTGATATTAAGGATTTACAGGTTTTGGCGGATTCTTTATGTAAAGAACACGGTGGTATAAGGGCGGTTTTCAGCGGATGTGACAGTGAATACGCTTTTGCAATATGTGGAGATGCTACAAGACTTGACCCTTGGTTTAAAGAGTTCAAGGGTAAACTTACTGTTCGCGGTGGAGGCCGTAATGGTATGGTACAGGGTACTGTATTAAACACTAAGGAACAAATATTAGGAGTTATTAATGAACTGGACTGAAATTACAATTAAGGTGCCTCAAAAGGATACCGATTTAGCTGCGGCTATCGCTAATATGACGGTGCCTTACGGAATTTATATAGAAGATTATTCCGATTTGGAAGAAAAGGCAGAAGAGATTGCTCACATAAATTTAATTGATGAGCAGCTTTTGGCAAAGGACCGCTCGGTATCACTTATTCATATTTACATATCTGAATGTGATAACGCGCTAGAGTCGCTTGAGTTTTTAAAAGAGCGCCTTACTGCCCAAAATATTGAATTCCAGATAGATAATAAAGGCGTTAATGATAAGGATTGGAATGAAAATTGGAAAAAGTATTTTCATTCTATGGAAATTGGCGAAAAGCTTGTAATAGTACCAAGCTGGGAAAAATACGACAATAAAGATGGCAGAACGATACTTAGTATTGACCCCGGTGCCGCTTTTGGTACAGGTACCCACGCGACAACCTCGCTTTGTCTTTCTTTATTGGAAAATTATATAACCGATAGCACAAGTGTGCTCGATATTGGTACCGGTAGCGGTATTCTAAGCATTGCGTCTGTGCTTTTGGGCGCTAAAAATGCAATTGGTGTAGATATTGATGCGCAGTCGGTAAAAACTGCTAAAGAAAATGCCGAGATAAATAATATTGCCGATAAATGCGAATTTTTGGTTGGCGATTTAGCTGATAAAATAAGCGGTAAATACAATGTTATTTGCGCTAATATTGTGGCGGATGTTATAATAAAGCTGTTCGAGAATGTAGAACTGTTTTTAGAAGAAGATGCGGTGTTTATAATATCAGGTATTATAGATATTAGGAAGGATGATGTCCTAGCAGCCGCGAAGGATAAAGGCTTTATAGTTTTAAAGGAATGCTACAGGGATAACTGGTGCGCGTTTGTATTACAAAAGAATTAACTGCAACATATTAGTAGGAGTGAATATATGCTTGAGTTTGAGGAATTAAGCTTGCGGCTGTCTGGCAGCAAGGACGAGCTTTTGGAACTTAAATCTGCTTTAGGATATGATAGTCTTTTAAGAGAAATTGAAGAACTTGAAGCCAAAGCCTCTGCCCCTAATTTTTGGGATGATTTAGAAAATTCTCAAAAAATACTGCAAAAAACGGGTAAACTTAAAAATACTGTCGAAAACTATGATAATTTATGCACCCTTTTTGAAGATTTAGAGGTACTGATTCAAATGGGAGACGAAGAAGGCGATTTATCGCTTATAGAAGAAATTGAAACTTCTATAAAAGAGTATGAAGAAGGGCTTGCAAGCCTTAGACTACAAACCCTTTTGACAGGCGAATACGATAAAAACAATGCAATTTTAACCTTTCACGCGGGTGCCGGTGGTACTGAAGCTATGGACTGGGTTTCAATGCTTGTGCGAATGTACACCCGTTGGACCGAAAGACACGGCTTTAAAACACAGATTTTAGACTTTTTAGATGGCGATGAAGCCGGCCATAAAAGCGCAACCATTTCAATTGAAGGTGAAAATGCTTACGGCTATTTAAAAAGTGAATCAGGTGTTCACCGATTAGTGCGTGTATCTCCCTTTGATGCTTCGGGTAGGCGACATACTTCGTTCGCTTCACTTGAAGTTATGCCCGAAATTTCGGATGATAATAACATTGAAATCAGGGAAGAAGATATTAAAATGGATGTTTTCCGTTCGTCAGGTGCGGGCGGTCAGCATATAAACAAAACCTCGTCTGCGGTAAGACTTACTCATATACCTACGGGTATTGTGGTTGCTTGCCAAAACGAGCGTAGTCAGTTCCAAAACCGCGAAAAAGCAATGAAAATGCTAAAGTCAAAGCTTTTGGAAATCAAAGAACGTGAGCATCTTGAAAAAATTGATGATATCAAGGGCGTTCAAAAGGAAATTGCTTGGGGTTCACAAATACGCTCATACGTATTTATGCCGTATACCCTTGCAAAAGACCACAGAACAGGTTTTGAATCGGGCAATATAAATGCCGTTATGGATGGCGACCTTGACGGATTTATTAATGCATATCTAAAGGCTGCTTCGGCGGGCAAATTGAATAACAACACAGGAGAATAAAAATGAAAAGAATTTTAAGTTTGGTGCTAATTTTAATTTTAATGCTTACTTGTTTTGCAGGTTGTGCTAAAAAAGAAAAAAGAGAACTTTATAATGTTGACCTTAGTAAGTATGTTACATTAGGCGAATATAAGGGCATAAAGGTTGATAAAAAATCTGATGAGTTTAAGAAAACCAGTGAAAACATAATAGCAAGTGATGTTCAATCCTATGGTTTATATGTTACTAAAAACACCGGTAAGGTTAAAGAAGGCGACAATGTTAACATCGATTATACCGGTAAAAAAGATGGCGTTGCTTTCGAAGGCGGTACGGCGCAGGCTTATAACTTAGTTATAGGTTCTAATAGCTTTATTGATGGCTTTGAAGAAGGACTTATTGGTAAAGAAATAGGAAGTACGGTTGATCTTAAGCTTACCTTCCCAAAAGATTATCACAACGAAGATTTAAAGGGTCAGGATGTAGTTTTCACCGTTAAAATTAACTATGTTACAACTAACGAAGCTAAAAAACCGAAGGATTTTTATACATTCTTAGGCTTCTCAAAATTAGAAGATTATGAAGCTAATGTTGAAGATCGCGCTATTGTTGAAACTTTACAGCAAGCATTATTAAATGCTTCTAAGGTAAAGGATTATCCAAAGGAAGAATTAGAATTCTTGTATAAAAAATATCACGCACAGTTTCAAAATACTCTTATAAACAACTATCAAACAACGGTTGAGCAGTATTTAACTTCAACAGGTCAAACAGCTGAACAACTTAAGGAACAAATGATTACAAGTCAGGTTAAGCCGCTTATGGATATGCAAATGGTTTGGTATGCTGTTTTCGATAAGGAAGAATTAAAGATTACCGATGAAGAAAAAGAACAAACCATTAAGGAAATTATTGCAAGCGGTGGAGATTCAAGCGTTACAAGAGCGGATATTATTGAACAGTACGGCGAGTATTATATCGAAATGGTACTTGTAAGCGAAAAGGTATTTGAGTTAGTAAAGAAAAACGCAAAAATTTCTTAAATTTTATTTTAGGCGGACCGGTTGTCCGCCTAAACTTTTGAAAGGAGTGGTATAGTTGCAGCTAAAAATACAAAACGGTGTTGTTGAACTTTCGGGTGATACAATTTTAAGTTCTGTTAATATTGAAATTAACGACCAAAGTAAAATTGCAGTTGTGGGTCGTAACGGATGCGGTAAAACCACCCTTTTAAAAACTATTGCAGGCGAATACAGCATAACAAAGCGCGAAAGCGATACCGATATGTTTTTTGCCGTTTCAGGTAAGCCTAAGGTCGGTTATTTATCACAGGTAACTTTTTCGGATTATAATAAAACTCTTTTGGAAGAAGTGCGTTCAGCATATAGCGAGATTTTAGAATTAAAGGACACATTAAAAAAAGCACAGGCTAAAATGGAGCAAACAAATAGTGAAGAAGATATTAAAAACTATACTAATTTACTTGATACTTTTACTAATTTAGGCGGATTTTACTTTGAACGTGAATATGAAAACGCTATAAAGAAATTTGGTTTTGCAAATAGTAAAAACAGTCCTTTAAACGAATTTTCCGGTGGGCAGCAAACTAAAATCGCCTTTTTAAAGCTTTTGCTATCTAAGCCTGATATTTTGCTGCTGGACGAGCCCACAAACCACTTGGATATTGAGGCAACTGAATGGCTTGAAGATTATCTTAAAAATTATAAAAAGGCGTTTTTGGTGGTATCGCACGACCGTATGTTTTTGGATAATACCGTTAATACCGTTTACGAAATTGAGTACGGAAAAACTTATAAATATAACGGTAATTATTCGCAATTTGTGAAAGAGAAAAAAGCGTTTAAAGAGCAACAACAAAAGAAATATATCGCACAACAAAAAGAAATAGAGCATTTGGAAGATTTAGCCGAGCGCTTTAGATACAAGGCTACTAAAGCGGCTATGGTGCAAAGCAAATTAAAGCAAATTGACCGAATGGATGAACTTTTTGAACCCCAACGTGACAATCTTAAAACCTTTCACGCTGATTTTGAACCTTACGATATAGGAGTCAAAGATGTTCTATCGGTTACTGATTTGGCAGTTGGCTACGATAGTGTTTTATCAGTTGTAAATTTAGAGGTTAAGCGTGGAGATAAAGTAGGTATTATAGGCGGTAACGGGCTTGGCAAGTCTACATTTATTAAAACGCTTATGGGGCAAGTAAAAGCACTTTCGGGGGATTATAAATTCGGCCCGCGTGTTAGTATTGGGTATTTTGATCAGCAAATGGCGCAGTATTCATCTTCAGATACTGTTTTAGAAGACTTTTTGAAAGCTTTTCCGGGTTCTACCGATTTTGAAGCGCGTTCGGCTTTAGGGGCATTTCTTTTTAGCGGTGAGGATGTTTTTAAAACTGTTGATATGCTTTCTGGCGGAGAACGTGTTCGCTTAGCCCTTTGTAAAATTTTCAGAAAAAAGCCTAATTTTTTAATTTTGGATGAGCCTACCAACCACCTTGATATTGTGGGTAAGGAGACGCTTGAACATATATTAAAAAACTTTTCGGGTACGGTTATTTTTGTGTCGCACGATAGATATTTTATTAAGGAAATATCTACATCTCTTTTAGACTTTAAAAAAGGCGAAACGGCGTATTACCGCTTTGGCTACGAAGAGTATTTATCCAAAGCCAAAACCAAAACGGTTGATTCAGTCATAGTAGAAGAGAAACCAAAGGAAAAGAAAAACTACACTACTCCTTTAAAAGAAAAGGCCAAAAGAGAACGTGTAATAAAGAAAAAAGAAGAACAAATTGAATCATTAGAGCAAAAAATCAGTGAGCTTCAGGCTGCGCTCGAGCTTCCGGAAAACATTTCGGATTATTTAAAGTTATCTGAAATTACGCAGCAGCTTAATTCAGCAGAAGAAGAGCTTAAAATCGCATATGATGAGTGGGCAAATCTTTAAAAACAAAAGCAGATTTTCTATTAAATAGAAAATCTGCTTTTTTATGTTTAATATATTAAATTTACTTTTTGCTTGCTTCTATAACCTTGCTTGCAATTTGTGCAGGTACTTCTTCGTATCTTTCAATATCTAAAGTAAAGGTTGCGGTTCCTTGAGTTATAGAACGCATTGCGGTTGAAAAGTCAGACATTTCGGCAATGGGCACTTCGCCTATAATTTCTTGCATTTTGTTATCAGTTGGATTCATGCCTATAATTCTACCGCGGCGTTTATTGATGTCACCAATAACATCGCCAAGCATTTCATCAGGAACTAATACTTTAAGGGTGCCTATAGGCTCTAAAAGCACGGGAGATGCTTGCGGTATACCTTCTTTATAAGCGATACTTGCTGCCATCTTAAAGGACATTTCGGAAGAGTCTACCGGGTGGTAAGAACCATCGTAAAGGGTTGCTTTCAGTCCTACCATTGGGTAGCCTGCCAATACGCCGCTAACGGCTGAATCGCGAAGGCCTTTTTCAACTGCAGGGAAGAAGTTTTTAGGAACGGCACCGCCGAATACTTCTTCACAGAATACTAATTCTTCACTGTCGCAAGGTTCAAATTTAATCCAAACATCACCAAACTGACCGTGACCACCCGATTGTTTCTTATGTCTGCCTTGAACCTGAACCGGCTTGCGGATAGTTTCACGGTATGCAATTTTTGGCTGTTTAAGTTCTGCTTCGGCTCCAAACTTGCTCTTTAAACGAGAAATTATTACATCAATGTGTTGTTCGCCTAAAGCCGAGAGTATAAGTTCTTTGGTTTCCTTGTCGGTATGAACAGTGATGGTGGGGTCTTCTTCAGCCATACGGTTAAACGCGCCCGCAATTTTTTCTTCGTCACCTTTAGCCTTGGGGTAAACCGCAACGGATAAGGTGGGTTTGGGGAAATTGATTTTAGCTATGGCAATATTTCCTTTTTGAGAAAGGGTATCGCCTGTAATAACGTTACCAAGCTTAGCAACTGCGCCAATATCACCAGCGGTAATAGCAGCTGCATCTTCTTGCTTAGCGGCTTTAAGCCACATTATTTTAGATATACGCTCGCTATTGCCGGTGCGGTTATTGATGAGCTGAATATCATTTTTAACAGTACCTGATAAAACTTTGAAGTATGAAAGCTTGCCAACAAACGGGTCCGCGATTGTCTTAAATACGCAAAGTGCAGTCTCGCCCGATGCATCAAAGGCACATTCTTCGCCGTCGGCGTTAGTGTATGTACAAGCATCGGTAGCGGGTAGAATGTCAAGTAGGTTATCCACCATCATAGGAACGGCATTACCACTTTGCTGAACACCGCAATATACCGGGCAAATATCGCCGTTTTTAACACCTATAGCCAGACCGTGTATGATTTCATCACAGGTAAATTCTTCACCTGCGAAGTATTTTTCCATCAAGGATTCATCGACGGTAGCGATAGCTTCTAATAGCATACTTCTCATATTGTCAATTTCTTCGCTTACGGGCATACGCATTTCCTTAATCTCTAAGCCTTCGCAAGCGTAAGCTTTATTATCGATAAGGTTTATGTAGCATTTTACCTGTTCGTTTTCGATATAAGGAATAATAATAGGGCATATAAGTGTACCATACTGACCCGCTAATGCTGACAATACGCGGTAGAAGTGAGCGTGTGTAGAATCAAGCTTACCTACAAAGAATGCAACGCTCTTATTTAAAGCACGTGCCTTTTCAAAGCATTGCTTAGCGCCTACGGTAAGACCGGATTTACCCGAAATGGTAATAATAGCACTATCGGCTACCTGTAAAGCTTCGTGAACGCCGGCTGCAAAGTCAAAAAGACCGGGAGCATCTATAATATTAAGTTTACTATTGCCTATTTCAAGCGAGTAAACCGAAGTTGATACTGAATTTTTTCTTTTCTTTTCTTCGGCATCAAAGTCCATAATGGTTGTACTGTCACTAATCTTACCTATACGGTCAGTAGCTTTACCGTAAAATAAAATAGCGTCAGCTAATGTTGTTTTGCCGGAACCGCCATGTCCTAAAAGAGCAATGTTGCGTACGGCATTTTGTGAATAGTCTTTCAATTTGATGCACTCCTTTAAGTGAATATCTTTACAATCTCTAGTATATCATATTCTTTTAGTAAATACAACTAAAAATTATAAAATAATTTTAAAAAAATTATTTAAATGTTCCAAATATATGCATATTGCAGTAAATTTGGTTCGGATATTTATAAAAAAGATAAAATATAGCATTTTAAAAATTACAAAATGTAAATTTTCTCATTAAAAATTAACCGTAAAAATTACAAAGCTGAAATAATTTGTAACTGAATTGTTTTTGGTATTTTACTAACTTTATGTGTATAATTAGAATATAAATTAAAGGAGGCGGTAATATGCGTAAAAATGTTATATTTTCACTTGTACTTGTATTATGTGTTGTAGTACTTGCATTTGCTTGCGTAAAAACCGATGCTCCTAAAGTTGAAACTCCCGAACTTCGAAACAGCGAAGTGCTTAATGTTGCTCAAAACACATACACTGTCGATAATGCTTTGAATGCTCGTTTTCTTAATATGCTTAACCATAACTTTGTTTATAATGAAGCTTTTTACGATGATGCTGCTTTGGTAAATGATTCTATGCTCGCTTTATTAGATAAGGCGGAGGGTTCTTATTTAGACGAAGTTGTTTTAGGTGACTATATTTTCAATATGTACGGCAAAAAGTATAATGGTTTTGATTTCTTGGGCGAAGATATGCCTGAAGAGCAAGGCTACGTTTACATCATTCCAAGAGGATATAACGATTACAACCACGAAATCGTAGCTGTTACCGATAATGATGACGGCAGTTTTACCGTAATTACAAATGTTGAAATTTCGGGTGCAGATAATACTACCGAAAATGCAAAATGTGAAACTGTATTTTTACAGGCTGAAGATTCAGCTTTCGGCTACAATATAGTTTATAGTGATATAATCGATGTAATCGGTGCAGAGATTGATTGTTAATAAAATAGAATTAAACAGGCTTAATCACAATTTGTGATTAAGCCTGTTTTTTTATAATCTTATTACATTAGCATTTAAATCTTTACTTGATGCCACTATAGAATTATGACAAGTGAACATTAGAATTTGTCCTTCTTTAGAATAATCATTTAAAAATTCAAGTGCTATAGCGGTGCGGGTATCATCATACTGCGCTAAAGAATCATCCAATATAATAGGTAGGGGATTATCCTCGTTAATAAGTCTTGTTAATGCAAGCCTTAAAGCCAAGTAGGCTTGGTCTTGAGTACCGCTCGACAAATAATCAAGTTCCTTACTGCCAAAGGTATCGGTTTTGTTTACCGCAATATCAAATGATTTTGAAATCGTCATCGCATCATATCTGCCACCAGTAAGGCCTGCAAAAATTTTACTTGCGCTTTTTTCTAATTCACTACCGTAGCTTTGGCGAACTTCTGCATAAGAATCGGTAAGGGTTGTTAGCGCTATATCTAAGCAGTCGGCATAATTTTTTTGTGATTCTATTTTCTTATTTAATTCTGCTAACTCTTTTTTAATACTATCACTATTTTTATTACCGGAAGTTATGGCTTTAACTTCTGTGAGCAGGGTTGCTATTTGGGTTTTGCGGTCAGTTATAGCTTGCAAAATAGCGTCATATTCACTTTTAACTGCCTCAAAATTTATAGTGGTATTGGTGTTAAGCGTAGCAAGTTTTTCTTGAGCCTCACTGTAGGAAATGTTGCCTACATCCTTTAAAATGTAGTTAATATTTTGCTTTAATTCCTTTTGCTTGGCAGATTTTTGCTTTATGCTATCAAGCAGCGTTGGTATTTCCATTTGGGCAGAGTCTTGGTTTAAATGTGAAAGTAACTCACTTAAAATGTCGTTTTCGTTTTCAAGTTCTAAATCTAGATTTTCAAGCTCTAATTCTCCGCTTTTTAGCAGTTCTTTTTGTTTTTCAATTAATGCGGTATTTGTGTTTAACGCGGTGTTTATAGCGGTAAGATTTGCTTTTTCGGAAGCCATTACTGATATAAGCTCGTTTTGTTTTAGCTTTAAATCTAAAATTTTGCTTTGTGTTTTAGAGTTATTAGCCTTAATGGTACTAAAGCTTGCAACACCTATTATTATAAGCATAACAGCAAGAGCAATACCAACAAAGGTAATTATCGGATTTAGTGAGTATAATCCGCCGCCTAATGCGCCAAATACCGCCGCTAATATAAACCATAAAATATTTGGTTTTTTAGGAGTGGCGTTTTCTAAAGCTTCTATTTCTTTTGTGACAGCATCACTGTCACATTGCATATCGCTAAGTTTTTTTGTAAGCTCTTCCGCTTTTTCGGGTGTGGCATCGCTTACAGGGTTTAGCGCTAACTCTAAATTGTTTTTAATAAGCTCGTTTTCGTTTTGCTTCGATATAATTTTAGCCTTAATATTTTGAATTTTAGAAAGGCAAAATTCAACCTTCCTTACAAACATTTCGTCGGCTACTGTGCCGTTTTCCAAAGTGAGGTTCTTTGTTACAAAGTCAAGCTCAGCTTTTAAATTTAAAAGTTCCTTTAACTTTTCGGCGTTGCGTACATCCTGCTCACTTTCTATTTGTTGCTTTAATACGCTGGCTTTTGATTGCAAATCTTTAATTTCGGTAGTTAAAAGTTCAGCTGTTTGCTTGGCTTTTTTAACCGATTCTTCAGCCGAAAGGGATTTTTCAAGCTCTTCACTCAACTGCTTTTGAAGTCTTAAATTTTTATCGTAAATGCCTGTTCTACCGCTTTTGGACATAAGTTCGAACTTAGCAGATGACAAGCGCTCGTAAACCTTATCGAAGGAAACTACTTCATCGCCGGTTAAAGCAATGTTAGAAAGCTTGCCGTTAAGTTCACCTGCGGCTAGGTTATTGCTTTCAGGAAAGCCAAACTGACCAATAAAAATACTGCGTTCAAAAGCCAAAGGTGATAGGCCAAAAAGCTTTATTCCTATATCGGCGCCAACAACTTCTCTAGTGCCTAGTCCTAAATCCAAAAGGGTTACCTTATCGGTTGAGTTGGAACTGCCGAAAATACGCTCAATACGGTAATTATGACCGCTGTTTTCAAAGTCAATGCTTCCCGCCATAACGCTGTTATCCCAAGGGGTATATTTTTTACGTAGGTTTTTACTTAACTGCGCGCCCGAGCGTTCAGTACCGTAGAACATCATTTTAATAAAGCTCATAATGGTGGTTTTTCCGTTTTCGTTATCACCGTAGATTATATTGAAACTTTTATTAAAATCTAAGCTCAAATTTTTAATACCGCCAAAAGCGGAAATGTGAAGCGCATTAATTTTCATTGTATTTCACCTCGCCGCCAAATGCTTTAAGACCTAATTTTAAAGCGGTTTTAAAATCTTCGTTTTCAGGGTTTTCTTTAATTTTATTAAGCATATTTTTAACGAAAACACCTTTTAGCGAAGCTTCCTTTGAGAGTAATTCGTAGTCGATTTTATACTCGGTAGAGTCCTTTAGTTTTACAAAATACAGTTTATTGGAAAGGCGGGCGGTAAGCTCGGCTAAATTTATTTCTGCATTTTCGGGGATACTGCCTATAAGCTCTATTTTGTAAAGATTATCGCTAAAGTTGTGGTATTTATCGCTAAGTGTTTTTAAAACAAAGTCGGCAATATTTTCAATATCGGTAATGTCTATTTTTTCATGAATGTGCTGTCTTTTAGAAACGGTGATAAACTTTAAATCAGCTTTACCTTTACTAATTTCGCCTAAATAAATGCCTTTTTGGTCAAGTTCATCAAAGCCTTGTCCTTCGGGACAACCGCAGTAGGCAAAGCTTGTGTTTTCTATTTTTCCAATAGGTGTACATTTGTGAACATGACCTAACGCAATATAGTCCATGCCGCTATTTTTAATAAAACGGGGAGTAATAGCATTATAGTCCGAGTTTAGGTCACTCTTTAATTCACCATGTTGTACCATTATATTTATACAATCGGGGGAAATATCGGTAATAGAAAATTCTTCTTCGCCTTGTAAATGGGTGTTTTCAAATGATCTGCCATAAACACAGGCGTTTATATCAGGAAAAGTAATTTTGGTATCGGTTACGGGTAAAACATAAAGATTTTCGGGTAAATTATCTGCCATAAAGGGTGAATTTGCATTAAGTGGGTCGTGGTTACCGCCACAGTATACTACCTTTATTGGTGCTATAGCCTTTATTTTATCTATAACAGGATTAGAAAATGTAAAATCCACAGTTTCGCTGTCAAAAAGGTCGCCCGCGATAGCAACAATTTGTACATTCTCGCTTACTGCTAAATCCATTATATTTTCGAATGTTATAAGGGTTTCAAAGCGTCTATTGTCAGCATTTGCGCCTAAAAATGAATCTTGGGCGCCTATATG
Source organism: Acutalibacteraceae bacterium (assembly GCA_045605125.1). GTDB lineage: Bacteria > Bacillota > Clostridia > Oscillospirales > Acutalibacteraceae > UBA737. The sequence continues at coordinate 3,827 of JAZUPK010000036.1, read as the reverse complement.
AATATCTGCACAATGCAAAATTTTAACACTGTTCACTAATACACATCCTTAATTTGCAAACTATATATTATATGATATCATATAATAATTCATTTTTCAATTAAAAATAAAGCCTTTTAAATTGACTTTAGCGCTTTTACGTGTTAAAATGTTTTTAATAACGAAAAAAGAGGTGCGCAAATGGAAAAAAATAATTTTAACGATTTATTTTTCGATGCAATTTTAACCCTTAAAACACGCGAAGAGCTTTATAAGTTTTTTAGCGATGCTTGTACCCCAAAGGAAATTTCTGCTATAGCGCAACGCTTTGCAGTAGCAAAAATGCTTAATGAAAAACAGGTTTATAATGATATAGTTAAAACTACAGGCGCATCTACTGCAACAATAAGCCGTGTTAACCGCTCTATTAACGAGGGGTTTGAGCTTGCTTTTTCGAGGCTTAAATAATGTACGATAATTTTTCATTGGTTTATGATGGGCTTATGTATGATGCTGATTATAAAAAGCGTACGGCGTATTTGCTAAAGCTTTTTAAAAAGTACGACAAAAAGCCTACATTGTTATTAGATGTTGCCTGCGGTACGGGTGGCTTTTCTAACGAGTTATCACTAAACGGTATTGAGGTTATCGGTATAGATATGTCCCACGATATGCTGTCGGTTGCGCGTGAAAAGTCGGCAGAAATGGGTTTAAATGTTTTATATCTTTGCCAAAAGGCAGAAGAGCTTGATTTATATGGTACTGTAGACGGCGCAATTTGTTGCTTTGACAGTTTGAATCATATAACCGATTATTGTAATTTTTGTAAGGCTATAGAAAAAGTATCGCTCTTTTTAGAGCCGGGTAGCCTGTTTATATTTGACCTTAATACAAAGTATAAGCACGAGTGTGTGCTTGCGGATAATGTTTTTGTTATCGAAAATGAGAATGTTTACTGCGTTTGGGTGAATAAGTATAAAGAGAAAAATTCGGTAGTAGATATAAATCTTGACTTTTTTATAGAAGAAGACGGGCTTTATGAGCGCTTTTCGGAAAACTTTTCCGAAAGGGCATATAGTAGTGATGAAGTAGCAACTGCACTAGAGAATGCAGGGCTTCAGATAGTAGCAATTTTTGACGATTTAACCGAAAATCCGCTTGAAAGTAATAGCGAGAGAGCGGTTTATGTTACAAGAAAGGTAAAATAATGGGAAAGCTTATTAGATGTATAACAAGCGAAGGTGCGGTTATGGTATCGGCGGTAGACAGTACCGATATTGTGGCTACGGCTGAGCAAATTCATAAAACCTCTGCGGTGGCAACCGCGGCCTTAGGAAGAATGCTTACCGCAGCTTCTATGATGGGTAATATGCTTAAAGGTGAGAAGAATACTATCTCGCTTAAAATAGACGGCGGCGGACCTTTGGGCGCTTTAACCGTTGCGGCAGATTCTACGGGTAATGTTCGCGGATATGTTGCAAATCCTGTTGTAGAGATTCCATTAAAGCCCAACGGTAAGCTTGATGTATCAGGTGCAGTGGGTAAGGACGGTAGTTTATTCGTTGTCAAAGACTTAGGGTTAAAGGAACCTTATAACGGCTTTGTGCCGATAGTTTCGGGTGAGATTGCCGAAGATATTACTTCCTATTACGCTACAAGCGAGCAAATCCCTACTGTATGCGCTTTGGGTGTGCTTGTTAATCCGGATTTAACGGTGAAAAAGGCGGGCGGATATATTCTACAGCTTTTGCCCTTTACTGAAAATGAGATTATTGAAAAAATTGAAAATAATCTCGCCCGAGTAAAACCCGTAACTCAACTTTTAGATGAGGGTATGGATATTGAAGATATGGTACGCGATGTGCTTGCGGGATTTGATGTTGAGGTAATATATGAAGAGCAGGTTGCATATAAATGTAAATGTTCAAGGGAAAAGGTAAAAGCTACACTCGAAAGCATAAATCCAAAAGAACTTGAAAGTATGTGTGAAGATTTGCCACAAATAGAAGTAAAATGCCATTTTTGCAATACAGATTATATCTTCACCAAAGACGAAATTAAAAAAATTGAAAAAAAGTAAAAAAAATTTAAAATTTTGCTTGACAAACGCAATGTATTGTGATAATATATTGCTTGTCGCCGGTGAGTTGCCAATGGCAAGCCAGCGCGGTCATCGTGGGAGCATAGCTCAGCTGGGAGAGCATCTGCCTTACAAGCAGAGGGTCACAGGTTCGAGCCCTGTTGTTCCCACCATGTGGCCTGGTAGTTCAGTTGGTTAGAACGCTAGCCTGTCACGCTAGAGGTCGTGGGTTCGAGCCCCATCCAGGTCGCCATTTGCCTCTGTAGCTCAGTCGGTAGAGCAGGGGACTGAAAATCCCCGTGTCGTTGGTTCGATTCCGACCGGAGGCACCATTTATATGCGGATTTAGCTCATCTGGTAGAGCGCCACCTTGCCAAGGTGGAGGTAGCGAGTTCGAGCCTCGTAATCCGCTCCAAGGGTGCTTGAAAAAGCACCCTATTTTTTAAATAAAATAAGGCACCATAGCCAAGCGGTAAGGCAGAGGTCTGCAAAACCTTTATGCCCCAGTTCAAATCTGGGTGGTGCCTCCAAAGCCCCAAGGACGATAAGTTCTTGGGGCTTACTTCTTACCTATTACCTCTTCACTCTTACCTCAAAAATGTCCTTGGGGCTTTGGGAAGTAATAAGTAAAAAGAAAGAGGTAATAAGTATTGCGGCTCCGCGGCTTTTGTGGTATCCTTGTAACAAGAAAGACGGCAGTATTATGGCTGATAGTCCGTTGATTTTAAAATCCAAAGAATTTGCACTCCAAATAATTAAAGTTTGTAATTTTGTAAAACAAACTAAAAGGGAGAGCGTGTTAACTAATCAACTTATTCGTAGTGGAACAAGTGTGGGCGCGAACATTCGGGAAGCTTTTTATGGTCATGGGACTGCTGATTTTATCGCCAAACTTCAAATCGCACTTAAAGAATGTTCCGAAAGTGAATATTGGTTAGAATTGCTTATTGAAAGTGGGTATTATGACAATAGCGATATTTTGGAAAAGTGCATTGAAGTGAAGAAGCTGTTGGTGGCATCACTAAACACAGCGAAAAGAAAAACGAATAATCAATCGGACTGCCGATAGTCCCTCCCCCCCTTTTTGACCCTTCCGAACCTAGTCGGGAGGGTATTATTTTTTCAATGCACACCCATAAAAATCCCGGTAAAATATTGAGTCGGCGGAGGAAACATGGTATAATTCGACTGTAAAAGGTCCTTTACATGCATAAAAGAAAAGTCCTGTCAAGACCAAACCACAAAGGAGAAGAAGGATGTATATAGAGGTCGCTGCCCACCGCGGAAACGTTGCGGAATATCCCGAAAACACGGTGCCCGCATACAAGTCAGCCTATGAGATCGGCGCTGATATGATAGAGTTGGATCTGCATATGACCAAGGATGGCGAGATCGTCCTTATTCACGACGGAGACCTTGCCCGTACGGCTGACGTTTCGGGCAGGATAAACGAATTGACTCTCGATGAGATCCTGCGTGCAGACGTTGGTATAAAGAAGGGTGAGGAGTTCAGAGGAACAAGAGTACCGACGCTCCGTCAATTTTGCGAATTCGTTGTAAGCGAGAGCTCTGATATGCAGTTTAATTTTGAATTCAAGGATTATTTTCGTGACGGCGAGGAACGTGCAAAGGCGTGTGCCGACAAGATCATTGCGACGGTTGAGCGCTACGGTCTTTGGGAGCGCAGCTTTGTTAACAGCTTTGACGGAAGGCTGCTTAAATATATAGAGGAAAAATACGACGGGCGTTTCCGCCTTCACGGATTTTA
>JAZUPK010000035.1:0-34548 GCA_045605125.1 Acutalibacteraceae bacterium | reverse complement strand
ATAAATCAAATGCCCCAACTTACTTCGCTTTATTAAAGCAAGTTTGGAATGACCGAGATATTGTTATAATTGAGGGTGAAAAAAGTCGTTTGGGTATAGGCAATGATCTTTTTGATTCGGCAAAAAGCATTAAAAGAATTCTTTGCCCTACTAAAAATGCATTTTCTTTTTATGATGACATTTTAAATGCAGTAGCTAAATTAGACAAAGACTGTATGGTTCTTCTTGCATTGGGCCCAACAGCAACCGCCTTAGCTTATGACATTTATAAAATGGGCTACCAAGCTGTCGATATTGGCCACGTAGATATTGAATACGAATGGTTTTTAATGGGTGCTACCACAAAGGTTCCGATAAAAAATAAATACACAAATGAAGCAATAGGTGGTACTGAGGTAGCAGATAGTCAGGACTCATTGTACCTATCGCAAATAATTGCTAAAATAGGCTGTTGACATAATGGTCAAAAGGAGAAAAAATGAAAAAATCGATTTTATACTTCCATGGTGGAAGCGGAAATCATGGTTGTGAGGCGCTAGCCCGCGCCATTTCCTCAATAGTGAATTTTAAAAAAAATGTTATTCTTTGTTCCAAAAACCCCGAAGAAGAATTTAAATATATCGCTGATAGAATAGATATCACCATCGTGAATGATGGAAAGGTTTTATCAATTAAACACCCTTTGGGCTTTATTTCCGCTTGCAGAATTAAGTTTTTAAAGCAACATTTGGCTTGGGTAAAACCTGCGCATCGAACATTATTGAAAATAGCAAATAAAAATTGTGTTGCATACTCGATTGGCGGAGACAATTACTGTTATGATGGTGTGCCGGAAGTTTTATCCTTATTAAATAAAAAATTAAACAAAAAAGGTGCTAAAACGGTTTTATTTGGTTGTTCTGTAGAACCGGAATTATTAAATGATTCCTCCATTGTAGAGGATATGTCGAATTATGCTTTAATTACCGCAAGAGAATCTATAACCTATAATGCATTAAAAGAAGCAAAGGTTAAAACCGATGTTATCCTTGCGCCCGACCCCGCCTTCACACTACCCATAAGCGAAGGAGTATTGCCCGATGGCTTTGTTAAAGGTAATACAGTAGGTATCAACATAAGCCCGTTAATTCTAAATTATGGTAGCGAGGAATTATTTGATGCCTATTGCACTATGATACAACATATTCTTGAATCTACTGATATGCAAATAGCTTTAATTCCACACGTTGTATGGGCGGACAATAATGACTTTATCCCCATACAAAAAATTTACGACCATTTTAACCAAGATTCACGTTTACTTATAATACCTGATTCAAACGCCACCACCCTTAAATGGTATATATCGCAATGCCGAATGTTTATAGGCGCTCGAACCCACTCTACCATTGCCGCATATTCAACCTGTGTTCCCACGTTGGTTATAGGCTATTCAGTTAAAAGTAAGGGTATTGCTCGCGACCTATTTGGCACAGAGCAAAATTATGTAATCGATTCTAATACCATTAAATCAGGCGAAGATTTAATTGACGCATTTGAATGGTTGAAAGAAAATGAGAAACAAATAAAAGAGCATCTTGAAAAAATTATGCCGGATTATATTCAAAGGGTTTATTTGCCTGTTGAAAAATTAAAAAAACTGCATACCGAAAATTAAATTTTTATATGAAATGAGACGATTTTTTGCTTAAAAAACCAAACCAACTTAAGGGCGGGGTTATACTGTCCTATGTTTCCTTAGTTGCCGGCAACGCCGTAAGCATAGTTTATACACCAATAATGTTACGCTTGCTCGGGCAAAGTGAATACGGCTTATATAACCTTGTTTCCTCTTTTGTGGCATATTTAGGATTATTAAGCTTCGGTTTTGACAACACCTATTTAAGATATTATACTCAATATAGCCAAAAAGAAAGCAAGGAAAAGGTTGCTTCACTTAACGGAATGTTTCTTTCGGTTTTTTCTGTAATTGGAATATTGGCATTTATAATAGGCTCAATTTTGTGTGTTTTTTCTGATTCTGTTTTTGGGAATAAATTAACAGTTCAAGAACTTCATACCGCCAAAATACTTATGTTTCTGCTTGTTATAAATATAGCTATAACCTTCCCCTCTAATGTTTTTAAAATATTTATAAATGCAAATGAGAAATTTATTTTTGCAAAAACGGTTAACCTTATTAAAACCATTGTTAATCCTTTTGTCGTATTGCCCCTGCTTTTTTATGGGTATAAGTCAATCGCGCTTGTTGTTGTAACTTTGATTTATACAATTTTAATAGACGGCTTAAATATTTGGTATTGTTTCAAAAAACTGGGTATGAAAATCAGTTTTAAAAATTTTGAATTTAAGCTGTTTAAAAATATTGCCGGTTTCTCACTGTTTGTCTTTTTGGGAGAAATTGTTGACGAAATCAATTGGAATTTAGATAAATTCTTACTAGGTCGATTTAGAGGCACCGTTGATGTTGCTATATATGGGGTTGCCGCTTCGCTTGCAGAGTATTTTCGTCAGTTTTCTATATACATTTCGAGCGTTTTTTCTCCCCGAGTAAACAAAATTGTAGCAGTTGAAAATGACAACACAAAACTAACCGAGCTTATGATAAGGGTTGGACGTATACAATTTCTAGTACTGTCATTAGTGGCTACCGGATTTGTGTTTTTTGGAAAAAGCTTTTGCATACTTTGGGCAGGAGAAAATTACTCCGTTTCGTATGGTATTGCGTGTATTTTAATGATACCAAGTATAGTTCCGCTAATACAAAATCTTGGCATTACAGTTTTACTTGCTAAAAATAAGCATAAATTTCGCAGTGTAGCTTATTTTATTATCGCTATTATAAATATAATCATCAGCATCCCTTTGTGTATAAAATATGGCGGACTTGGTTGTGCAATAGGTACCGGTATTTCATTTGTACTAGGTAATGGTATAATAATTAATATTTATTACTATAAAATCGGATTAAATATTTTAAGTTTCTGGAAAGAAATTATTGCTATGCTTAAGGGTATGATTATTCCTGTTATTATTGGTTCAATATCTATGTTATTCAATTTACAATACAATTGGGCAACCCTCGCATTAGGCATTCTTTCATATTCTTTAATATTCGTATTATCTATGTGCAAGCTTGGATGTAACAATTATGAAAGAAATTTACTATTTGGATTTATTTCGAAAATAAAGGATAAGTTTAGAAATGCAAATATATAAAGATATACAATTATGTACCGGATGCTCTAATTGTGCAAATATTTGCCCTAAAAAATGCGTTAGTATGCAGTCGGATGATAAGGGATTCCTTTATCCTACTGTTGACACAAGCTCATGCATAAACTGTCTTAAGTGTCAGTCGGTATGCCCCACTTACGCTGAGGCTTCAAATACCACTACACCAAAATTATACGCGTATACAAATCCCAACAAAGAAACACTTATCAGATGCTCCTCGGGCGGTGCGTTTGGGAGTATTTCTGAGAAAATTATATCAGTCGGTGGATACGTTTGTGGCGCTGTTTGGACAACAGATTTTTCGGTTAAGCACATTATCACTAATGAGTTACAAGAAATCAAAAAAATGTATGGCTCTAAGTATCTGCAAAGCGATTTAAATAATTGCTTTGTACAAATAAAATCACTTTTAGAGGATAATAAAACCGTTCTGTTTTGTGGCACTCCCTGTCAAGTACTTGCTTTAAAAAATTTTTTGCAGCGCGATTATCAAAATCTACTTACCATAGATTTTATTTGCCACAGTATACCATCTCCTAAGATTTTTAAGGCATATAAAAGTAGTCTTGAAAAATCAAATGGTAGGCTTTCAAGTTTTCATTTTCGCGATAAAACACATGGTTGGGAAAATTACTCTTTATGTGCAGAGTTTGAAAATAAAAAAGAATTATATCCGCACAAAGGCAATCTTTATATGGAATTGTTTTTAGATGGTATCATAACAAGAGAGTGTTGTGCATCATGTCCTGTAAAAACCATTACCGGCTACGCTTCTGACATCACATTAGGGGACTTTTGGGGTGCAAAAGCTCTTTGCCCAGAGCATTATAATGAAAATGGCGTTTCAGCTATAATTACACACACTCAAAAAGGTGAGGACTACATAAAGCATTTAACAATAAATGAATGTGATTTTGATTCATTTATTAAAATAAACAGCGCATATAACACCCCTCATCTAACACATGAAAAATCATCGTTATTTTGGCGGTTATTTAATAAATACGGATTAAAAAAAGCAGGAAAACAAATCTATAAAAAAAGTTTTCTTATACGTTTGAAAACTGCGATAAAAAAACTTTTGAAGTTCTAAAGCAAAAAGGATTATTCTTATGAAAAGAAATGTTCGTATCGATTATATGAGATTAATATCATCGATTTTAGTTGTAATAATTCACACTTCCCCTTTGGCAGGGATTCATCCGCTGTTGACATACAGTATCGTTGATGTCCTCCCAAGAATTGCGCTTCCTTTTTTCTTTGTTGTATCGGGATTTTATTTTCTTAACAGTACATCAAAGCATCAGCTCAAACAAATATTAAATATAACAAAAGTTTATTTAATTGTAAGCTTATTGTACCTTATCTTCAATTTTGTTTTTGCAAAAAACTTCGTGTTCTCGATAAAGAACATTCTATTCCAACTTCTTATACCAGGGGTACAGTATCATCTTTGGTTCTTCCCAACATTGATATATTCTATGCTTTTCTTTTATGTTGTGCGTTTTTTGCTAAAGTTTAAAGCATTTACAAAAATGTGTTTTGCTTTTACCGTGGTTTTATACGTTATAGGTCTTTTGGGTTGTTCTTATTATCAAATAGGAATAAAAATACCATTTGCTCAATTATTGTTTGATAATGCATATTTCACTCTTTTCAGAAGAATGTTTTTAATGGGATTTCCATTATTTGCTTCGGGTTATTTTATAAAATTTCTTAACGAAAAATTCTCTCCCAAAACATCCAAAAAGGTTTTTATTATTTCATTATTATTATTTTTGGCAGAGATTTATATGCTTTATTACCTAAAAATATATAGTAATGTTGTATTGACGATTTTCTTATATCCCTTAAGTGTTTCGCTGGTGTGGTTGTTAATAGCACATCCTAAAGACAACAAAATCTCACTTGCAAAATATTGTAAATTTACATCAGAAATAACATATTACTATCATCCTATGTTTTTATTTGTAATCTCTTGTTTTGTAGAAAACAATTTTTATAAATTTTTATTTACGGTAAGCTTCTTTGCTATTTTAAGCTTAGCCATAATCTTAATTATTAAATCTCTTAAAAAGGAGCCATCAACTAATGAGCGTATTCAAAAATAAAACCCTTTTAATCACCGGTGGTACCGGTTCGTTTGGCAATGCGGTGCTCAACCGTTTTTTAGCTACCGATATCGGTGAAATTCGCATTTTCTCGCGTGATGAGAAAAAGCAGGATGATATGCGCCACGAATTTCAGGCAAAAATGCCTGAACTAGCCGAAAAAATCACATTTTATATAGGTGATGTGCGTGATTTGCAGTCGGTTAAAAATGCTATGCACGGGGTGGATTATATTTTCCACGCTGCCGCATTAAAGCAGGTGCCTTCTTGCGAGTTTTTCCCCATTGAAGCGGTTAAAACTAACGTATTGGGAACTGAAAATGTGCTTACTGCCGCTATTGATGCAGGCGTTCAGAACATAGTATGTCTTTCGACAGATAAGGCAGCTTACCCTGTTAATGCAATGGGTACAAGCAAAGCAATGATGGAAAAGGTTATTGTGGCAAAATCGCGCACAGTGAATCCCGAAAATACCAAAATTTGCTGTACCCGTTACGGCAACGTTATGTGCAGCCGCGGTAGTGTTATTCCGCTTTGGATTGAGCAAATTAAAGCAGGTAAGGATATTACTATAACCGAGCCTTCTATGACACGTTTTATAATGTCGCTTGATGAGGCGGTTGATTTAGTTTTATTCGCATTTGAAAATGGTAAATCGGGTGATATTCTGGTGCAAAAGGCTCCCGCTTGCACTATTGAAACCTTGGCAAAAGCTGTTACGGAGTTATTTAACCCGAATGCTAAGATTAAGGTTATTGGTATTCGCCACGGTGAAAAAATGTATGAAACTCTGCTTACTAACGAAGAATGTGCAAATGCTACCGATATGGGCGACTTTTACCGTGTACCTTGTGATAACCGCGGTCTTAACTACGATAAGTACTTTAAAGACGGCGATATCGAGCGCAACCCATTGACCGAATTTAATTCAAACAATACCGATTTACTTAATGTTGAGCAGGTTAAAGAAAAACTTTTAACTTTACAATACATTCGCGACGAATTGGCTTCTTTGGAGAATAAGTAATGAAGATTTTAATAACCGGTGCTAACGGTTTTGTCGGCAAAAATTTAACCGAAGCGCTAAAAAACATACGCGACGGCAAGGACCGCGCCCACCCTGAGCTTCAAATAGATGAAATATTCCTTTATGACATTGATTCTACTGCGGATGAGCTTTGCGAATATTGCAAGCAAGCCGATTTTGTATTCAATCTTGCAGGGGTAAACCGTCCGCAAAATGCGGAAGAGTTTATGCAGGGCAATTTCGGCTTTGCATCTACCCTTTTGGATACACTTAAAAAGTACGGCAACACTTGTCCAATAGTGCTTTCTTCCTCTGTTCAAGCAACACTTGAAGGCAGATATGACAATGACTACGGCAGAAGTAAGCGCGCAGGGGAAGACCTATTTTTTAGCTATTCTAAGGAAACCGGTACGGATGTTTATATCTACCGCTTTCATAACCTTTTCGGTAAATGGTGCCGCCCTAATTACAACAGCGTTATTGCTACTTGGTGCTACAATATTGCTAATGATTTAGAAATTACTATAAGTGACCGCAATGTTGAGTTAGAACTGCTTTATATTGATGATTTAATTGACCAAATGCTACTTTGCCTTAAAGGTAACCCTGTAAAGGACGGCGACTTTTGTGTTTGCCCTGTTACCCATAAAGTGACTTTGGGGCAAATTGCCGACCTTTTATATTCCTTTAAAGAGCAACCGCAAACACTCATTATGCCCGAAATTCCTTTTGGTAGCTTTGCTAAAAAACTTTATTCTACCTATCTTTCATATTTGCCCGAAAGTAAGGTAAGCTTCCCCTTAAAAATGAATGTTGATAATCGCGGTAGTTTCACCGAACTTTTAAAAACCGAAAATTGTGGACAGTTTTCGGTTAACATTTCAAAACCGGGTATCACTAAAGGTCAGCATTGGCACAATACTAAATGGGAAATTTTTATCGTTGTTTCGGGTAAAGCCCTTATTGAGCAGAGAAAAATCGGCTCAGATGAAGTTTTGCGCTTTGAGGTTTCGGGTGAAACACAAGAAGCAGTACATATGCTCCCGGGCTTTACTCACAACATTATTAACCTTAGCGAAACCGAAGATTTAGTAACTTTTATGTGGGCTAACGAGCAGTTTGACCCCAATAAACCCGATACTTTTTTTGAAGAGGTGTAACCCCTAATGTTTGATCTAAGGCAAAAAGCACTGCTCAGTCTTTTACAACCGAATAGCGAGTTTGATTTTTCGTTGCTTTCTGCTGAAGATTGGGAAGCGGTAAGAAAGGAAAGTCTTGCACAAGCGGTGCCTATATTAGCGTTTGACGGAACGGTAAAATGCAAGCAGTACCTGCCTAAAGAAGTTTATGCTGCTTGGTTTCAGGATTCCATGCAACGCCTTTTAAAAAATTCGCAGGTTTTATCTACGCAAAATAAGCTTGTAAAAATTTTAGAAGATAATAACTTTTCTTATATTATATTAAAGGGGCTTTCTTCTGCATCTTATTATCCTGACCCCCAAAAGCGTGTTTTGGGGGATGTTGATTTCTTGATTTCAAGTGAAAATCAGTTTGCGGTGGAAAAAACGCTTGTTGATTTAGGATACAAAAAAGAGCAAGAAGAACATATTTGCCACCGCGTTTTCAAAAAACCGCACGAGCATTTAGAAATGCACTTCGAAGTTGCGGGTATTCCCATAGGCACAGCGGGAACGCTTTTTAGAAAATATTTCGAAGATGCGGAAAAGAAATATTTCGAAAACAAAGACCCTGTTTTTAATAACCCGTTACCGTCAATCCACGCGGCAATAATATTGCTTCACACAATTCATCACCTTTTGGGTGAAGGTCTGGGACTTAGACACCTTTGCGACTGGGCGTATTTTGTGGATAAAACCTATACTGAGCCTTTTTGGGAAGCCGAGTTTTTACCGCTTCTTAAAAAAAGCGGAACATTTAAATTTGCTGCAATAATAACTAAAACCGCACATTTGTATTTGGGTACAGCCTGTCCTTTATGGGCAAGTGATATAGATGAAAGCCTTTGCGAACAGGTAATTAGTGATTTGTTTTCAGCGGGAAATTTAGGACAAAAAGATAAAAACCGTGCAGGTGCGGGAAGAATGATTTCGCAAAACGGTAAGAGCGGTACAAAAAACAGCAAGTTTAAAAATCAATTCTTAACCCTTTGCGATTCTATGTACTACCTTTATCCGTTTTTGCACAAGTGGAAAGTTCTTTATCCGTTTATATTTGTATGGCGGATTTTAAGATATTTAATATTAATGATTTTTGGCAAGCGCCCTTCACTTATAAAAGCAAACGCTTTTGCTGATGAGCGATTGGCGGTATATAAACAGTTCCAGCTTTACGAAAATACGGAGGAATAAAAAAATGTCCAAACTAAAACTTATGACAATTGTGGGTACCAGACCCGAAATTATAAGACTTGCCGAAGTAATAAAGAAAAACGACATCTACTTCGACCAAATTTTAGTGCATACGGGTCAAAATTATGACTATACATTAAATCAAATATTTTTTGAAGATTTAGGGCTTAGAAGTCCTGATTATTATCTTGATGCAGTTGGTGCTGATTTGGGTGAAACAATAGGCAATATTATTGCAAAGTCTTATAAGCTTATGAATGAGCTTAAGCCCGATGCGTTGCTTGTTTTGGGCGATACTAACTCTTGCCTTTCGGCAATATCGGCAAAACGACTTCATATTCCTATCTTCCATATGGAAGCAGGTAATCGTTGCAAGGATGAATGCTTGCCCGAAGAAACCAACCGTAGAATTGTTGATATAATAAGTGATGTTAACCTTGCTTATTCCGAGCATGCGCGTAAATATTTACACGAATGTGGTTTACCTAAGGAACGCGTGTATGTAACAGGCTCACCTATGGCGGAAGTTTTGCGCAAAAATCTTGAAAAAATTGATGCTTCCGAGATTCACAAAAAACTTGGAATCGAAAAGGGCAAATATATTCTTCTTTCGGCTCACCGTGAAGAAAATATCGATACCGAAAAGAACTTTTTATCGCTATTCAACGCAATAAATACTATTGCGGAAAAATATCAGTTACCTATTCTTTACTCTTGTCATCCGCGTTCTAAAAAGCGCATTGCCGAGAGCGGTTTTAAGCTTAATCCACTAGTGATTATGCACGAGCCTTTGGGTTTTCATGATTATAATTGCTTGCAAAAAAATGCCTTTGCGGTTATTTCTGATAGCGGCACCTTGCCCGAAGAATCAAGCTTCTTTACAAGTGTTGGTTCGCCTTTCCCTGCAATATGCATACGCACCTCTACCGAGCGCCCCGAAGCGCTTGACAAGGCATGCTTTGTGCTTGCAGGCATAGATGAAAACAGTCTTTTACAGGCGGTGGAAACTGCGGTAGAAATGAATGCTAACGCCGACCGCGGCACGCCCGTTCCTGATTATGTAGATGAAAATGTTTCTACAAAGGTTGTAAAGCTTATTCAAAGCTACACAGGTGTAGTAAACAAAATGGTTTGGCGCAAATTTTAAGTAAATATAAAAAGAAGAAACGAAAATTTCGTTTCTTCTTTTTGCTTTAAATTTATTGTGTTCGAAAATGTGGTTAATAAAAAGCGTGCCTTTAAGTCTGTAAGAATGGCCACTAGAAAACAGTTACTATATTGCAAAGTGATATAGAGAATGGTAAAATATTTTTATAAAGGTTAAAATTATTGCAATAAAATTGCAATTTTGTGCATTAATGGTGTGAAAGAGGGGGAGAAGACATTGCTTTTTTTAATGGTTATATATGAAAATTTACAGGAGGAAAAGACTGAGACTTTAGAAGAGTTACTTTCTTTGATTTCTAAGGGCGACCAAGATGCTTTTCGCGTGTTTTACGAAAAAACCAAAACGGCGGTTTACGGGTTTGCACTTTCCTTGCTTAAAAATACACACGATGCTGAAGACATTATGCAAAGCACTTATGTTAATATTTACCGTGCGGCAGAAAGCTATGAAAAACACGGCAAGCCAATGGCGTGGGTAATTACCATTACTAAAAATTTGTGTCTTGAAAAAATGCGCAAATTAAAGCACGAAGCAGTATTGCCCGATTTTAGCAATTACAGTGTTAAATTTTCGGAAGAAATGCAAGTGGATGACAAGCTTTTAATAGAGTGCTGTCTTGATAGTTTAAAGCTTAACGAGCGAAAAATTGTAGTTTTACATATAGTCGCAGGGCTAAAGCACCGTGAGATAGCGGATTTACTTAATATACCTTTAGGTACGGTGCTTTCAAGCTACCAAAGGGCATTAGCCAAAACTAAAAAGTTTTTACAAGGAGGCGAGTACGGTGACCAATAAAGAAATAGAACAAAAGTACAGCGAAGCCTTTTCACGCGCGGTTCCCGATGTTTTTGATGCAGTTCTAAAGGAATGTGATAATCCGTCTTGCGAAAAAACGGTTATTGTTCCTATGTACACCCCCAAAAAGCCAATGTGGCAGAAAATGATAAGCGTCGCCGCCGCTATAGTAATAGTTTTAACAGCGGGCTTTGTGGGTAGCAAAATTACAAGCAATAAAGCGGTAAAAATTAAACCTGAAATGGTAAATTCTATAGTAAGTCTTGATGTAAATCCCAGTATAGAGCTACTTATAAACGATAATGAAAGAATTATTGAAGCCAAAGCGCTAAATAAAGATGCCAAAACCGTTATAGGTAATATGAATTTTAAAGGTAGCGATTTAACGCTCGCGGTTAATGCAATAATTGGCTCTATGGTTCGTAACGGATATATAGATGAGTTATCAAATGCTATTCTTTTAAGTGTTGATAGCGATGACAAAAAACGAAGTGAAAAGCTTCAGAAAAAGCTTGCGGATGAAATTGGCGAAATTTTAAACGGCGAAGGTCTTAAGGGCGAAGTCATTAGCCAAACCGTTAAAAAAGACAAGAAAACTACAAAATTGGCCGAAGAATACGGTATTACAAGCGGTAAAGCTCAGCTTATACAACAAATAATTGATAAGGATTCAAAATACAGCTTTACAGAGTTAGCACCCCTTTCAATCCACCAGTTAAATCAAATCGCTTCGGGTGAAAAGGTGGAAATTAGTGATAATAGTCAATCGGAAAAAGAGCGTATCGGTAAAAGTAGTGCTAAAGAAATCGCTTTAAAAGCTGCAGAGCTTAAAAAGGATGAAATATACAACTATAAATGCGAATTAAATGATGAAAGCAAGGATTTAGTCTACATCGTGAAATTTGACACTCTTAATGATGCATACTTATATACAATTGATGCGTATAGCGGAGAAATTAAGGATTCCCGTAAAGACACAGGAACATATTTTGGAATTGAAAAAGCAAAGGCATTAGCACTCGAGCGAGTGGGAGCAACCGAAAACGAAATAACCCACTTCACCTATTCGTTTGTTGGTGACACTTATGGACTGCGATTTAGGTTGGGGCTTGTTAATTATAGGGTATCGGTTGACGTGCATTTGGGCGAAATTGTTTCAATTACTCCAAAAGGACATCCGAAACCAAACATAACACAAGCGTATATAAACGAAAACGACGTAAAGAAAGTAATACTTGAAGAGATAGATGTTACTGAAAATGAACTTAAAGATTACAAATGTGTACTCAGTAAAAATGGTAACCTGCCTGTGTTCGAAGCGACGTTCAAGCGGTACTCAAACTATTATAAAGGTATGATTGACTGCACCTATTTAATAGCTGCAGCTACGGGCGAAATTGTTGGCATTGATAACGAAGTTATTGAGCAAGCAGAGAATCCCGAAAGTAGTGCAACCGAGAGTGAAATTACCGAATCGGACATTACAAACAGCTCACAGCCTGAAAGCTTGCAAGCAGCAAGTTCAGGGGAAACGGTAACAAGCGAATAAAGTTTTTATAAGGAAAACAAAGACCGCAAGTTCAAGCGAACTTGCGGTTTTAAATTTTTATTTATTAGTCGTGCTTTTTAAAGCCTTTACGATTATCGCGGCGGGGCTTGCGGGGTGCTTCGTCATCAGCGCCATCTTCAACAACTGCGCCGTTTACTTCAACCAATGCGTCTCTGCGAGAAAGGTTAATTCTGCCTTGGTCGTCGATTTCGGTAACTTTAACAATTACTTGGTCGCCAACTGCAACAACATCTTCAACCTTTTCAACACGCTTAACGTCAAGCTTTGAAATATGAACTAAGCCTTCTTTACCGGGTGCAATTTCAACAAATGCGCCAAAGGTCATAAGTCTTGTTACTTTACCGCTATAGATAGCACCAATTTCGGGGTCGTTAGCAATAAGCTCAACAATAGCAATGGCTTGCTTAGCTTTTTCAATATCAAGACCTGATACGAATACTCTACCATCTTCTTCAATGTTAATTGTACAATCGCACTGCTCTTGAATAGATTGAATAACTTTGCCTTGTTTACCGATAACATCACCGATTTTTTCGGGGTTGATAGCGGTTGTAAGCATCTTAGGTGCATAAGGTGATAATTCACTGCGATATTCAGGAATACACTTAAGCATAATGTCGTCAAGAATGTACATTCTTGCTTTATTAGTTTTAGCAAAAGCTTCTTTTACGATTTCGGGGGTAAGACCGTGAACCTTAAGGTCCATTTGAATAGCTGTAATACCTTTATGAGTACCTGCTACCTTAAAGTCCATATCTCCGTAGAAGTCTTCAAGACCTTGAATGTCTACCATGGTCATAAAGTCGCCGTAAACGCCTTCATCACCTGTGATAAGACCACAAGAAATACCTGCAACGGGAGCCTTAATCGGAACACCTGCAGCCATCAAAGCCAAGGTAGAACCGCAGATAGAAGCCTGTGAAGTAGAACCGTTAGAAGAAAGAACTTCTGATACTACACGGATTGCATAAGGGAATTCGTCAACGCTTGGAATAACGGGAACCAAAGCTTTTTCAGCTAATGCGCCGTGACCAATTTCACGTCTTCCCGGTCCGCGAGAAGGCTTGGTTTCGCCAACTGAATAGGATGGGAAGTTGTAGTGGTGGATATATCTCTTAGAAACTTCTTCATCAAGACCGTCAAGCTTCTGAGCTTCGCTTACGGGAGCTAAGGTTGCAACCGATAAAACCTGAGTTTGTCCGCGGGTGAACATACCGCTACCGTGTACACGGGGGAGTAGGTCAACCATTGCGTTAAGTGGGCGGATTTCATCAATACCGCGTCCGTCAACACGCTTCTTTTCATCTTTGAGCCAAGCGCGAACAACGTGCTTTTGAACAAGATACATAATCTCATCAAGCTTTGCTTCGTTGCCCTCAAACTTTTCATCAAACTTTTCGTGAACAGCAGCGTAAATAGGAAGTAAAGCAGCATCGCGTACTAACTTGTCATCAGTATCAAGCGCTTTTTTAACATCTTCAATGCAGAATTCTTCAATTTCTGCCATGATTTCGGGGTCTGGGTCGTTAGACTCAAACTCGAATTTTTCTTTACCGATTTCAGCTACAATACCGTTGATAAATTTAACAACTTCCTTATTAACTTCGTGACCTGCCATAATGCAGTCAAACATCAAGTCGTCAGGAATTTCGTTACCGCCTGCTTCAATCATAGCAATTAAATCTTCGGTAGAAGAAACGGTTAAAGTAAGGTCGGTCTTTTCTCTTTGTTCGAGGGTTGGGTTTATAACGATTTCGCCGTCAACAAGACCTACCATAACGCTGGAAATAGGACCGGCCCAAGGGATGTCCGAAATAGCGATAGCGGTAGATACACCAATTGCAGCAGCAACTTCGGGTGAGCAGTCGGGGTCAACTGACATAACAGTTGCTACAACCGAACAGTCGTTACGCATATCCTTAGGGAACAAGGGGCGGATAGGACGGTCAATACAACGGGAAGCAAGTATTGCCTTATCCGAAGCTTTACCTTCTCTACGAGTGAAGGAACCGGGGATGCGACCTACAGAATACATTTTTTCTTCATAGTCAACTGAAAGGGGCAAGAAGTCAACACCTTCACGTGGCTTTGCAGAAGCAGTTACTGTACAAAGCACACAGGTATCGCCATATTTTGCCATAACAGCGGCATTTGCAAGACCTGCCATCATGCCTGTTTCAAGCTTTAAGGGGCGGCCTGCAAGGGTGGTTTCATAAACCTTGTAGTGTGGGAACATACTAAAATCTCCTTTTTATTATTTTGAGATTCTCGGTTAGCAATAAATCCAACATATAGGGTCTGAGCAGATTTGCCCGTAAAAATAACCGTTGCGCAGAGAACAGCTCATTGTTTGCAAGGCAAATATGATGTTCTCATAGCAGAGGGAACTTTTTGCGGAAAAGCAAATCGTCGCGAAGCCTGATTGGTTTATGCCTATATGCTCGATTTACCGCTAAAGCACGAAAACCTCATTTTAAACCTAAACTAAAAAGTTCACAAGGCAGACCGCAATGCTGCAGTCTGCCTTATTTTGCGTAAATTACTTACGAAGACCGAGTCTTTTGATGATAGAACGGTATCTTTCGATGTCGTTCTTCATAAGGTAAGCTAAAAGATTTCTTCTATGACCTACCATTTTGAGAAGACCGCGGTAAGAATGCTTATCCTTAGGATGATTCTTAAGGTGAGCATTAAGTTCATTGATTCTTGTAGTAAGAAGAGCAATTTGAACTTCAGGTGAACCGGTGTCGCCTTCGTGGGTGGCATAGTCAGCCATAACCTGATTCTTAACGTCTTTAGTCATCACATTTCACTCCTTTTTAAGATTTACCTTGCGCAAACCAAGCAATAGGTCAAAGTGATTCCCAAAGGGCAGACACCTAAAGCATAGTATACGTAAGCCAAAGTATTATATCACAACATTTTTAAAAAGTAAAGACTTTTTTAAATTTTCTGTGTTTTGGCGCCATTAATATGTAAATTATAAAACTATTTTATAATAAAATATAAGTAAAATAAAAAAATATATTGTTTTATCTAGAAATAAGTGGTAAAATAAACTGTAAAACTATGAAAATTTTTAGGTTATCACATAGAGAACAAAACTTTTATTTTTATAGCACCCTAAGAAAGGATGTGAGCAATTTGCAAATATTAGCCAAGGTGGCGGTTTCAGCCTTAAGAGTGGTATATTTTTTCTTCAAGCTTTTCATAAAACCGCGTAAAAAAATCACCCTTTTAAGCCGACAAAGCAATACTCCGTCGGTCGATTTTGAGCTTTTGGCAAAAGCAATTAGTGAATCGGATTCTAACATAGAACTCAAAATGCTCACAAAAAAAATCCCTGCAGGAATAATAGGCAAAGTAAGCTACGGTTTTCATATACTCGAGCAGATGTACCATATAGCATCTTCGAAAGTGATTATTGTAGATGGCTACTGCATAGCGGTTTGTGTATTAAACCATAAACAGGGGCAAAAAATAATCCAATTATGGCATGCTCTTAATATAGTTAAAAAATTCGGCTACTCGGCGCTTGATAAGCCTTGGGGACATAGCGCAGCTACCGCAAAGGCTATGTGCATGCACCGCAATTACGATTATATTGTCGCTTGCAGTGAAAAATCGGCTAAGGTTTTAGCTAGAAACTTTAATACGCCACCCGAAAAAACAGTGTTACTACCTCTACCGCGAATTGATTATATTTTAAACTCGCCGCAAAAGTATGAAGAAATCAGGGCCGTTTACCCTAATATATTCGAAAAACCGATTTTGCTTTATGCCCCAACCTTTAGAGGTGAAAAGGTAAATCTTTCGCAACTACAAAATATTGTCGATTTAGAAAAATACAACGTTGTAGTAAAGCTTCACCCTGCGGACAAGCGTGGGCTTGACGAGGAAGTTCACGACAAAATACTTTGTGATAGCGAATTTTCTTCTTTCGAATGGATGAAGGTTAGCGAAAGCATAATTACCGATTATTCGGGTATGGGCTTTGAGGCAATGCTTTTAGGTAAAAAGGTTTACTATTATTTATACGATTACGAGGATTACAGTACCAAAAACGGTTTAGAACTTGATTTGTTTTCCGAGGATATTGCGCCGTTTGTTACTAAGGATGCGAAGGCGCTTTGTGAAATTTTGAAAAAAGATTACGATTTTTCACTAGAGAAGCGTTATGTAGAAAAGTATTTAAGCGTTGGCACCGAGAATTGTGCTAACAGGCTTTCGGAATTTGTTATAAGTCTTTTAAAGGAGTAAGGGTATGGACCAAAACAAAATATTAGAGGAAATACATCTTCTTCAAAAATTAGAGCTTGCTATTTTAAAGGATGTTGCCGCCGTTTGCAAAAAACATAATATTAAGTTTTTCTTAGGCGAAGGCACTCTTTTGGGCGCTATTAGGCACAAGGGTTTTATCCCGTGGGATGATGATGTTGACTTAATAATGGAAAGAAGCGAGTACGAACGCTTTTTAGAAGTGGCACAAAAAGAGCTCGGAGATGCTTATCAAGTACAACATCCGGGGGCGGTGGATAACTATTGGTCGCCATTCATTAAAGTAAGACAATTAACAGGGGATTTAAGCTTCCGCCAAAACCATATAGCCCATCTTACCGATAACAATGGCCCTTATATTGATATTTTCCCGATGGAATATGTGCCTACAAATAAAGGTTTTAAAATTAAGAAAACCGGATTTTTTGTAAGATTCTATCGCGGTATGCTTTCTTATAAGCTGGGTCTTAGAAAACCGCCGCATTTTTACGGCAGGATTTTAAAGTTTGTATCTAATTTCTATTCGGTGAAGACTATTCATAAAAAACTACAAAAGCACTTCACCTGTTTTGGCAAGGGTGAAAAGGAATATATGGCAACCTTTTCTTCTTATCATCCGCTTAAATGCCAAATTTGTAAGAGTGACTGCTATAAGGAAATGCTTTGGTGGGATTTTGAGGATACAAAAATGCCGGTGCCAAAGGGTTACGATGAAATTTTAACCACCATTTACGGCGATTATATGACACCTCCTCCCGAAGAGAAAAGGGTTATTAAGCACCACTTTTATAGCGGTGACCATTAAGAAAGGTAAAACAAATGTATTTAAAAAGATTTTTTACAGATTTATGCAAGTATAAAAAATATTTGCTTTATTCAACCAAGGCTTCACTCAAAAGTGAGGTTTCAGGCTCGTATCTGGCGGGGCTTTGGTGGGTTTTAGAGCCATTTTGCTTTATGCTTATTTATACATTCATTTCGGAAGTTGTTTTTAAAAGGAATATGCCCTTTGCTTCGATATTCGTGTTTTTAGGACTTACCGTTTGGGATTTTTTCAACAAATGTGTTAGCGGCAGCGCAGGACTATTAAAAGCAAACAAAGGTATAATTACTAAAATTTACCTTCCGAAGCATCTTATATATATACAGCGAATGATGGTTAACGCTTTTAAAATGTTTATATCGTTAGGCATTAGCTTTTTGCTTATGGTAGGGTATAGAGTTCCGATTAGCTTTAATGTTTTTGCAATAATACCCTGTTTTATAATGCTGTTTGTGGTGACCTTCGGTATTGGTTGTATTATGATGCATTTTGGTGTTTATGTAGAAGACCTTTCAAAAATTATAAGAATAGGTTTACGACTGGTTTTCTATATGTCGGGCGTGTTTTACGATATTGCGTCAAGTGTTCAAGCACCGTATGGTGAGTTGTTGCTTAAAATAAATCCTGTAGCGGTTGCTATGGATGGCTGCAGACAAGCTTTGCTTTACAAGACCGCTCCCGATTGGGCAATGCTCGGAGTTTGGTTTGCCATTGGCGTTATTTTGGCAATTGTTGGAATAGTACTTGTTTATAAAAACGAAAATAATTACGGAAAGATATTATGATGGAAAAAACGATTGAAGTTAAGAATTTAAAAATTCGCTACAGAACAATGGAGCCTATTAGGTTAAAAACTCTTTTTAAGGGTAAAAGGGTTTCTAAGGAAGAGGCCGTTAAAGGTATTTCTTTTGACATTCATAAAGGTGAAATTGTGGGCCTTATCGGACAAAACGGAAGCGGCAAGTCAACAACACTTCGTTGTCTTGCGGGTATCATTTCTCCGGATGAAGGCTCGGTTAATCTTTTCAATAATTCAGTGTCGCTGTTGGCAATCGGCGTTGGCTTTCAAAAGGAGCTTACCGGCAGAGTTAATATAATGCTTTCAGGTCTTTTAATGGGCTTTAGCGAAAAAGAAATTGAAGCCAAGATGGATGAAATAATTGCATTTTCTGAGCTTGGTAAATATATTGATAAGCCTGTAAAAAGCTATTCAAGCGGTATGCACTCGCGCCTTGCGTTTGCTATAACAGCTATTCTTGATACCGAAATTCTTTTGATTGATGAAATATTCAGCGTGGGTGACGCACGTTTCAAAAAGAAGAGTAACAAGAAGATGAAGCAGCTAATTATGGATAGGGACCGTACTGTTGTCATGATTTCGCATAGCATTGAAACCTTGCGTTCAATGTGCGATAGAATAATTTGGTTGCATCAAGGCGAGATTAAAATGACAGGTACGCCTAATGAAGTGCTTGATAAATACAATGAATTTATGATAAACGGGGTAAATTGATTTAAACCTCGTTGCTAAAAGATTTTACGAAATAATAAGGAGAAATTAGCTTGAAACCCACATTATATATAGTGATTCCTTGTTATAACGAAAAGGAAGTTTTACCACTAACTTCCACAATGTTTTTAGAAAAACTTGAAACTTTAATAAAGAAAGAAAAAATTTCCCCAAAAAGCCGAATTCTTTTTGTGAATGACGGCAGTCGGGATAATACTTGGGAGATTATTTCTGATCTGTCCAAAAACAATAAGTATTTTAAGGGCATATCCTTAAGCCGAAACCGCGGGCATCAAAACGCTTTGTTTGCGGGTCTTATGGAGGCTAAGCTTCACGCCGATATAACTGTTTCTATTGATTGCGATGGTCAGGATGATATAAACGCAATTGATAAAATGGTGGATGCTTATTTAGATGGTTCCGAAGTGGTTTACGGTGTGCGTGCCGACCGCAAAAGCGATAGCTTTTTCAAGCGCACGACCGCACAAGGCTTTTATAAGGTTATGAACCTTTTGGGCAGTGAAACAGTGTATAACCATGCGGATTATAGGCTTTTATCCACAAAGGTTTTAAACGAGCTAGAAGGTTTTAAGGAAGTGAACCTGTTTTTGCGCGGTATGATACCGCTTGTTGGTTTTAAATCCACCTGCGTTTACTACGAGCGAAAAGCCCGTCAGGCAGGCGAAAGCCATTATCCACTTCGTAAAATGATATCTTTGGCGTTTGATGGTATCACAAGTCTTTCTATAAAACCTATTCACATAATTACCGCTTTAGGTGTAATTGTGGCGCTTCTAAGCTTTGTGGGTATTATTTGGTCGTTTGTTACCGCTCTGTGGGGCAAAACTGTTGCAGGTTGGGCTTCAGTTACCTGTATTTTGTGTTTTTTAAGCGGAGTTCAGCTTATAAGCTTAGGCGTTATAGGAGAATATATTGGAAAAATATATCTTGAAACCAAACAAAGACCGCGATATATTATAGCCGAGCGTACAGAAAATGATGAAGATTAAAGATTTTTTAAAAAAACATAAGGAAATTCTATGCTACCTTTTTTTCGGCGCAGTTACCACGGCTGTAAGCATTGTTTCCTTTGCGGCTTTTGAATATTTAAAAATTGATGTCTTGGTTGCAAATGTTTTTTCGTGGATTTTGTCGGTTTTCGTTGCTTTTATTTCAAACTCACTTTGGGTTTTTGAAGGGGACTTGAAAACCAAATTTGCTAAAAAGGTGTTAAAGTTTTATGCAGCGCGGTTGTTCACCCTGTTGGTAGAAGAAGTATTACTGTTTATATTCATAAAACTTTTACATTTTGACTCTTTATTTGTTAAAATTTTAGCGCAAATAATAATAATAGTTCTAAATTATGTTATAAGTAAGTTTTATGTTTTTGGTACGAATAAAAAACATTAGCATAAAATAATATATGTATTATAAATGTTAAGTTCAGTCGAAACATATAGGTTTCGACAAATTACAATCATTATATTAAACTTTGGGGGATTCACATTGGTTTATGAAAATGTGCTTATGGCGGTTGGAAATACCCCGCTTATAAAGCTTTCAAAAATTGTAGAGCCCGACAGCGCGCAGGTTCTTGTTAAGTACGAGGGTGTCAATATAGGCGGTTCAATTAAAACCAGAACAGCACTTAATATGATAGAAGATGCCGAAAAACGTGGCATAATAAATAAGGATACAATCATTGTAGAGCCCACAAGCGGCAACCAAGGTATTGGACTTTCGCTTATAGGCGCGGTTAAAGGATATAAAGTATGTATAATTATGCCTGACTCCGTAAGCGAAGAAAGAAGAAAGCTTATTAAAGCCTATGGTGCAGATTTAGTGCTTATCCACGATGATGGGGATATTGGTGCTTGCATTGAAGAATGCTTGCAAACAGCACTTAATATGCAAAAAGAAAACAGTAACGTTTGGGTGCCACAGCAGTTTACAAACCCTGCAAACCCGCAAGTACATCGCAACAGCACCGCGCTTGAAATTTTAGAGCAAGCCGGCTGTAAGATTGATGGTTTTT
The DNA here is from genome assembly GCA_045605125.1 of Acutalibacteraceae bacterium. GTDB lineage: Bacteria > Bacillota > Clostridia > Oscillospirales > Acutalibacteraceae > UBA737. Next base: position 13,625 of record JAZUPK010000035.1, on the reverse strand, counting down.
GCTCAGGTGTTGGCACAGGCGGTACACTTACAGGTATTGGCGAAGTTTTAAAGCAAGAAAACCCCGATATTGAAATTTGGGCGGTTGAGCCTGAAAATGCTGCAATACTTTCAGGCGGCAGTATTGGTACACATTTGCAAATGGGTATAGGAGACGGTATTATCCCCGATAATCTTAATTTGCAAATTTATAAAAGCACCGCTATTGTTACCGATGAAGAAGCTATTGAAACCTCGAAGCGACTTATTCGTGAAGAAGGCATACTTTGCGGTATTTCAAGCGGAACAAATGTTGCGGCGGCACTTCGTTTGGCCAAAAAATTAGGCAAAGGAAAAACTGTTGTTACCGTTTTACCAGATACGGGCGAGCGCTACTTCAGTACAGAGCTTTTTGAATTTTAACATAACAGAAAAAGTATGGAGAATGGATTATGGCAAACATATGGCACGATATTTCACCAAAGAGAATTACCCCCGAAGAATTTATATGTGTAATAGAAATTCCAAAGGGCAGTAAAAAGAAGTATGAGCTTGATAAAGAAACGGGCTTTTTAATACTTGACCGTATTCTTTATACTTCTACTCACTATCCCGCAAACTATGGCTTTATTCCACGCACCTACGGTGACGATGGCGACCCACTTGATGTTTTGCTTTTGTGTGCTGAAACGCTGGAGCCGTTAACCTTGGTTAGAGCAAGACCTATTGGTGTTATTTCTATGATTGACAATAACCAAGGCGATGAAAAAATTATTGCTATTCCTGCAAATGACCCTACCTATAATCATTACACCGATATATCAGAATTGCCGGCGCATATTTTTGATGAAATGAGCCACTTCTTTACAGTTTATAAAAACCTTGAAAATAAGCAAACCGCTGTAAACGAGGTTAGCGGTAGAGAAACTGCGTTACAGATTATTAAAAAGGCTATTGCAGATTATGTAGAAGAATTTTGCAAATAAACATTAGCTTTGGACAAGCTTTAATTTGGACATAACATATTTATATGACTCACTATATAAAGGAGAATACTAATGGAAATACAGTTAAGCGAGCTTATTGAACAAATAAAAAAGGACGGCGTAGAGGTTGCCGAGAATGAAAGTAACGCTATTGTAGAAGCTGCAAAAGAAAAGGCTGAGAAAATTATTGCTGATGCCGAGAAAAAGGCAGAAGAAATTATATCAAAGGCTAACGCCGAAAACGACCGCATAGTAAAAGCGGGCGAAGATTCTATCCGTCAAGCGGGTAGAAATTTGCTGATTTCTTTCAGAGAAAGCGTTAATAAAGAGCTTGACGCTATTGTTGGTGAAAAGGTAAGCGCGGTTTACTCTGCCGATGAATTATCCGCTATTATTGCTGAAGTGGTAAAGGCTTCGCCTAAGAGTGATGATATAGCAGTATTGCTTAACTCCAAGGATTTAGAAAAATTTGAAAAGTCGATTATTGCTGCTTTGAAAGAGCAAATGCTTGAAGGCATTACCTTAAAGCCCGATGATAATTTTATGGGTGGTTTCCGTATTGAAGTGGACGGCGGCACGGTTTATTATGACTACTCTGCAAATGCTGTTACTGAAATGCTTTCAACCTATCTAAATCCAAAGGTAACTGCACTTATGAAAGAGGCTCAGTAAGTATGAATCAGTACTATTTAATGTCGCAGCTGCCGGCACTAGACGGGCTAACCGATACGTCGCCGCTTCCTATAAGCGAAGACAGGTTTTTAGAGCTTTGCGAACAACTTTTACCCCAAAAAATGCTTACTGCATTAAAGGGTATAGACCTTGTCCCCAAAAAAGAAGCTGTACCCACAGGTTATAAATTTATAGACAAGTGGAACGCTTACGAGCGTGAGTTAAGGCTTGCTTTAGGCAAGGTTCGTGCAGAAAAATGGGGCAAAAATTACGAAGACAATGATAACTTTATCGCTAGTGAGGTTATTCAGATTGCGCGAATAGCTGTAGAAAACCAAAACCCCTTAGAGGCTGAAGTGTTTTTAAATGGCTATAGAGTAAGGTGTTTAGAAGATTTAAGACCTAGTGACTCGTTTTGTGAGGATGCAGTTTTTTACTACGCATTAAAGCTAAAAATTATGGCGCGCATAAAGCTTTTTGATAGCGAAAAGGGAGTAACGGCGTACCAAGATATATACAACTCTATTATGAGTAAAGATAAGCAGGAGGCTTAAAAATGACCGAAACAACACAAAATTTAGGTAAGGTTGTAAGTGTTAACGGAAACCTTTTATCTGTCGAATTTAGCGGCGAGGTTTCTATGAATGAAATTTGCTATGTAAAGGTAGATGACACCGCTTTAAAGAGTGAGGTTATCCGTATCCGTGGTAATATAGCGCAAATTCAGGTTTACGAAATGACAAATGGCATTAAAAGCGGTGATATTGTTGAATTTACGGGAGATATGCTCTCGGCTGAACTCGGCCCCGGATTACTTGGACAAATTTTCGACGGTCTTCAAAATCCATTGCCTTTATTGGCTGAAAAAGCAGGCTGGTTTTTAGAGCGCGGTATCTATGCAGGTGCATTAGATACCGAAAAGAAATGGGAATTTACCCCTACCGCTAAAGCAGGGGATAAGGTTCGTGCGGGCGAGTATGTTGGTACTGTACCGGAAGGCTCTTTTACCCATAAAATTTTCGTGCCCTTTTATTTGCTTGATACCTATACCGTAAAGTCGGTTGCAGAAAAGGGTGAATACACACTTAAGGATACTATTGCGGTAATTGCTGATGAATTTGGTAACGAAATTCCGCTAACCTTATCTTTTAAGTGGCCTGTAAAACGCGCAATTAACTGTTATACCGAGCGTTTGGCACCCGAAGAAACAATGGAAACTAAGGTAAGACTAATAGACTCGTTCTTCCCTGTGGCAAAGGGCGGCACTTACTGTATACCAGGTCCTTTCGGTGCAGGAAAAACTGTTTTACAGCACACAACATCTAAAAATGCCGATGTGGATATAGTAATTATCGCGGCTTGCGGTGAGCGTGCGGGCGAAGTTGTTGAAACTATTACCGAATTCCCTGAAATTATCGACCCAAGAACAGGTCGTTCTCTTATGGAGCGTACAATTATTATATGTAACACTTCTTCAATGCCTGTAGCATCGCGTGAAGCTTCGGTTTATACCTCTGTTACTTTGGCTGAATATTATAGACAAATGGGTCTTAATGTACTCTTGCTTGCCGACTCTACTTCCCGTTGGGCACAGGCTCTTCGCGAAATGTCAGGTCGACTTGAAGAAATCCCCGGTGAAGAAGCATTCCCGGCTTACTTGGAATCTTATATTGCCGCTTTCTACGAGCGCGCAGGCTATGTTCTTTTGCCGGATGGCTCTAAGGGATCAGTCACAATAGGCGGTACCGTATCCCCTGCGGGCGGAAACTTTGAAGAACCTGTAACACAGGCGACCCTAAAGGTTGTAGGCGCTTTCCACGGTCTTTCAAGAGAACGTTCAGACGCGCGTAAATACCCCGCTATCGACCCTGTGATTTCGTGGTCCAAATACGGCGGTGTTATAGATGCTAAAAAGATAGATTTTTGTAAGGAAATTATGCTTCACGGTAACGAAATTGAATCTATGATGAAGGTTATCGGTGAAGATGGCACAAGCCTTAGTGACTTTATTATCTACCTTAAAGAAGAAATGCTTGATGCGGTTTACTTCCAACAAAACTCGTTTGATGAAGTGGATGCTAACTGTCATAAAGAGCGCCAAAACTATGTAATTGATAAACTTGTTAGTATATTAGGCTCCGATTTTGAGCTTAAGGATAGAGATAGCGCCCGTACCTTCTTTAACCGTTTAAGGCAAAAGTTTATCGACTGGAACTACGCTCCGTTTAAGAGTGAAGACTTTGATAAATTAGAAAAAGAAATCGACAAACTTTATAAAGAATGTGGCGGCAAATTAACAGCGCAAGCTCAAGAGCTTTTAAAGGTGGTGGGCTAAAATGAATAAGGTTTTTAACAGAATAGAATCAATAGTAGGCAACGTTATCACTGTACGCGCTACGGGTGTCAAGTATAACGAATTGGCGCAAATAACCACCCGCTTTGGCAAATCCTTAGCACAGGTTAATAAAATTGACGGCAATATTGTTTCATTACAGGTTTTCGCCGGCGGACAAGGTGTTTCTACCGGTGATGAGGTACGCTTTTTAGGTAAAGAAATGCGTGTTTCCTTTAGTGAAGACCTTTTGGGTAGAATTTTCAACGGCTCGGGTGAGCCGAGAGATAACGGCCCTTCGCTTAATGAAAATATGACCACCATCGGCAGACCTTCCGTAAACCCGACAAAGCGTATTTTGGCTAACCGTATGCTTCGTACCAACATACCGATGATTGATATGTTTAATACATTGGTTGTATCACAAAAGCTTCCTATATTCTCAATTTCCGGTGAGCCTTACAATCAGCTTTTGGCGCGCATTGCGTTACAGGCAGAAGCGGATGTTATAGTGCTTGGCGGTATGGGTCTTAAGTATGACGACTTTTTGTACTTTAAAAACACATTGGCAAATGGCGGTGCTTTAAGTAAAACTGTAATGTTTATTCACACCGCTGCCGACCCGACTGTTGAATGTATGATGATTCCCGATATGGCTTTAGCAGTAGCAGAGCAGTTTGCTTTACAGGATAAGGACGTACTTGTACTCCTTACGGATATGACAAACTTTGCGGATGCTATGAAAGAAATTGCTATTACCCAAGAACAAGTACCATCTAACCGTGGTTATCCCGGCGACTTATATTCTCAGTTGGCTTCCCGTTATGAAAAGGCGGTTGACTTTGCAAATTCGGGCTCGGTTACAGTTTTGGGCGTTACTACAATGCCTGGTGACGACGTTACCCACCCTGTGCCCGATAACACCGGTTACATTACCGAAGGTCAGTATTATTTGAAGAACGGCCGTATCGAGCCGTTTGGCTCACTTTCCCGTTTGAAGCAAAATGTAAATGGCAAAACCCGTAAAGACCACCGCGCTTTGATGGATGCTATGATTCGTATGTATTCAGCGTATAAGGATACACTCGAAAAGAAGAACATGGGCTTTATGATGAGCCGTTGGGATGAAAAGCTTTTAAAATACGGCGAATTGTTTGAAGAAAAGCTTATGGACCTTTCTGTAAACCTTAGTTTAGAAGAGGCCTTGAATGTTGGTTGGGAAATTTTGGCTGAATGCTTCCAAAAGGATGAAACAGGCATTAAGTCAGAGCTTACCGACGAATTTTGGCCTGTAAAATAAGGAGGACAGAATTTTGGCAAAAATCAAGCTTACAAAGAACGAATTAAGGGTGCAAAAAGATGCCCTTAAGATGTATAAAAGATATTTGCCTACTCTGACACTTAAAAAACAACAGTTACAAGCCGAAATTCGTGTTATAGAAGAAAAAGCCCAAGCGGTAAGAGACCAAAAGGCTGAGCTTGAAAAAGGTTTTTCTTCTTGGATTGCGGTGTTTAGCGAGCAAAACGCATTTCCGCCAGATGTTATTACCGTAAGTAATATCAAAAAAGGTATTGGTAATATTGCTGGTGTTGAAATTCCTATCTACGAGGGAGCGGATTTTAGTCGCGCGGATTACGATTTTTACACTACTCCGCTTTGGGTAGATATGGCTGCAACCCACATGGAAAAGGCAATGTCGCTAGATTTAGAAGCAGAAGTGTTGGATGAGCAGGTTCGTCTTTTAGAAAAAGAATTGTTAACAACTTCTCAAAGGGTAAATCTTTTTGAAAAGGTTAAAATCCCTGAAACAGAAGAAAATATTAAAAAAATATCAATCTATATGGCAGACCAGCAGGTTAGCGCGGTTGTGCGTTCTAAGATTTCAAAATCAAAAATTGCACGCCAAACTGCCGCCGCTCTTCGAAAGGAGGATGCGGTATGATAGTGCCTATGAAAAAGGTTTCGTTAATTGTGCTTAAAAAGCATAAAGAAACCGCACTTAAAAAGCTTCGCAAATTGGGGCTTTTGCATATTGAAATTACCGAGGGCGAGGGTACGCGGTTATTAGAACTTAAAGAGCAAACCGCTCTCTTGGAAAACGCGATATATACCCTGTCTTCAAAAGCAGACAAGAATACCGAAAGTAAGGAGATAGCTTTAGCCGATGCTATTAAGCTTTCTGAAAAATTGGTATCCTTATTAGAACAACAAAAAAACCTTTATAACGAAATTTCAAGCTATACTTCCGAACTTGAAAGACTAAAGGCATGGGGTGAAATTAACCCTGAAGAGTTAGAACGCTTAGCGGATAAAGGTATTAACTTTACCCTTTATGAAATGCCGATTAAGGAATATAAGGCATTCAAAGAGGTTGCTACCACAATAGTATTGAGTAGGGTTAAATCAACAGTAAGACTTGTGGCGCTAAACACAAGCGATACCGATTTGAGCGCTTTTAATGCTTTAAAGGTAGAGCTTCCTAAAAAATCTACAGGAGAGATAGCAACCGAAATCGACAACGCAAAACAAAAAATTACCGATATACAAAATGAAATTATCGGGGATGCATGTTATATTGAGGGTATGAAAAAAGCGCTAAAGGAACTAAAGCGCGAAACCGAGTTTCAAACCTATTCAAGCGGAATGTCAAAAGAAGATTTGTCACAAAATGGTGAAAAACAGGTTAGCGTAGCTTATTTTGACGGTTATATTCCAACCGAAGACTTGGATAAGCTAAAGGCTGAGGCCAGAGATAATGCTTGGGGACTTATTATAAGCGACCCAACCGAAGAAGATAATGCTCCCACAAAGCTTAAAAACAACAAGTTTGTAAGTCTTATTTATCCGCTTACCGACTTTTTAGGTACAGTACCCGGTTATTTTGAATATGATATTTCGGGTTGGTTTATAGGCTTTATACTAATTTTCTTTGGTATAATTTTTGGTGATGGTGGTTACGGACTTTTGATTTGCGCCGTGGCTGCAGCACTTATATTAAAAGCAAAGCTTAGTAAAAAAGCGGTTCCGCCTGCATTCATTTTAATACTGCTTTTCGGCGGTGCAACTGTACTGTGGGGTACGCTTACTTGTACTTGGTTTGGGCTTCCCGCAGAGAGCTTACCCACATTTATTAAAAGCCTTTCTATCCCCGTTATCTCTAATGTTTACGGCGATAAGCTTTGGCATCCGTTCTGGACAGACGGCAAAGCGGCGCTTACAACCGCACAGAATGTTCAAATTTTTTGCTTCGCGTTGGCTTTAGTTCAGCTTACCGTAGCGCATATAAAGGGCTTCTTGCGTAATCGTAAATCGCTTAAATGTTTAGGTGATATGGGCTCAATACTACAACTTATAGGTATGTTCTATGTAGTAATGGCGCTTGTTGTAAACGGCCAGGTATTTTCACTGTCATTAGTAATTTCGGGTATCCCTGTTGGCACCATTGCAATAGCGTTTGTGCTAATAGGCTTTGTTATGAGCTTTGTATTCGCAAATTACGAAGGTAGTGTAATAAAATCGGTTTTAGATAGCCTTAAAAATATCGTATCAGTACTTTTAGGTGTAGTAAATGTCTTTTCGGATATAGTTTCCTATATTCGCTTATGGGCGGTTGGCCTTGCGGGTGCCGCAATTTCGGCAACTGTAAACGAATTGGCAGGACCGATGCTTGGCAACTTTATGTTTATGATATTTGCTATAATTCTATTGGTGTTCGGTCACGGACTCAATATGATTTTGAATGTACTTTCAGTTATAGTTCACGGTGTTCGCCTTAACACTCTCGAATTTTCAAGCCATTTGGATATGTCGTGGGGCGGACATAAGTACGAACCGTTCAAAGAATAAAATTAAAGGAGAATTATTATGAATTTAGGATTATTAGGTACAGCGTTGGCTATGGGTATTGCCGCAATCGGTTCGGCAATTGGTATTGGTACCGCCGGTCAGGCTGCAATCGGCGCTTGGAAAAAGTGCTATTTGCAAAATAAAGCAGCACCCTTTATTTTAACCGTTTTCGCAGGTGCACCCTTAACACAAACAATTTACGGTTTCCTTTTAATGCAACAAATGAAAGCTTCTACTGCCGACCCTGCATTTTTGCTTGGTTTAGGTATCGCATCAAGTCTTGCTATGGCAGTTTCGGCCGTAGTACAGGGTAAAGCAGGCGCCGCAGGCAGTGATGCTTTGGCTGAAACTGGCAAGGGCTTCTCGCAATATATTATGGTAGTTGGTCTTTGCGAAACTGTTGCTCTTTTCGCCCTCGTTTTCAGTATGGTAGCTTTAGGGTAACAAGCTGCAAGACAACATCTGTAACTCTTAAGAGCTTATCTGCTCGGAAGACCTACTATGTAATAGTACGCACCTACAAGACTGTAAGTGGTAAGAAGTATTATTCAGATTGGTCATCTAAAAAGACTAAGAAAACTAAATAATTAAATACAAAAAATCCACCTGTTTTCAGGTGGATTTTTTAGTTAATAGTGAAAATTAAATCTTTTAAATTTTTTTCTTAATAAACTTGTTTGCCTTTGATAATTGTTTTTAAAATATTAAAATCGTTGTCGGCAATAATAATATCGGCATCCTTGCCTTTTTCAAGCGATCCCTTGCGCTTATCTTCACCGATAACCATTGCTGCATTAAGACTTGCGGCAGCTACAATTTCATAAAGCGGGATATTGGTGCTATCGCGCATATTTTTAATCGCGCAGTTTAGCTTTAAAACACTTCCCGCAATAGTGCCGTCGTCAAGTAGGCATTTAACACCGTTTACAGTGATTCTTTGTCCGCCTAAGGTGTATTCACCGTCGCTCATATCACCTGCGCGTGTACAGTCGGTAATAAGTACAAGTTTTTCTTTTTTGAGTTTTGAAATAAGCGAAAATAAACCTTTGTGAATATGGAATGTATCGCAAATAAGCTCGCAAGAAACATCGGTAGTAAGTGCGGCGCCCACAACACCGGGATTGCGGTGATTGAGTGCTGACTGGGCATTAAACAAATGAGTGATATGGGTGGCGCCTGCGTGTATAGATGCTAGACTTTCTTCGTAGGTAGCACTGCTATGTCCTATTGCTACCTTAACATTACAGTTATTTACAATTTTTTCAATTTGAGCAATATTATTATCCATTTCGGGAGCAACAGTTGTTAGAGCGATAATATCGGCGTTATCTATAATAAATTGTGGGTCAAGAGGTTTTATATACTCTTCGGCTTGTGCACCCTTTTTTTGGGGGTTTATAAACGGACCTTCAAGGTTCACACCCAAAATTTCAGCGCCGTTCCATTTTTTGCTTTCACTCTTTAGTGAACGTACTACTGAAAGCGCATTGTCTATTTCCTGCCCACTTACTGTCATAGTAGTAGGGCACCATGAAGTAACGCCGTTTTTTATAATTCCTTCGGCAATTTTTTTAATTCCTTCGGCATTTCCGTCAGAAACATCTTCCCCCAAGTAACCGTGTATGTGAATATCAACTAGTCCCGGTGAAATATAACCGCCGTTGGCATTTAAAACTTCGGCATTTTCAGGAACTTCTTCTTGGTCAATTATATCAATAATTTTACTATCGTAAACTAATGCTTTGTTTTCTAAAATATTGTTGGGCAAAATAATTTTGCCGTTTACAATGTATCTCATAACATTATCTCCCTTGTAAACTTTGTTTTACGTTGTATTTATTATAGCATTATAAAATTTATAATTCAATACTTTACATTTAATTGGGGTTTTGGTACAATATTATTAAATAAACATACTGTAGGTGATATTATGTATTATTTAGGTATAGACCTTGGTGGCACTAACATTGCTGTAGGTCTTGTTGATGAAAATTTGAATATCGTTTTAAAGGATAGTGTGCCTACGGGTGCATCCCGCCCTATAAATGAAATTATGGATGATATGGGTGCTTTGTGTGTATCTGTTGTAGAGCGAGCAGGTATAAGTTTTTCTGAAGTTGCAGCTGCAGGCATAGCTGCACCGGGCTCTATTGATGTTGAAAATGGTTGTGTTCGGTATGCTAACAATATTGTTTTGAAAAATTACCCAATGGCTAACGAGCTTGCTAAGCGAATACCAACATCTAAGGTGTTTTTAGAAAACGATGCTAACGCTGCCGCTTTGGCAGAGGCAAAGGTGGGCGCAGGTAAAGGTGCTAAGGATGTTATTATGATTACTTTAGGTACCGGCGTAGGCGGCGGTATTGTAATTGGCGGCGAGCTTTATTCAGGTTTCTCTTATAGCGGTGCAGAGCTTGGTCACACTGTAATTGAGATGGATGGCAAACCCTGTACTTGCGGCCGTAAAGGTTGCTTTGAAGCTTATAGCTCGGCTACAGGTCTTATTAATATGACCAAGGAAGAAATGGAATTAAGCAAAGACTCTTCTATGTGGCAAATGGTAAATGGTGATATTACTAAGGTTAGCGGTCGTACCGCTTTCAACGCTGCAAAGGAAGGCGATGCGGCAGGTCAAAAAGTAGTAGATAAGTATATTAAGTACTTAGCTTGCGGAATTGCTAATATGATTAATATTTTCGACCCCGAGGTTCTTTGTATAGGCGGCGGTGTTTGTAACGAAGGCGACAACCTTTTAATTCCGCTTGAAAAGGAAATATGGCAGCAAGTTTTCGGTGCTGATACTAAGAGCGAGTTTACTAAAATTAAGATTGCAAAATTGGGCAACGATGCCGGAATTATCGGCGCGGCTGCTCTTGGAATTTAAGGAGGAAACATTATGCCAACTTTAGACATTATGAAGTATTCGACCAAAGGCAAAAACCTACACTTAAGGGTTGCTAAAGGTCATTTTGCAACAAGTAACAGACATTCAAATTACTATATTGATGTGGTTACTCAAAAATCCCGCCTTACTGAAGCCAAGGCAGTAGCGGAAGAGCTTAGAAGTTATTTCTATTTTGACACTATTGTTGATACAATTCTTTGTCTTGACGGTACTGAAGTTATAGGTACCTGCTTAGCAGATGGTCTTACAAAAGCTGATTTTGTTAATATGAATGCTCACCAAACTATTTATGTTGTAACTCCGGAGCTTGTAAATGGTCAGCTTCTTTTCAGAGATAACCTTGTTCCTATGATTAAGGATAAGAATGTTATGATTTTGGCTGTATCGGTATCATCAGGTAAAACTGTAGAAACCGCAGTTGATGCAGTAAAATATTACGGTGGCAAGGTTTCGGGCATTGCTTCAATTTTCTCGACAGTAGAAAAATGTGCAGGTCTTCCTGTGCGCTCGGTATTTAATCCTAAGGATTTACCCGATTATCAAACCTACGCTCCAAACGAGTGCCCAATGTGCAAAGAAGGCAAAAAAATTGATGCGCTTATCAATAGCCACGGTTTCTCAAAGCTTTAATATTAAAATATAAAACGAGCTGTAAGGCTCGTTTTATTATAGTTTGTGAAAGCGCAAATAAGTTTTGCAAGTATTGATTTTACTTAGATTTTATAGTATAATCATAGCAAAGAAAGTGAGTGACACTATGAAATTTTCACCTATATTTACAGATCACGCAGTTCTCGCAGCACATCGCCCCATAAGAGTATTTGGAGAAGGTAAAGGAAATGCAGTTGTTACGCTGGCAGGAATTACCGTTGAAACAGTTGCTGAAAACGGACGTTGGCTTGTGGAATTTCCGGCTATGGAATATGGCGGACCGTATGAATTAACGCTTAAAGGCGAAAATGAAACGATTACACTTTCTGATATTTATATCGGAGAGGTTTATCTTTTCGCGGGACAATCAAATATGCTGTTTATGCTTCACGAAAGCAACACTCCTGCCGAAGAATATAAAAGCTTTGATTTATTGCGTTATGCTTGTTTGCGAAATCCTGAAATGGAAAATGATACAAATTTCGACAGCAGTTGGTCGGTAAGCCGTACTGATAATGTTGCCAATTGGTCGGCAATAGCTTATATTGCGGCGCGTGATATTGCATTGCGCAAGGGAATTGCGGTAGGTGCTATTGGCTGTGCGCAAGGGGCATCAGTAATTGAAAGTTGGGTGCCGCGCGGAACATTTGAAGAAAAAGGTATTGTGCTCGCGCCTGAGTCTAAATTTGCGGACCATTTCTTTGAGGCATACAGCAGTTGGAATGGGGATGGGCTTCTTTATGAAAAGATGCTTTTAAATATTATTCCTTATTCGCTTACGGGGGTTGTTTGGTATCAAGGAGAAAGCGATACCTCTCTTGAAGAAGGAAAGGTTTACGCAGAGGAATTGCGAGCTTTGATTGAAGTTTGGCGCAAAGATTTTTGCGATGAGAAACTTCCGTTCGTGATAGTTCAGCTTGCTGACTATATGTTTATAGAAGATCGACCGGGTTGGCCTTTGGTTCAACAAGCACAGGAAGAAGTAGGAAAGAATACATCAGGGGTTGCTACAGTTGTTTGTAGGGATATATGTGAAAAGGATATGATTCATCCGGTTTCAAAGTATACTTTATCTAAGCGTGTTGCAGAAGCACTCATGACTTTTTTTGAAAAGTAATTTTATTGATACAATAAGAGTGTATATCAATAATTTATTACCTAGACTAAATAATAAAAAGCTGTGAACTAAAAGTTCACAGCTTTTTATTGTGCAACGAATACTACCGGCAGTGCCGGTAGTTCCAAAAAGCTTTAGCTATGAGTAGAAAAAGAATCCTCCTTCGTTTAAAATAGAAGTGGGTTTGCCAACCACAACAAAAAGACGAAGGAGGAATCAAGTATGAAACTTGACACAGATAGTTTAGCACACACTAAATGGAATTGCAAATATCACATAGTTTTTGCACCAAAATACCGCCGCCAAGTTATCTATGGAAAGATAAAGGCGGATATAGGTATAATGCTTAGAAAATTATGTGAATACAAGCAGGTAGAAATAATAGAAGCAGAAGCCTGCAAAGACCACATACACATGCTGGTATCCATACCGCCCAAGTATAGTGTATCACAAATAATGGGATATCTCAAAGGAAAAAGTAGTTTAATGATTTTTGAGAAATATGCCAATATGAAGTACAAATACGGAAATAGACATTTTTGGTGCAGAGGATACTATGTAGATACAGTAGGAAGAAATAAAAAAGCTATAGCAGAATACATACGAAATCAATTGCAAGAGGATATATCTTACGACCAAATGTCATTGGTGGAATACGTAGACCCGTTTACGGGTAAGCAGGTAAAAGAAGGCAAATAAAAAGCCCCTTTAGGGGAAGCCGGTGAAAGTGTTGCGGTTGGCAAACCTTTCGACGAGCCTATAGGCTCGGCCGGTCTTATGCCCTAAGGGGGCAGTGCATACTACCGGCGCGGCCGGTAGTTATGATTTCTTAACCGTGCATTAATTATACTTTAACCTTTACTACAATCTTTTTAACAGTTGATTGATTACCGTTTAGGCATATGCCCGGCTTGTGTACATCGTGGGGAAAGAATATGCCGTATTCGTCATTTGTTAAAATGCCCCTATCGGCATTTGCGTTATCCTCGTAAAACATAACATCTTTAACATCATTATATTCTGACTTTGGTGTGGCTTTTGATATATCAAAGCCTTCAATCACTTCTGTGCCCGAAACAATAAACTGAATGTCTATATAATTTTTATGCGCCTCGGCTTTTGCATCTTCATAAAGCT
>JAZUPK010000034.1:0-41850 GCA_045605125.1 Acutalibacteraceae bacterium | reverse complement strand
AATCTCTCCCATTTGCAAACCTCTTTCTTTTAAAAATAAAAATCATTTAACAATTTTACCAAAACCCCCTATAAATGTCAATAACTGCAAACGCCGTTTGAAGGCTTTCGAACGGCGTTTTTAATATTTTATCTTTTCTTACCCATAAAGAATATTGCAAGTGTGCCGGGGCCTGAGTGTGAAACAATTACGGGGTCTAAACAGTTATAGGTAACGCTTTTAACGTTATAACGCTTCTTAACCTCTTCACCGATTATTTTAGCTTCTTCTAAACAGTCGCCGTGTACAATGTAAATATCCTGATTCTTAACATCTACACCCTTTTCACCTACGGAATCAACAAGGTGCTTAATAGCTGCCTTTCTACCGCGAGCCTTACCGGTGACATAAAGCTTACCGTCGTCAGCCACATACATTAAAGGTTTAATATTCATAAGGGATCCTACAACAGCGCTTGTGCCCGAAAGTCTACCGCCTCGCTTTAGGAAGAATAAATCATCAAGAGTAAATACATGGCAAATATTAAGCTTATTATTTTCTACCCATTCGGCTACTTCTTCCATAGTTTTGCCTTCTTTTTTCATTTTTACAGCGTAGCTTACAAGAAGGCCTTCACCCATAGAAGCGCAAAGAGTATCTATAACAATTATCTTGCGCTCGGGGAACATTTCGCGGTAATCTTCAGCCGCATTTACAATATTTTGATATGTTCCTGAAAGACCTGAAGAGAATGCGAGTACTAAAACATCATATCCGCTTTCCAAAACAGGCAATATTGACTTGTCGCAATCGCCACGGTTTGCAAGAGAAGTTGTGATTTTGCCCTTTTCTCTTAAAATGGTATATGCGTGGCTATAGTCTATCTTAGCACCCTCAACATAACTATCATAAGCGGTATCGCCAATATAATATTTTAAAGAAAGTATAGGTGTTTCAAAATCCTTTATTTGCTCATCGGTAAGATTTGCACAAGAATCGGTAATAATTTTGTAACTCATAAAAAGCTCCTTTAAAAATTGATTGTTTTTATTATAATATCGAAAATCGTTTTTATCAATCTTTTTATATTTTTTAATACTCTACTAATAAATATACTATAGTAGAATATTAAAACTCCACTCTACTATGTGTGGAATTTGGCTTTATAACGGCATTTTTTGTGCTTTGTAAAAATTTGGTTTTGCATATGACTTGAAAAATATTTTGAAAAATGGTATACTAATAAAGCAAAATAAAAATACTTTCCTGCTCTGTTCGCGGACTGTATTTATATAACCCTACAACCTTTTTATTGGGGCCTTATCTCGCATAACGGGCTTGCAGACCTCCCGCGGCGGTGCCGAGTTCGGAAGAAGGGAGCGCGAAGTTACGCGGCGGGCACCCACCTAACTTTAAGTTAGGTTATCATTAAATGCGATACGGCAGAGCGGGAAACAAATTAAAAAAATTAACACAAAAAATCACCACTAAACCAATTAGTTTAGTGGTGATTTTATTTAAACCAAATTCATAAACTTAAGCCATTTTTTGGCTTCTTCTATCCAAATATGATTGTAAGCTACAAATTCATCATCGTCGGTCATTGTTTGAATGTCGCTTGTTGAAATTCCGTGCCGGCCCTTAGGAAAAATACGAAGTTCAAAAGGAATGTTATACTTTGACAATGCGTTCGCGTACGCAAGCGAGCTATAAACGGGAACTAAACCGTCTTCTGCAGTATGCCAAACAAACGTGGGGGGAGTATTTTCGTTTACGCAATATTCAAGACTGAATTTGTGCATTTCTTCTTCGGTCAAAGGATGATGACCAACTAATCTTTGAAAGCTGGCCGCATGGCATTTTCCTTCTTCGGCACTAATTACGGGATAACATAAAATAGAACCGTTAGGCGCTTTACTCTTAGGAAATACTTCACGCACTTCTGGGCAATCAAACATTGTGCTATAGTGACCCGCCAAATGTCCGCCTGCGGAAAAACCTATAATCGAAATCTTTTCAGTATCGCATTTCCACTCTTCTGCATTTTGGTATATAAGCTCCATTACCGCCGCAACTTCTCTAATCTGAGTTGGGAAGCCTTTTGGTGCACAGGTGTAGGTCAAAACAAAAGCATTAAAGCCTTCGGGCAAAAAGTTAAGCGCAATTGGTTCAGCTTCACTGGCGGCGCAAAAGCCGTATCCACCACCGGGACAAACCACCATACACGGTCTTTTAAAATTTGGTCTTTCCATTACATCGTTAGGCAAATAAATATCCAAGGTTGGATTATTACCATCTTCACCCAAAAATGAAAAATAGTCTTTTAAACAAAGTTTTTTAACAATCATCTTTTATACACCCTTTAAAATAAAATATCCTAAAACAATTACACCTAGAATTATACGGTAGTAACCAAAAGCAGTAAAGTCACGCTTTTTAATATAATTCATAAGGAATTTTATAGCAACGACAGATACCACAAATGCGCTTATCATACCAACAAGCAATATCACAAGCTCATTACTTGTAAAATCAAAGCCAAACTTCAAAAGCTTTATGGCACTTGCGCCGAACATTACAGGCACTGCCATATAGAAACTAAACTCGGCTGCCGCCACACGCGAAACACCTATTAAAATAGCGCCTAAAATTGTAGAGCCGCTACGCGATGTACCGGGTATTAGCGATAAGGCTTGGAAACAACCTATAAGTAAAGCATCCTTATATGTAATATCGGCAATGGTTTCTACCTTTGCCTTTAGCGTTTTATTGCGCTTTTCAACAAAGATAAATGCTATACCGTAAATAATGAGCGCTAAAGCTACTACAATATAATTATGTAATTTTGCTTCAAAAAAATCGTCAAGCGGAATACCGATTATAGCGGCAGGTAAAATTGCAACTATTACCTTAAACCACATTGAAAAAGTGTCTTTTTTAATAAAATTATTTTCTTTTTTAATAGAAAAAGGCCACAATTTATTAAAATAAATCACTACTACTGCCAAAATCGCACCAAGCTGTATTACAACATTAAACATATCCATAAAATCTTTGGAAGCTTGAAGCTTTATAAACTCATCGGCAATTATTAAATGGCCGGTACTACTAATAGGCAACCATTCGGTTATACCCTCAATAATACCAAGAACTATAGATTTTAAAAGTTCAATCATAAATTACTCCTAACAAAATATTCTTGCAAAGGTAAAGGGTTACTAATTAATAGTAACCCTTATTTATTACTTTCCTAAAAGTTCTTTATATAGACCTATATACTGATTAGCTGATGCTTTCCAACTATTATCACAATTCATGGCGCGTTTGCGCAAAATGTCCCAGCCTTCTTCGTTCTTATAGCCTTCCAAGGCACGGAAAACAGCAACCTGCATATCGTGAGCGTTATAATTAGCAAAGGTAAAGCCATTGCCTTCGTTATCGCCGCTATCTCTAATAGTATCGTTAAGACCGCCTGTTTTTCTAACAATCGGAATTGTACCATAGCGAAGTGCTATCATTTGAGCAAGGCCGCAAGGCTCACTGAGACTTGGCATTAAGAAAATATCTGCACCGGCATAAATTTTATGAGCAAGCGCCGGCTTAAAACCTAAAACAAGCGAAACCTTTTCAGGATATTTATTTGCCATTTCACTAAAGAAGCTTTCAAACTCATATTCGCCCGAGCCTAAAATTACAAACTGAACGTCTTTTTGTATAATCTCTTCAAAAACACACTTTACAAGGTCTAATCCCTTATGCTTAACAAGGCGGGTTACAATACCCACAACAGGCACATCGCTTTTTTCCGGCAATCCCATTTCCTTTTGTAAGCATTTTTTATTTTCGGCTTTGCCGTCAATCTTTTCTGCATTAAAGTTTTTGTAAATAAGCGGGTCGGATTCGGGGTCGTAAACCACAGTATCAATACCGTTTACAATACCGGTTAGCTTATAGGTGAATTCTTTAAGAATATAGTCAAGTCCATGGCTATAAAATTCGTTCAAAATTTCTTTAGCATAAGTAGGCGAAACAGTTGTAACCTTATCGGCGCACTGAATACCGCCCTTCATTAAGTTTATGCAATCATCGTATTCGATTATACTTTCTTCGCCTTCAGGAAGACCTAAAACATCGGTATATAATTCTTTACCGTATTTGCCCTGATATTGAATATTATGAATGGTATAAACTGTTTTAATATCCTTATAAGGGTCATTTTGCTTATAAAAAGCATTAAGATATACAGGTATTAAAGCGGTTTGCCAATCGTTACAGTGAATAACATCAGGCTTAAAACCAATATGAGGTATTACTTCAAGTACCGCACGCGAGAAAAACGCATAACGCTCGGCATCATCATAATATCCGTAAAGACCTTCACGGTTAAAGTAATATTGGTTATCAATAAAATAGTAAATTACCCCATCCAAATGAGCTTCAAAAACACCACAATACTGCTTTCTCCAAGCAACAGGAACCACAATATTGCAAACAAAGGTCATACTTTTGCGCAATTCTTCAGAAATTGTACCGTAAAGAGGTAAAATTATACGGCAACCTACCATTCTTTTGCGAAGTGCTTTAGGTAAAGCACCCGCAACATCTGCAAGACCGCCCGACATAGCATAAGGATAGGCTTCACTTGTAGCAAATAAAACTTTCATACTTTTCTCCTATTAATTAAACACCTATTCGAGTGACTATAAAATTTGTTTCTTATCAATAAAGCAAAGCTTTTCCTTAGTGCCTTTGAATATTACACCGTTTGCTACTACAACATCTTTATCAGCAATAACATTGGAAACCTGTGCTTCATCACCTATTTTAGTTTCTTGCATTAGAATACAATTTTCTACTACTGCACCTTTGCCTATTTTAACACCACGGAATAAAATTGAGTTTTTAACTGTACCTTCGATTACGCAGTCATCACCAATAAGACAGTTAGAAACCTTCGCGTTAATACCATGACGTGTAGGCATACCATCGCGCACCTTGGTAAAAATCGGGCGACTTTTATCAAAAAGTTGTGAACGGATATCCTTACAAAGTAAGTCCATACTAGCTTCGTAATATGTGTCAGCGTTATCCATAATAGCGGTATATCCGCTATGCTCGTAACCATAAATTTTAAGTTCGTTAATTTTTTGGGCTAAAACGTCACGGGCAAAGCTTGTAAGACCCTCATCTTCGGCATCACTTATAAGCTTTAAGAGTAAATCCTTGTTTATAATACTTATACCCACACCAAAAGATGCCTTATTTTCAGCTTTACCAAATGATATAGAATTAACTCTGCCGTCATTGTTAAAACCTAAAAGCATTTTTTCTTCCGATTTTACAGGTAGCTCACCATTATGGAAAATAACCGTAAGGTCGGCTTCTTTTTTCTTATGTGCTTTCAAAGCATCGGATAAATCAATATTAGCGATAATATGTGAATCGTAAAGCACGATATATTCAGCACCGCATTTTCCAATATAGTCATAGGCTCCCATAAGGGCCGAAACTGTATCGGCAAAGCGCTTAACACCGCGTTTATAGTAAGGCGGAATAAAGTAAACACCGCCATTTTTACGGTCCAAATCCCACGCAATACCATTACCAACATGGTCCATAAGTGAACGATAATTTTCAGTGGTGATTATACCAACAGAGGTAACACCTGTATTAACCAAATTAGAAAGCGCAAAGTCTACTGCACGGTATCTTGCGCCAAAGGGCACCGATGCTAAAGAACGGTTAGCGGTAAGCTCTTTAAGTTTATTGTCAGAGTTTGCAAAAATCAAACCTGCTACTGCTGATGTTCTCATATTGTGTCACCTTCCTTAACATTTTCGGTAATCATTTTGCTAGCGGTTATTGTAGCATTCTTTCCTACTGTAAGATTATCACCTACAACTGCAATACCCCAATTTTCATCGCCTGTAGCGTTAGGTTCATTGCCAACCGAGGCACCTTCTTCTACAACCGCATTTTCGGCAACTATTGCATACTTAACCGAAGCACCGCTCTTAATAACTGCACCCGGCATTATAAGTGAATATTCTACAACAGCGCCTTCTTCTACAGTTACATTTTTAAACAAAACTGAATAATCAACTTTGCCGAAAATTTCACAACCATCGGTTATAAGCGAATTTTCGACAACTGCATTTTCAGAAATATAATGTGGCGGTGTACCGGTAGTTTTAGAATAAATCTTCCAGTTTTTATCCGCTAAGTTAAGATTGATTTTGGGATTTAAAAGGTCTAGATTAGCTTCCCAAAGGGATTCAACCGTTCCTACATCCTTCCAATAATCATTAAAGCGGTAAACACGCAAAAGCTGATTGTCGCCGAGCATCATAGGAATAATATTTTTACCAAAATCGTTAGAAGAATCGGGATTCTTTTCATCTTCGGTAAGATAGTATCTAAGCTTCTCCCATTTAAAGATATAAATACCCATTGAAGCCAATGTGCTCTTTGGTTGCTTTGGCTTTTCTTCAAATTCGTAAATAGTACCATCGGGATTAGTGTTCATAATACCAAAGCGGGTAGCTTCTTCAAGTGAAACATCCAAAACCGCAATTGTACAATCAGCACCGCTTTCAATATGCTGTGCCAACATATCCGCATAATCCATCTTGTAAATATGGTCACCCGAAAGAATAAGTACATATTCAGGGTTATAACGCTCTAAAAATTCAAGATTTTGATAAATAGCGTTTGCAGTACCCTTGTACCAATTACCGCCTTCCTGACCGTGATAAGGGGGCAAGATATGTACCCCACCGTCAGTACGGTTTAAATCCCACGGCTTACCCGAAGCCACATAGTCATTAAGTTCTAACGGTTTGTACTGGGTAAGAATACCAACAGTATCGATCCCCGAATTTGTGCAGTTAGAAAGCGGAAAGTCTATAATACGGTATTTACCACCATAAGGAACAGCCGGTTTGGCAATTTTACTTGTAAGTACACCCAAACGGCTACCTTGTCCGCCCGCCAAAAGCATTGCTACACATTTTTTGCTTTTCAAAAATATCACTCCCGAAAATTTAAATATAACTTTCCTTATATTATTCATTATAGCAACAAAAAATATCATTTTCAAGTGATTTTTGTAAAAAATAAAAAACAGACAGATAATGTTTTTTCTAAATTTTGGTAATAATGCACAAAAAATGGCGTTTTCGAACCATAAAGAAGCGATCACTTAATAGTGACCGCTGCTTTATGGTTAATTATGATATAATTTTTTAGTTTGATATTTTGGTTCAAATGTAATATTTACACCCAGTTTTTTGAAAACGTTTTCATCCACACGAGAAAGTATTACGGTAGAATGTGCCTCTAAATCCTTTAATTCGTGTGCCTTATCCAAAGCTTTTTTTGCAACATCACTTGTAACTGCACAAATCGAAAGCGCTTCTAAAACCTCATCGGTATGAAGTCTTGGGTTATGGTTGCCCAAAATCTCGGTCTTTAACTTTTGAATAGGTTCAATAATGGTAGGTGAAATCAAATTAATTTCATCCGGTATATCTGCAAGCGCTTTTAAGCAATTGAGTATAAGTGCTGAAGAAGCGCCCAAAAGACTTGAGGTTTTACCGGTAATAATTCTACCATCGGGTAACTCTAAAGCAGCAGCAGGGTCGCCGATTTCTTCTGCCTTTTTAAGTGCCGCTTCTACTACAGGGCGGTCTTTAACGCTAATCTTTAGCTGATTCATTAAAAATTCAATTTTTTGAACATCTGATTGCTCGCCCATACCCTGTCGCGCACGCACCAAAGCGCTATAATAACGGCGGATAATCTCCTGCTTAGCAGATTTACAAACTGCCTCATCATCGTATATAGCAAAGCCTGCCATATTTACACCCATATCGGTAGGACTTTTATAGGGTGACTCGCCCAAGATAGTTTCCAAAATAGAGTTAAGCACGGGGAAAATTTCAATATCGCGGTTATAATTTACCGCCATTTTTCCATATGCGTCCAAATGAAAAGCGTCAATCATATTCATATCGTTAAGGTCTGCCGTAGCAGCTTCATAAGCTACATTTACAGGGTGCTTAAGGGGCAAATTCCACACAGGGAAGGTTTCAAATTTTGAATAACCCGCTTTAATGCCACGTAAGTTTTCGTGATACAGCTGAGAAAGACAGGTAGCCATTTTGCCGCTTCCCGGACCTGGGGCTGTAACTATTACAAGCTTTCGTTCAGTCTTAATATAATCGTTTTTACCAAAGCCTTCTTCACTTACTATAAAGGGAATATTCGAAGGATAGTCAGCAATAGGGTAATGACGATAAACCGTAACACCAAGTGAAGTTAAACGCTTTTCGAAGTTTTGTGCCGATGGCTGACCGGTATAGCAGGTGATAACCACACTGCCCACATAAAGCCCGATTTGACGAAACGCGTCAATAAGGCGAAGGGTTTCCAAATCGTAAGTAATGCCTAAGTCGCCGCGTTGCTTGTTCTTTTCAATAGCATCCGCATTGATAACTATTACAACTTCCGCTTCATCCTTAAGCTCTAAAAGCATTTTAATCTTTGCATCAGGCTCAAAACCGGGCAAAACTCTTGCGGCGTGGTAATCATCAAAAAGCTTACCGCCAAACTCTAAATAAAGCTTGTCGCCAAACTGCTCAATTCTATCCCTGATTTTTTGCGATTGCAAATTTATATATTTTGAGTTGTCAAATCCTTTAACTTTCATTTTTACTTCCCCTTGTAGCACAATACCTTACTATTTTACCAAACTTTTACTAATAGAGCAAGTTAATTTTCATACATTTCTAAAATTTTCTTTGCGCGAATGGTCACCATATCCTTAAGTTCTAAAGGCTTTAAAACCTTAACAGAATCCGAAAAATTCATAATAAAGGTTACAAGTGCCTCGCTAACCGCCGCCTTGAACGAAAAACAAAACTCGTTTTCGGTAACATTTGTAATGAAAATATTTTCGCTAAAACGGTCGGCTACCGTTTTAGCAATTTTTTTGCTGCAGCAAAGTTCTATTGTTTCCAGTTTTCCCGAAAACATACCAAAAATTTTATTGGCGTAATCAGCTATATCAAATACATCCTTATATTCACTTACTTCGCCAAAAAATCTCGCCTTTTCATCTGTTACCTTTATCTTAAACATACGGTCAAGACGCAAATGCAAAAGATTATCATACTTTTCGTAATTACCTATTAAATAATAGTGGTCATCCTGCCAGGTTAAAGCGTAAGGGCTTACCTTCATAAGTCTTGTAACATCTACAAATTCTCTGCCCTTAAGCTCTCGCGCAATGTAATCAAACTCAATCTTTTTACCGCTTGAAATCGCATCCGAAATTTTGTCAATATTATAAAAAATCTCTTCATTATTGCTTTTTTTAGAAAAATCTATATAAATATTTTTTTGCCTTTTTTGGCGGGCGGTAACGCTAAGCATTGAATCAAACTTTTTTACAAGCTCGCGTGTCTTTTTGGGGGTTATAAACTTAGCCGTCCTAACCGCATCCGAAAGCAGAAAAATTTCGGGCTCTTCAAACTCGCGCGAAGCCAGAAAATACCCCTTTGGCGATTGAGAATAAATTATATCATAACCGTAATCAATAAGCGCTTCAATATCCTTATAAACCGATTTGCGCTCAGCCTGAACACCCTCTTCTTCCAAATAAGCACAAATGTCTTTAGCGGTAACGGGGTTTTCTTCATCGCTATGCTTTTTTAAAATATCAAGTACATATAAAATTTTTAGCTTTTGCCCAAACGCTTTTGACATTCTAAAACCGCCTTTTCAAATTCACTGTAGGTAAACATAGTGTTAACCACACTAAGCATTGCATTAGGTGATAAATTTTCGGGTAAATTTAGGTGTTTGAGCAGTATTCTACGATTACTTTCGGCATTGTTTGTCCCCGAAAGACCAAACATAAACATATCCGTTTTAGTGATAGGCTTTGATTTTTCTGTAATATCATCTGCTGTAACACCGCTTTTTAAAAAGGCTTCGCGAAGTATTTCTTTATCTATGCCTTCAACCCCTAAAAAGCCTTCTTTCCCAGGGGCATTTTTACGTTTTTCTTTACCCTTTAGCTGCGGGATGTAAACATTATATATTTTACCGCCTGCACTTATATTTTTAATATGCGCGCGTATTATATTGCCTGCAGAATCGCTATCGGTAAGTACTATTATACCCTTAGTTTGCGCAAAAGTGCGTATAAGCTCACACTTTTCCTTGTCCTTAAAAATTCTGAATCCGTTAGTGGGAATGATTAGTGTATCGATAACATTTTCAAGCGTAATTTTATCATACTTGCCTTCTACTATCACAGGCATTTTAAGCTTAATCAACATCTTCACCCTTAAGTGCTATAAAGCCCAATTTAACAACAAGCCGTTCTAAAACAATGCGGCCATCACCCGAAAATGATTTAAGGCTTTTATCCGCCATACGCAAAGCGTTAAAACTAAGCTCGAAGCGTTTATGATCAAATTTTCTTGTATCCTGCATTGCATTTCTTATAACAAACTCGCGCCCAAAATAGCCAAATTCTTTTGCTATTTCACTAGCGTTCATACCTCGTTCTTTCCCCACAAAAGCGCGATACATATCCACATAAAAGCCCGAAATTGTACTTAAAATTACAATCGGCTCTATTTTTAAATAAAAAAGCTCATCCAAGGTTTTAAGGGCTGAGGTCATATTGTATTCTACAATCTGCTTCGAAAGGCTGTAGATACTTGCTTCAACAGTTTTAACCGATACTTCATCAACGGTTTGCTTTGTAATTTCACCCTTTCCCACAAAAGCGCAAAGCTTATCAAGCTCGTTTTTAAGGGTGCTTATATCTTCTCCCACCATTTCTACAAGGTATTTTGCAGTATTTGGTGCCAACACACAACTGCGCTTTTTAGCACCGTTTTCTAGCATTTTTGCAAGCTCGGGCACAGTTCTGTAATCAAGCCGCGCTGTAACACCGTTGTTTTTTTCGGCTACAGCCATAAGCTTTGAAAGCTTGGTATTCTTTTTAACCACTATAGGAAGTGCATCATAAAGCAAAATAAAAATACAACTGTCAGGCACTTCGGAAAGTATTGTTGAAAGCTTATCATAATCCGATTTTTTGCATTTCTCAAAGTCATAATCGGTCAAAATTACCACCTTTTTATCGCAGATAACCGGGAATTGCAAAACCGCATCGTAAACCTCTTGCAAATCACATTCTGAAGAAAAGCTTTGATAGTTAAAAACATCATCCTTTTCCACATACATATTGGTAATCTTATCGGCATAGAGTTTTTTTAGGTATCCGTCATCGCCGAATAATATGTATATGTTTTTTTGAGCCTTTTTTATTTCGTTTTTTAAAATCTGTTCCGAAATCGCGGGCATATTCCCCATTACCCCCTTCTGCAATTAGTTTTATTTCGATTTCCTTTAATTTTACCATATCATAGCGAAGTTTACAAGCAACTAATACCCATAAAACTACAATTATTAAAATAATTGGTATAATTATTGTAAATTGCGGTGTCCTCACCGTAGCAAACGGCAGTGTGCCAAGATAGTTAATTACACCATTTATATAAGTAACTACCGCTTCGCTTATGAAGAAAAGCGGCACCGCCAAAAAAGGAAAAACAAACCCTAAAATACAAAAAGTCATAGCATAACTTGTAGCGGTAGAAATAAGCAGATTGGTTATTACCGAAACACAGGATATATAACCAAAATGATAAATTGTTATAGGAGCGGTAAAAAGAAGCGCGCTAATACTTATAATAACAGAAGAAATTACTGCAAGCGCCAACTTGTTTTTAATGATTGCGTGTTCTTTTAAAAAGTCTATTATAGGAATTGAAACTACTAAAATTGCAAATGTAGAAAGCACCGAAAGTTGAAACGAAAGACTAAAAACTGCAAAAGGATTTGCAAGATATATCAAACAAACCGCAAGACCTAACGTATTTTCGCTTGTGTTTTCACGGTTTAAAATAAGCGCTATGGCCACTAAAAAATAGGTTATTCCCGCCCTTAAAACAGACATTGTAAAACCACATATAGCCATTACTGAAATTGTAACAAAAACTATTATTAAAGCCTTTAAAAAGCGGTTATAAAAAAACTTGTTTATAATATAAAGAAACATTGACACAATAATAGATAAATGCATACCGGAAACTACCATAACATGCGCTACACCCGCGCATTTTACATTGTTATAAAACTCAGTAGTAAAATAAGACTTGTCCCCTGATACAAGCGCCATAACAGTAGCCGCTTCTTCCGTTTTGTAGTTTTTAAAAATTTTATTTTTAATAAACTTTCGAATATTCGCTACTGCCAATAATATAGTATCGTTTTTATTGGTATGTTCACAGCTTTTTATATACCCTTTAAGAAAAATTTCTTGCGAATAATTACTGTTTTTATATGCTTTTTCCTTTATTCCCGAAAGCGAGATATCAGCCTTGATTTTCTCTGAAAATTTTAATTCGTGTTTGTTATAGCTTACCCGTATTTTTTCGCCTTTAGCTAGATTATCGCTATCAATTGTTTCTAATACCGCCGAATAATATTCACCGTGATTTTGGGGCTTTTCCGCTACCACAAACTCACCGCTAATTAAGACATCATCGTAATTTTGGAACACTTTTGCCTTGCCTGCAGTTAAATATCCACTAACTGTTACCGCCAAAATTAAAAGCACAGCAAAAATAAGCTCACCGCGAGCTTTTTTATAAAATAAATAGAACAAATAGCCCAAAATAACAAGCGCTAAAACAAAAATTGTCACTTGGGAATAAAGTGCAATTACACAAATTACACTTGTAACTATTGCCGCTAAAAGCATCGACCTTTGCTTTAAAAATTCAAGCATTTTTAAACCCTTTATTTACAAACGAATTTTTTTAATGTATAATAGTCATAAACCCAATTCAGGAGTGAGTATATGAAAAAAAGTAACACAATAAAGTTTTCAATTATGCTAAGCGAAATCTTTATTCTTCTTTTAATAATATTAGCGGCTCTGTTGCCGTTTTTAGCCACTTGGTATGTTGATCATTTTGCAAGGCACGAAAACCTTGCTACCACCATTATGGTGGCTTGTTATCCTTGTGCGCCATTTGTAGGGCTTACACTTTTTTATTTAAGGCGTGTGCTTAAAAAAATTGATAAGGGTGACTACAAAAACCCCGACAACACAAAGCACCTTAAATATATGGCAATAAGCTGTATTATTGTCGCAGGTATAACACTTGTAGCGGGTAGATTTTATTTGCCGTTTTTCCTTGTAGCTGGTACATTTTTGTTTTTGGCACTTATAATTTTTGTGTTTAGAAACATTTTTATGAATGTTTTTAAATAAACTTTTTCGACAAAATTCGACAAAATAATTACTGAAAAATTATACCATTAAAATCCATCTTCCGCAACAGGTTTTTTAACACCTATATAAACTCAAAAAAAGCGTGTTAAACTCTTTGTCGTTCAGATTAGTTACATTAAATTCTCATACCTCGGGTGACAAAAATGAAATTTAATCAGTTGTTTAAGAATAAGAATGTTGCAAACGCGATATATATCGGCAGTTTGTGCTCTGTAGCTTATCTCGCAGTATATTTTGCGAGAAATGTTTTAGGTGCAGTTACACCTCAAATGATTGAAAATGGTTACCATGAAAGTTATATCGGAAAGGTATCTTCAACTTATTTTATTTGCTATGCCATAGGGCAACTAATTAATGGTATGATAGGCGATAAAATCAAAGCAAGATATATGATAAGCATCGGTCTTTTTTTGGCGGGCATAACCAATGTACTGTTTTGTGTTCTTGCACAAAATTATGCCAATCTTGCCGTAATTGCATATAGCTTAACCGGCTTTTTCTTATCTATGATATACGGCCCTATGACAAAAATAGTAGCCGAAAACACGGAGCCTATTTATGCCACAAGATGCAGTTTAGGATACGAATTTGCATCACTTTTCGGTTCTCCGATTGCGGGAATTGCCGCCGCGATACTTGTTTGGCAAAGCGTATTTATTACAAGCAGTGTTGTTCTTATCACAATAGCAATAATTTTCTTTGCGTTTTTCCTTTTCTTTGAAAAAAAGGGGATAATAAAATACAACCAATACACACCTAAAAAAGAAAACGGCAAAGGTATTAAGGTTTTAATAAAGCATAGAATTATAAAATTTACACTAATTTCTATAATAACGGGTATTGTAAGAACAACCGTTGTTTTCTGGATGCCTACTTACTTTTCGCAATATTTGGGCTTTTCTCCCAAAACATCCGCTTCCATTTTCACATTAGCAACCCTTATTATATCGCTAACTACATTTATAACCGTTTTCTTATATGAAAAGCTCAATAGGAATATGGATAAAACCATACTAATTATGTTTATAACGGCGTCTTTATTCTTTATTTTGCTTTATCTTATTAAACAGCCTATTTTAAATATTGCATTTATGATAATTGCAATAATGGGGTCAAACGGAGCCGCTACCATGCTTTGGAGCAGATACTGCCCAAGCCTTCGCGATACGGGTATGGTTTCAAGCGCTACCGGATTCCTTGATTTTATGAGCTATATGGCTGCCGCCGTATCAAGTACAATTTTCGCTAATGCGGTATCCCAAATCGGTTGGGGCAACCTTATCCTGATATGGTGCGGATTAATGCTCTTAGGCGTTGTTATTTCTATCCCCAATAAAGCTAAAAATTTATCAGTTTGAAATAATTATAAGCAAAGTTAACATAATTTGCGTTTTATCAATTCAATCATGATGCCTATAGGTATTTAGTGTGTTTTGTTGCATAAATTTTTATTTTCAAAGCAATATTTAAACCCCGAAACCGTATAGCTTCGGGGTTTAAAGCTGATTTCCGTAAAACATATCATACTGCTTTAAATACCGCGTTTATCCTCTATCTCGCGAGTGTCGCCGTAGCATTCAATGTTTTCTATTGAAACATTTCCCATACCTCCCGCGAGGCCCACAGCAGCAATTAAAGCACGTGAACTAACATTCTTAACCTTAATGTTATAAGTTTCTTCATTGGTGGCATGGCGTTGGGCGTAAAGATAGGAGTCGCCAATTCGCACTGCATACAAACCCCTATCCATATGGGGCGAGTTTTCCGATGCGTCATATACACCATCAATTGAAATATCGTGCAGCCTTATTTCTCCCTGGCTTAAAAGGCGTACATTTGCACAAAAAGCAGCAGTTTTAATGTTTCTAACTGTAATATTACAAATATCCGACGAAAAGCCTTCTACCGCAAATTCTCTCTCCATTCTTCCTCTAAGTCCAGTAAGTGCAATAGAATCATCTTCAGTAAAGCCGGTTATATTTTCAATGATAATATCGTGACATCCTTCACGCAAATCAATACCATCTGCGTTTTTTACAAGAACTTCATATTTCGAGCTATGTACTAATCCATGTCCTTCGTTGCCGTTTTTGTCAATATAAATATCACAAGCTTTGAAATCGATATCGTGCAATTTTCCGTAAGAGCAATAAATAAAATTAAGCGCCCACCAACGCTGATTATGGAAAGAAATACCCGAAATTTCAAAATTTTCGACATTAGTAAATAAAACAAGATTATTTTTCCAAATGGGCGGCAAGCCGTTCTTTCCTGCCGTTTTTTCAGAAAGACCGTTATATTTTCCACCATCAATGATAGCGCCGTTCTTGCCTGCTATGGTTATATTGCGGTCTGTTCCGTTGGGAGTTTTTCCAATTGGTGTATCGTGATGCTCGTTTACAAATATATTTGAAAAACATCCATCTGCCAATTTTAAATGGCAACCATCCAAAACCAATGTGAAATCACTTGGAATACGAATAGCAGTATCAATTTCCCAATTTCCACTAATAGTAGCAGTTCGTTCACCGCTTGCTATAGCAGTATTGATAGCATCTGTTATGTGTTGTGTTCCGTTAGGGCAAAACGTTTTTTGAGTCATTTCTTTTTCTCCTTTTATTTTTCGTTAATTTAGTTATAAGTTGGGAAAAGCTCATACCAATCGTGCATATGCGCTTGATTCTTACTGATTGTTTTCGAAAAATCAACAAATACTTCTACCTAGTTAATTTTACCTATGCCAATTTTCAATCCATAAAAATTATACTTGAAAAGCTATATATTTTCAATAGCTTTTTATTATCCAACATACATTGGATAGCGATTTTTATCCTCCTTGTATAAATACCCTGCTGCCGCTTTTTCTTTTTCGGTCATACTAAACCTCCAGCAATTTTATAAATTCAAATAGATTATATCATATAGTTGCAATTTTTTCCACACATAAGTACGCTTTATTATGAAATCAACAATATAAATCAAACTTTCTTAACCAAAACAAAAAAGACACCCTATTGGATGTCTTTCGTCTTGGCAAGTTGCACCGATTTAGATATCAGTGTTAAAACCATTTATTAAATTGGAATTTATTTACTCCATAACACCGTTTCCAAACCATTGCCATCAACAAATATAATTTTATTTATTTCCTGCAATTCAACATAAGAAAACTGCTTTTGATAATTTTGGGCTTTGTTGTTAAGAAGTGTGGTATTGAAAGCATTGATGTAAAGCGTGTTGTCTTTTGCTTCGCTCTTTATAGCTCTTATGAAATATTCCGAACCCACAGAAATCACAGTTACATCCTCACATTTTTTAATTGTATCTTCCGTCAGTTCCATCGTTCCGAGTTGGGGGATTTTTACTTCGATTGTTTTAGAGTTATCGTTATCAACGGGATTCTCAATAAGTTCAGCTAATGAATACACATCAGCAGAAATAGAGATATCCTCAGGGGAAAGATTCTTAATTGCAACATTAAACATAAGATTAACCCCAACGATTACAACCAATACTGCAGCAACAGCACATAATACTATGTTTCTGATTTTTTTGTTGATTGTGTTTTTGATATTCTTCAAACTGCTTGCTATTTTGATGTCCTCCGAATTATCACTTTTATTCTCTACAAAGCCATCCGTTGATTTCATGACTTCATAGTCTTCTCTGCAATTTTTGCATTCCGCAAGATGTTCTTTCACGAACTTTGCAGTTTCTTCGCTGACCATATCTTCAACATACAAAGGTAGAATATCTCGAACAATATTGCATTCATTTTTCATGTTAATAAACCTCCAATTTTTCTTTAATCTTATTTCGGGCTCGGTGATAGGCAACACAAGCCCAATTTTCAGATTTACCAAATATTTGTCCTATCTGCTTAAAACTCAATTCTGCATATACTCTCCACATAAAGACCTCTTTGTATGGTTCTGGTACATCGTGGAGAATTTTTTGTATCTGCATTGCAGTATCGTGCCGAAATAATCGTTCCTCAAAAGATGCACCTTGTTCTGCAATCTCTACATTGTCAATACATTCTGTTCGGTCTGCCTTTTTTATATATGAATAATAGCAGTTTTTGGCAATCTGACACAACCAAACACGAATATCACAATCCCCACGGAAACTATCAATTGATTTCATAGCCTTGAAAAAAGTTTCACTTGTGATTTCTTCGGCTATATGCTCACTATTAGACAATCTACGGATATATAGATAAACATCACGGAAATATGTAGTGTAAATCTGCTCGAACTCCATTCCCTATCACCTCCTTCACCTATAAGACTATTGAAAATCGGAAATCTTACAAATACTTTTAAGTTTTTTATCGGAGAACTCAAAGCGTTTATAAACAGATAGCAGGAACTTAATGCCCTGCTATCTGCATCCAGTATTCAACAAACTATTAGTCAATTTCTTATTTATTGAACTGATTATATCATAAAAACTGTATTTTTTCACCTAATATTGCCTTTGTATTTAGTTCAAGTCCTCCCCGAAAGCTGTTTTTGGCGTATGATATCTACCCAGTTTCATTTCAAAAAATGAGATAAAAAAATCCAGTAACCGCCCAGGTTACTGGATTTTCTGCGCCTAATCTCAAATCGGTTCGCTTTGTCGGTTGCGGAGGCTGGACTTGAACCAACGACCTGAGGATTTATATCGATTATTGACCTGTTGACCCGAGCCTTATCGAATGGTGTTCACTTTTCCTAAAAGCCGACCAAAAGGTCGACTAATTAATCACCAATAGGCAGTCAATTCTTCGTCATTTTCATAAACAACTTCATACCCTAATACTTCTAAAATTGCGCCAAAATCTTTTGTCTCATATTTTTCATCGAAATAATCAAAAATATCTTCTTTATTTTCATCGTGTATTTCAGGCCATTTATAATTTCCTAACAAATATAAAATCAATGACTTTTCCGCTGCTTCTAAAGGATAATTTTCATCGACATTATCGAACATCAAATCTTTATCTTTATAATTTTCTATATCAACAAATGTAATAGCATATTCGAATTTTTCTAAAACCCCTAATTTTATGAAAAAATCACTCTTATCCCATTCTTCTATTTTGTCAACTATACCGTTTGTAATATTATCTTTACCACTTATTTTACTAAAAATAGCTAAAACTTTTTCTTTATCTTCTTCGCTTAAATTGTTATAAATATCAAACCAACTATCGTTTTCCAATTCAAGTGCTTTTTCAAATCTTCTTTTAACATTTGTAAAATCATAAAAAGTTTCTAAAGAACTAACACTATACACTGTGCTAGAATCCATTTTACAAGCTTCATAATCTTCTAATGAAGCAAACAGTGCATAAGATTTATTTGCTTTTATAAAAGCTTTGTTATCATATATTTTTTGTAATCGCTTAAGTTTATTTACACTTACTGCAAAATTAAGGTTTTGCGCGTCATCATATCCTGCACTAGTTATCCCAATAATTCTATTATTATCATCTAATAAAATTCCACCCGAACTACCATGAGATATAGGTGCCGTTATTCTTAATTCATCTTTATTGTCCGCATTGCTGATAATTCCTTCTGTAACCGTATTAAGTTCACCTTTGGGGCTACTTATTGTTGTAACTTTATCTTTTACTTTTATTTTCTTCTCATCGCCCAACGCAAGCGGAACAAAATCTCCTTGAACTTTCATTATTGCCAAATCATTTTTTGCATCAAATACTAAAATTTCACTTACAGATATTTCTTCATTATCATCGGTTATAACTTTAATATTTCTCGCGCCTTCAATAACATGAAAATTAGTTATTATCCAATCTTTTTCATACGCGCAAAACCCACTACCGCTCGCAATTGATTCACCTTTAGCATCGTAAGTTTTTATCATAACTACCGAATCTTTTATTTCTTCGATATTAGCAGGTTTATTAGAAAAGAATAATACCATTCCAAAAGCAATTATAATAATTGTGATGATAGATATAATTAATATTTTATTTTTTAGCTTTCGCCTTAATTTCAAACTATCATTTACAAAAATATTTGTATTTTTGTCATTTTTATTATCAATATCTAAAAGCGTATCTGAACTAACACCAAAAATATTTGCTAA
The DNA here is from genome assembly GCA_045605125.1 of Acutalibacteraceae bacterium. Classification (GTDB taxonomy): domain Bacteria; phylum Bacillota; class Clostridia; order Oscillospirales; family Acutalibacteraceae; genus UBA737. The sequence continues at coordinate 22,385 of JAZUPK010000034.1, read as the reverse complement.
TGCCATAATATTTTCTAAAGTGGGTTGAGTTTGCTCATTTTCCCATAAACTTATACTTTGCCTACTAACGCCAAGCTTTTCGGCAAGTTCTTCTTGAGAGATTTTATTTTCTTTTCGTAAATTCCTTATTTTTTCACCGAGCATATAGAACACCCCTTTGAAAATATTATACTTTACAAATAACAAAACTGCAATAAAATGTGTTTGGAATTTTAAAAATCAAGCCGCAAGTATTACTTGCGGCATCTTTTGATCTTTGTGGACTCGTTTTTTATATCTTGATACGGGCTTTCAGCTATACGACTCCAAAACTTATCTAAATCAAATTTATGTTCATTTAATTTTTTTGGTAAATTTGTAATATGTATTAAGTCGCTTTTAAAATTCGAAACTGAGCGACTATTTAATAACTCTGTTATCTTATCAATATTACAACTGTATATTAATTCATCTTCAAAATTCTTTATTTGAGGTATAGTAATGACTCTTGCCACATTACAATACCCATTAAGCTTTGCTATATTTTTATTTAATATATCCGCATTACCAGTATCCGTATCGAATATTAATACAACAATCGTTCCTGGTTTAAATGTTCTAATAATCATATCGCTTATTATATTCTGTATAACATTTAATATTTGAACTTTTCCAGGAATAATAGCTTTTAAATCATTTTTTAGCGTATTTACAAATTTTCTTTCATCTTCACCTTCAACAAAATACCGAATATTAGCATTTTTATTCACAATAATTACCCCTCCCCATTGCAATCCATTAAATTATAAATCAATTCTAATGCAGGAGTAGTAGCAAACGAATCGTTTTCAACCGCATTTCTTAATGAATCAGTACATCTCTTAAGTAATGACGATGCCTCAATACAAGTGATAGGACACTCTAGATTAGTTATATCTTTGCGCAAAAATGTATATGTGTGTTTAGGTAAATTCATATCTAATATATCTGTATTGTGTGTTGTAAAGAAAAGTTGATCACATGGCTTAAGAAATGCAATCATCAAAGATAAAACCGCTTTTTCAACATCAGTTTGAATATAAGAAAATTTTTCATCACAATAATAAAAACCGTTGCTTCCTTGTATAAGTGAAGAAAGTATATTAGCCAACCCAACGCCCGCCTTTGTTCCACTTGAAAATAAATCCGTATCTAACGATTGACCATGTTGAAGAACTATTGATTGATTATGCAAATGAACAACATATGCCCTGTCTACATCACTTAATATTTTTACATCTTTAATAGATGGGTCTAATGTTTTCAATACATTTTCAAGTACTAATCGGAAGTTTTCGTCTTTGTCAGGCAAAGAGAGTTCACCCGTATTATCTTTTGGATGTTCAAAAAACCATGCTAATCGTTCTATTTTTTCTAATTCTTCTATATAGTTTTCTGCTGGAATAAAAGGTTTTTCTGCAATTCTTTCAACGCAAGACTCATAGCTATCTCTCTTTAATATCTTTTCTTTTATCACCTGAAGTCTAATATCATTGGCAAGAAGTTCGTCTTTTTCATGTGGTGGAATGGTACATATCACACGATAAAGATAATTGTTCTTTGATGCCATATCTATCATCAAAGTAGCTTCTTGGTTTTGATCACAAACTGCGCCAGTAAGGAACATATGATTCTTCTGGTGAACAAAATTAAAAAATTTCATTATCATCTTACCAAAAGTAGTCTTGCCAGATGAATTTGCACCAAAAATTATATTTACTTTCTTATATCTAAAATTAGTGCGCTCAGGTAAATGTTCACTTTCGATCGTTGACCCAACTATTTTTTTAGGATAAGTAAAATTTGCATGAAAGTTTTTAAATGCATAAAAATTATCCATTTTTATATCCAAAACAACCATTTTTATTCTCCTTTTGTGTATTTCTTCGCAATTCACGAACTAATCTCCTTTCACATTATAACCTTATTATCTTAAAAAATCAAGACTTTATTTTTATAATTATTCCCTTAAATAGTAAAAAAACACAATTTCTTCATAAACTACAATAATTATAAACAAAAATACCAACTAAGTGTCAATGTTAAATCGATTTATGATCTTTACATTATTTTTTAATAGACATTTCTGTTTGTTTATAAAAACTCGTGCCGACTAATAGCCGACCGAATCGATTAGTATAATTTTTACCTTCGGGTTATCTTTTTAAGGCGGTGCATTAAAAAGCCTCTTGCGGTGCCCGAAGAAAAACTTCCTTGGAGCGTCGTTTTTCTTCGACCGCGGCGCTTCGTTTTGCTCGCTGTATCGTCCGCCGGACGCGCTCGCAACCTCACCCAACGAGCCACGCTCGTCGGTCTCAACCTAAAATCATCAGTCTAAATTCAACTAACATAACCAAAACGAAAAAGACACCCTTTTGGGTGTCTTTCGTTTTGGTTGCGGAGGCTGGACTTGAACCAACGACCTTCGGGTTATGAGCCCGACGAGCTACCAACTGCTCCACTCCGCGATATTTTTGATGTATTACTATTATACACACAAAGTGGGGATAATGCAACCCCTTTTTCAAAAAAATTAAAAAATTTTTATAAATTGGGGTTTGCGCTATTGACTTTGCCCCCTTTTGCAGTTTAAAATAGTTAAAAATATGTTTTTTATGCAACTTTTGGTGATAGTATGAGAATGAGAAAAAAGAAGTATCTTGAAGACAGGTTATTAGCCGTTTCGGACATACTTTTTAAAATTGATACCGATGACCGTAACTTCAACACTGCGGTCTTACAAAAAGAGTATATAAACTTTGGGAATTGGTTTGGCAACACCAACCCCATCTACTTAGAAATCGGCTGTGGCAAAGGTAAATTTGCAGTAGAGTACGCCAAAGCTCACCCCGAAATAAATGTTTTAGCGGTTGAAAAAAGCGCTAATGTTATTGTAGGTGCTTGCGAAATTGCAAAGCAGGAAAAGGTGGAAAATCTTCGCTTTATCTGTGGCAGTGCTGAGTATTTAGAAAAATTTATACCTAACCACTCTATTGCAAGGCTTTTTCTTAATTTTTCTTGCCCTTTTCCTAAAAAGGCATACGCTTCCCACCGCCTTACACATCGTAAGTTTTTAAGCATTTATAAAAACTTGCTGTGTAAAGGTGCCGAAATACACCAAAAAACCGATAATATGCACTTTTTTGAGTTTTCTATTTCCGAGTTTTCGCAAAGCGGTTTTGGTATATATAATGTATCGCTTGACCTACATGGCAGCGATTTTCCCGATAATATTGTAACCGAATATGAAAGCCGTTTTATAGCCTTAAATCAACCTATTTACAGATTGGAAGCAAAGCTTAATGATTAACTTTAACATTGAAAAAATTATCCCTTTATGTAATAGCTTTGGTGTGGAATTAACTCCCGAAGCTATAGAAAAGCTTAATTTATACGGCAATCTTTTAATAGAATGGAACGAAAAAATCAACCTTACCGCTATAACCGAGCCTGAAGACGTGCTTTACAAACATTTTTACGACTGCATTTTATTTTTAAAAAACAGTACCGTGCCGCAAAATGCTAAAATAATTGATGTTGGTACGGGTGCGGGCTTCCCCGGGTTAGTGCTTAAGATTGTCCGCCCCGATTTAGAAGTAACCTTACTTGATAGCCTTAACAAGCGCATAACCTTTTTAAATGATGTTATAGATAAATTAGGTCTTATAGGAATTACTGCGGTACATTCCCGCGCGGAAGACGGCGGCAGAAATCCAGCGTTCCGCGAAAAGTACGATATTGCCTGTGCGCGTGCGGTAGCGGCTATGCCGGTATTACTCGAATATTGCGTTCCGTTTGTAAAAAAAGGCGGTCAATTTATTGCCATGAAAGGGCCAAGTGTCAAAGAAGAAGTAGCCCTTTGCAAAAATGCCGTAAAGCAGTTAGGTGTAGGTGAACCTACCATTATATGCGAAACGCTTGTAAATGATGAGCAGCGCGCCTTTGTTTACTTTAAAAAAATATCGCAAACACCGCCAAAATATCCTCGAAACAGCGGAAAAATTGCAAAACAGCCCCTTTAATAAGGGGTTTTTTGTTATTTTGAGGCGAATTTGCCCGACCGAAAATTCTTTACAAAAGCTCTCCTTATATTAAAATTATATTAGGAGGCGGTTTAATGCAAAAAATTTTCGAAAAAAAGCTTTTAATGTTAAAACCCGAAGAACTTACAATTTCTACAACACAACCGCGAAGACACTTCGACCAATACGAGTTTTTAAAATTAAAAAACAGTATCGCCACTAACGGAATCATAGAGCCTCTAGCGGTTAGAAAATTACCTGACGGTAAGTACGAAATTATTGCAGGCGAGCGGCGTTTTCGTGCCGCAAAGCAGGTAGGGCTTAGGCGAATACCATGCGTTATACATACCGTAGATGAGCAGTCTTCCGCCATACTTTCACTAACCGAAAACATTCAGCGCAGTAACCTTTCTATATTTGAAGAAGCCCGTGCTCTTGACAAGCTTATAAACTACTACGGCATAACCCATAGCGAAGTAGCGATTAAGCTTGGTATATCACCGTCGGCCCTTTCGGGCAAACTAAAGCTTTTAGATTTTCCAAAAAGGCTTCGTGACAGAATAACAGAAGCCCGCCTTACCGAACGCCACGCGATAATGCTATTTCGAGTGCCTGAAAGCAAGCGTGAAGCTGTATTAGAACACATAATCACAAATGAGCTCACCCCTTTGCAAACCGAAAAATATATAAATGATATGTTATTTGAAAAGCCCGTTCCCACAGAAGAGCAAAAACCGATTAGAAAACAAGCTATAGGTGATGTTCGCCTTTTTTACAACAGTCTTTCAAAGCATGTAAATACACTTCGTGACTCGGGAATAAACGCAAAGCTTAGAAAAAACGAAACCGATAAATACATTGAATACAAGGTGCGAATAAAAAAAGCAGTCCCAAAAAACGAAGACTGCGAGCAATTAAAAATATGTTAAAAAGGATGCCTTATTTCAAGGCATCCTTTACTACTTTTATTATCTTTTCAGTAAGTGCTTTATCAAGTTCTAAAAAGGGAATATTATCTCCCCACACACCCGTAAGCTCATAAAGCCATGTGTACGCCGCTATAAATCTACCATAATCATAGCTTAGATGGTAACCGTCACGGTTAAGCGAGAGCCCACCATTTGCGTAATCGAATTCAGGCACATTTTCACGTACTGCCTGAATAGACACATTGCACTTTATAAGTGGCGCATCGATAACTTCGCTTGCCTTTTGTGAAGCGGTCAAAATATTTTGATACATACTTTTTTGATGGGTATTGTTTGCACGTTCACCGTTAGCAAAATAATCATTTTCATACGCCCAGGTCTGATGGAACCAAATTCTAGTTTTGGGGCATCTTTCTCTTACGTATTTTGCAATATTTTCAACATAAGGGGTATATGTTCGAAAATTTTGACTATACGTACTTGCTTGTTGAAGTGTGACTATATCCCATTCACAAAGCCTAAGCGCTTCTTCTATACTTATTTTTCTGACCGCCACGCTGCCATTAGGCTCTAAATCGTAGTCTTGGGTGTTGTTTTGGATATTAGTCCAATGTCTTTCCAAAGAGCAGCCGGGTATATAAAGGTTAGTGATTTCAAGCTCAACGCCGTTAGCCTTTGCCAAAGTATGAAGCTTATTGTGTGCATCCTGCGAAAAGCTATTGCCTATTGATAATATCTTCATAACATTCTCACCTTTTATATATTTAGGGACAAACACGTGCATAAATTTATCATTACAGTTTTCATCAAATCTTCTTAAATGACTACAATATGTACCGTTTAAAATAATATCCTCTATTTTACGCCTTTTCGTTTTGCTTATCTAATTTTTTGTTTCTAAAATAAATAATTAAATCTGCGCCAACCATTACAAAGTTTAAGCAATAGAAGAAAAGCACATACCATTTGTCAGCGAAATTTGCCATATATGCATCATTCACAAGCTTTGAAGCAATACCTACTATGTAGCCAAACAATATAAGGCACATAAACAAAAGACTTTTTCCCTTTGCGGTGCGCGCTTTGTATGACTTAATAACATTAAACGGCCATGAAGCACCAAAACTTACAACCATTAAAACTTCAAAAATTTCCGCCATATTAAACACTCCTTTATGGAATATATTAGCACAATTGTGTTAGGATTTCAATAATTAATTCACGCTTTTTTACATAAAATACTTGAAAAACACAGCCTTATATAGTATTATATATTAGTTAATTATAATGGTTAAGAATTAGTCGAAACATATATGTTTCGACATAAAATCTTTGATTTTACGACAAATTTTCTTTGAAAATTTGTCCTTACCCATTGCAATGAATGTTGTGCAAAATCAATTCTTATGATTTGATTTTGCCATAGACACTTAAAAGTGGCTTGTCGAAGCGCTTTATGGCGTTTCGACAAACTACAATCATTATTATTTAAGGAGCAGTTCTCTATGACAGAGTATCTAAAAGCGGACAGAACCGACTTGGAAAACGAATTTAAAGTAGTCCGCAAAGAGTATGAAGCATTACGCTCGCTTCATTTATCGCTTGATATGTCACGCGGAAAACCCGGCTTTGACAATATGGATTTGAGCGAGAAAATGTTTGACCTTGTAGGCAATGATACAGGTTTCAAAAACATAAGCGGCATTGACTGCCGTAACTATGGTGGCCTTGATGGTCTTACCGAAATGAAAAACCTTTTTGCCGAGATATTGGACTTAAAACCCGACCAGATTATAGTAGGCGGTAACTCGTCACTTAACATGATGTTTGACACTATAGCACAAGCCATGACTCACGGTATGGGTGCTGAGCCTTGGTACGAGTGTAAAGAACGTAAGTTCTTATGCCCGGTCCCCGGTTACGACCGCCACTTTGCTATTGCAGAATATTTTGGCTTTAAGCTTATTCCTATTGAAATGGACGCCGAAGGTCCTGTAATGGAGCAGGTAGAAGAATGGGTACAGGATGAAACCGTAAAGGGTATTTGGTGTGTGCCTAAGTACTCTAATCCGAATGGTGTTACCTATTCGGACAGAGTTGTTAAAAGAATGGCGGCTTTAAAGCCTAAAGCGCGCGACTTCCGTATTTTTTGGGATAACGCTTATGTGGTACACCACTTATACGACACCCCTGATGAGCTTCTTAACATTTACAATGAATGTGTAAAAGCGGGCAACCCTGATTTACCGCTTATTTTTACCTCTTCTTCAAAAATCACCTTCCCGGGTGCAGGTGTTGCGGCAGAAGCGGGCAGTCCTAACAACGTAGCACTGCTTAAAGACAGAATGCAGTACCAGACAATAGGCCCCGATAAGCTTAATCAGTTAAGACACGCCAGAATGTTCCACAGTAAAAACGATGTTGAAAAGCATATGAAAAAGCTTGCCGACAAGCTTCGCCCTAAATTTGATGCAGTTCTTACTGCATTAGATAAAAATTTAAATGGCTTAGGTATTGCCGAATGGACCAAACCTAACGGCGGTTACTTTATAAGCCTTAACGTTATGGACGGCTGTGCTAATCGCGTTACAGAGCTTTGTGCTAACGCAGGTATGACCTTAACCCCTGCAGGCGCCACTTATCCTTATGGTTACGATCCAAAGGACAGCAATATTCGTATTGCTCCCTCTTTCCCAAGTGTTGAAGAAATTTCCAAGGCGGCAGAGGTGCTTTGCGTTTCTGTTAAATACGCTGTGCTTGAAAAGATTTTAGAAAACTGATTTAATTGACAAAATCGAATTAGTTTTGTATAATAAATATAATTTGAATATTGGAGGATTTGCCAATGAAGTCTAAAAGAACAGGCAAACCGGTATTCTTCGTAGTGTTCCTTTTAATTATTGCATTAACCTATACCGCATTTTTCGGTATAAGCAACTACTACGGCGATACCAAGCAGGTTTATGTAAAAGGTGCCGAAGATATCCGTTGGGGTATCGATATAAACGGCGGTGTTGAGGCGGTTTTCTCGCCCGACAAAAAGGATGTTGATATTTCTTCTGCAGATATGGACTCCGCAAAAGCAATTATTGAAACTCGTCTTGTGAACCAAAATATTACAGATTATGAAATATTTGCTGATAAGAACAACAACCAAATCATTGTACGTTTCCCTTGGGCTGCAGGCGAAAGCGATTTTGATGCTACAAAAGCTGTTCAAGAATTAGGCGAAACCGCAATGCTCACCTTCTGTGAAGGCGAAACACAGGAAAAGGTTATTTTAACCGGCTCTGATGTTAAGGATGCATATGCCGGTAGTGACCCTGAAAACGCTACACAGTTTGTTGTAGTGCTTGAACTTAATAAAAGCGGCACTTCCAAATTTGCAGATGCTACCAAACGTCTTATGAACCAAACCATTTCTATTTGGATGGATGAAACAATGCTTTCCGCCCCTACAGTAAACGCTGTTATTACCGACGGTAATGCAATTATTACAGGCATGGCAACTGCTGACGACGCTACCGCCCTTGCACAAAAGATTAAAGCCGGTGCGCTTCCCTTTGCTTTAACTGTTGATGATAGCAAGCTTCAGGTTATTTCACCTACCCTTGGCCGTAACGCACTTAATGTTATGCTTATTGCAGGCTCTATTGCATTTGGTCTTATTTGCTTACTTATGATTTTACGCTACCGTATGAACGGTTTTGTAGCTGCAATTGCCCTTTTAGGTCAATTGGCAGGCTCTATTGCTTGTATTTCAGGTTACTTTGGCGGTGTAGACAGCTTCACACTTACAATCCCCGGTATTGCAGGTATTATTCTTTCAATCGGTGTGGGTGTTGACTGTAACGTTATCGCTGCTGAGCGTATTAAGGATGAATTCGAAAAAGGCAAAACCATTGATGGAAGTATTGATTCAGGTTACAAAAACTCACTTAGCGCTATTATCGACGGTAACGTAACAATTATTATCGTTTCTATAGTACTTATGGGTGCTTTCGGTACACCTGACAGTCTTTTAGCTAAGGTTTTCGCTCCCTTGATGTCACTCTTTGGCACCCAGATTACAGGTACTATCTACTCATTCGGTTACACCCTCTTAGTAGGTACTATATTCAACCTTATAATGGGCATTTTGGCCTCTAAGCTTATGCTTAAGAGTATTTCTCAGTATAAGTTCTTAAGAAAGCCTTGGCTTTACGGAGGTAAGAAAAATGCGTAAATTTAACATTGATTACTCTAAAACCTTTAAGGGCGTACTTATTGTTTATCTATCTATATTCGTTATTGGCGCAATACTACTTGCAATTTTCGGATTAGACCTTGATATTAACTTCTCAGGCGGTACAAAAATTTCTTATTCATATTCTGATGAATTAAAGCTTAGTGATGTTGAAAAGGTTGTAAAGGATACTATTGATAACAAATTTACAATCTCTCAAAGCACATCCCTCGCAGGCGACACAAAAACTATTGAAATTGCCCTTGTAGGTAAGAATGCACTTTCGGCAGAATCACAGCAAAAACTTGCCGAAGCTCTTCAAAAAGAATTCAAAGACAATAAAATCGAGCTTTACAATGCTAACTCTGTAAGCCCGACTATTGCAGGCTCTTTCTTCTTAAAGAGTATGGTAGCAATGATAATAACAGCTATTTTGGTTGTTATTTATGTAGGATTCCGCTTTAGAAAAATCGGCGGTATTTCGGCTGCTCTTACTGCACTCTTTTCGTTGGTATTCGATATTTTAATTGCCTTTACCACCTGCATTGTATTCAGACTACAGCTTGACCTTAACTTCATAGCAGTAATACTTACAATACTTGGTTATTCACTTAATGATACCATCGTTATTTATGACCGTATTCGTGAAAACAGCCGCCTTTATTCTGATAAGAAAATTGGTGAAGTTGTTAATATGAGTATTAATACTGTTATGATTCGTAACATTGTAACAACCATTACAACAATTGTTGCAGTACTTACAATCGTTATCGTTGCTGAGTTCTTTGGTCTTACAACCCTTCGTACATTTGCAATTCCTATGACCTTTGGTCTTGTTTCAGGTTCTATTTCTTCAATATTCCTTTCAGGTCCGCTTTGGGTTATTTGGAAAAATTACAAAGCTAAGAAAGTAAAATAATAAAAGCAAAAAAATATCCGCGATTCACAAATTTGTGAATCGCTGTTTTTTATGTATATTTTCTGCTATAAATAAGCTTTCCTTATTTATTAGCAGCAGCCTTGCCACTTCATTGCTTCAGCAACCTTAAGGAAGCCTGCAATGTTAGCGCCTGCACAAAGATCGCCTTCAAGGCCATATTCTTTAGCAGCATCGAAAGAGCTCTTATAAATGTTAGCCATAATCTGCTTTAACTTAGCGTCAACTTCTTCAGCAGTCCAGCCATAACGCATTGAGTTCTGGCTCATTTCAAGACCTGAAACTGCAACGCCACCTGCGTTAACTGCCTTAGAAGGAGCAATAACTACACCGTTTTTCTTAAGATAATCAAAAGCTTCTTCGGTAGTAGGCATATTAGCAACTTCCATATAATACTTAACGCCATTAGCAACAATGTTTTTAGCGTCTTCGATACCAACTTCGTTTTGGGTAGCGCAAGGCATAACAACATCAACCTTAACTTCCCAAGGGCGCTTGCCTGCATAGAAAGGAACGCCGAATTTATCAGCATAATCTTGTACCTTATCACGGCAAGAAGCACGCATTTCAAGCATAAAGTTGATTTTTTCTTCAGTGTTGATACCGTCAGCATCGTATACATAACCGTCAGGACCGGAGATAGTAACTACCTTACCACCAAGTTCAGTAATCTTTATAACAGTACCCCAAGCAACGTTACCGAAACCGGATACAGCGAAGGTTTTACCCTTTATATCTTCGCCAAAGGATTTAAGAACTTCATGGGTGTAATAAACTGCACCAAAGCCTGTTGCTTCAGGACGAATTAAAGAACCGCCTGAGGGAACTGCCTTACCGGTAAGAACGCCTGTAAACTCGTTGCAAATTCTCTTGTATTGACCGAATAAGTAACCAACTTCTCTAGCGCCTACACCGATGTCACCAGCAGGAACGTCGGTATCAGGGCCAATATGTCTGTAAAGTTCTGTCATAAAGCTTTGGCAGAAACGCATAACTTCAGCATCAGACTTGCCACGTGGGTCAAAGTCAGCACCGCCCTTACCGCCGCCCATAGGAAGACTGGTAAGACTGTTTTTGAAGGTTTGTTCAAAGCCTAAGAACTTAATGATAGAAGCATTAACTGAAGGATGGAAACGAAGGCCGCCCTTGTAAGGACCAATAGCAGAGTTGTACTGTACACGGAAACCTCTGTTAACCTGAACCTTGCCATTATCATCAATCCAAGGAACGCGGAAAAAGATTTGACGCTCGGGCTCTACCATACGCTCAATAACACCTGTTTCAATGAAATCAGGGCGTTTTTCAACTACAGGCTCAAGACTAGCAAGTACTTCTGTAACAGCCTGAATAAACTCAGGTTCGTTAGCGTTACGCGCTTTTACCTTTTCAAGCACTGAAATCAAATATTCATTCTTCATCTAAATCACCTTTTTTTAAAAATTTATTTATTTATTATATTTTATAATATTTTATTTGTCAATATTTTTATTATGCGCGATTCTTAATATCTTCGCAAAGACTAGCAATAAAATCCACACTGCTCATTTCGGTAGTCTCCAATGTATCGCGGTTTCTTACTGATACAGTGCCATTTTCAGCTTCCTTAGCACCCAAAATAAGCATATAAGGTACGCGGTCAACCGCTTGGGCTTCTCTGATTTTGTAGCCGATTTTTTCATTGCGTTCATCTAACTGACAACGAATACCTTCTGCCATAAGCTGTTCGTAAATACCCTTTGCATAGTCGAGTGTCTTTTCGGATACGGGAAGAACCTTAACCTGAATAGGAGCAAGCCAAGCCGGGAATTTACCTGCAAAATGCTCGGTTATGATACCGATAAAGCGTTCAATAGAGCCAAAGCATACGCGGTGAATCATAATCGGACGTTGCTTTTCGCCGTTTTCATCAGTGTATTCAAGCTCGAAGTTAATTGGCATTTGGAAGTCAAGCTGAATAGTACCGCATTGCCAGGTTCTGCCGAGGCTATCTTCAAGATGGAAGTCGATCTTAGGACCGTAGAAAGCGCCATCGCCTTCATTAATAATATAAGGAAGTCCCAATTTTTCGAGTGCACCCTTAAGTCCTTCGGTTGCTGCTTCCCAATCTTCATCGCTACCCATACTATCTTCAGGGCGAGTAGAAAGCTCTATAAAATACTTAAAGCCGAATTTTTCATAAACTTCGTTTATAAGATGAACTACATTCATAATTTCATCGGTAATTTGGTCTTTAGTCATAAAAATATGAGCATCGTCCTGAGTAAAGCAACGAACTCTGAAAAGGCCGTGAAGCGCACCCTTTAATTCGTGGCGGTGTACAAGGCCTAATTCGCCAACACGAAGTGGTAAATCTCTATAAGAATGAAGCTGACTCTTATAAACCATAACACCACCGGGGCAGTTCATGGGCTTAATGCAATAGGTTTCTTCATCAATAGTAGTAGAATACATATTGTCTTTATAATGATCCCAGTGACCGCTAGTTTCCCAAAGTCTGCGGTTCATAATAAGCGGGGTAGAAACTTCAACATAATTTTCTCTGTAGTGAATGTTTCTCCAATAATCGATAAGTGCATTCTTAAGCGCCATACCGTTTGGCAAGAAGAACGGGAAACCGGGACCTTCTTCACTCATCATAAAGAGGTTCATTTCTTTTCCGATTTTACGGTGATCTCTACGCTCAGCTTCTTCTAAAAGCTTAAGGTAATCGTCAAGCTCGGGCTGAGAAGCGAAAGCGATACCGTAAATACGGGTAAGCATTTTGTTGTTTTTATCGTTTTTCCAATAAGCACCGCTCGTTTTGGTAAGCTTAAACGCCTTTAAAGCCTTTGTATAGGTAAGGTGCGGACCAACGCACATATCAACATACTCACCCTGTTTATAAAAGCTTATAACAGCATCTTCTGCAAGGTCGCCAATATGTTCTACCTTATAGCTTTCTTTTCTTTCTTCCATTAGCGCAATAGCTTCCTCACGCGGAAGAATAAAGGGCTTAATAGGAAGATTCTCTTTAACGATTTTCTTCATTTCGGCTTCAATTTTGCCTAAATCTTCCTCGCTAAGAGTTTCGTCGCCTAAATCTACATCATAGTAAAAGCCCTTATCGGTTGCAGGACCGTAAGCAAAATCTGCTTGCGGGTATAGACGCTTTATTGCCTGAGCCATAATGTGTGCTGCAGTGTGGCGAAGTATGTGAAGCTGTTCTTCTTTTTCTTCAACTTCTGCTACTACACCGTCGTTGTAAATAACCTTCATACTGTTCTCCTCCAAATTGGTGGAAAATGAAACACCCTTAATGCCTTTAAAAAGACATTAAGGGTGCATTATACACGGTTCCACCTTAATTTTAACTCTTAATCCTTAACGCGGAATACGGCACTGCTTTTTTACCGCAGCACAGCTCGGGAGTGGTCTTCGCCTAAACTTCAAGGAAGCATTTTCACCAACCGCTTCTCTCTAAAGCTTTCCGTTTAGGTTACTCTTTCCGTCAACGCCTTTAAATATATTGCTATTTTATCACCATATTAACAATTTGTCAATTAATTTCTCTCTTCAATAGCGGTAATTTTATCTATGCGGGCAGCATGTCTGCCCCCCTCGAACTCGGTATTAACAAAAAGGTCGGCAAGTTCAAGCGCGGTACCAATGCCAATAACTCTGCCTCCTAGGCAAAGAATATTGGAATCGTTATGAAGGCGAGTGTATTTAGCGGAAAAATGCTCACTGCAAACGGCAGCGCGAATACCCTTAACCTTGTTTGCTGCAAGCGACATTCCAATACCGGTTCCGCAAACCAAAATACCCCTTTGGCAAACGCCCTCTTTGATCGCATTTGCAACCTTGATTGCAATATCAGGGTAATCTACCGAAACCTGCTCGTAAATACCAAAATCTTCTACCTCAAAGCCACGGGATTTTAGATGCTCCAATATAGCGTTTTTGTGTTCTAATCCACCATGATCGCAACCTAAAGCAATTTTCATTTTCGATTTCTCCTTTTTATCAATTACTTTTTACTAACAGTTTGTTTTTCTCTTTTTATATCTTCTATTGTAATTTTACTTTCGTGTGGAATAGGCTTCCAAGTAACCTTTACAAATAGCGCAACATAGGTTGTGTATCTGCCTATTATATCAAAGGTAGGCCAAGTTAAAATATAAAGCACCTTTTTATACCAAGGAATTTTAACTATTCGCTTATGCTCTACAATAAACAGATATATCGCTACAACGGTATTTTCGATATACTTACCTGCGCGGTATAAAATACGCAACCAAATTTGGATTAAAAATCCTGTCAAGAAAGCATCCATTCCTGACCCTATTGTTACTTTAAAGGGAATAAGCCATCTTAAAAACTTTGCCAAATATGTGCCGCCTGTAAAGAGTGCGATACTCTCAACACCGCCTGTATAACAGTAGAAAGCGTACATTAAAGTAGGAACAATAAACCAGCTTAAAACATAATAAACCGAAAACGGTGTCAACTGCATTAAAGTATCAAACGATGCAAAGCGGTGGCGTATGGATTCTACAAACCCGAGTGCTATACGCTTAAAGGTTATAGGCTTCTTTTCTTTGTTTTCTTTTTTATCGGTAAAGCGGGTTTTTATAAATAATTTTCCAAAGAAAATGTTAATAAATAAGTATGGTCCGCTCTCTAAAAAAGCTAATAAATGACCCTTTGACCAACGAAGTCGCTGTCTTAGTGCAACCTTAAGGCTTATAGGTTGTTCATCGTAAAATTCGGCCTTATCGTTATAAGAAATACGGTACCCTTGAGCTACCGCATCGGCAGTAAGGGCTCGGTCTTCAGTAAGAGATGTATACTTCCAACCTTTTTCAACAATCTCGTTAGTGAACAAAAATCCCGTACCCTGAATATTTGTAGCAAGACGAAGTACTGACCTTGCACGGTGGTTAGACCTTATTGAACGAAGCCAATGAAGTGCGTAGGTTGACGCAATCCAGCTTTCAGTAAAGTTTTTAGTATTGCGGTATGAAGTGATTATCTTCTCACCCGCATCAAAAGAATCGTTCATGCGGGATATGTAATCTTGCTTTAAAAGATTATCCGCATCGAAAACAAAGTAGCCTTCAAACGATTTTGTACCGTAATCGCGTTCAATACATTTAAATAAATACTGTAGCGCGAAGCCTTTTGTACGGCGTTCGTTATCAAAACGCTCGTAACAAATAGCACCATTTTCACGTGCAACCTGGGCCGTTTTGTCGGTACAGTTATCAGCCACTACGAAGGTTGTTACAAGTTCGCTTGGGTAATCCTGTTGTTTTATACTGTCAAGCAAATTACCTATAACCTTTTCTTCGTTTCTTGCCGCTATTACTACAGCGTATTTATGCATATTTTTTGCCGGGCCAAATTTTCTTGTAAAGAAAAACCCGAGTACGCGGTATATCTTTTTATGAAAAGCCATATAGCCAAGTATTGCGCCAATAATTCCGTAAATAACTTTGGCTTGTGGATATGCTCCGCCTATGGCATCAAAAACTGTATCTAAAACATTTAATACCAAGCAAAAATTCCTCCTTACAGTCACATACATAAACATTATATAACAAAACTCTCAACAACTCAACCATAATTTATTTGTTGAAGTAAAAGTTAAAAAATGGTATAATGTCAATATTGAGGTGGAAAAATGGATATTTTAAAAAAATTACAACAAGAGTTTAATTTAAAACCTTTTCAGGTTGAGAATACAGTGGCGCTTATTGACGCGGGAAATACTATCCCCTTTATTGCTCGTTACCGCAAGGAAGCTACAGGATCGCTTGATGACCAGGTGTTGCGTGAGCTAAATGACAGGCTTTTGTATCTTCGTAATATGGATGAAACCCGCGAGAAAATAAAGGCTTCTATTGAAGAACAGGGCGCGCTTACAGATGAACTTATTGAAGCGATTGAGAACGCAACTACTCTTACAGAGCTTGATGATATTTACCGTCCTTATAAGAAAAAGCGTAAAACAAGGGCAAGTGTTGCTAAGGAAAAGGGTCTTGAGCCTTTGGCAGATATTATTTACGCCCAAGAGCCTGACTGTAAAGAGCCTATAATATTGGCAGAAGACTTTATAAACTCAGAGCTTGGCGTAGAAACCGCTGAAGATGCTTTACAGGGTGCTATGGATATAATTGCCGAAAAGATTTCTGACGATGCCGATATTCGTAAGCGTATGCGTTTTGTATGCTCGGCACACGGTGTTTTAACCGTAAAAGGCGCTAAAGAGGATTTAGATGTTTACGAGATGTACGCCGATTACAGCGAAAGCATTTCAAAAATTGCCGACCACCGCATTTTAGCTATTAACCGCGGTGAAAAGGAAGAATTTTTAAAGGTTGCTATTGACTTCGACAAAGATAAAGCTATGTTTATAATAGCTAAAAACCATATTAAAGAGGGTTCCCCTGCTACCGATACAGTAAAAGCTGCCGCAGAGGATGCTTATTCTCGCCTTATATCCCCGTCCATTGAGCGTGAAATACGTTCAGAATTAACTGATAGAGCAAGCGAATCGGCAATAAAGCTATTTTCTACTAATTTAAAACAGCTTCTTATGCAGCCGCCACTCAAGGATAAAATAACCTTGGGCTTAGACCCAGGATACCGTACAGGCTGTAAGGTAGCGGTAGTAGACGGCACCGGTAAGGTGCTTGACACAGGCGTTATCTACCCCGCTCCCCCTAAGAATGATATAGGAAATGCAAAAATCATAATAAAAGCATTAGTTAAAAAGCATAATGTAGAAGTTTTTGCTATCGGTAACGGTACCGCAAGCCACGAAACCGAAGTTTTTGCCGCGGATGTTATTAAGGAAATAGGCGGTGGAATTTCTTATATGGTAGTAAGCGAAGCTGGCGCCAGTGTATATTCCGCTTCAAAGCTTGCAGCTAAAGAGTTTCCCGATTTTGACGTTTCGCTTAGGAGTGCAGTGTCAATTGCACGCCGACTTCAAGACCCATTAGCCGAGCTTGTAAAAATTGAGCCCAAGGCAATAGGTGTAGGTCAATATCAACACGATATGCCACAAAATAGGCTTACTCTGGCGCTTGATGGTGTTGTTGAAAACTGCGTAAACTCTGTCGGAGCTGACCTTAACACCGCTTCGCCCGAGCTTTTGTCCCATGTGGCAGGCTTAGGTCCCGCTGTTGCTAAAAACATTGTTACTTACCGTGAAGAAAACGGTAAATTTGAAAGCCGAAAAGAGCTTTTAAAGGTTGCAAAATTAGGTCCTAAGGCTTACGAGCAATGCGCAGGCTTTTTACGCATTATAGATGGCAAAAACGCGTTTGATAACACAAGCGTTCACCCCGAAAGCTACGCTGCCGCCGAAAAACTTTTAAAGCTTTGTGACCTAACACAAAAAGACCTTAACACCGAAGCAATTAAAAACATTTCTATAAAAGCTGAAGAAAAAGGCATTAATACCCTTGCAGAGGAATTGGGTATAGGTATTCCCACCCTTACCGATATTATAAAGGAGCTTGAGCGCCCGGGCAGAGATCCCCGTGACGAATTACCCGCACCCTTGCTTCGTACTGATATTATGTCTATGGAAGACTTGAAAGTAGGAATGGAGCTTACAGGTACTGTTAGAAATGTAATAGACTTTGGTGCATTTATAGACATTGGTGTTCACCAAGATGGTCTTGTTCACATATCGCAAATAACCAACCGTTTTATTAAGCATCCAAGCGAGGCTTTAAAGGTTGGCGATATTGTTAAAGTTTGGGTTTTAGGTGTTGATGTTGCCAAAAAACGTATTTCCCTTACTATGAGAAAGGACAAGCTTAATGAAAACTAACAATTTAAAAGGCACACTAATTTTAGGGCTTGCCGCTTTCATTTGGGGTATGGCATTTGTGGCGCAAAATATGGTAAGTGACACAGTTCCCACCTTTACCATAAGCGCCTGCCGCTCATTTATAGCAACAATAGTACTTTTTATCTTTTGGAAGTTCACTACCCTCAAAAGTAAAGAAACCTTTTTTCCAAAAGATAAGATTACAAGAAAAAAATACTACATATCAGGGCTCGTTTGCGGTGTTTGTCTTACTATTGCTTCTAATTTACAACAGTTTGGTATGTCGCTTTATCCAAGCGGTGCCCCAACCGAAGCACATGCCGGCTTTTTAACTGCTCTTTATGTTATATTAGTGCCAATTTTCTCGGTATTCTTGCGAAAAAAAGTAGGATTTCTAGTATGGCTTGGCGGCATTTTAGCGGCTGTTGGTATATACCTTTTATGCTTCACAAGCAGTATAGGTGGCTTTTATGTAGGCGATATAATTGTATTTAGTTGTTCAATAGCTTTTACTTTTCACATTTTATCGGTTGATAAATATGTTGGTATAACGGGTGGTATTAAGCTTTCTATAATGCAGTTTTTTGTGGTAGGTGTATTATCGCTTATAGGCTCGCTTATATTTGACCTTGACACCCTTACTCTAAAAGGTCTTGTGGATGGTATTTTACCTATTTTATATTTGGGTATAATGTCAAGCGGTGTAGCGTACACACTACAAATTGTCGGTCAGAAGTTTGCCGAGCCCGCCGTTGCTTCTATTACTATGAGCTTTGAAAGCGTTTTCGCTGTTTTGGGTGGGGTGCTATTCTCTTCCGGCACACTTAGCCTTAACGAAATTTTAGGCTGTGCTATAATGTTTGTAGCAATTATAATCGCTCAAATTCCTGAAATGTTGCAAAGCAAGAAAGCACAATAATAAAGTTATTTCATATTTGTACAAGTCCTGTAAAAACGGAAAATAGTAATCCCTATAAAAAGCCCTAACTTGCGATTGCAAGTTAGGGCTTTAAATCTACATGGTCTTAAATTTTTTATAACTAATACAGTTTACAAAATTTTCATCGTATTTTTTTGCACTTCTGAAAATACCGTTATCCAAGCCTTCATCGGCAAATGGGGCACCTTTAACGATAAACAAAGTATTTGAAATCTTACCGTCATTAAACTTGTAAATTGGGGTTTTATCACTATGCTGACATCCTGCAAGACGCCAATTAAAAGGTATTTGTTCCCAATAAATTGTATCATCCATAAAATAAATTACCGTACGCTTGTTGGCGGTTTTTCTTGCAATAATCACCGTATAATCTTTATTATCGCAATTTACCGAATACACATTTACAAATTGGGTTGTGTTTAAAAGTTTTTTGCTTCTTTTATAAGAATCAAATATTTTCATATCCTCACCCCATATATGTAGTAAGATTTTAGCTTCTGTTACTTTTTACAAATTTAAAAATTTTCTAAAAGCATCAATATAAGACTGAGCGGTTTCGGTAGTGCCTGCCTCCGCAAAAATACGCAATAACGGTTCTGTTCCTGAGAAACGACAGATAACAAAATCGCCATCCTTAAAGTACACCTTACAGCCGTCCTCATAACTTACCTTTTCGATATCTTTGCTAAAATCAGGTAATTTCTTTTCCTCAAATATTATTTTGTTAACAACCGCCTTGTATTCGGGTGCAAAACGCAGGTTTGCTTCTACCATAACAAATTTTCCAAATTTGCTTTCAAGTTCTTCCATAAGCTCTGACGGAGTTTTGCCCGTAACGCTTATCATTTCAGCGAAGATAGAAGCGGCATAAACTGAATCCTTGCCGTGAATGTGACCACGAACTGTAAGACCACCGGATGATTCTCCGCCAAGCACAGCGTCAACCTCATCTATTTTAGCGGAAATATGTTTAAATCCTACCGGAACCTCATAGCATTTTTCACCGAAGCTTTCGGCTATTTTGTCTAGCATATGGGTAGTGGCAAGGTTTCTTACTACGCCACCTTTCCAACCCTTGTGCTTTACAAGATAATAGTAAAGCATACAAAGAATTTCGTTGGCATTAATATAGCGTCCATTTTTATCAATTATTCCCAAACGGTCACCATCACCATCCATTGCAATGCCAAGGTCATAACCCTCGTGAACCACTTTGTAACGTAGCGCTTGTAAACTTTGCTCGCTGGGAGCGGGCATAACACCACCAAAATAAGCATCCTTGTTGCTATTTATGGTGTCAATAGTGCAACGGGCGGTGTAAAATATTGTTAGAATAGGATAAGCACCCGATCCATGCATGGAATCGAAAAGCACGCGCAGTCCACGTTCGCGCAAGGCACGCATATCCAAAAGGTTAATAATATCATCAAGAAAATCATTAAAAGGATTTTTAAGATAAACTATTTTTCCTTCTTCTACAGCAGAATCAAAAGGAATAAAATCTACATCTTCATTCTCGGCTATAAGTTGCTCTAAACTTTGTGTTGTTTCAATGGGAGCATCTCTGCCCTCTTCAACAATAAGCTTTATTCCGTTATATTCAGCCGGATTATGAGATGCAGTAATTTCTATTCCATAATAAAGGTTCTTTTTCTTTACGGTATGCATAATCATAGGAGTTGGAACAGAGCGGTTCATAAACCAAACAGTAAGACCACCCGCCGCCAAAACCTCGGCAACCCATTTTGCAGCACTATTTGAAAGAAAACGACGGTCATATCCCACTATTATAGGTTTTCCCTTTTTATTCTCTTTCTCAGCTAATTTAACAATTCCTGCGGCAACCTTTCGAATATTTTCACAAACGAACTCTTCACCAATGATTGCACGCCATCCACCAGTTCCAAATTTTATCATATAAACTCTCCCTATTATTTATATATGTGTATTTTAACACAATCATTTTTTGTTTGCAACATTTTATTAACTAAAGTTTACATTTGCCGCAAACAATAGTTGCTAAATGTAAGTTTTTCAAAGTTGAGGCTATAAAAGAAAAAGAAGCTGTACCAAATGGGTCGTACCCTTAAGGACAGTTTCCTAAAGGTACGAGCATTGCGGGCAAGAGAATTGAGAGAAGTTTCGGCTTCTCTCTTTTTTCTTGCCCTTTTTCTTTTTATATCGGTACATTCGACTATAATCCCTTCTTTAAGTACAATTATTGTAGAAACTTAAAGGAGGTTATTTTTATGGGAAAATTCATTGAAGAGTTTTATTACGGCAATCTTGATCCACAAGCACGAAGCACAAAAGAAAACAAGGCAGTCCAAAAGCAAATGGAAGTCTTGATGTTAAATGAGGATTTTTTGACTGAGAATCTTTCGGGTGAAAGTAAGAAAAAGTTCCTTGACTTTTGCAATGCTTGGGGTGTTGTAAATGGTGAATCAAATCTCGACAGTTTTATTATGGGATTCCGCCTTGGTGCTCAGTTTACATACGATACATTTGTAAATGATGAGACTCCATTCAAAGATTTACTAAAGGAGTGAGCGCGATGAAAGAAAAGAAATATTATATCGCGTTGGATGACTTTGAATGTCGTGTGGTTGTGAACTGTATGAACGAAATGCGAAACAAGCTCATTGCTGAGGGAAAGCATACTGATGCTTTGGATGAGGCTTTGTTAAAGGTTATTCACTCAAAACAAAAGAAACTTAAAGTAGTTTATAGGGAGGCTTAATTATGGAACAGTTAGCAAAATTTATTACAGATGAAAGAACGGGGCTCAAGTATGAATTGTGCGGTGATTACTATCTTATTGTTGGCGAGGATGAACCTGAGCGTGAGCCAATCGGCATATGGGGACAGCGACATTTAAGCCATATCCAAAAGCACTGTAAACCCTTTTACAACAAATTGCTTGGTGAACACACGCTATATGATTATCTTTTGCAGCTCGACCGTGATGCTGAAGATACATTTAATCGCCTGGTTAAAGAAATGGCAGAACGTGAGGGTGTCACCGAACAATTAAAGGCGACCAACCAAATGGCTTGGTTTGGCAAGATGAATAATATTCGACAAAGGGCAACAGAAATTGTAAACGCAGAACTTATTTACGCATAACAAACAAAGCGGCAGGGAGATTTATTCTTCTCTGCCGCTTTTTGTATAGCGAAAACCACGCGATAGTCGCGTGGTTCAAAAAAGGTTAACCGATGAAAAAATTTTATATTGTCGCTCATGCCGCGACGGGCACGCCCTTTCTTGTGTAGGCGAAAAGAAAGGGCGGAAAGATTCGCCTAAAGGGGGAATTCCGATTTCCCCCTTAGGTGACAAAATTCAAATTTTATTAAAATGCCGCCAAAGAGTGAAAACTGAGTTTTCAATTTGTCGGCAAGTTTCGGGTATTTTATAGTATCTTCGCTGTCACCGTAACCCCCTTAAACGACAAGGGCTTTGCCCTTGACCCGTTTACGGGTAGCCGGT
>JAZUPK010000033.1:0-29412 GCA_045605125.1 Acutalibacteraceae bacterium | reverse complement strand
AAAACAACTTAGTTGTAACGATTGGTAGACAGTATGGAAGTGGCGGTCATCAAATCGCAAGAGAGCTTTCAAAATTATTGGGAATAAAGATGTATGACAAGGAAATTGTTGAGCAAAGCGCTATTAAAAGCGGTATTGCTCCCCAAGTTTTGCATATGTATGACGAGCACCCTACTAACAGCTTGCTTTACTCGCTATCTGTTGGCGTTCATCCTATGAGTGCTGCTATTTCGGGTATGCATTATGAGCCAATGGGGGACCGTGTTTTTAAAGCCCAGGCTGATATTATACGCCAAATTGCCGATGAAGAATCTTGTATTTTTGTTGGTAGATGCGCTAACAGCATTCTAAAAAACAGACCAAATGTATTATCTGTTTTCATTCACACTGATTTAGAACGACGTATTTCCCGTATTTGTGAGTATGAAAATATTTCGCGCGCTAAGGCTGCTGATATTATAAAAAAGGCCGATAAACGCCGTGCAGGATACTGCAGTCATTTTACAGATATGAAATGGGGCGTTGCAACTAATTACGATCTTTGTATCAATAGCGCAATTGGTTTTGATAATGCAGCACAACTTATTAAGTTTTTTTCACAACATCATAAATAATTATAAAATCCTGTAACACATAAATACCGCTTTCCGTAAAATGTACTGTGCGAAAGGCGGTGTTTTTATTAAAAAAGGTAGAATAAATCTATTTTACATTTTACGAGCTTGGCTTGTGCTTTTGCTAATAATTAGCATAATTATGGGGCTAATATATTATAAAACTCAACCCATAATATTAAGATATGCCGAAAGTATTGCTGAAACTGTTATGTTAAACTCGGCTAATGAAGCAATTGTTAATATTTTTGAAAACGAAAAAATTAGTTATAACGATATTGCGGTTTTGTCGCAAAATAAGGATGGCGAAATTATTAGCTTAGAGGTTGATACCTTTAAAATCAACCATTTTAAAAGTTCAATTTCTAATGAAATTTCAAAGATTATTGCAAAAAAGGAACGCTATACTGTACCGATTCCAATTGGCACTTTTTTTGCTAATACATATACAACCGGTTTTGGACCAGATATAAAATTTAAAATGCATATTACAACTACTGCATATGTTGATTTTGAGCACGAGTTTACAAGTGCGGGCATAAATCAAGTTTTGCACCGAATAGTAGTTAAAATTAAAATTTGCGGTAGCTTGCTTGTTGCAGGGTATAGGAAAAGTATCACTGTTAATACTTCAGCTATTGCTGCACAAACTGTTATTGTGGGAACAGTACCTGAAAACTTTACAAACGTTATCGAAAATCAGGATGATAACACCGCAGGCCTTATAAACGATTACGGAGCATTAGGAGAATAGTATGGATTTTGAAAATGCCAAAAAGAGAATAGAATATTTAAGCAAAACCCTAAAGTACCATAATAGAAAATATTATATCGAAGATTCGCCCGAAATTGAAGATTTCGAGTATGACTATATGCTTCGCGAGCTTGAGGATTTAGAAAACGCTTATCCTCAGCTTAGACTTGAAGATTCGCCTACGCAGTTAGTAGGTGGAGCAGCATCGAAACTATTTTCGGAAGTAGTCCATAAAGTGAAAATGGAAAGCCTTCAGGATGTATTTAGTTTTGATGAACTTAAGGCTTTTGCTGAAAAAATCGATTTATCTAAAACTGAATTCTCGGTTGAGCCTAAAATTGACGGACTTTCGGTTTCGCTTGAGTACCGTGATGGACTTTTCTTTAGGGGTTCTACACGCGGTGATGGTGAAAAAGGCGAAGATGTTACTGCTAATTTATTGCAAATTAAATCTATTCCTAAAGCAATTAAGTTTTCGGGTGAATTGGAAGTCCGCGGTGAGGTTTATATGCCTAAAGAAAGCTTTTTAAAGCTTGTTGAAAGGCAAGAACTTTTAGGCGAACAAACTGCTAAAAATCCACGTAATGCGGCGGCAGGCTCATTAAGACAAAAGAACCCTAAAATTACTGCCGAAAGAGAGCTTAGTATATTTGTCTTTAATGTTCAGCGTATAACGGGTAAAACTTTTACTACCCATATTGAGTCGCTTGATTTTTTAAAGGAATTAGGTTTTAATGTTTTGCCTACTTATAAAAGATGCAAAACCGCAGATGAAGTAATAGAAGAAATAAGCCGCATAGGTGACACTCGCGGTAATTTGCCTTATGATATCGACGGTGCCGTTGTAAAATCTGATAATTTAGCATATCGAGAAACGGTTGGTAGTACATCAAAGTTTCCTAAATGGGCGGTTGCTTTTAAATATCCGCCTGAAGAAAAAGAAACTGTTTTAAAGGAAATTGAAATTGGTGTTGGTAGAACCGGCGCTTTAACTCCAACTGCTATATTCGACCCAATACAGTTAGCGGGTACAACTGTTAGTCGTGCTACGCTTCATAATCAGGATTTTATTACTTCTAAGGGTATTTCCATTGGTGATACTATAATAGTTAGAAAAGCAGGGGATATTATCCCAGAAGTTTTATATGTAAAAAAACATAATGATTCTGCGCCTATTTTTTCTCTTCCAAAGTTTTGCCCTTCCTGTAATTCACCTGTTTACGCCGAGGAGGGTGAGGCGGTTATTCGTTGCACTAACGCTGATTGTCCTGCTCAGCTTTTACGCCATTTAATACATTTTACTTCACGTGATGCAATGGATATTGAAGGTTTGGGTCCTGCTGTTTTAGAGCAACTTCTTGATGCCGATTTAATTCATAATATTGTTGATTTATACACCATAGACTTCGAGAAAGTTGCGGAATTAGAGCGTACAGGCGAAAAAACCGTGCAAAACCTTAAAAAAGCCATTGAAGCATCTAAGCAAAACGATTTATCAAAGTTTATTTTTGCACTTGGTATCAGGCATATTGGTGCTAAAGCAGGTAAGCTTTTAGCAGAACATTTTGGTAATATTGATGCTATTTTGAATGCGCAAAAAGAAGATTTTGAAGTAATAGATGGTTTTGGGAGTATTTTGGCTGAATCAGCATTTGAATTCTTTTCGCTTGATAGCACTCATACAATGATTGAAAAGTTTAAAGAATTAGGTGTAAACCTTAAATCCTTAAAAGAAGTTAATGACACTCGTTTTCAAGGGTTGACCTTTGTACTTACCGGTACTTTACCAACTTTATCACGCAAGGAAGCTTCGGATATAATCGAAAGCTTTGGGGGCAAAACCTCATCTTCGGTTTCTAAAAAAACCAGTTTTGTTTTAGCTGGTGAAGAAGCGGGCAGTAAGCTTGATAAGGCGAATGCTTTAGGTATAAAAGTTATTAGCGAAGCAGAATTTCAAGAAATGATTAAATAATTTAAAAGAGCACTTTTCTTTCGAATAGTGCTCTTTGTTTATCCATCGTAATCTTCTATTGCTAAAAGTGCTTCGTCTTTAGTTAAAAAGTTGATGCCTTTTTCTAAATGCTCTTTGTCTTCGTTCGGCAATGAATCAAGCGAAATATCACCAAAAACTTCAATTACTTCGCCATCTTTCATAAGCACTATCGTATCTTCGTAAGACCGTATTATCCAATTGGTATCAGGGTTTGACTGTTCTTTGACTGCAAGCGAGCAGGCGCTAAAAATAAACAGTAAAAAAACCGCTAAGAGTATTCCTAAAATTAAGTATTTTTTATCAACAACTTTAGACATTTATTACACCTCAGAAATATTCTTGACTAAAACTTGATAATTTAATCAAAATTCAGTGGGATAAATTCCAAGTAGTATTAAAATTGCTGTTGAAGATAAAATAGAGTAGGGGTTGTACCTTTTGGTTATGCCGATTTTAAATTCGCACGGCTCAATGCGGTTGCCTTTAATATCAATAAGCGATCGTTGCAGAGTTACTAGCACATTATTTTCGCTAAAACTAGAAATAGTAATGGTGTTTTTGTTATTAATTCCGCAAGTGACAACTGCATTGTTTGATTTTTTAAAGTTCTCTAAAGCGATTTTATTACTGTCTTCACATACGCCAATAACACCTATAGGACAGTTTTGTTTATTAAATTTTGCAGTTTTTTCAGTAAAAACAGCTATCGCGTTTTTAATAAGTAATTCAGTTGGCTTATAAATACTAACACAGGTAAAAGCGCCTTTACCTTCAGTAATTGTTTTATCGTTATAATGGTTGCAACCGTATTTTTTAAGAATTTCAATAATTTCTTTTTCATTTTTACTTTTGCGTTCACTAAGCAAAATTACCAAAACTGTCACCCAAAATATTGTGTCCTTAAAAACGTATATTATGATTGACAATACCTAAAATTTTTTGTATTATTAAATAAAGATTTATTTTTAGGAGACATATAATATGAGCATTACAAAAAGATTTTTTGGTACTATGCCTGATGGCACCGAAACTTACGCTTGGACTATAGAAAACGGCAATATTAAAGCTGATATTCTTGAATACGGCGCAACCTTGCGTTCTCTTATCGTGCCGGATAAAAATGGCAATCCTACCGATGTTGTTTTAGGTTACGATACTGTAGAAGAATATATGAACAATGGCGACTATTTTGGTGCCACTGTTGGTAGATTTGCTAACCGTATTCGTGAAGGCAAGTTCACTTTAAATGGTAAGGAGTATACCTTGGCTGTGAACGATGGCCCTAATCATTTACACGGCGGTCTAAAGGGCTACGACAAACGCGTTTGGGAGCTTAAGGACGAAGACGGCGTTTTGGCTTGCTATATAACTTCTCCTGATGGTGAAGAGGGTTATCCCGGAACATTAGAAATTAAGGTTACATATGCTATTGTTGATAATGGTCTTGAAATTCACTATACAGCTGTAAGTGATAAGGATACAATATTTAACCCCACAAATCACTCGTACTTTAACCTTGACGGTGAAGGCAAGGTTAACGATCAATATCTTAAAATTAATGCAGATTATTTTACTCCTAATGATAAGGATTGCTTACCTACAGGTGAACTTTTGGCAGTTAAGGGTACTTGTGCCGACTTCACTGAATTCCATACTATTGGCGAACGTGCCGACTGTGATGAAATTTATGTTAAAGACTACAAAGGCTACGATATTAATTTTGCGCTTAATGGTGACAAGGTTGCTTGTGAAGCTTACTCTAAAAAGAGTGGTATTGTTATGACTGTTGAAACTACAGAACCCGGTGTTCAGCTTTATTCCGGCAACGGCACTAGTGACCGCAACGGTAAAAATAGCGCTAAATACGGCAGAAGAAGTGCGTATTGCCTTGAAACACAGCACTATCCCGACTGCATTAACCACCCTGAATGGCCTTCCTGCATTCTAAAAGCAGGCGTTAAGTTTGATAGTAAAACCATTTATAAATTCACAACGCTTGACTGATTTTTGAATTAAAATAAGCCGTTTTTTCAACCAAAATTTTGGTTAGTAAGAAACGGCTTTTTATTTGCAATTTGTGTTGAAATGGTGCTTAAAAAATGATATAATAACAAAAGTTAACATATTGTTAATCATTCTTTCTAATAGTTGTTTAAAATAAAAGGGGTGAGGCTTTTGTTTGGGTATATTAAAGTATCAAAAGGAGAACTTAAAATTAAAGAGTTTGAGCTTTACCGTGGTGTTTATTGCACGCTTTGTAAGGTTTTAGGTAAAAACTATGGTTTAATTTCTCGTTTTACTTTAAATTACGATTTCACTTTTTTAGCGCTTTTAAATTTATCACTTAAAGATGGTTGTGATAAATTCACTAAAAAAGGCTGTACCTTTAACCCTTTGAAAAAGTGCAATTTTTGTAACAATACTGAAGAATTTGAAATGCCTGCAGCTGCGGCAATGATTATGACTTATTATAAACTGCTTGATAATATTGCTGATGAAAAAGGTATAAAAAAACTTTTTTATTTGTTGCTTTTACCCTTTATTAAATCTGCGAATAAAAAGGCTTCAAAAAACTACCCCCATATTGAAAAAATTATTGGTGATTATATAAGCAAACTAAGCGTGTTGGAAAAAGAAAACTGCACCGATATTGATATGGTGTCAGACCCTACAGCAGTTGCGCTTTCTAAAATTTTAATGCTTTGTAGTGATGATAACTCTCAAAAGCGCGTTTTAGAGCGTTTGGGCTACTGCTTAGGCCGTTATATCTATCTTGCTGATGCTTATTTTGATTTAGAAAAGGACAAAATAACAGGAAACTTTAACGTGCTTAAAAATAAACCTTCTAATGAAACTGAAAGTTACATTAAATCTCAAATTTATTTTTGTATAAATGAAGCAACAAAAGCCTTCGAGCTTTTAGATATTAAAAAATATAAAACAATACTTGGCAATATCCTTTATTTAGGTTTAGAGGATGCTATGCAAAAGGAGAATAAATGATGAGCGATCCTTATAAAATTTTAGGTGTTGATAGAAATGCCAGCGATGATGAAATCAAGGATGCGTATCGCAAACTGGCAAGAAAATACCACCCCGATAACTATAGTGACAATCCGCTTTCAGATTTAGCTGAAGAAAAAATGCAAGAAATTAACGAGGCGTATGATGCAATAGTAAATATGCGTAAAGGTGGTAAAAATAGGAATGGCGGATATGAAAATACCGCTTCCGATTTTCCCGAAATTCGTAGACTAATTTCACAGAACCGTCTAGAACAAGCACTCGAATTATTAGATGGTGTACCACCACACGAAAGAAATGCCGAATGGTACTTTTTAAACGGTACTGTTCAATATAGACGCGGTTGGTTTGATCAAGCTTATACAAGCTTTGCTACCGCTTCTCGTATGGACCCTTCCAATATGGAATACCGTAATGCAGTAACCAATGCGCAAAGGCAGTCTACTCGTCAACACAACAACCCTTACCGTACTTACGGTGGCGGTGGTTGCAGTGGTTGTGATGTTTGTCAAACCCTTATTTGTGCCGACTGCTGCTGTGAATGTATGGGTGGCGACTTTATTAGATGTTGTTAATGAATGCTACTAAAAAACTTACGCTGAGTGCCGTTTTGGCGGCACTTTCTGCCGCTGTTATGCTTGTTTCTTATTTTCCGTATTTAACCTACGCTGTGCCCGCTTTTGCAGGACTCTTTATAATGATTGTCGTTATAGAAATCGACTGCAAATGGGCTTTTTTAAGCTATTTGGCGGCATCGGTGTTAAATTTTTTGTTTGCCGAAACTGAAAGCAAGTTAATGTTTATTTGCTTTTTTGGTTTTTACCCTATTGTTAAATGTTTAATAGAGCGAATAAACAGACCGGTTGTTGAACTGATTATTAAACTTCTGGTTTTTAATGTTTGTGTTATTACCGTTTACAAGCTTTTAGCACAAATCTTTTTACTGTCTTTTGATGATTTTACTGATTTAAAACGTTACGGTGAAATTATACTTTTAGTTGCGGCAAATATCGTGTTTGTGATTTACGATATTGCGGTTTCACGAATGTCAACTTTTTATATTTCGACTATTCATACCAAAATCACTAAACTTTTTAAAAGGTGATAAGTATGAATATTAATGATTTTAAATTTATAAAGTTAGAAACTGTCAGTTCTACGAACGATTATCTAAAATCTCTTGTAAAACAAGGCGAATGCGAACCGAGTATAGTTATTGCTGAATCACAAACGAAGGGTAGGGGCACTAAAAATCGAAACTTTATATCCCAAAAAGGCGGGATTTATTTAAGCATTTTATTGCCTGCATGTGACCCTAAATTTATAACCCCAATGACCGCTGTTGCAGTAAGTGAAACGGTAGAGCAAATTAGTGGAAAGACCACTCAAATTAAGTGGGTTAACGATATTTATTTAAGCCAAAAAAAGCTTTCGGGAATACTGTGTGAAACAGTGTTTTATAACGATAAACCTTACACAATTGTGGGAATTGGAGTAAATTTATTTAAACCGGAAAGTGATTTTCCAAACGAAGTTAAGGATATTGCGGTATCGCTTTTCGATACTTTTAATAACGAAATCAAAGAAAAATTTATAACCGGTTTAATAAATAATTTTCTTATATTTTTTAATTCGTTAAATGAAAAAAGCTTTTTAGGGAAATACCGCAATAAAAATTTTATTTTAGGAAAAACTGTTACTGTTGTTTTTAACAATATAAAAACCGAAGCACTTGCGGTTTCTATTGATGTAGATTGCCGACTAATTGTAATACTTCCTGATGGTTCACAAAAAGCACTGAATTCAGGAGAAGTAATACTAAAAAAATAAAGCAAAGAGACTTATATTTTAAGTTTCTTTGCTTTTTGTTTATAAAAAGGCAAATTAGACCATAATACTATTATTACATACTTGACAAAATGGTATTAATGATAGTAATATATTATAAGATATATATTAAATGGAATTTTATGCCTTTTTGTAGGTTTACTTATTTTTAAAAATAAATATTGGAGGGAATTATGCCTGAAAAAAAGTCAAATAAAGATGTTAAAAAATTTGATAATATAAAACAAAAAAACGCAAAACAAAAAACTTATAAAAAAAAGACTGGTAAGACTAATAATTTTAAAACAAAAACAAGCCCTAAAAATAAAACAACCGCTCCTAAAACTCAAAAGAGCCCTGTAAGAATTATTCCTTTGGGCGGTCTTTTGGAAATTGGAAAGAACATTACGCTTTATGAGTATGAAGGCGATATGTTTTTGGTTGACTGTGGTATGGCGTTTCCTGATGAAGAAATGCCCGGAATTGATATAGTTATTCCTGATTTTTCTTATATTTTAGAAAATAAAGATAAAATTAAAGGATTAGTTGTTACTCACGGTCATGAAGACCATATAGGCGCTATTCCGTATTTGCTACGAGAATTCAACTTGCCAATTTATGCTACACGACTTACAATCGGCTTAATTGAGGGTAAGCTACGAGAACACAAGCTACTTGACAGTGCAAAGCTTAATACTGTAGCACCCGGTCAAACCGTAAATTTAGGCAAATTTAGTGTTGAGTTTATTCATGTTAATCATTCAATACCTGATGCTGTTGGTTTTGCAATTAAATGCCCGGCAGGTACTGTTGTGCATATGGGCGACTTTAAGATTGATACAACTCCAATTGATGATTATGTTATAGATTTTGCCCGTTTTGCCGAGCTTGGTAAAAAAGGTGTACTTGCAATGCTTTCTGACTCAACTAACGCCGAAAGACCGGGTTACACTTCTTCCGAAAGACTTGTTGGTGGTTCTTTTTCTAACTTGTTTAAAAAAGCAGAGGGTAGAAGAATTATTGTTGCAACATTTTCTTCTAACATACACCGTATTCAGCAAATTATTGATGAAGCTGTCAGGTGCGACAGAAAGGTTGCAATTTCAGGAAGAAGTATGCTTAATGTTGTCAACGTTGCAGCTGAGCTTGGCTACTTAAAGCTTCCTAAAAATGTTTTAATTGAGATTGAGGCTTTAAGAAATTATCCACCCGAACGAACTGTAGTCATCACTACAGGCAGTCAAGGTGAACCGTTATCTGCTTTACACCGTATGGCCTTTTCTGACCATAGACAGGTTGAAATAATGCCGGGTGATATGATAATTATTTCCGCAACGCCGATACCCGGTAATGAAAAATTTGTTGATAAAGTTGTTAATGAACTTATAAAGCGCGGTGCTGAAGTTGTGTACGAGCGTATGTATGACGTTCACGTTTCAGGACACGCTTGCAGCGAAGAATTAAAGCTTATGATGAGTATTGTTAAGCCTAAGTATTTTATTCCTGTACACGGTGAGCAAAAGCATTTAGTAAAGCATAAAATATTGGCCGAAGAAATGGGTATACCGAGCAAAAACATTGTAATACCTATAAACGGCGCAGTAATAGAAGCTAGCAAAAAGGAAATCAAATGCAAAGAGAGCGTACCTGCAGGGCGAGTATTTGTAGACGGCTTAGGTGTTGGTGATGTTGGAAGCATTGTTCTTCGCGACCGTAAGCACTTATCTGATAATGGCCTTATTGTTATCGCAGTTTCTATCGATAAAACTACAGGCGAGGTTGTTTCGGGACCGGATATTGTATCACGCGGCTTTGTTTATGTTAAAGAATCGGAAGACCTTATGAATATGATTGAGGATGTTGTATGCGATGTTTTAGAGCGCTGCTATATTCACAATATTCGTGATTGGAATACTATTAAAACTAAAATTAAAGACGGCGTTTCAAAATTTTTGTTTACAAAAACCAAACGAAGCCCGATGATTTTACCAATGATTATGGAGGTTTAAAATGAAGGTTATATTATTACAAGATGTTAAAGGACATGGCAAAAAAGGTCAGCTTTGTAATGTGTCTGACGGTTATGCCAGAAACTTTTTGCTACCTAAAAAATTAGCTGTTGAAGCAGGTAACTCTGCTATGAACGAACTTAAAAACCGCGAGTCTGCTGCAGCGCACCACAAGCAAGAAGAAATAGATAAAGCAACCGCAACCGCTAAGCAGTTAGAGGGTAAAACTGTTTGCATTGCTGCAAAAGCAGGCGCGGGCGGAAAGCTTTTCGGTTCGGTTACTTCTAAGGAAATAGCCGCTCAAATAAAGACGGAGTTAGGTATTGAAATTGACAAAAAGAAAATGAATGTTGCCGATATTAAAAACTTCGGCGAATACACAGCAGAAATTAAACTTCACCAAGGAATTATTGCAAAAATTACTGTAAAGGTAACGGAATAATATAATGGCTGATAATAACTTAATTTATAATCTTGATGCTCAAAGAGTACCGTATTCTGCAGAAGCTGAACAGGCAGTTTTAGGCTCTATTATTGTAGACCCTTCCTGCCTTAACGAAATTGCCGTCGGTATGAAGCCGGATTACTTCTATTTTGAGCATCATCAAAAAATATATAATGTTTTGTCGACTATGTACGAGCTTAGCCAAGCTATTGACTTCGTGTCCGTACTCGAAAAGCTTAAAAAAGAAGGGGTATACGATGAAACAGGAGGTAAGGAATATCTTACTCAGCTGGCTCAAAATGTACCCACTTCAGCAAATGTAATTTCTTATGTTTCTATTATTCGTGAACGCTACTACGCAAGAGCGCTTTTAAGAGCAGCTCAAAACATTATAAAGGACATTGATGAAAATACCGAAGATTCTTCGAAGCTTATTGATAATGCCGAGCAACAGATTTATGAAATTCGTCAAGGCAGAGAAGTAAGCGGACTTACACACATTAAGAGCGTTATCGAAAACGAAACTTATGACCGTCTTGCTAAGATGTCTGACCCTGTTACGCGTAATGATTATATCGGTATTCCATCAGGTATTGGCGAGCTTGACAAAATGATAACAGGTCTCAACAAATCCGACCTTATTATTTTAGGTGCTCGTCCCGGTATGGGTAAAACATCTTTTGCACTTAATATTGCGCGAAATGTTGCTATACAATCAAATAAAACTGTATGCTTCTTCTCGCTTGAAATGACTCGTGACCAGTTAGCACAACGTATGCTTTCAAGTGAAGCAGGTATTAAAAGCGAAAAGCTAAGGACCGGGGAGCTTACTGCTGACGAATGGACAAGACTTGCTCAAGCGGGTGAACACCTTTCTAAATCAAACCTATATTTTGATGAAACTTCGGATATTACCGTTCCGCAAATGAAAGCTAAGCTTAGAAGAATGAAAAAGGTTGACCTTGTTGTTATTGACTATTTAGGTCTTATGAAATCGGCTAAGCAAAAGGAAAACCGCGTTCAAGAAGTTTCCGAAATCACGCGTAACCTTAAAATCATGGCTAAGGATTTAGGTGTACCTATAATTTGCTGTGCACAGCTTTCACGTGGTACTGAAACTAAGGGTAAATCACACCGTCCGGCACTTTCTGACCTGCGTGAATCAGGCTCTATCGAACAAGATGCTGATATAGTTTTATTTCTTTATCGTGATACTTATTATGATAGCGAAAAAACTGATGATGAAGATAGAAGCGATCCAAATAAGGCAGAATGTATTGTAGCTAAAAATCGTCACGGTGAAATTGGCACTATAGATATGCATTGGGATGGTCAGTTTACAAGATTTACTTCTGTGGATGTGTTCAGATAATGTTAGATTTAATTTTAAAAGCAAACGATACCTTTAGGCTAATAAATAACGGCGATACCGTTACTGTAGCACTATCGGGCGGAGCAGATTCTGTAGCACTTTTACACGCGTTAGTTTCTCTAAAAGAAAAACTTGGAATCACTGTAAATGCGGCGCATTTAAATCACTCAATAAGGGGTGAAGAGGCTGACCGCGACCAAAAATTTGCAACCGATTTTTGTAAAGCTTTAGGCGTTGAGTTGTTTTGCGAAAAGATTGATGTTCCAAAATACGCAAGCGAAAATCACTTAAGCTTAGAGCTTGCTGCCAGAGAATTAAGATACGATTTCTTAAACCGAGTGGCTACCTGCAAAATTGCAACCGCGCATACCGCAAGTGATAATCTTGAAACCTTAATTTTTAATTTATCACGCGGTACAGCACTTAAAGGTCTTTGCGGAATACCGCCAAAACGGGATAATATTATAAGACCGATAATTTTTTGTACAAGATACGATGTGGAAAATTATTGTAAAGTGAATAATTTAAGCTTTGTTACTGATAGTACAAATTTATCTGATGATTATTCCCGAAATAAAATAAGGCATAATATAACTCCCGTTTTAAAAGAGATTAATGGCGGTGCTGAGCTTTCGGCAGTTCGCACTGCACAATCAATTAGTGAAGATAACGATTATTTGGAAAATTGCGCCAATGATGCCTTATTTAGCTTACTAACCGATAACGGTATTTTAGCAAAAGGGATATGCGATTTACATACCGCAATCGCAAAAAGGGTTATAAAATCATATTTTGCTATCTGTTATCCTGAAATTACGCTTGAGAATCAGCATATAAATAGTATTTATTCTATTTGTGTAGATGACGGTAAGGTAAATTTACCTTCTTGTGTTTTTGCCGAAGTTAAAAATGGTATATTAACTTTTTATGATAGCTTAGATACCAAAACTCCTGAATTTTCAGTCGTAATAAAAGAAACTAAATTTGTTAATAATTTGTTCTCAAATGATATGCTTGATTGTGATAAGATAATAGGCAAGCTGACAGTTCGCACAAAGCTAGAAGGCGATAGCATCAGGCTTCAAAACCGCGGATGCACCAAAACCCTTAAAAAGCTTTATTGCGAATGTAAGATACCTTTAAATGTTCGTAATAGCTTACCTGTTATCGCTGACCAAAAAGGTGTAGTTTGGGTTCATAATATTGGCGTTGCATCAAGGTGTGCAGTGTCGAAAACAACAAAAAATATAATAAAAATAGAAGTTAATGATGGGTGAAGTTATGAAAAAGGATTTTAAAGAAATACTTGTCACCGAACAAGAAATCAAAGAAATTTGCGAAAGACTGGGTAAAGAAATTTCGCGAGATTATGAGGGCAAAAACTTATTGCTTGTAAGTGTGCTTAAAGGCGGTGTTGTCTTTATGGCGGATCTTATGCGCAATATCACCTGTAACTGTATGATAGATTTTCTTTCGGTGTCATCTTACAATGGTATTAAAACAACCGGTCACGTTGCTTTTAAGAAAGATTTAGACATAAATCCTGAAGGTTGTGATATCCTTATAGTTGAGGATATTCTTGATTCCGGAATAACTCTTACTTATCTTAAAAAAGTTCTTGCAGACCGCAATGCTAAAAGCATTAAAATTTGCACTTTCTTAGACAAGCCCACTAATCATAAGATTGAAATTGAGGCTGACTATGTTGGTAAAGTAGTGCCTGATGAATTTGTTGTTGGTTATGGTCTTGATTATAACGAAAAGTATAGAAATCTGCCTTTTGTTGCAGTGCTCGCACCTGAAGTATATTCATAAATAAGGAGAAGACTTTTGAAAAAGAATTTAAAAAACACACTTTTATTTATTGGTATTCCGATAATACTTATTCTATCAATAGTTTTTGTTTCGGGACTCAATAAAAACACAAAGCAAAAACAGTACTACGAAATTGTTGAAATGGTAAAATCTAACGAGATTTCAGAATATGAATTAAATCTCTATAGCGGTGAACTTATATACAAGTTACGCGGCGAAGATGTGAAATATCGTTTCACAGTTGCAGATCCAAGTATCTTTTACAATGATGTTAATGAGGCTGTGACCCAAATTAACGAAGAAAACAAGGGTACTGACAATATTATTAAATACAACTACAAGCGCGGTAACCAAAACGCTTGGATAAGTAATTTATTACCCACAATATTGCTTATTGCAGGTATCGCTGTATTTTGGTTCTTCATTATGAAGCGAATGGGCGGTATGATGGGCGCTGATCGCACAATGAATTTTGGTAAATCACGCGCTAAAAAGGCGGACAACCGCAAGAAAACAACCTTTGCCGATGTTGCAGGTGCCGAAGAAGAAAAGGAAGAAATGGTTGAGATTGTTGACTTCCTTAAAGACCCCAAAAAGTTTAACGAATTAGGTGCTCGTATTCCTAAAGGTGTGCTTTTAATGGGCCCTCCCGGTACGGGTAAAACCCTTTTAGCACGTGCAGTTGCAGGTGAAGCAGGTGTTCCGTTCTATTCGATTTCGGGTTCTGATTTTGTTGAAATGTATGTTGGTGTTGGTGCTTCGCGCGTTAGAGATTTATTCCAAGAAGCAAAGAAGGAAGCTCCTGCAATTGTATTTATTGATGAAATTGATGCCGTTGGTCGTCAACGTGGTGCAGGTCTTGGCGGCGGTCATGATGAGCGTGAGCAAACCCTTAACCAATTACTTGTTGAAATGGATGGCTTTGGCGTTAACGAAGGTATAATCGTTATGGCAGCAACAAACCGCCCTGATATACTTGATAAAGCGCTTTTGCGTCCCGGTCGTTTTGACCGTCAAATTATGGTTAACTATCCTGATGTTAAGGGTAGGGAAGAAATACTTAAGGTTCATTCCCGCGGAAAGCCGTTAGGACCTGATGTTAACCTTAAAACCATTGCAAAAAATTCTTCAGGCTTTACAGGTGCTGACCTTGAAAACCTTTTAAACGAATCTGCTTTATTGGCTGTTCGCCACGGCAAAAAGGCTATCACTCAGGAAGAAATTGAAGAAGCAACCATTAAAGTTGTTATGGGCGCTGAAAAGAAATCTCATATAGTTTCTGACAAGGATAAAATGATTACCGCTTATCACGAAGCAGGCCATGCAATCGTTTCTTATTTCTTGCCAACCCAAGACCCTGTTCATCAAATTTCAATTATCAAGCGTGGTATGGCAGCTGGTTATACAATGTACCTGCCCGAAAAAGATAATGCTCACGTTTCTAAAAACCAGATGTTAGAGCAAATTTGTTCGCTTTTAGCAGGTCGTGCTGCTGAACAGTTAACACAACCTGATGTTTGCACAGGTGCTTCTAATGATATTGAACGCGCAACCTCTCTCGCACGTGATATTGTTACAAGGTTTGGTATGAGCGATAAGTTAGGTCTTGTAGCTTACGGCAAGAATGAAGACCAAGTATTCTTAGGCAGAGATATTTCTTCAACACCTAATTATTCACAAAAGACAGCAGCCATTATTGATGAAGAAATTGAAACTATAGTTATGACACAGTATCAAAAAGCTATTAAGATTTTGACTGATGCTACTGCAAAACTACACGATACCGCTAAGCTTTTATTCGAAAAAGAAAAAATTAGTGGCGACGAATTTCGCGCTTTAATGGAAAATTAATTTTTAAAGGTTATCCTTAGGGATAACCTTTAATTTTTTTCGCATAATAAAAACGGTGATATTTTGAATAGTAAATTTAAACTGTTTTTAAAAACTTTCATTGCTTGTTCTCTAGCTTTTACGGTTTTTGTCGGTGCCGGATATTTATATTTATCCAAAAATTTCAAACAAGCCGATAATGATGTAGAGAATGTACCATATAATCAAACCTTATCCGAAAACAAGGGCATTTTATTGAACTGTAATAACGAAACCTTATTTTTGTATTTGGATTTTTTAGAGAATAAGCTTCTGGTGTCGTTAAGTCCTGAAAATTCACAAAATGGTAAAATTTACGGCTATACACACGATTATACAATCGAAAGCGAAAATACAGCAATCGCTAATATAATCGACTGTGTAGGCGGGGTAGAGTTATTAGTGGAAGATACCAAATTAAGATATACAGGAGCGCAAGTAAGTAAACTTTTAAAGCAGTCTAATTCAAAAGAATTAAGGCGCGATATTGTGACCAATGCTTGTGAAAAAATCGCCTTGTACGGCATAGGGAATGAATTTTTTTCAGGTGTTTTAAATAACAGTAAAACAGAACTTAAATTTTCCGAATGTTATTTGTGGCGCGAATATTTACCGCAGTTATGTGCAAATCTTCATTTTATTGATTAAAATATTAAATATTATATTTACTTTTAAACTTAAAATTGGTATAATAACTTTAATATATTATAATGAGGTATATTATGGTCTATAATATCAATCCGCAGATTTTTCATTTTGCTTTTTCGGTTCCGTCGGATGTTGCCGACAAATATTTAAAACTTTCAAAAGGTGAACACCTTAAAGTTTTAATTTACATATTAAGAAATTCAATCAAAAACCCTACTGTTGAAGAAATTTCATTTGAGACCGATGTTTCGGTTTATGATGTTAAAGAAGCATTGCTTTTTTGGGCTGATGCAGGCTTTTTAATTATTGATAATACTTCTAAAGAAAAAGAAAGTAAAAAATCGGTTAAAAAGACATTAAAACCATCGCGTCTTGATGTTGCAAAAAGGGGACTTGAAGACCAAAAGCTTTCGTATTTGCTTACTCAAATACAATTAATTTTTGGAAGAATGTTAAAAGATAACGAAGTTGAAACTTTTGGTTGGATGTATGACGATTTAGGAATGGATGTTTCTTTAATACTATTAAGCGTTCAGTACGCTAAGCAACAAGGCAAAGCTAATATCCGTTTTATTGAATCAACCGCTACGCGGTGGTGCGATAAGGGTATTGAAACTATTGCCGAAGCCGAAGAAGAAATTAAGGAAACTGCAATTGCTACTGAAGCATGGTATTTT
This sequence comes from Acutalibacteraceae bacterium, assembly GCA_045605125.1. GTDB lineage: Bacteria > Bacillota > Clostridia > Oscillospirales > Acutalibacteraceae > UBA737. The sequence goes on along the minus strand of JAZUPK010000033.1, from coordinate 12,365 downwards.
GTGTCGCGAGTTTTTGGTATTGAGCAAAGAAAACCTAGCGAAAAAGAAAAAACTTTATCGCTTAAATGGGTGAAAGAGTGGAATATAAGCAAGGAAATGCTTAAAAAAGCGTATGATACTTGTATTGATGCTAAATCAAAATTTTCTTTTCCCTATATTGCAAAAATTATCGAAAATTGGCATAAAGACGGTATTAAATCGGTTGATGAAATTGAGAAATCACCTAAAAAAGACGGGAAAATGCAAGGCGCATATAATATAGATTTATTTGAACAAATGTTAGATTCAAAGGATTAAAAAATATGATTACAAAAGAAACTACATACGAAAAAGCGTTAGAGATTAAAAAGAAAACTCTTTTAGAAAAGCAAAGAGTACATAATATGATGCTTAATGCCGCTTATAGTTCTAATAAAAGGCTGCAGGAAATTGATAGAGAATTAGCAACAATTGGTTCTAATCTTGCATTAACTGCACTTTCAGGGGACACTAAAGCGGTTGAAACCTTGAAAAGTCATTCGGTGGCTTTATGGGCAGAAAAACAACTTATTTTATCAAAAGCTGATGTTAATGATATTGCTTACGACTGTAAGTTATGTGAAGATACAGGCTACATAAACGGTAAAATTTGTGAATGTGTTAAAAAGCTTGCTAACGCTATTGCTGTTAAAGAATTGAGCGCAAAAATGCCTTTGAGCGACTGTACTTTTGAAAATTTCGATTTAAAATATTATTCCGATAAACAAGATAATGCGCGTAGAAGAATGACTTCTATTTTAAAACTTGCTAAAGAGTATGTAATAAACTTTGAACCTAATACTTCACCAAATTTGTTATTTTTAGGTGAACCCGGTCTTGGTAAAACTCACCTTACTTTAGCAATTGTTTCAGGTGTTATTGAAAAGGGTTATTTACCTGTTTATGCTCCCGCTGAAACCATATTTTCAACCGTTGAAAAAGAGAAATTTCAAAATGAAAATATAGGTGCTTACGAGCAAATGCAAAACTGTGATTTACTTGTTATTGATGACTTAGGTACTGAATTAGTGACAACATTTACAAAATCGGTTTTATATAACCTTATCAATACACGTATATTGTCTAAAAAGCCTACAATTATTAATACAAACCTTACTTTAAAGGAGATTGAAGAGCTTTATTCACCTAGAATCACTTCAAGACTTATTGGTAACTATAATGCTAATAAATTTTTAGGTGACGATATTAGACAACAAAAAATCTTAGGAAAATAGAGTGATATTTTTTGAGTATTAAACGATATGATGCCGGCGCTTATGAGGTTGCGGTTATAGGCGGCGGACATGCAGGAATTGAAGCTGCGCTCGCAAGTGCTAGACTTGGCTGCAGCACCATTATGTTTTCAATAACGGTTGACTGGATTGGCAATATGCCTTGTAACCCTTCAGTTGGCGGAACCGCTAAAGGTCACCTTGTGCGCGAGCTTGATGCTTTGGGTGGTGAAATGGGTAAGGCGGCCGATGCTAACACCTTGCAAAGTCGTATGCTTAACTTGGGAAAAGGCCCCGCTGTACATTCCTTGCGTACACAAATTGACCGCCGCGCATATAGCGAATATATGAAGCACACCGTCGAAAAGCAACAAGGCTTAGACGTAAAGCAATGCGAAATTGTAGAAATCGAAAAAACAAATGACGGTTGGATATGCGTTTCTAACCTTGGTGCAACTTTTAGTTGCAAAAAGGTTATAATCGCTACAGGTACATTCTTGGGTGGACGTATTTATGTTGGCGAAGTTAACTACGAAAGCGGTCCTGATGGTTGTTTTCCCGCAAAAGAGCTTTCGGAATCACTGAAAAAGCTTTCAATACCGCTTCGCCGTTTTAAAACAGGTACTCCTGCAAGAGTATTGCGCGACAGTATTGACTTTTCTGAGCTTGAGCTTCAAGAAGGCGATAGCGAGATTATACCCTTTAGTTATTCTACCAAAACTCCCCTTAAAAATAAGGTTGTTTGCCATATTGGATATACCAATGATGACACTAAAAAGGTTATTTTAGAAAATATTAACCGTTCTCCGCTTTATTCGGGAGATATTGAGGGTGTAGGTCCGCGATATTGTCCCAGTATTGAAGATAAAATTGTACGCTTCGCCGATAAAAAGCGCCATCAGTTTTTTATCGAGCCTTGCGGTGAAAATACTGAAGAAATGTATTTGCAAGGTATGTCTTCTTCGCTTCCCGAAGAGGTACAAATCGCTTTTTATAAAACAATTCCATGCCTTAGAAATTTAAAGATAATTCGTAACGCTTATGCGATTGAATACGACTGTATAGACCCGTCCGCCTTAAAAGCAACACTCGAAATGAAAGAGCATAAGGGGCTTTATGGTGCGGGTCAGTTTAACGGATCTTCAGGGTATGAAGAAGCCGCTGTACAAGGATTTGTAGCAGGTGTTAATGCTGCATTATCAATTCAAGGCAAAGAACCGCTTGTGCTCTCGCGTGCATCTTCTTATATTGGTACTTTGATTGATGATTTAGTAACCAAGGGTTGCTCCGACCCGTATAGAATGATGACTTCGCGTAGTGAATACCGCCTTGTACTTCGTCAGGATAACGCTGATGAGCGTTTAATGCCTATTGGACACGATTTAGGACTTATTGATAATGAAACCTATAGCGATTTTCTTATCCGCTTAGAGCAAAAAGAAAAGGAAATTGAGCGCCTTTGTACAACTTATTTGGGACCTAATCAAAAACTGAATGATTTACTATCTGAACTCGGCACTGCACCTATTACTACCGGTGTGAGTCTTGCCGACCTTATTAAAAGACCTCAGATAAGCTATGATATTTTGGCTGAATTTGATGTAGAAAGACCTACTCTTTCAAGGGATGTTATTGGCAAGGTAGAAACCGAAATAAAGTATGAGGGATATATTGCGCGCCAAAAAGCGCAAGTAAACGAAATGCTACGCCTTGAAAATAAGCAAATCCCTGAAGACATAAACTATACTGAGGTTTATGGCCTTCGCTTAGAGGCTGTAGAAAAACTCAACAAAATCAGACCTGCGAACATTGGTCAGGCTTCCAGAATCTCGGGTGTTAGTCCTGCGGATGTTTCGGTTTTACTCATACACCTTTCTAAATAATTTACGATTTATTCATTTTTTAGTTCATAATTGTAAATAAAATAAATATATAATTAATTTCGTAAATTGAGTTTTAAGGAGCATTTTTAATGAACGATTACAATTATCAAAATGGCTTTTACAGTTACCAGCCAAAGCCTAAAAAGAAAAAGAAGAAATACGGCGTGAAAATGATTATTTTTACCTGTATTTTAAGCGCAATAATTGGTTTCGGCGGTGCTTTGGGCGGTTTTTATTATTTAGCACAAAAAGGTGTCTTCAATAATGAAAATAACGCGCAAATGCCAATACAAGAAAATAATATTAACATAAATGTTGATGAGCAAGCGACTTCTGTAGTTGAAGCTGTTGCTCAAAAAGTGACACCTAGTGTTGTTGGTATTAGAACTACTACTTCAGTTCAAAGCTTTTTCGGCAACAATGAAGCAAGTGGGGAAGGCAGCGGTGTAGTTTACAGTAAGGAAGGTTACATTGTAACTAACTACCATGTAATTGCAGATGCCATAAAGAACTCACAAAGCAAAATAGAAGTATTTTTGGGTGATTTGGATACTAAAGCATATACTGCTACTGTTGTAGGATATAATATTTCTACCGACCTAGCAGTTATTAAAATTGATGCTAAAAATCTTAACGCAATCGAAATTGCTGATTCTTCAAAGCTAAAGATTGGTCAGTACGTTATTACTGTAGGTAACCCTGGCGGTCTTGAATTTATGGATAGTGTAACCTATGGTGTTATAAGTGGTCTAAACCGTGTGGTTTCTAGCGATTCCTCAGTTTCTCTTATCCAAACTGATGCCGCAATTAACCCCGGTAATTCAGGTGGTGCGCTTGTTAACGTTAAGGGCGAGCTTGTGGGTATTAACTCTTCGAAAATTGTCTCCGAAGAATTTGAAGGTATGGGTTTTGCAGTTCCTTCAAATACAATGGTCGAAATTTGCGATAAAATTATAGAAAACGAAAATTCACCCGAACCATATATTGGTATTTCTATAAGCGAAAAATATACTTCTTCCGTGCTCTCATTCTATGGTTATCCATCTGGTGCAGTAGTACTAAGTGTGTTTGAAGGAAGCCCTGCTTATAATGCAGGTATTCGCCGCGGTGATATTATTACTGCTTTTAACGGAAAAGCTATTAAAGATTACACAAAATTTGAAGAATTTATTTCTGACACAAAACCTAACGACAAAGTTACTGTTGAAATTTATCGCAACGGTAGAACTTATTCCACCACTTTAGTTATCGGAGCTAATAATTCTGTTGAGTAAAACAAGCGGCATTGGTTTTGATTTATATTGAAATGTCCGAGATAATAGAGAAAATGATAGAAAAAGTTCTTTTAAAATAATTTGTAAAAAAGTATTGCATTTTAAAATAATATGTGATATAATGATTTGCAATTGAGAAAAATGATAGGAGGTGTCTTGATGCCTAATATTAAATCTGCTAAGAAAAGAGTACTTGTTAGCAAAGCTAATTACGAGAAGAATAAAGCTTACCGTTCCGCTTTAAGAACTGCTGTTAAAAAGGCGGATGCTGCTATCGAAGCTAAGAGCGACGATATGGCTGCAGTTGTTGCTGAAGCTGTTAAGAAGATCGACCAAGCTACTACTAAGGGCATTATCCACAAGAATAATGCTGCTAGAAAGAAATCTGCTTTGGTTACTCGCTTTAATAAGGTAAACGCTTAATTAGAAATTTCACCCAGGTATCAAATGATACTTGGGCTTTTCTATATCTATAACTTTAATAAAATTAAATAAATTTAAAATATTCTATTGAATTTTATAATTATATAGTATATAATATATAAAGGCAAAAATGCGTTTTAAAAGGAGAATATAAAATGACCAATAACAAAACCGTATTAAAATGGTTAGATGAAATGCAAGAACTTCTAAAACCTGAAAAGGTTGTTTGGATTGATGGCACTGAAGAACAAACTGAAGAGCTTCGCAAAATCGCTGTAGAGCTTGGCGAACTTGAGGCTTTAAATCAAGAAAAGTTACCTGATTGCTATCTTCACAGAACAAATCCTAACGACGTTGCTCGTGTAGAAGATCGTACCTTCATTTGTACTACTACAAAAGAAGAGGCAGGCCCCACTAATAACTGGTGTGACCCTAAAGAAATGTATGAAAAGCTTTATAATATTGCTCGTGGCTCTTATAAGGGTAGAACAATGTATGTTATTCCTTATTCAATGGGTCCTGTAGGTTCTCCGATTGCTAAAATCGGTATCGAAGTAACCGACTCTGTTTATGTTGTTCTTAATATGCTTATTATGACTCGCGTAAACAAGCAAGTTTTAGAAGTTTTAGGCGATAGTAATGACTGGGTTCGCGGTTTGCACTCACGTTGTGATGTTGACCCTGAAAAAAGATATATTTGCCACTTCCCACAAGATAACACTATTATTTCTGTTAACTCGGGCTATGGCGGAAACGTTTTGTTAGGTAAAAAATGTTTTGCACTTCGTATCGCTTCTTATCAGGGGTGGAAAGAAGGCTGGATGGCTGAGCATATGCTTATTTTGGGCCTCGAAAATCCTAAGGGCGAAGTTAAGTATGTTGCTGCTGCATTCCCGTCTGCTTGTGGTAAGACAAACCTTGCTATGCTTATTCCACCTGAATATTTGCGCAAGAAGGGTTACAAGATTTGGACTGTAGGTGACGATATTTCTTGGATGAAGATAGGTAAAGATGGTCGTCTTTATGCTATTAACCCTGAAAACGGTTTCTTCGGTGTTGCACCCGGAACCAACGAAAAATCTAACTTTAATGCTCTTGAAAGCACTAAGAAGGGTACAATTTTCACCAACGTTGCTCACGTAATGGATGATAACACAGTTTGGTGGGAAGGCTTAAACAAAAACTTACCTGAAAATGCTATTGACTGGCGCGGTAATCCATGGGATCCTGCAAAATTTGATAAGGCTGACAAGTCTACTTGTGCTGCTCATCCCAACTCAAGATTTACTGCTCCTGCTGAAAATTGTCCTTGCATTTCTCCTGAATTTAATAGCGGTGAAGGCGTGCCGATTTCTGCTATTATCTTCGGTGGTAGACGTGCTAAGTGCGCTCCGCTTGTATATCAATCAAAAGATTGGGTTAACGGTGTATTCGTAGGTTCTGCAATGGCTTCTGAAACTACTGCTGCCGCTGCTGGCGCAGTTGGTGTTGTTCGTCGTGACCCAATGGCTATGTTACCATTCTGCGGTTATCATATGGGCGAATACTTCAAGCACTGGCTCAATATGGGCGAAAAGCTTGGTGATAAAGCTCCTAAGATCTTTAATGTTAACTGGTTCCGTACTGATGATGAAGGCAACTTCATTTGGCCTGGTTTCGGCGACAATATGCGTGTGCTTAACTGGATTATTGACCGTTGCGAAGGCAAGGCTGATGCTAGAGAAACTGCTATTGGTTATGTTCCAATGCCTGAAGATATTGACCTTACTGATTTAGATATGGATATCAATACCTTAAAGGATATTTTAACTGTTGATAAGGCTGTATGGGAACAAGAAGCAGCTGAAATTACCGAACACTACAAGAAGTTTGGCGATAAGCTACCTAAAGAGCTTGAAGAACAACTCAATAATCTTAAAGCAAATCTTGCTAAAATGTAATTTTCAAAACCCCGCAAATGCGGGGTTTTTTGTTGACGCTGTTCTTTTTTATTAAATTTTATGACGCGAAAATAACATTGGAATTAGGTTATTGGAATAGAAAATTTTGAGAATCGCAGCAGGCAAAAATTTGCTGCGATTTTTTGTTTCTTTTTCTTGCATTATAATATATTCTATAGTATAATATTATATTATATAAATTGGGAGATTATGTTTTGAATTTAAGCGTAAATGCTAGCAGTATTTTAGATGAGCAACTAGGGTATGCTAAGCGTGTTTTAACATTGGCAACAACAATTTATGGCGATTGCCCAAAGGCTTGTGTAATAACTTTTGGTTGTCAGCAAAATGTAAGCGATTCCGAGCGACTAAAGGGAATGCTTTCTGAAATGGGTTACACAATTGTTGATGAAACCGAAAATGCCGATTTTATTATTTTCAATACCTGTGCTGTTCGTGAGCACGCTGAAGACAGAGTTTTTGGAAATATCGGTACAACTAAAAAAATAAAAAAAGAACGCCCTAACACTATTGTTGCAGTTTGCGGTTGCATGGTACAGCAAGAACATATTGCACAAAAAATCCGCAAAAGTTATCCTTATGTTGATTTCGTTTTAGGTACCCATGTTGAGCATCGCTTGCCAGAGTTTATTTATAAGCGTTTGAAGGGTGGCGCAAGAGTTTTTGAACTTAGTATGGAAGATAATACAATTGTTGAGGATATCCCCACCAGGCGCGATGGTAAGTTTAAGGGATGGCTTCCGATAATGTATGGTTGCAATAACTTTTGCACCTACTGTATTGTGCCTTATGTCAGAGGTCGTGAACGTTCACGCGAGCCGGAGAAAATCTTGTGCGAATTTAAGCAAATGATAAAAGATGGTTATAAAGATATTACCCTTTTAGGACAAAACGTTAATTCCTACGGAAAGGGCGAAGCACACGGCATCAATTTCGCGAAGCTATTAAGAATGCTAAACGATGTTGAAGGTGAGTTTGTTATAAGATTTATGACATCCCACCCTAAAGACTGTACAATTGAGCTTTTAGATACTATCAAAGAATGTAAAAAGGTATCACGACATTTGCACTTGCCGTTCCAATCGGGTAGCAGTAGAATTCTTGCTTTAATGAATCGCTATTACGATAGAGAAAAGTATTTGGAACTAATTAAAAACGCTAAAGAGCGTATACCTGATGTTGATTTGACAAGTGATATTATTGTAGGCTTTCCGGGAGAAACCTATGAAGATTTTAAGGATACATTAAGTCTTGTAAAAGAGGTTAAGTTTGCTTCACTTTTTACTTTTATTTATTCAAAGCGAAAGGGTACACCTGCAGCTGAGATGCCTGACAATATTTCGCGTGCCGAAAAAGGAAAATGGTTTAATGAATTACTTTTAGCACAAGAAAAAGTGGCAGAGGAGAATATCAATAAATTTTTAGGCAAAACTTACCGCGTTTTGTGTGACAGTCTTTCCGAAAAAGAAGGTTATATGAGTGGCCATACAAACGGTACAGCGGTAGTTGAATTTAAAGCCGATGCGAGTATGCTAGGCCAATTTGTTAATATTAAAATTGAATCCTACAATAACGGATTTATTGGAAAAATTATTTAAAAAGAGGTATTTAAAATGGATGTAATTTCAATGGCAAGAGAATTAGGAAAAGCAATTCAACAAGATGAGCGTTTTATTCGCTATGCAAAAGCAAGACTTGCTAACGACAACGATGCCGATTTACAGGCTGCTATTGGTAACTTTAACATCAAGCGTATGGAGCTTGAAAAAGCTGCAAGCGAAGAAAATAAAGATGAAGAAAAGATTAAAGTATTAAACGATGAACTGCGCAAGTCTTACGGCGAAATTATGGCAAGTGAAGTTATGGTTGAATACAACACCGCCAAAGCAATGCTTGACCAGATGATGAACGAAGTAAATATTGTACTTTCAAAGTCACTCGATGGCGAAGACCCTGAAACCTTAACTGTTGATAGCGGTTGCACCGGTAGTTGTTCTACCTGTGGCGGATGTCACTAATTTTAATTTTTAGTAATTTAGGAGTGTTGGTTTAAATGGCTGAATTATCCCCGATGATGAAGCAATACAACCAAATAAAGGCAGAGAACCAGGACAGTATTCTTTTTTACCGTGTGGGCGATTTTTACGAAATGTTCTTTGAAGATGCAAAAACCGCATCTGAAGAATTAGAACTTGTGCTTACAGGTAAGGAATGTGGTTTAGAGGAACGCGCACCGATGTGCGGTGTGCCGTTTCATAGCTGTGAAGCGTATATTGCCCGACTTATTGATAAAGGCTATAAGGTTGCTATATGCGAGCAAACAGAAGACCCTTCTAAAGCAAAAGGTCTTGTTAAGCGTGAGATTATAAGAACAATCACACCTGGTACAGTTTTAGAAGATAATATGCTCGAGGAAGGTAAGAATAACTACCTTGCAAGCATTGCTTTTTGCGATGGAGATACCGGACTTTGTTTTTGTGATGCTTCAACAGGTGAATGTCACGCAACAACACTTCCTAAAGATAATTTTCAAAATAAAATAATAGATGAGCTTTCGCGTTTTTCTCCACGAGAAATTCTTATTCCTAAGAACTTTTTAGTTAAAGCACCTATTGTTGATGAGTTTTTAAAGCAGAACTTTACAGGTGTTATTACTGAACGCGAAAACGAGGCTTTTTCACAAAACATTAAAGAGCCGCTAATATTAAGGCATTTTGATATTATAAGTGTCGAAGCGTTAGGATTTGAAACCGGCTCTCCGATATCTGCAGCTTTTGGTGCAGTACTTGACTATCTTTATGAAACAGGCGTTAATGGTCATGTTACCGTTAATAATGTTAATGTTTATACTGATAGTCAGTATATGCGAATGGATGTTACGGTTGTTAGAAACCTTGAATTATGCGAAACCTTGCGTACAAAATCTAAAAAAGGTTCGCTTTTATGGGTTATTGATAAAACCAAAACCGCTATGGGCAAACGCCTTATGCGTAATTGGGTTTTGCAGCCCTTGCTTAATCTTACTACAATTAACTCCCGTCTTAACGCTGTGGACGAGCTTGTATCAAATGTGATTTTACGCGGTGAAGTTATTGAAAGTCTTTTTGGTATACGTGATATTGAACGTATTATGTCAAAAGTAGTATATGGTACCGCGAATGCAAAAGACCTACTTAATCTTTCACTTACAGCAAAAAAATTCCCGAATATTAAAGCATTACTAAAAGGTACAAACTCAAAGCTTTTAAATGATATTTATAACGATATTGATACTTTAGAAGATATTTATTCTCTTATTGATTCAGCTATTAACGAGAACTCACCGTTAACCCTTCGCGAAGGCGGAATTATTAAGGACGGCTATAACGAGATGGTTGATACTCTTCGCCACGATATGAACGGTGGCACTTCGGTACTTGCCGAAATTGAAGCGAAAGAGAAAGAACGCACAGGTATTAAAAATTTACGCGTTCGTTATAATAAGGTTTTTGGTTACTATATAGAAGTTACTAACTCATTCCTTGATAAAGTGCCTGAAGACTATATCAGAAAACAAACACTTACTAACGCCGAAAGATTTATTACTGAAGAATTAAAAGAAATTGAAAAGCGTGTGCTTACCGCTAAAGATAAAATTATTCAAATAGAGTACGAACTATTTGATAACATTCGCAAAACTGTTGCAAACGAAGTTAAGCGTTTCCAGAAAACTGCTGCAGCTATTGCAATGCTTGATGTTTTGGCATCCTTTGCTTTTATATCTTCGGAAAATCATTATGCAAGACCTCTTGTAAATAATAGCGGTAACATAAACATTAAATCAGGTAGACATCCTGTAGTTGAACAGGTTATAAAAATGCCGTTTGTTGCAAACGATACATTTTTAGACACTAAGGATAACCGTTGCGCTATTATTACCGGTCCTAATATGGCAGGTAAGTCTACATATATGCGCCAAACCGCGTTAATTACATTGCTCGCACAAATTGGTTGTTTTGTTCCTGCAGAGTATGCCGAAATTGGTATAGTAGATGCAATTTTTACCCGTGTTGGTGCCTCGGATGATTTAGCATCGGGTCAATCAACGTTTATGGTTGAAATGAGCGAGGTTGCGTCTATCCTTAAAAACGCCACAAAGAACAGTCTTCTTATTTTGGATGAAATAGGCAGAGGCACTTCAACTTATGATGGTATGTCAATAGCAAAAAGTGTGCTTGAATATGTAGTGAACAAAAAAACTCTCGGTGCAAAGGTATTATTTGCAACACATTACCACGAGCTCACTTCTATGGAAGAGCAATTAAGCGGTGTTAAAAATTATAATATTGCTGTTAAAAAACGCGGTGATGATATTACTTTCTTGCGCCGTATTGTAAAAGGCGGTGCCGACCGCAGTTACGGTATAGAAGTTGCAAAATTAAGCGGTATACCAAACTCGGTTATAGAACGCGCTAAAGAAATTTTAAAAGAAACCGAAGAACAGGGAATAGTTACTTATAAAACAGTCGAAAATCCCGATATTCAATTATCTTTAGAAACACAAAATGCTCAAGATATATATAAAGAACTAACTGCAATTGATGTTAATACATTAACGCCGATTGAAGCAATGCAAATACTTTTCGATATTTGCAACCGAGCAAAAGATATTTAAGAAAAGAGGTGTAAAAATGCCTAAAATCAATCTTCTGGAAAAACATGTTTGTGAGCTTATTGCTGCAGGTGAAGTTGTTGAAAGACCCGCTTCTGTTATTAAAGAGCTTGTCGAAAACTCTATTGATGCAGGCGCTACTATAATTACTGTTGAAATTAGAAATGGCGGTATTTCGTATATGCGTATAACCGATAACGGGTGCGGTATTTTATCAAGCGATGTTCCGTTGGCATTTTTGCGCCATGCAACCAGCAAAATCGCTAATAGTAATGACCTTAACAGTATTTCTACCTTAGGCTTCCGTGGTGAAGCTTTAGCCGCGGTTTCATCTGTTGCAAGAATGGAAATGCTCACTAAAACCGAAGAAGAACTGTCAGGCACCTATTATAAAATTGAAGGCGGTATCGAAACCGAAAATTCGCCTGCAGGTTGTCCTGATGGTACTACAATTATTATAAAAGACTTATTTTACAACACCCCTGCACGAATGAAATTTTTAAAAAAGGATGTTTCGGAGGGAAATGCTTGCGCCGCTGTTTTAGACCGCATTGCACTTTCGCATCCTGAAATTTCTTTTAAATTTATTCGCGATTCAAAGCAAGTGCTTTCTACAAATGGTGATGGAAATTTAAAAAATACCGTTTACAGTGTTTTAGGTAAAGAATTTTCAAATTCATTAATCGATGTTATAGAAAGTAATCATTTAGGTATATCGGTTAGCGGTCTTATTTGCAAGCCGTTTACTTGTAAATCAACCCGAAGCAGTCAGTATACATTTTTAAATGGTCGTCTTGTACGTTCGGGTACAGTCGTTGCGGCGGTTGAACAAGCATATAAAAATAGCGCAATGGTTGGTAAATTTCCCGCGTTCGTTCTATTTTTAAAGGTGCCTTTTGATACGGTTGACGTTAATGTTCATC
>JAZUPK010000032.1:0-62778 GCA_045605125.1 Acutalibacteraceae bacterium | reverse complement strand
TCTGCATCAGCAAAGAAGTCTTGAGAAACAGTTTGTTCAGAAGAAACTTCTTTACCCTTGTCGCCGCAACCGGCTACAGCAAAAAGCATACAAATAACCATAGCGAGTGCGAACAGAGATTTTAATGTGATTTTCATATTTTTCTTTCCTTTCTAAAATATATTTAACCGCTTTTGCGGGAAATTCCATTCAACAACACCGATTATATATGCCGGCTAAAACAGCATTTTAGACAACATATTTAAAAAGGTTGCCAATTGGTTAATATATTATATCACATATTAACTATTTTTTCTACCCTTTTTTAAAATTTTTTTAATATTTGAAAAATAAATCCTCACAAACGCCATTTTAACGCACTTTTGAATGATCGATTTGCGTATTTCACTTTTATATTTTAATTTAATATGCAAAAAATTAATACCAATAGTTATTTTAATAATATTGATTTTTTTGCAAACCTATAGTAATATCAAATGGGCGATATTTTTTAACGATTTATTTTCCATTGAACTAAACGGTTAAAGGAATGATTTTGTGAAAGACGAAATTATAAAAAGTCTTATAAAAAACACGGCTGAAGAACACGAAATTTTAAATAGTGGCTCTAAAATAGACCGTAGCCTTTATATGCGAAGCGAAAAGAATATTATAAACGCCGAAAAGCTTTTAAGCCAAGGCAAGCTTATAACCATTCGCCCACATACCCGTTTTGTCCATTTTCCGGAGCACACACATGATTATATAGAAGCAATATATATGTGCAGCGGTAAAACCGAGCATATTATCAACGGTGAGCATATCACCTTAAACCAAGGTGAACTGCTGTTTTTATCGCAAAACGCAAGGCAAGAAATAATGCCCGCAAGTCTTGACGATATAGCCGTAAATTTTATAATTTTACCGGAATTTTTCGCTAAAACACTTTTAATGCTTGAAAGTGAAGAAACACCCATAAAAAAATTTATGCTTGACTGCATTTTGAACCCCGAATCAAAAACCCCTTACCTACATTTTAAGGTAGCAGATGTTTTACCGGTTCAAAACCTTGTAGAAAATCTTGTTTGGACACTTCTTAACAATGTACAAAACAAGCGAAGCATAAATCAGTCTACAATGGGGCTTTTAATTTTACAGCTTATGAACTGTACAGATAAACTAACCTACATAAACCCTGACGAGCAGTTAGTTATGCAGGTGCTAAGTTATATTGAAGAGCATTATAAAAACGGCTCTTTGTCTGAGCTTTCAAGTGCTTTACATTATGATTTTACTTGGCTTTCGCGCGAAATTAAACGAAGAACAGGCAAAACCTATACCGAGCTTTTACACAATAAACGAATGTTGCAAGCAGCGTATCTTTTAAAAAACACACATATAAACATTGATGAAATTGCAGTTCAAATAGGTTACGAAAATATAAGCTATTTTCATAGGCTTTTTTATAAAACCTACGGCAAAACCCCAAGAAGTTACCGCTTTGACAAATAAAATAAAGGCTATCTCATCAAAAGTGAGGTAGCCTTTAATATTAGATATTAGCTTTATAAAGCAATTTCATATCCGCCAACGGGACGAATAGAAAGCACGCTACAGCTATCCTTGCCGTAAACGGCTTCTATCATCTGCTTGTATTCGCCAAGCTTTTCGGTTGGGATATAGCACTGAATAGTACCTGCAAAACCGCCACCGTGAACACGGCAAGCACCCTCTGCACCCAAGAACTGCTTAGTAAGGGCGATTGCAAGTGACAAGCCTTGCTCCTTAACAGCGGTAACAGAATAAAGGTTTTGGAGATAATCAAAGGATGACTGACCCGATTCATTAACAAGCTTTAAGAATGCCTTAAAATCGCCTGCAAGTAATGCATCGCGTTGTTTTAAAACACGCTCTTGCTCGTTAAAGAAGTGGAACGCACGAAGCACAGCACGCTCGCCAAATTCTTTACGCAAAGTTGCTAAAGAATTATAGAACTTATCTACATCCGCATCACGCAAAAATTCTACACCTAAAGCGTTGCTAATTTGCTTACATTCGATAGTAATATCGGCATAATCCTGTGTTAAATTAGCGTGGTTTCCGCCTGTGTCTACAACACAAAGGGTATAACCAAAATCTCTTATATCAAGGTTAATGGTTTCAGTAATTGGCTCAGATGGGTTGTTGAAATCGGCATAAGTGAAGCCACCTAAGGATGAAGCCATCTGGTCAAGAAGACCGCAAGGCTTACCAAAATATTCTCTCTCTGCAAATTGGCCGATTTTCGCAAGTTCTATTGCTGAGAGTTCCTTATTAGCGAATAAACCGTTAATAATATTACCTAAAAGGATTTCAAAAGCCGCCGAAGAAGAAAGTCCCGAGCCTTTAAGTACATTAGAAGTGGTATAAGCGTTAAAGCCCTTAACTGAGTAGCCAAATTCGGTGAATTTATGACAAACACCGCGAATAAGCGAAATTGCTCTACCTATTTCTTTGTCGAGCTTATTAAATTCCCCAACATTTATAACATCCATATCATAGCCCTTAGACTTAACACGGATAACATTGTCATTATTCTCGGATACAATGGCAATAACGTCCATATCAACACCGCCGGCAACAACACTACCGTGCTGGTGGTCGGTATGGTTACCGCCTACTTCTGTTCGACCGGGGGCAGAGAAAATACGAATATTATCACTATCGCCATAAAGTTGTAAAAATTCATCACAAGCATCACTATAACGCTTTTTTGCCTTTTGGGTTTCACCGTAAAGCATTAAAAATTCATCATCATATTTGCCGTTTTGAATATTGATTTTTATCTCATTAAGTGTCATCATATCACCTATTATTCAGAAATAATTCTTAAAGTATCTCTTGCAATAGCCAACTCTTCATTAGTGGGGATAATATAGACATCAACTTTGCTGTTGTCGGTAGAAATCTTAACTTCTTGACCGTTCTTCTTATTTTGCTCGGCATCAAGCTCAACACCCATATATCCTAAATTCTCGCAAACGAATGCGCGGATATCAGCATCATTTTCACCAATACCACCTGTAAATGCGATAGCATCAACACCGTTCATAGCAGCAATATAAGAACCCACAAACTTTAAGATTTGGTAACGTTGCATATCTACTGCTAACTGCGCTCTGTGGTTACCCTTTGCAGCTTCAGCCTTAACGTCGCGGTTATCGTTAGAAACGCCAGAAACACCTAAAACGCCTGATTCCTTATTACAAATGCGGTTGATATCAGCAGGGGTAAGATTTTCTTTTTCAGCAATAAAGGTTAAAGCTGAGGGGTCTAAAGTACCGGTACGGGTACCCATCATAAAACCATCAAGAGGAGTAAAGCCCATAGAAGTATCAAAGCACTTGCCATCCTTTACTGCGGTAATAGAGCAGCCGTTACCTAAGTGACAGGTAATAATCTTCATATCCTTGCGGTCTTTACCAACAACCTCTGCCAAACGGTTAGAAACGAAGTCATGGCTTGTGCCGTGTGCGCCGTACTTACGAACACTGTACTTTTCATAATATTCATACGGTAAAGCAAACATATAAACATGCTCGGGCATAGTTTGATGGAAAGAAGTATCAAATACTGCAACCTGCGGAATTTTTTCGCCAAAGGTCTGTATACAAGCCTTAATAGCTAGTACGTGTGCAGGGTTGTGAAGCGGTGCTAATGCGCCTAAATCGTCTATATCCTGTAGTGCCTTAGGTGTAATAAGACAAGAACCCTTGAATATAGCGCCACCTTGTACTATACGGTGACCAATAGCCGAAACTTCATCAAAAGAATCAATAACCTTAGCTTCCGACTTTGTAAGAGCGTAAACTACTGCATCAAAAGCTTCAGTATGGGTAGGCATAGCGGTTTCTGCTGAGTATACTCTACCATCAGGTGTTTTGTGGGTAATACTACCCGAAACACCTATACGCTCGCACAAGCCTTTTGCCAATACGCTTTCGTTCTCCATATCAATAAGCTGATACTTAAGAGATGAACTGCCTGCATTTACTACGAAAATTTTCATTTTTTCTGCCTCCAAAAAAACATTGAATTGAATACTGAAATATGGTATTATACAGATAATATAATACTACATTAAAATAGTTTTTTCAAGTTTTTTTATAAAGAAGTGATAATTTGTCTATTATAGGCATAATTGCGGAGTTTAATCCGTTGCATAAAGGTCATAAACACCTAATAAACGAGGCTAAAAAATACGGTAAGGTTGCTTGTACTGTGAGCGGCAACTTTGTTCAACGTGGCGATACCGCCATATACGACAAGCACTTGCGCACAAAAGCAGCACTAATGTGTGGAGCAGATTTGGTAGTAGAGCTTCCCGTTTGCTATTCTATGTCCACTTCGCAAAACTTCGCCTTAGGTGGCGTTTCGGCACTTTTGGCGCTTGGGTGCGATACTTTAATGTTCGGTAGTGAATGTGATGATATAGCCAGCCTTATAAAAACTGCCGATATTTTGAAATCTTCAAAATTCCAGGAAAAACTGCCCGAATATTTGCAACAAGGTATCACCTTTGCCAAAGCGCGCCAGCTTGCCGCCGAAGCCTGCGGTGCGCCGGAAGGTATTTTAAACGGTGCCAATAATAATTTAGCGATAGAATATATAATCGCCGCCAAAAGCATAAACTCTAATATGCGCTTTAAAACTGTAAAAAGGCTTGGCGCTATGCACGATAGCGATATTTTAACAGGTGAATTTGCAAGCGCTTCTGCTTTAAGGAAAAAAATAAAGCAAGGTAAATTGGAGGACTGTAAAAACTTTATTCCAAACGAAGCTTTTTCGCTTTATGAAAGCAGCGATTATTCAGATATTGAAAGGCTTAATACCGCAATTTTATCTTCCCTTCGCGCTAAACCTCAAAGTTTTTTTAAAACTCTTCCTGATTTAAGCGAAGGTGTAGAAAACAAGCTATATTCTGCCATAAAAACCGCAAAAAGCTTAGCTGAGCTTTACGCTAATATAAAGGTTAAGCGTTATACCCTTGCGCGTATACGCCGCCTTGTGCTTTCGGCTTATTTGGAGATAGATAACCGCCTATTTTTGAAAACACCGCCTTATGTAAGGGTTTTAGGGTTTAATACAGACGGTGAAAACATACTAAAAAAAGCCGCTACAGTATCCCTTATTCCTATTGTTCTAAGGGTTAGCGAAATTGAAAATTTAAGCGATAACGCTAAATATATGTTCGAAACTGAATGCCGCGCCACAGACCTTTATAGTTTATCATTCAAAACCCCAAAAGACTGTTCTAGAGAATATACACAAGCCATCATAAAGCTTTAAATTTTTATTCCCGCATTATTAATTATATATTTTAGTAAAAATTACAGAGAGAAGATGAAAAATGGAAAACAAAAACCTTGATTCACTAGTTGAAAAATACACCTCTATTTGTTTGGAAAACTGTAAAATTGACCCCGAACTTAATGTGAAGCATAAAGTATTTAGAGGTCTTCGTGACTTAGACGGTCGCGGTGTTTTAACAGGTCTTACCGAAATTTCGGATATTATTTCAAGAAAAACGGTAGATGGTAAAGAAATTTTCTGCCCCGGTGAATTATATTACCGCGGTTATAACGTAAAAAATATTGTTGACGGCTTCACTTCCCAAAACCGATTTGGGTTTGAAGAAGTTACATATCTGCTTTTATTCGGAACCTTGCCAAACGCAGAGCAGTTGACAGAATTTAAAAATAACTTAGGCGCGTTGAGAACCTTACCTGATAATTTTGTGCGTGACGTCATAATGAAAGCCCCTTCTTCAGATTTGATGAATTCCTTAGCGCGCAGTGTTTTAACACTTTATTCTTATGACCATAAAGCTGATGACACAAGCATCCCCAATCTTATTAAACAAAGTTTACAGCTTATCGCGCGTTTCCCCGCCTTAGCGGTTTATAGCTATAACGCACACAACTACCACTGGAAGAAAAGCGACAGCTTTTTCATTCACGAACCCAAGAGTAACTTATCAACTGCGGAAAATATACTTTATTTGTTACGTATTGATGGAAACTATACCGAACTTGAAGCTAAAGTTTTAGATATGGCGCTAGTACTCCACGCAGAGCATGGCGGCGGTAATAACTCCACTTTTACTACACATGTTGTATCCTCCTCAGGTACTGATACATATTCAGCAATTGCAGCGGCTCTAGGCTCTTTAAAAGGACCAAAGCACGGCGGCGCCAACCTTAAAGTTTCTGCAATGTTTGAAGATATAAAGGCAAACGTTAAAGATTGGAAAGACGATGAAGAAATATCTAATTATATAGATAAAATTGTTAACAAGCAAGCCTTTGACAAAACCGGCCTTGTTTATGGTATTGGACATGCAATTTACTCTGTATCAGATCCGCGTGCGCAAATATTTAAAGGATATGTTGAAAAACTTTCAGCTGAAAAGGGACTCAAAGACGAATTTTCGCTTTACTCAAAGGTTGAAGAACTTGCACCTAAGCTGATTTCAAAACAACGCAAAATGTATAAAGGCGTTAGCGCTAACGTCGATTTTTATAGCGGTTTTGTTTACGATATGCTGGGTCTTCCGCGCGAACTGTTTACCCCAATTTTCGCTATAGCGCGTATTTCAGGATGGTCGGCACACCGCATTGAAGAAATTCTTAATGCAGGAAAGATAATCCGTCCTGCATATATGGCGGTAGAACCACACAAAACCTACATACCACTCGAGAACCGTAAATAAAAGTCCTTTTGTATGAAGCTTATTACACCGCATACATTACCCCTTTTTAAAATAACATATGTGCTTAAATAAAATATGTAAGCGTGAATAGTTATAAGCATTAAAAATCCCACCAAAAGAAATTTCTTTTGGTGGGATTTTTTATTTCTGAAATTTAGAACATAGATATTTGGTTTGTATCGGGAAGCGAATCGAGTGCGCCTAAATCTGCAAGGTTTTGAATAATTGTTTTTGAAACACCTGCTTGCAACTGGAAATCCTCTTTCGAAATGAAATCGCCCTTTTGCGCCGCTTCGTAAATAGCATAGGCAGCCTTTTCGCCTACACCCGAAAGTGCGCCAAACGGAAGTCGCATTTTACCATCTTCAGGCAGATACTTCATTGCGTGAGATTTTTCGAGGTCGATTGGCAAAATTTCAATTCCTCTTGTCATAAGTTCATTAAAAATAAGCATATTTTCGTAAACATCCATCTCTTTTTGAGTGGCATCTCTACCCTTATTTCTAATTTCTTCCAAATAACGTCTAACTGCAGGTATGCCTCCCATCAAGGTAGGAACATCAACATCTTCGGGGCGCGCAGTAAAATAAGCGCAGTAAAATTCTAACGGTTTATAAACCTTATACCACGCAAGACGCAAAGCACCTATAACGTATGCTGCCGCATGGGCCTTAGGGAACATGTACTTAATCTTATAGCAGCTACCGATATACCACTCAGGCACACCTACTTTGCGCATATCTTCTTCCATTTGTCCCCATTCTTCTTTAGAAACTTTACCCTTAGCAACCAAGCCTTTACGTACCGTTTCGGTAATCTTAAAAGCTCTGCCTTCATCCATACCCTGATGTATTAAGTACACCATAATATTATCACGCGTACCAATAACTTCGGAAATGGTACAAGTGCCGTTATCAATTAAATCCTTAGCGTTACCAAGATAAACGTCAGTACCGTGGGACAGACCTGAAATTTGCAGTAAATCAGAAAAGTTTTTAGGTTTACAGTCCACAAGCATATCACGTACGAACTTTGTGCCGAACTCAGGAATACAGAATGTGCCTGTTTTAGAGTAAATTTCTTCAGCGGTAACCCCTAAGGCTTCGGGTGAAGTAAACAGGCTATAAACCTTTTCATCACTCATAGAAACCTTACTTACAGGTATACCCGAATACTCTTCAAGATACTTATAGGTAGTAGGCACAACGTGGCCAAGTTCATCAAGCTTTAATATTGTATCGTGAATAGAATGGAAATCGAAATGGGTAGTTATTACACCTGATTCTGCCTTGTTAGCAGGATGCTGTATAGGACAGAAATCGTAAATAGTGTTAGAACGTGGCACTACAATCATACCTGCAGGGTGCTGACCTGTAGTTGTTTTTATACCAGACTTTTCCACAAGCGATGCCAAACGGGAAAGTTCGGCATTACTAAGTGTAATACCCTTTTTCTCGGCATAAGCCTTTGCAAAGCCGAACGCTGTCTTTTCTGCAACGGTGGAAATTGTACCCGCTTTAAATACGTTTTCACTACCGAAAAGGGTTTCAGTGTATTTTTGAACTTCGGTTTGGAATTCATCCGAGAAGTTAAGGTCGATATCAGGTACCTTGTCACCCTTAAAGCCCAAAAATGTTTCAAACGGGATATCGTGCCCATCACGAGTTAAGGGAGTATTACAATGCGGGCAGTTTTTCTCGGGTAAATCAAAGCCCGAGCCAACTTCACCCTTAGTAAAGAATTCACTATACTGACAGTTAGGGCAAACGTAGTGTGGTGCCAAAGGGTTAACTTCGGAAATACCTGCCATAGTAGCAACAAAGGACGAGCCAACCGAACCACGCGAGCCAACAAGATAACCGTTTTCTTCGCTGTAAGCCACAAGCTTTTGCGCCGAAATATACATTATCGAGAAGCCGTTATTAATAATTGAATTAAGCTCTTTATCAAGGCGCTTTGCCACAATTTCGGGAACATCCTTGCCGTACTTTTTATGGGCATTATCCCAACAAATATCACGAAGCATCTCATCCGAGCCTTCAATAACAGGCGGATAGTTACCATCGGGCACAGGGATAACATCCCCACTCACCATATCGGCAATTTTTTGCGGATTATCTATAACAAATTCTTTTGCACGCTCACCGAAATATGAAAAATCTTCTAACATTTCTTCGGTGGTCTTGAAATAAAGCGGTGCTTGGTAATCAAAATCTTCCGCTTCATAGCCTTGCCCTGCCATAAGAATTTTACGTATAATATCATCACTCTTTTTAAGGAAGTGAACGTCACCCGTAGCGACTACAGGTTTACCTAATTTATCGGCTATTTCTACTATCTTGCGGTTGAAGTTTTTAAGTATTTCTTCGTTTGTAATGTTACGGAATCTATTAGGTATAACATTACCCTTTTTGTCTTTTTTATCGGGCAAAGTAGATTCTCTTACCATAAAGTAGTTATTACCGATAGGCTGAATTTCAAGATAATCATAATAATCGGCAATTTTTAAAAGCTCTTCTTCGGGCTTGTTTTCTAAAATTGCTTGGAACAATTCGCCCGCTTCACAAGCTGAGCCTATTATAAGGCCTTCGCGCAATTCGTTAAGCTTGCTTTTCAGTGTCAAAGGCCTGCCCTTAAAGTTATTTATATGCGCGTCAGACACCAATTTATAAAGATTTTTAAGACCCACAAGGTCTTTAACTAAAATAATTTGGTGGTAGCGCTTAATTTGCTTAGCATTAAGAGTTGCAACATCTATACCGGTATCATCTACAAAATAGCCTTCCATACCGTATATTACCTTAAAATCTCCACCCGATTTACGAATAGATTTAACCGCTCCTGCAGCAGCAGGATAGGCTTGTACAACACCATGGTCGGTAATAGCGACCGCCTTGTGTCCCCATTTATACGCTTGGTTAATAATGCTTTCTGCCGAGCATACCGCATCCTTTTCGGACATATTGGTATGGCAATGCAGTTCTATACGCTTTTCGCCATCATAGTCATCGGTTTCGCTATAGCTTTGTAAAACTGCCATAGCGTTGGGCTTTAAAATAAAATCTTTTTTAAAGTTATCAAACTCGTAAAAGCCCCTTATAAGCAAGAAAGCGCCATCCTTAAGCTCGGCGATATCGCCCATACGCTTAGGGTCCATAAACATTGAACAGTTTATAGAGTTTGTATAGTCCGAAAAAGAAAAGCTTACAACATTGCTTTCACCGCGTTTGGTGTTTATGGTGCGAACCTCTTTTTGGAACACTTCACCCCAACAGCAAATTTCATTGTCATCGGGTGTTACCGAAATCATAGTTCTTACATTTTCAAAATTTGTATGCCTTCCGTAAAACTGCTTGGGATTATCAAGATAAACTATGCCGTTTTGTGGTTTATCGGTACGCTTTTCGAAAGTAATACCCTTATTTTCTTGTTTCTTTTGCGGTTTGCGTTCTTCCGTTTTTGGCGGTTCAGGTAACGGAATTTCCATTTCAACATCTTCTAGCTGACCTGTAAATTCTACATCACACTCTACACCAAAACGATTTTTAACAACAATTATAAAATCATTTATAAATTTGCTTTGTAAAATTTGATTGTACCCGCCGTGCTTTAAATCTATAAATACTTTGTTATCCTGAATTTCATACTCCGCGCCATTTAAATACCCGTTAACCACAGGATTTTTGAGCTTTAGCTCGTTAGCAATATCCTGACAAGCAATAGCAGTAAAACTTGTGAAATCAAATTTTATATTACAAGAATTAAGCTGTAACGCATTCTTAAGCGCTACATTAAGATTTATTTGATTGTCATGTGTTATGTAAGTATCGCTTTTAATTTTTATATCCAATGTGCGTTCATCAATATCTAATTTACATTCGCTCAAAACAGCATCCTGCAAATTATCCATTAGGGCATCTTCCGACACTACTTGTGAAAACACATCTAAAAATCGAGGGGTGGCCATTTTTGTTCCTCCGTTACATTTTTTCTATTTCATAAACCAATCTATCTACTAATTCGTTTTCTTGAAGCTTGCAAATAATTTCGCCTTTTTTAAACAGCACTCCGCAGCCCTTTCCACCGGCTATACCAATATCCGCAGATGAGGCTTCTCCGGGGCCATTTACAACACAGCCCATAATTGCTACCGTAATGTTTTTATTTACATTTTTTAGTCTTTCTTCCGCTTGCTTAGCAATACCGATTAAGTCAATCTCAGTTCTGCCACAAGTAGGGCAAGAAACAAATTTTATACCATCTTGTCTAATACCTATTGCATTTAAAAGCTTTCTACCTGCTTCTACTTCTTTTACAGGGTCATCGGTTAAGGATACTCTTATGGTATTACCTATTCCGCGAAGCAGTAGACCGCCAATACCTGCAGCCGACTTTATAACGCCCATATTCTCGGTGCCGGCTTCGGTAACACCTAAATGCAACGGATAACGGCATTTTTGGGCTGCTAATTCGTAAGCTTTGTACATTTTAAAGGTATCTGATGATTTTAAAGAAAGTACAATATCAGTGAAATCATACTTCTCAAGTAAGGATATATGGTAAAGACCGCTTTCAACCATAGCTTCCGGAGTAACTGAGCCGTATTTTGCCAAAATCTCCTTTTCGAGCGAGCCTGAATTAACACCTATTCTAATAGGTACTTTAGCGTTTCTGCAAGCATCCGCCACTAATTTAACCTTACTGTCATCCCCAATATTGCCTGGGTTTATGCGCACCTTATCAACGCCCATAGCCACGCTTTCAAGCGCTAAACGATAATCAAAATGAATATCAGCCACAAGCGGTATTTTAATGTTTTCCTTTAAAGCCTTTACGGTTTCAAGCGCTTGCTTATCAGGAACGGTAACGCGCACAATATCGCAGCCGGCTTTTTCTAGCCTTAGTGCCTGTTCTACATTACCCTTTATATCGTGAGCCGGAACACAAAGCATAGATTGAACGCTTACGGGAGCGTCACCGCCTATATAAATATTACCGACCTTTACTTTTACAGTATCCTTATTAGTGTACATTTTATCTCCTAAAAAATTAAACCTAAAACATCTTTAACTAATATCAATATCATAAAGCCAATAAGCACCACAAAGCCTATTGTGTGTACAATGGACTCATACTTTTGAGGTACGCTTTTTCTGAAAATCATTTCGTAAAGTATGAACACAAGTCTTCCGCCATCTAGTGCAGGTATTGGGAATAGGTTGAATAGCCCTAAATTTATGCTTATAAACGCCATTAAAGGCAGTAGATTTTGCAGACTTTGCTTGGCGGCATTTGCAATTACCACCGTAACACCTACAGGACCTGAAACCTGACTTATCCCATATTTTCCGCTAAGTAAATCTACTAAACTGCGCCATATAACCACCGTATATGAAGCAGCGGTTTTAACGGAATTTTTCAAAAAAGTGCCAAAGGTTCTTTTTTCACCGTAAACCTTAAAGTCTACCGTCAAAAAGTCTACACCTTCATACTCTTCAGAACCAAATTTTACATCTTTTAGCAACTGCTTTTTACCGTCACGAAGTACAGTAATATCAATTTTACCATCATCAACATTTGTAAAAGCATAGCTTAAATCATAAGTTGAAAAAATTGTTCTGCCGTCTACCTTTAAAATTTTATCATTAACCTGTAAACCACTTTGCTGGCTTACCGCATTTGGCACAAACTCGGCAATTGTGGTTGTTGTAAAGGTTTTTGTAGGCGCTAAAATTAGCATTACTATTATAAAGCCTAAAATTAAATTAAAAACGGCACCCATTACAACGATTAAAAATCTACGCCAAGCGGCTTTATTACAAAAAGCCTTTTCATCCGTGCTGCCTTCATCTTCCCCTTCCATAGCACAGTAACCGCCTAAGGGTATAAGATTGAAAGCATAATTGGTTTCACCAAATTTTTTCGAAAAAAGCTTTGGGCCAAAGCCTACCGCAAACTCGTTCACCCTAACGCCTAAAAGCTTTGCGGCAATAAAATGACCAAATTCGTGTATTATTATAAGTATTAAAAATAAAAGTATTGCCACAAGGTATGGCCAAACATTATTCCATAAATTTAAAATATCAATCACCAGCTAGTTTAATTCGTAATTAAATGTTTTGCAAAACACATTCTCTTGCTTGCTTATCTGCATTTAGTATATCTTCTAAAGTGAAGTCTTTCTTATTATTAGCCGAAACGAGCGCTTTTTCCACAAGCTCGGCGATTTGTAAAAATTTTATTTTACCTTCTAAAAATAGTCCGACTGCCTGTTCGTTAGCACCGTTTACTACTGTTGGCAAAAGTCCGCCATCGGTTATTGCTTTCACACAAAGCGGTAAGCATCTAAAAGTATCGGTATCGGGTTTTTCAAAGGTCAACGTGCCCACATTAAACAAATCCAAATGCTCGAAAGCGTATTCGCTTCTTTCGGGATAGGTTAAAGCGTACTGAATGGGCAATCGCATATCCGGTGTACCTAACTGTGCAATAACCGCACCATCAGAAAACTCCACGCCCGAGTGTACTATACTTTGTCTATGCACCAAAACTTCTATTTTATCGGCAGGAAGACCGAAAAGATGCACCGCTTCAATCACTTCAAGACCCTTGTTCATTAAAGTGGCAGAGTCTATAGTAATTTTTGCGCCCATCGACCAATTTGGGTGGTTAAGCGCTTCTTTTACCGTAACGTTTTCTAAATCCTTGCGAGTTTTTCCAAAAAACGGACCACCAGAAGCGGTGAGCAAAATTTTTCTAACGCTTTTTTGGGGTGAACCTTGAAGCGACTGGAAAATTGCCGAGTGTTCACTATCAACAGGTAGTATTTTAACACCTTTTTCGCGTGCCTTAGCGTTTACAATATCGCCACCTGTTACCAAGGTTTCCTTATTGGCAAGCGCAATATCTTTACCGCTCTCAATAGCAGATAAAGTTGGGCGTAATCCCGCAATACCTACTATAGCGTTAAGCGCTATATCGGCATCATAACTTGCAACTTCGCAAACACCACCTATACCGCTTAAAACCTTAATATTAGTATCTGCTAATTTGATTTTAAGCTCGTTTGCTTTATCTTCATTAAAAACTGCAACCGCTTTTACACCAAATTCTCGCGCCTGTTTTTCAAGCAACTCAATATTTCCGCCTGCGGCTAAGGCGTTTACCTTATATCCGTCACGGCGGCAAACCTCGAGCGCTTGTGTACCTATTGAACCTGTAGAGCCTAAAATTACTAAACTTTTCATTTTAAAAGACCCCACAAAATGCAAAGAAACATAAATGGTGCTATCATTATTATGCTATCAAGTCGGTCCATAATACCACCATGACCCGGGATTAAATTGCTATAATCCTTAAGCCCAACCGAGCGCTTTATAGCCGATGCAAAAAGGTCGCCTATCATACCCAAAATGCAGAAAGGTATTGTAAGTAAAAGCACAACAATATTAAATTTGCCGAACAACAAAGAAATAATAACAGTAAATACAATACTTGAAACTATACCGCCAATAGCGCCTTCGACCGTTTTTTTAGGGCTAATTTCAGGGCATAATTTATGCTTGCCCATTGTAACCCCTACAAAATATGCACCCATATCACAAATAGATGAAAAATTAAGTAACAGTAATAAATAATATATTCCATCATTGTGATTTATTATTACAGAAAGGAAGCAAAATGCCAATGCAAAAGGCACGGGCAAAGCATACACAAAAGCAATTTTACCGAGGTCTAAATCATTATGGTATAGCAAAATCATAATTACGGCATATATAAAATACAAAATGCTTGTAGTAAGAAAGCCTAATATAAAGTTTTCACTAGCTAAAGTGACAGTAAGTGCCGTATAAACACAAGCACCTATAACTATTGGAAGCTTTTTAATGCTTGCGGCATTGTGGATAAGCTCATAAACAGCAGCTGCCGCTAAAAGCGATACTGCAATTGTTATTACAATAGGTGCCCACAAGTAACCTACTACCAAAACGGCAGCTACAATAAGTGCCATTACAACGCCTGAAATTATACGAGTTTTCATAATTTTTACTCCTTTTGTAGTTTGAAAGAAAATCGTCACCGTGCTGTTTGCAGTCAGCGTGCCATACAAGTGGCACTACCCCAAACAAAAGCAGTGTGGTGGCGATTTTACTCAAACGCCACCGAAACGACGGTTACGTCTGCTATACTCTTCAATAGCCTTATCCAAATGCTTTGGTGTGAAATCGGGCCATAAAACATCCGAAAACCAAAATTCCGCATAGGCCGACTGCCAAATAAGATAATTGGAAAGGCGGTATTCACCGCTTGGTCTTATAATAAAATCAGGGTCGGGCATATCCTTTGTATAAAGGTTTTGCGAAATCACATTTTCATCAATATCCGCTTCACTAATACCGCTTTTAACGATGCTTTTAACTGCATTTGTAATCTCATCCCTACCGCCGTAGTTTATAGCAATATTAAGATTAAGACCTGTAGCATTTTTGCTTAATTCTTCATTTTTGTGGATAAGTGCTTTAATGTCATCATCAAGCGGTTCTATATTACCTATAAAACGAACGTGAATATTTTCATCCTTAAAGTTTTCAGCATCCTTTAAATAATCACGAAGCAGGTTCATAATTCCGCAAACTTCTTCTTGCGGTCTTTTCCAATTTTCGGTAGAAAAGGCATAAACCGTTAAATACTTAAGACCTATTTTATTGCAATAGCGTGCTATAGTTTTAAAGGTTTTAGCGCCTGCTACGTGGCCTGCGCTTCTTGGCAACTTACGCTTTTTTGCCCATCTGCCGTTACCGTCCATAATAATTGCAATATGCTGCGGTAAGCGAATATCCACATTATGCTTTTTAAAAAACATATTATCACCCTGAGTATAAAAGCGGTCTCACAAAAGTGGGACCGCAAGAATTTAAATTTCTAAAATTTCTTTTTCTTTAATTGCCGACAAGTTGTCAATTTCTTTACAATAGTTATCGGTAAGCTTTTGAATTTTTTTCTCTCCGTTAGCTTGGTCGTCTTCAGTAATAGCGTTTGATTTTTCCAAAGCCTTAAGCT
This sequence comes from Acutalibacteraceae bacterium, assembly GCA_045605125.1. GTDB lineage: Bacteria > Bacillota > Clostridia > Oscillospirales > Acutalibacteraceae > UBA737. Next base: position 46,988 of record JAZUPK010000032.1, on the reverse strand, counting down.
TTTCTAATGCATCACGTCTTGTGTTGCGAATAGCAACCTTGCTGTCTTCTGCGGTTTTCTTAACATCCTTAACAATTTCCTTACGGCGTTCTTCTGTTAATGGCGGGAAAGAAAGGCGGATAACTCTACCATCATTTTGAGGGTTAATGCCAATATCAGAAACAAGGATTGCTTTTTCAATATCCTTAAGTGTTGAAGCATCCCAAGGCTGAATCATTAAAATACGAGGTTCAGGTACAGATACTGCGGCCATTTGCTGAATGGGAGTAGGTGCACCGTAATAATCTACTGTAATTTTATCCAAAACCGAAACATTAGCTCTGCCTGCGCGGATAGATTTATAATCTCTATCCAAAACTGCAACAGTTTTAGTCATTTTTTCTTCTGTAAGCTTTAATAATTCGTTCATAATTGCCTCCTATTTTACAACTGTTCCTATTGTTTCGCCAACCATAGCTGAAACAATATTGTGTGGATTGTCAAGATTAAATACCAAAATTTCAATGCCGTTATCCATACAAAGTGAAGCCGCTGTACTATCCATAACATGCAAGCCCTTTTGTAAAACATCCAAGTGTGATAAAGTATTAAACTTTTTAGCATTGGGGTTTTGTTTGGGGTCACTATCGTAAACACCATCAACATTTGTTGCCTTAAAAATAACATCGGCGCCGATTTCAGCAGCACGTAAAGCTGCCGCAGTATCGGTAGAGAAGAAGGGATTACCCGTTCCGCAACCGAATACAACTACTCTTCCCTTTTCCAAATGTCTCACTGCCTTATTTCTTATATAAGGCTCAGCAATTTGGCGCATTTCTATAGCAGTTTGAACACGGGCTGTGACACCCAACTGTTCAAGCGCATCAGCCAAGGCCAAAGAATTTATGGAAGTAGCGAGCATTCCCATATGGTCTGCGCGGGTACGGTCCATTTTGCCGCTGCTTCTGCCACGCCAAAAGTTACCGCCACCAACAACTATAGCAACCTGTACACCCATATCTACACATTGCTTTACACTCTCACAAACTTCTAAAACCTTATCAAAATCGATACCTACACCCTTTTGACCTGCTAAAACCTCACCGCTTAGCTTCAAAAGAACTCTTTTATAAACAGGCTTCACACAAAACACCTCTTCTATAATACTAAATATATTGTACATTATAGAGAGTATAAAGTCAATCCAAAAATGTTTAAAAATACTCTTGCAAAGTGACGAAAATATGGTAGAATATAGTTGTACTATTTTATTTGAGGAGTTTTAAAAATGGCTAAAGAAGTAATGGTAGAAATTTCTGCACGTCACCTACACGTGTCACAAAAGGATTTAGAAATTCTTTTCGGTGAAGGCTATACTCTTACACCTAAAAAGGATTTATCACAACCCGGTCAGTTCGCTTGCGAAGAAAAGGTTACTATTGTTGGCGAAAAGGGTCAGCTCAAGGCATCTATTTTAGGTCCTGTACGTCCCGAAACTCAGGTTGAAATTTCTTTAACTGATGCTCGCTCTATCGGTGCGTTGGCTCCCATTCGCGAATCAGGCGATGTTAAAGATAGCGGTAAGTGTAAGCTTATCGGTCCTAAGGGCGAAGTTGAACTTGAGCAAGGTGTTATCGCCGCTAAGCGTCACATACATATGACAGTAGCAGATGGCGAAAGATTTGGTATTAAGGATAAGCAAATTGTAAGTGTTAAAATCAATTCCGACGGCAGAAGTCTTATTTTCGGCGATGTTGTTGCTCGTGTAAGCGATTCTTACGCCCTTGCTATGCATATCGATACCGACGAAGCAAACGCTGCTAAGGTTGGCGGCAACTGCATTGGTGAAATTATTGACTAATCTCGGTCTTTACATTCATATACCGTTTTGTCAAAAAAAATGCGCTTATTGTGACTTTTATTCGGCTTTTCAAAGTGAAAGCTTAATGGACAATTATGTTGCGGCGCTAAAAAGAGATATTAAACAATGGGGTGGCTATATTAACCGCCCCATTGATACTATTTACCTTGGCGGCGGTACACCGTCGCTTTTAGGCGAAAGAATAATCACGCTTTTAGAATGTATAAACGAGAATTTCAATGTTTTAGAAAACGCTGAAATAACCTTAGAAATAAATCCCCAAAAGGATATAGAAAATGTGCTTAAAAGCGCAAAGCAAGCGGGTGTTAACCGCCTTTCTATAGGGGCTCAAAGCGGAATAGACAGTGAACTTTTTGCCCTTGGCAGAACGCACACTAAAAGCGATACCGAAAACGCGGTAAGGCTTGCACGAAGCTTAGGTTTTGATAATATTTCGCTTGATTTAATGTTGGGGCTGACAAATTCCAATACCGATACATTAAAGCAAAGCCTTGATTTTCTGCTTTCTTTGAACCCCGAACATATATCAGCTTATATTTTAAAAATCGAGCCTAAAACGCTGTTTTATAAAGAGCGCGAAAGCCTTAATTTGCCCGACGAAGATGCCGTTTGTGACCAATATTTATATATGTGTGATTACCTTGAAAATAACGGTTTTTCGCACTATGAAATATCTAATTTTTCAAGGGATGACAAAATGGGCAAACACAATTTAAAATACTGGCGTTGCCAGGAATATTTAGGGTTAGGCCCATCAGCGCACTCATATTTAGATGGCAAACGCTTTTATTTTGAACGAGATTTAAAAGCTTATATAAAAGGTACTACCCCTATCGCTGATGGTGACGGTGGCAGCGAAGAAGAAAAACTAATGTTAGGGCTTCGGCTTAAAGAAGGGGTAGATTATGCAGCCTTACCCCAAACAAAAGCCGATTTATTTATAAAAAACGGCTTAGCCCAAACAACCAATGGTAAATTTCACCTAACAAACAAAGGATTTTTAATTTCTAATGCAATAATTGGAGAACTAATATGAAAACGCTTAAAATCCATTTAATAAGGCACGGCGCTACCGATGCCAACTATAAAGGACAATACATCGGCTCAAAAACCGATTTACCGCTTTCCCCCGAAGGTCTAAACGAGCTTAGAATGATGAAGGATGATGTAAATTATCCCGAAATTACAAGACTTTATTCAAGCCCACTACTTCGCGCTAAGCAAACCGGCTCGGTTCTATACCCGGATGTGCCAATGTTTTTGGTAGACAATCTAAAAGAGTACGATTTTGGCGAATTTGAGGGTAAAACCGCCAAAGAGCTTGAATTTAATCCCGATTTTAAGGATTGGGCTGCGGGTAAATTATCCGCACCAAAGGGTGGCGAAGACAACACCGAATTTGTAAAAAGACTTTGTGTTGGTCTTAACGAAATTATTATTGATATGCTTAATAATGACGTTGAGCACGCGGGTGTTATAATGCACGGTGGTGCTATAATGATGTTGCTTTCTGCCTGCGCAGTACCGCAAAGGCGCTCGGTTGAGTGGAGCTGTGAAGCAGGTCAAGGCTATTCATTATTAGTAACCCCCTCCCTTTATCATAAAAGCGGTATTGTAGAAGTTTATGATGTGATATAAATATTAAAAGGCTTTGGAAAATCCAAAGCCTTAATTTTATCCGTTTTTTAAATCTCTTATACTGCGCTTTATGGGTTTATCGTTTTCGATATAGTGTATTACCTCTTCAGGTGTACTAGCGCAAGCATAAATCTCTTTACAAACTTTATTTATAAAGCCTTCTTGCATAGAATACTCCATAAATTCTTCAAGCTTGTCGTAATAGCCGTCGATATCATAAAGCGCAATAGGTTTAGTATGGCGGCCCAGCTGTTTTAAGGTTAAAACTTCGTAAAATTCTTCAAATGTACCAATGCCACCGGGAACTATTATAAACGCATCGGCCAATTCTTCCATTTTTGCCTTGCGCTGTGCCATAGTGTCGGTGTATATTATTTCATCACATTCAGTAAAGATTACTTCAACACATTCTTCTCTGAAAAAATGTGGAACAACGCCGCAAACCTTACCGCCCATACGCTTAAAACCACGCGCCGCCGCGCCCATAAGACCATTTGTGCCCGCGCCAAAAACAAGCTCGTGACCTTTTTCTGCCAAAAACTCAGCTAATTTTTCAACTTCTTTTATATATTTAGGATTTATGAAATTACTTGCAGCACCAAAAATACAAATTTTCATACTATCATCCTTTCACACTTACTATTATATTTATAAGTTTATTATATCATACCAAAAGTTGTTTTGTAAATAATTTTCAAAAATATAACAAAACTCCCGCTCTAGGCGGGAGTTTAATTTTATTATTCTTCAGTTGCTTCTACAGCTGCTAAAGCTTCTTCTACAAGTTCATCGGTCATTTCATCGGGCATTTCAATCACTTCTTCGAAAAGAGCGGGATGAATTTCCTTAGAACGCATACCTGTACCTGCAGGAACAAGCTTACCGATAATAACATTTTCCTTAAGACCGAATAGCTTATCAGCCTTACCCTTAATAGCGGCTTCGGTAAGAACACGGGTTGTTTCTTGGAATGAAGCAGCCGACAAGAAGGATTCTGTAGCAAGAGAAGCCTTGGTAATACCTAAAAGTGTTACCTTGTATCTAGCCTTTGTAAGACCTTCTTCACCTGCTGCAATACGAGCATCAATCTCAGCGTTTGCATCGGCAATTTCCTTATATTCATAGCTTGCATTTTGAATAAGGCTAGTAGAACCAGCATCAACAATTTTAAGCTTTCTCATCATTTGACGGATAATAACTTCAATGTGCTTATCGTTGATATCAACACCTTGTGTGCGGTAAGCATTTTGAATTTCAGCGATGATATAATCCTGAACTGCTTCCGGACCCTGAGCTTCCAAGATATCCTGTGGATACTTAGCACCCGGGATAAGCAAATCGCCTGCCTTAACCTCGTCACCATCGTTAACGAGCTGGCGAATACCGTAAGGAATTGTTACCTTTTCTTCATCCATTGTTTCAGGATTGGTAATTACGATAACATTACTCTTCTTCTCTTCGGTTATGCGAACACGACCGTCAATCTTAGCAATAAGACCGCAACGCTTTGGACGTCTTGCTTCGAAAAGTTGTTCAACACGGGGAAGACCCTGTGTAATATCTTCGGTAGAAGCAATACCACCGGTATGGAAGGTACGCATTGTAAGCTGGGTACCGGGTTCACCGATAGACTGAGCAGCAACGATACCAACAGCTTCGCCAATAGTAACAGGCTTAGCGGTTGCAAGGTTTTTACCGTAGCACTTTTTACATACGCCGTGGTGGCTATGGCAAGTGAGCACTGAACGGATAGTAACAGATGTAACACCTGCATCAACAATCATCTTAGCTGCATCAGAAGTAATCATATCATCCTTAGACCAGATAAGCTCGCCTGTTTCTTCATTAACAAGGTCATTCATTAAATAACGACCTTCTAGACGTTCTTCTAATGGTTCGAGAACGTGATTACCGTCTTTAATATCAGTAATTGTGAGACCTTCTTCAGTGCCACAATCATCTTCACGAACGATAACATCTTGTGCAACGTCAACAAGACGACGGGTAAGATAACCCGAGTCAGCAGTACGAAGCGCGGTATCGGCAAGACCTTTACGCGCACCACGTGAAGAGATAAAGTACTCTAATACGTTAAGACCTTCACGGTAGTTAGCACGAATTGGAACTTCGATAACCTTACCTGCGGTATTGGCAATAAGACCACGCATACCTGCAAGCTGACGAATCTGGCTCATAGAACCACGGGCACCAGAATCAGCCATCATATAGATTGGGTTGAATTCATCAAGGTTGCCCTTAAGTGCATCAGCAACATCTTCAGTAGCCTTATTCCAAATTTCAATTATATGGCGACTTCTTTCATCATCGTTGATAAGACCGCGACGATAGTTTTTGGTCACCTTATCAATCTGCTCTTCAGCGGCTGCCAAAATATCCTTCTTAGCAGGCGGAATTACAGCGTCAACAACCGCAACTGTGATAGCACCCTTAGTAGAGTACTTAAAGCCGGTTTGCTTAACGTTATCAAGAACAATAGCAGATTCGCTTGTACCGTGGATTTCGATACATTTATCGATAATCTTACCTAACTGTTTCTTGCCAACCTTATTTTGAATAACATCGTCATTATTTTCAACAAATTTCTTGTTAGGATCCTTAAGTTTAAAGCACCATTCAAGTTCAAACTCATTGTCAGGGTTGGTTCTGTCAATAAAACCTAAATCCTGAGGAATAGCCTCATTGAAGATAATGAAACCAACAGTACACCAAATAAGCTTTTGGTCGCCGTTTTCGTTAGTCATTCTAACGCGGATAGGTGCATGAAGACCGATAACTCCATCGTTATAAGCCATAATAGCTTCGTTCTTATCACGGAATACTTTATTGGTGCCGGGTTCATCAGCCTTAACTAGTGTTAAATAGTATGAACCAAGAACCATATCCTGTGTAGGAACAGTTACAGGCTTACCGTCTGAAGGCTTAAGAAGGTTATTAGCAGCAAGCATAAGGAAACGAGCCTCTGCCTGAGCTTCTGCCGAAAGAGGTACGTGTACAGCCATCTGGTCACCGTCAAAGTCAGCGTTATAAGCAGTACATACAAGCGGATGAAGCTTAAGTGCCTTACCTTCTACAAGTACAGGTTCAAATGCCTGAATACCTAAACGGTGAAGTGTAGGAGCACGGTTCAAAAGAACGGGATGTTCTTTAATAACAAGCTCTAATGCATCCCATACTTCTGCAGAAGCACGGTCTACCATTTTACGAGCGGTTTTAATGTTAGTAACAATCTTGGTTTCAACAAGACGCTTCATAACAAATGGCTTAAAGAGTTCAAGTGCCATTTCCTTAGGAAGACCGCACTGATACATTTTAAGCTCAGGACCTACTACGATAACTGAACGACCGGAGTAGTCAACACGCTTACCAAGTAAGTTTTGACGGAAACGACCCTGCTTACCCTTAAGCATATCGGAAAGAGATTTAAGCGGACGGTTGTTAGGTCCTGTAACAGGCTTACCGCGTCTGCCGTTATCAATAAGAGCGTCAACTGCTTCTTGAAGCATTCTCTTTTCATTACGAACGATAATGTCAGGAGCGTGGAGCTCTAAAAGTCTCTTTAAGCGGTTATTACGGTTAATAACACGTCTGTAAAGGTCATTAAGGTCACTTGTAGCGAAACGACCGCCATCAAGCTGTACCATAGGACGTAAATCGGGCGGAATTACCGGAATTACATCAAGAATCATCCATTCAGGACGGTTACCCGACTGTCTGAATGCATCTAAAACTTCAAGTCTTTTTAAAATACGAATACGCTTTTGACCAACGCAGTCCTCTAACTCATCGCGAAGCTCTTTACAGGTTTTTTCTAGGTCGATTTCGCTAAGAAGCTCTTTAATAGCTTCAGCGCCCATTCCTGCCTTGAAGTCATCCTCGTATTTTTCACGCATATCGTTATACTGCTTTTCGTTTAAAAGCTGCTTCTTTTCGAGCGGTGTAGTACCGGGGTCGGTAACAATATATTGTGAGAAATAAAGTACCTGTTCAAGTGCTTTAGGAGTAATATCAAGAACTAATCCCATTTTTGAAGGGATAGTCTTGAAATACCATATATGAGATACAGGAGCTGCAAGCTCAATGGTACCCATACGCTCACGGCGTACTTTTGCACGGGTTACTTCAACTCCGCAGCGTTCGCAAACCTTACCCTTATAGCGGATACGCTTGTACTTACCGCAGTGGCATTCCCAGTCCTTTTGAGGTCCAAAAATGCGTTCGCAGAAGAGACCGCCTTGTTCGGGTTTTAAGGTGCGGTAGTTAATGGTTTCAGGCTTTGTTACTTCGCCGTAAGACCAGCTTCTAATCTGTTCCGGAGATGCAAACCCAATTTTTATGGATTCAAATTCAATATCTGCCATTATATGCCCCTCCTAATATCAGTCTTCAAACTCGTTAGAGTCCTGTGCTTCTTCGATTGCGTCACCGTTTTCATCCTGAAGGGTATAACCGTCAAGACCGTCAACAACCGTTTCTTCTTCAAATTCGCTTGATTCAGCCAAAGCAGGTGTGCCAATTACTAAATCGTCATCATCAAAGGTCTGCTTTAAGTCGATTTCTTCTTCAAACTTATCGAGTACCTTAATATCAAGACCTAAGGACTGTAATTCCTTAATAAGAACCTTAAACGATTCAGGAATACCAGGTGCCGGAATATTTTGACCCTTAACAATAGACTCGTAAGTCTTAACACGGCCAACAACATCGTCCGACTTAACGGTCAAGATTTCTTGCAAGGTGTAAGCAGCACCGTAAGCTTCAAGTGCCCAAACTTCCATTTCACCGAAACGCTGACCACCGAACTGAGCCTTACCACCCAAGGGTTGTTGAGTAACCAATGAGTAAGGACCGGTAGAACGAGCGTGAATCTTATCATCTACTAAGTGGTGGAGCTTGAGGTAATACATATAACCTACTGTTACAAGGTTATCAAACGGTTCACCTGTACGTCCATCATAAAGTTGAGTTTTAGCATCCTCAGTAAGTGGAATGCGCGAGAAGTCCAAAGCAGGACTATTCTTATATTCGTAATCGTCACCCTTAGTTTTCACTTCTGCCAACTTAAAGCATTCGCGGATATCTTCTTCGTGTGCGCCGTCGAATACCGGTGTGCAGATATGCCAGCCAAGAGCCTTAGCTGCATAACCTAAGTGAACTTCAAGTACCTGACCGATGTTCATACGTGAAGGTACGCCCAAAGGATTAAGTACTATATCAAGCGGAGTACCATCAGGTAAGAATGGCATATCTTCACTTGGTAAAATGCGGGATACAACACCCTTGTTACCGTGGCGACCTGCCATCTTATCACCTATAGATATCTTACGCTTTTGTGCAATGTAGCAACGTACAACAACGTTAACGCCAGGGCTTAATTCTGAAGAGTTTTCTCTTGTAAATACCTTAACATCAACGATTGTACCATATTCACCGTGCGGAACACGCAAGGAAGTATCACGTACTTCGCGAGCCTTTTCACCAAAGATAGCACGTAAAAGTCTTTCTTCAGCAGTAAGCTCAGTCTCGCCCTTAGGTGTAACCTTACCAACGAGAATATCACCTGCGGTAACCTCTGCACCGATGCGGATAATACCACGCTCGTCAAGGTCCTTAAGTGCGTCGTCACCAACGTTAGGAATATCGCGGGTAATTTCTTCTGGTCCAAGCTTAGTATCACGGCATTCCATTTCATATTCTTCAATATGAATAGAAGTGTAAATATCTTCTCTAACAAGGCGCTCGTTAATTAAAACAGCGTCTTCATAGTTGTAGCCTTCCCAAGTCATAAAGCCGATAAGAGCGTTACGACCTAGCGAAATTTCACCACCACTTGTTGCAGGACCATCAGCGATAACCTGCTTTTCTACAATCTCTTCACCTACTTCAACAATAGGCTTTTGATTGATACAAGTACCATGGTTAGAACGTAAGAACTTAATAAGCTCGTACTCATCAATTTCGCCGTTTTTAGCGCGGATTTTAATTGTATCTGCTGATACAAAGGTTACAACACCGGCGCGCTTAGCAAGTACAACAACACCCGAGTCAACAGCAGCCTTGTATTCCATACCGGTTGCAACAAAGGGATTTTCGGGCTTTAGAAGCGGAACAGCCTGCTTCTGCATGTTAGAGCCCATGAGCGCACGGTTAGTATCATCGTTTTCAAGGAACGGAATCATAGCGGTAGCAACTGAAACTACCATCTTAGGTGAAACGTCCATATATTCGGCACGGCTAGCCTCTACTTCCTGGAAGCCATCACGGAAACGGGCATTAACCTTTTTATTAACAAAGTAGCCGTTTTCATCCAAAGGCTCATTAGCCTGTGCTACAACGAATTCATCTTCTTTGTCAGCAGTCATATATACAACTTCATCTGAAACCTTGCCGTTTTCAACCTTACGGAAAGGAGTTTCAATAAAGCCATACTTATTGATTTTAGCAAAGGTAGCTAAGTAAGAGATAAGACCAATGTTAGGACCTTCAGGAGTTTCGATAGGACACATACGACCATAGTGGGTGTAGTGAACGTCACGCACTTCGAAGGATGCACGGTCTCTTGACAAACCGCCGGGACCTAAAGCCGACAAACGACGCTTGTGAGTAAGCTCGGAAAGCGGGTTTGTTTGGTCCATAAACTGTGATAACGGTGAAGAACCGAAAAATTCTTTAATAGCAGCCACTACAGGACGGATATTAATAAGGAACTGTGGAGTAATATTTTCAGCATCCTGTGACTGGAGAGTCATTTTTTCACGAACAACTCTTTCCATACGGGAAATACCTATACGGAATTGGTTTTGTAAAAGCTCACCAACAGAACGGATACGACGGTTACCCAAGTGGTCAATATCGTCAACCGAGCCTACATTATGGGGCAGACCTAAGAAATAGCTAATTGATGCAAAAATATCATCAATGCAGATGCTCTTAGGAATAAGGTCATCAGCGCAATCTAGGATAGCTTGCTTTAAGTCTTCTTTTTCAGGGTTAGCTTCAATCAGGCCCTTTAATACATTAAAGGATACCTTTTCGTTAATGCCAAGCTGATCAAGCTCTGCTAATTCTTCATCGGTGAAATTGGTAAAATCTTTAAGATTTACCATACCGTTTGAAAGCACCTTAACTTCGCTTACCTTACCCTCGTTATCCATAACATTAATATAAACCTGATTTACACCCCTGGTTTCAATAAGGGTTGCAAGGTCTTTATTAACGGTGGTTTCGGCATCTGCCAAAATTTCACCTGTTAATGGGTCTATTACAGGGCGAGAAAGCACACCGTTTAAAATACGGTTACCAATGCTTAACTTTTCATTATATTTATATCTGCCAACGCGTGAAATATCATAACGGTGGGGGTCAAAGAATAACTGCTCAATATAAGTTTGAGCACCCTCAACGGTTACAGGTTCACTTGGACGAAGCTTTTTATAAACTTCAATCAAAGCTTCTTCAGTTGACTTTGTATCGTCTGCATCCAAGGTTGCAGCCAAACGCTCATCATCACCAAAAAGCTCTCTAATCTGTTCATTAGAAGCAACGCCTAAAGAACGAATAAAGGTTGTGATAGGAAGCTTGCGGTTTTTATCAATACGAACATAAAGAACATCGTTTACATTAGTCTCGTATTCAAGCCAAGCACCGCGGTTAGGTATAATGGTTGAGGAAAATAATTTTTTACCTGTTTTTTCTTCGATTTTTACAGCATAGTAAGCGCCGGGAGAACGAACCAACTGGGATACAACAGCACGCTCAGCACCGTTGATAACGAATGTGCCCGATTCGGTCATAATCGGGAAATCACCCATTGAAACTTCGCTTTCCTTAATTTCGCCTGTTTCATTGTTTACAAGGCGCGCAGTTACACGCAAGGGAGCGGCATAAGTAGCATCGCGTGCCTTACATTCGGTAACATCATACTTCGGTTTTTCGTCAAAACGGTAGTCAACAAAGCTTAATTCCAAGTTTCCGCTATAGTCGGTAATAGCCGCCATATCTCTGAAAACTTCCTTTAAGCCTTCTTCTACGAACCATTTGTACGAATCCTTCTGGATTTCAATAAGATTGGGCATATCAATTACTTCATTGATTTTTGAAAATGTTTTTCTTACATTTTTACCCAACTGCACCGGTTTTACCATTGAAGTTGATTCCATAGGTATTCAATCACTCCTCTGTAAATTTTACGGTATAAACTACCGCAAGAGAGACATAAATAACGGGTTTTTGCTTACTTTTAAAATCGCCTTAAAACAACCAAAAAGCGACATTTTCGCATATTACACCATTATCATTAGTAATTTAGTATTATATACCAAAAAAATACAATAGTCAAGCACTTTTTTAAAATTTTTTGTAATTTTTTAAGATTGCCTTCTTTTAACATATTAAGTGTTAACAACACAGCAAAAAATAAAACGGCTTCTTTTGCAAAGAAACCATTTTTTCTGATTTTATTCTGAAACAATCTCTATTGTTTTAGTGCCCTTGCGCTTGAAAAAGCCCCTGTCGAAACAGGGGCTTTAAAATTATTCTTCGGGCATTTCCCAGTTGTGCCATACAGCCTGAACATCATCATTTTCTTCAAGCATATCAATAAGCTTTTCCATTTTTACAACTAAATCAGGGTCATCAATAGAAGACATTGTTTGGGGTACGTAAGCCACTTCAGCAGATAAGAATTTATAACCCTTTTCTTCCAAAGCGTCACGAACTGCGCCCAAATCGTTAGGTTGGGTAGAAATTTCAAAAATTTCGCCGTCAAATTCAAAATCCTCAGCTCCCGCTTCCAAAGCATCATCCATAACGGTGTCTTCATTTAAGCCTTCGCCTTCGATAACTATCATACCCTTGCGGTCGAACATAAACATAACCGAGCCTGACTGACCCAAATTACCGCCGAACTTATCAAAATAGTGGCGCATTTCCCCTGCAGTACGATTACGGTTATCGGTAAGGGTTTCTACAACAACTGCCACACCGCAAGGACCGTAGCCTTCATATATAAGCTCTTCGTAGCTTGTGTTGTCACCTTCGCCGGCAGCCTTTTTGATGATTCTTTCAATATTATCATTAGGCACATTTGCCGCCTTTGCTTTAGCGATTACATCCTTTAACTTACTGTTTTCATTAGGATTAGCACCGCCCTGCTTTACCACAACGGCAATTTCTCTACCTATTTTAGTAAAAACCTTTGCTTTGGCAGCATCGGTCTTTTCCTTTTTTCTTTTAATATTACTCCATTTACTATGTCCTGACATAATATCATTCCTTTCAACCTAAAGATTTTACCATATCTACTTATTTTGTTCAAGCACAAATTCAATAATTCTTTTTATATCTTCTTTTGAAGAGATTTCTCCGCACATCCGCCTAATGCTTGCAGCCCCTTTAAGCCCTGTCATATACCACGCGGTATGCTTACGGGATTCGAGTATAGCCACGCGCTCGTTTTTATATTTTTCCATAAGGCTTACTTGTTCTAACAACACATTAAACTTTTCTTCCAAAGAAGGCGGTGTATACACCTTATTATTAATATAAGCGTTTATTTCTTCAAAAATAAACGGGTTGCCCTGTGCTGCGCGCCCTACCATTACATAGTCGCAGCCTGTCACTTCATACATATATTTAGCAGACTGTCCGTCCACAATATTACCGTTGCCCACAACCGGTATTTTTACGGCATTCTTCACTTCGCGAATAGTAGCGTAATCAACATCACCCGAATACATTTGCTTGCGCGTTCTGCCGTGCACCGTTATCATTGCCGCTCCTGCTGCTTCACAGCGCTTTGCAAGCTCGGGCGCATTTACGCTATCCTCGTCCCAACCTGTACGCATTTTAACTGTAACAGGTAAATGGACCGCATCAACCACCGCTTTTACTATTTTTTCGGCAAGTAATGGGTCCCTCATAAGCGCGCTACCGCATAAATTACCCGCAACCTTTGGAGCAGGGCACCCCATATTTATATCAATAAAATCGGGTGTAAACTCTACCGCGGTTTTAGCAGCAATGGCCATGGTTTCACTCTCTCTGCCAAAAAGCTGACTGGCACACGGTTTTTCCTTATCGCTACAGCTCAAAAGCTCAAAGGATTTTTTATCCCCTAAAGCGATACCCTTAGAACTTGTAAGCTCGCCCACAGTAAAGCCTGCACCGTGTTTTATACATATTTCTCTCATGGCCCTATCGGCAACTCCTGCCATAGGCGCCAAAGCAGCATAACCTTTAATTTCAATATTTCCTATCTTCATAAAAACATTATAACAAGCATTTTTCATGGTGTCAATTTTTTGTAAATAAATAGGGCGTTTTTATTGCTTTTTATTTTGGGGTATGCTACAATACAAAAAAAGCTTAAAGGCAGTGATTTTATGGAAAATTTCAAAACTTTTAACATCGAATCAACCAATGAAATAGAGGTTGCAAAGCTTCGTGCAAACTACAAAGGCTTACACAAAGGTTTTTTGCAAAAAGAAGCCGATGAGCTTCGCAAGAAAATTTTAAACGCACCTAACACAGAAGAACTTTACGAGATAAAGGGCACTAAATATTATATTTCGGCAAATGGCAACGATAATAACGACGGTAAAACTCAAAAAACCGCTATAAAATCACTAGATGCTATTAAAAAGCTTCCTTTAAAAGAGGGCGATGCCGTACTATTTAAGCGCGGTGATACTTTCCGTTTTGCGCGCCAAATAGAAACGGTTGACGGCGTTAAATACGGCTCTTACGGTGTTGGTATGAAGCCTAAAATTTACGGTTCTCCCGAAAACTACGCCGAAAATGATACTTGGGAAGAAGTAAAACCTAATATTTGGAAGATTGATTTCAATTATAATTACGCAAGCGGTTGCACTATTGACTATGGTAAAATACAAGGTGTTCAAAAGTGGCAAAAAAAGCTTGACGGCATGTGTGAAAACGGCGACTACTACCACGATTTAGATAGCAAGGTTTTCTATCTTTATTGTGATGAAGGTAAGCCGTCGGACGTATATATGGACATTGAAATTATGCCCACTGAAAAAATATTCTTCCTAAGAGGCTCTAAAGATATTGTAATAGATAACCTTTGTTTAAAATACACCGCGTCTTTTGCTATTCACTGCGCAGATACCAAAGGAAGCACTACCATTACCAACTGTGAAATTGGTTTTATAGGCGGTCTTTGGGAAGGTGGAAGCCGACCAGGTACTCGTGTGCGTTACGGTAATGCTATTGAGTTTTGGGGCGGACTTCCCGGTGTAGTTATTGAAAACGTGACCCTTAAAAACAACTGGATTTACCAGACCTATGACTCCGCTATTACTTGGCAGGGTGACCAAGATGATACCGTTTGGAAAAATATTTTCTTTAACGATAACCTTTTCGAATATAATAATGCCGATATAGAATTTTTTGGTCGCGATGGTGCGCCTCTTATAAATTTCCGTATAGAAAACAACATTATGCGTTTTACAAGTATGGGCTGGGGCACAAGAACCTGTGACGGCGGTATTCGCGGTATTGAAGGCTGTGTTCGCGCAGTTACTGCAGCCGTTAGGCCAAATGTCAACTATGCTATGGACATTAAGGACGTTTATTTTACGAATAATAAAATGGACTGCCCTGCACGTCAGACTATTAACTGGAATATTAACGCCGAACAGAAAAAGTGTGTTCACGCTTCAGGCACAAAGCTTTATATTAAATCGGAATACCGCACTTTAGAGCAGTGCTTACAAGGTCTGCAAGATAATTGGGATGTAGAAAAATACGACCAAAGAATGGCAACAAATAAGCAAGAGCTTATAGAAATGTTTCCCCGATTTGAAAAAGGCGCTAAAATTTATTGGGAAGATTAATACTATTAAATTTACTTTTTAAGGATGTGTTTAATATAAAAAGAAACACCTTGGTAGCTATACTTTGTTTGTTTTTGTCCTTTCTGCTTATTGGGTGTTCTTCTTCGATAAAGCTCCCAATAAGAACAGAAGCCACACCCCAAAATATAGATACTTCTACCAATGCTTTGGTTGCAAAACTGCGCGCAAATTGTGGCTTTTTGGTTGAAGGCTACTGCGAAAATGAAGCAGATGAAAAGCGCGCCAAAATACTAAACACCCCCAATACCGAAGAACTTTACAAAATCAAAGGCACCAAATATTACATATCACAAAGCGGTGACGACCGTAACGATGGTCTGACCCCCGAAACACCCATTAAAACTATGGTTCGTTTAATGGAACTTTACATTGTAGAAGGCGATGCAGTTCTTTTTAAATGCGGAGACACCTTCCGCTTTGGGCACTCTTTAAATACACTTAGCGGTGTAACCTACGGTTCTTATGGTGAAGGCTCTAAGCCTAAAATATACGGCTCACTTGAAAACTATGCTAAAAGTGATAAATGGAAAGCCGTAAACAAAAATGTATGGAAAATACCACTTAATTACGATGAAGCTTGCGGTCTTGTTATAAACCATAGCGAAATTATTGGTGTTAAAAAAACAGGCAGTATAAAAAAGCTTAAAAACAACGGTGACTACCTACACGACACTAAAGCGGGGATATTCTATCTATATTGTGACAAAGGCAATCCAAAGGATAATTATTACGATATAGAAATTATGCCCAGTGTAGACATTATTTCGGCGGATGTTGGCAACCGAATGGTAACCATTGACAACCTTTGCATTAAATATTCAGCGGGGTTCGGCATACATGCCGTTGGTGCCTCAAGCTTTACTATAACCAACTGCGAATTTGGCTTTTTGGGTGGCAGGTATACCTCTAACAATAAGCTTCGCTACGGCAACGCCGTAGAATTTTGGAACGGCGGCATTGATATTAAGGTAGAAAACAACTGGTTCTACCAAACCTACGACTCGGCGCTTACCTGGCAGGGTGATAACCATAATGAATATTTGAATATATCCTTTTCAGGGAATTTATTCGAGTATAATAACGCTGATATCGAATTCTTTTGCAAAGAAGGCGCACCGCTTGAAAACTTTACTATAAAAGACAACATTATGCGTTTTACAAGTATGGGCTGGGGCACTCGAAAAAACGATGGTGGTATTCGCGGAATTGAAGGCTGCATTCGCGGTGTTACGGGTTCACACCCGAAAAATCCCCCTATGACAGTTAAAAATGTTCAATTCACTGATAATATTATCGATTGCCCTGCAAGACAAATAATTAATTGGAGCTGGGAACCTGAGCACAATACCGAAATCCACACCAAAGGCACAAAGCTTTATATAAAAGACAGCTACCGCACAAAGAAAAAATGCTTGCAAGGTCTTCAAACCAAAAAAGGCCAGTTTTACTATAAAAGCTCTGCTACTGATCTTGAAAGCTTAAAAACTGATTTTGAAATTTTTGAAAAAGGCGCCCAAATTTATTGGGATAAATAAAAATAAACCTTTCTTTTTGGAAAGGTTTATTTTTTTATTATTGTTGTAACAAGCAAGTAAATCCCCATAATATAAAACGAGATGTTAATTTTACCTCGTATAGTAAGCACCACTGCCGATAACAATAATGCCAAGCCTCCTAAAAAGGATATAGCACCGAGTATTAACTCGGCTTTATTTACATTAGTATATTTACATAAAACACAGTAAAAAATTGTACCACCGTCAAGCCCTTTTATCGGTAGCAAATTAAATACCCCGATTACAAGATTTAAAAGCGCTATATATAATGTAGTCGTATTAAGATAACATTTATAATTAAAATAAAAAACTGCAAACAGTAATATATTAACAACAGGTCCCGAAAGGGAGATTATAATATCGTTTTTATAATCCCTTATAAAAGGTTTTGTAATTTGCACCGAAGCGGGGATAAGCTTTATTCTTTTTGGTGTCGCTAAGCGTATATACATCATAAAAAGGTGCCCTATTTCGTGCATAAATACCGCAAACAAAAGCGGTAATATAAGCCCCGTTTTATCAAATAAAAGCATTAATGTAATGACTGATGCGAATAAAAAAGAGATGTAAATCTCGGTGCCGAAAAGCTTAAACCTCATTATTTAAAACCTCTGATATATCGGTATCCACCGAAATATATTTCGTATTAAAAGCCTGCACCTTTTTAAATTCGCTTTTAAAGAAATATTTTAATGTAAGTATAGTTAAAAGTATCAATAAAAGCGTTATACTTTCAATAATCACCGCTTTGTAAAACCACTCAAAAAATGTCATTTTTCTACTCCTTGTTAAATTCACAAATGTATGATATACTTAATATATATTTTTTTGAATGGTGATATTATGCCGTTTTTACCTATAACAAAAAAGGAAATGGAAAATTTAGGTTGGCAACAACCTGATTTTATAATAGTAACGGGGGATGCTTATGTCGACCACCCGTCTTTTGGTACTGCAATAATTTCACGCGTACTAGAAAACGCCGGCTACAAGGTTTGCATTATACCCCAACCTACAAGTGATTCTGACTATACCCGTTTCGGTCTTCCCCGCCTTGCATTTTTAGTAAACGGCGGTAATATTGACTCTATGGTAGCGCACTACACTGCCGCCAAAAAGCGCAGAAGTGACGACGCTTACACCCCCGGCGGTAAATCAGGCAAACGCCCCGATAGAGCAACTATTGTTTACTGCAAGGCTTTGCGCCGTATTTATGGCGATGTACCTATTGCAATAGGCGGTGTTGAAGCTTCGCTTCGCCGTTTTGCCCACTACGATTATTGGGATGACGCTGTTCGCAAATCTATTCTTATAGACTCCACTGCCGACCTTTTAATGTACGGTATGGGGGAAAAGCATATTGTAGAAATTGCAAACCGACTAAACAGTGGCGAAAAAATATCCGCGCTTACAGATATTTTAGGTACTTGCTACTGTGTAGACAGCAGTGATTACACCTATATCGCAGGGGCGCAGGAATGCCCTTCCTTTGAAGCGGTAAAAGAGAATAGCGAAAACGGAAAAAAGCAGTATGCTATCGCTAGCAAAATACAACACGCCGAAGCAGATGCCGTAAGGGGTAAAACGGTTATCCAAAAGCATGGCGATAAAATTTTGGTTCAAAATCCGCCAATGCCACCCCTTTCTGAAGAAGAAATGGACAAAACCTATTCTCTACCCTTTATGCGTAACTATCACCCTTCCTATGAAAGTATGGGTGGCATACCGGGTATTGCCGAAGTTAAATTCTCTATTATTCATAACCGTGGGTGCTTTGGCGCTTGTAACTTCTGTTCCCTTGCCTACCACCAAGGCAGACAAATTACCGCCCGCTCTCACGAGTCGGTAATTGAAGAAGCCAAAGCTATAACCGCTATGCCCGATTTTAAGGGTTACATTCACGATGTAGGCGGTCCTACCGCAAACTTTAGATTCCCATCCTGCAAAAAGCAGGAAAAACTTGGACTTTGTGCCGACAAAAAGTGCTTGGCGCCCACAATGTGCCCTGCAGTCGAAGTTGACCATAGCGACTATTTAAAGCTTCTTCGAGAACTGCGACAGCTTCCAAAGGTTAAAAAGGTGTTTATCCGTTCGGGTATTCGTTTTGACTATCTTGTTGCAGATAAATCTGAAGAGTTTTTCAAAGAGCTTGTCACCCACCATATAAGCGGCCAACTAAAAGTTGCGCCTGAGCATTGCTCAAACAATGTTTTAAAATATATGGGCAAGCCAAAAATTGAAGTTTATAATAAATTCAAAGACCGCTTTTACGAGCTTACAAAATCAAGCGGTAAAAAGCAGTATCTAGTACCTTATTTAATGTCTTCACACCCCGGCAGCACCATTAACGATGCTATTGAGTTATCACTATTTTTAAAGCGCAATAATCTTCATCCTGAGCAGGTGCAAGACTTCTACCCCACGCCAGGCACTGTTTCAACCTGTATGTTCTACACAGGTCTTGACCCTAACACAATGGAAAAGGTATACGTGCCAAAAACACCAAAAGAAAAGGCAGAGCAAAGAGCACTTTTACAGTACTTTAAACCCGAAAACCGCGAGATAGTGCTTGCTGCGCTTAAAAAAGCAAAACGCTTTGACCTTATAGGTACAGGTAAAAACTGCCTTGTAGCACCCCCTCGCGACCAAAAAAGCACCTACCAAAAACCAAAAAAGACAATCCGTAATATTCATAAAAAGAAAAAATAGGTGGTATTATGAAAATAAGTCGAAAACTTCGTAAAGCTTTAATAATTGCCCTTAGTATATTTCTTGCAATAGTTATTACAATTGTTTTAATTGCATCAAATTTTCTGGCCGCCTATGCGCTTGATAGAAACTCAAAATACTCGCTTATACCGTCTAATGTGGGCGGTCTTTCAGGCAAACCGCAAGAAGGCTCGTGGTTTTATGAACATGCAAAAGACGTATACATAAAAAGTGCCGACGGGCTTAAATTACACGCCTACCTTATAGAAAATAACGAAGAATACAATAACGGCAATTTTATGATGGTTTTCCACGGTTATAAAAGCTGCGCTTCGGATATGACCTTTTATGCCGAGCAGTTTTACGATATGGGCTATAGCGTGCTTTTACCCGATGCCCGAGCGCACGGCTTAAGCGAAGGCAGATATATAGGTATGGGTTGGCCCGAGCGCAAGGATAACCTTTTGTGGATAAACGAAATTATAAAGCTTGATAAAAATGCTAAAATCGGTCTTTTTGGCATTTCAATGGGCGGTGCTACCGTAATTAACACCGCAGGACAGGATTTACCAAAGCAGGTGGTAGTTGCCGTTGAAGACTGCGGATATTCTTCAGTTTATAAGCAATTTTCTGTGCAAATGAAATCTATTTTTAATTTACCTGCTTTCCCCATGCTTGATATTGCATCATTAGTAGCCTACGCAAAATCCGGCGCAAATCTACTCGAAGCTGATAGCACAAATCAAGCCGCAAAAATTAAAATTCCTACACTATTTATACACGGCAGTAAAGACACGTTCGTTCCATTCGAAATGCTTGACGAACTATATAATGCAGCCCGCTGCAAAAAGGAAAAACTCGTTATAGAAGGCGCAGGCCACGCGGGAAGCTCTTCGTGTGATCCACAGCTTTACTGGACTACCGTAGTCCGTTTTATCGAAAATGAAATGGCATGAAAAAAGCGACCTAAAAGGGAGACACTTCGTAAAGAAGTGTTCTCCCTTTTTCTGTGTAAATGAAAATGACACTTTCGATTTGAAAGTGTCATAGTGGGTTACGCACTTTCAAATGTGCGTAACGGGAGTACATATTTTTCAAACTAACCTATCTCAAAAATAAGAATATGAAGTGATATTGTGAGACAGGTCTCACAGTGATATTTTGCGTTATCACGCAAAGTGATATTGAAACTTGCAGTTTCAGTGATATTATAGTCGCGCCAAAAACTCGCAAAGCGAATATAACTTGGGCGTAGCCCAAATATAACTGCGAAGCAATATAACTCGCCGCCCGCGAATATAACTGTGGCACCTTCCTTACGGAGGGTGCCACAAAGGTCGCTTTTTTCTATTCATTATTCATTTTATAAGAAAGCCTTGTTAAGCTGTCACCTAAGTGAACATTTTCAACCCGAACATCGGGGTGATTTACTGCAATATCGTAGTGGCTAAAGTTCCAAAAGCTTTTTACACCTAATTTTATAAGTTGGTCGGTGATTTTTTGCGCCGCTTCCTTAGGGATACAAAGTATTGCCGCCTTTGGTAAATTTTCACGGCAAAATTCATCTAATGTATTTATATTTCTAATAGGTTGATTTTTAACAATTTTGCCTACAAGCGACTCCTTTTCATCAAAAAGCCCTGCCAGATGAAAACCCTTAGATTCAAAGTTCATATGCATTGTAATTGCTCGGCCTAAATTACCGGTACCTATAAGAATAATACTCTTTGGTTTGTCTAAACCTAAAATATATGCAATTTCTTCTCTTAAAATGTCAATATTATAACCATAGCCTTGTTGGCCGAACCCACCAAAGCAGTTAAGGTCCTGCCTTATTTGACTCGCGGTGAGTCCCATACGCTGTGATAACTCGCGGGAAGAAATTTTAGTAAGCCCTTCGTTTCTAAGCTCGCCTAAAAACCTATAATAGCGTGGTAAACGCTTTATTACTGAATTAGAAATTGTACCTGCCATCATAATCTCCTAAAATACAATCTTTATCTTACGCATTTTACATTTTATAACATATATATAATAAAGTCAATTAAAAAAATTTAATATTGTGCAAAAAAATGTTTGACATAGTTGATTTTTTATGATATTATGTTCTAGCGTGAAATATTATGCGATATTATGTTTTGGCGTAATTTTCATAATTTTCAAGAAAGGAGAGATTCAGTAGTGCCTACCTTTAACCAATTGGTTCGCAGTGGTCGTGAAACTATCGAAAAGAAAGCTAAAGCTCCTGCTCTTTTAAAGGGCTACAACTCTATGAAGCGTCAGCTTACCGATAACGATTCACCGCAAAAGCGTGGCGTGTGCACAGCTGTTAAGACTTCTACCCCTAAAAAGCCTAACTCTGCTCTTCGTAAGATTGCCAGAGTACGTCTTTCAAACGGTATTGAAGTTTCGGCTTACATCCCCGGTATCGGTCACAACCTACAGGAACACAGCGTTGTTCTCATTCGTGGCGGCCGTGTTAAGGACTTACCTGGTGTACGTTACCATATCGTACGCGGAAGCCTTGATACACAGGGTGTTGCAAACAGAATGCAAAGCCGTTCAAAATACGGTGCAAAACGTCCAAAAGCAGGTGCAAAATAATTTAGTAGACTTAATCTCTGCTGCAAAATCAAGCAGCGGCTTATATATAATGTATGGAGCCTATGCTTGGTGCCACGGGGAAGTCAACTCGAGTACCTATGATATCATTACTATGAAGGAGGGAAGCAAAGTGCCAAGAAGAGGCTTTATTGCTAAACGTGATGTATTACCCGATCCACTTTACAATTCAAAAGTAGTTACACGTCTTATCAACAACGTTATGCTTGATGGTAAGAAGGGTGTTGCTCAGAAGATTGTTTACGGTGCGTTCGACATCATTACCGAAAAAACTGGGAAGGACCCACTTGAAGTGTTCGACGCTGCAATGGAAAACGTAATGCCCCAATTAGAAGTTAAGGCAGTACGTAAGGGCGGTGCAACCTATCAGGTTCCGTTTGAAGTTCGTCCCGAAAGAAAGCAAACTCTCGGTCTTCGTTGGTTAACAACATACAGCCGCAACCGTTCTGAAAGAACAATGAAAGAACGCCTTGCAGGTGAAATTTTAGATGCTGTTAACGGTATGGGCGGTGCTGCTAAGAAGCGCGAAGATACCCATAAGATGGCTGAAGCAAACAGAGCGTTTGCACACTACAGATGGTAGTTTAAAAACTAAGATTTTATTACGAACCGCTTAAGCGGTATGGAGGTTTATATGCCAAGAAAGGTATCTCTTGAAATGACAAGAAATATTGGTATCATGGCTCACATCGACGCCGGCAAAACCACCACCACTGAGCGTATCCTTTTCTACACCGGTATCAACCGCAAGATGGGTGAAACTCATGATGGCGGCGCAACCATGGACTGGATGGAACAAGAGCAAGAGCGTGGTATTACCATTACCTCTGCTGCTACCACCTGTTTTTGGAAAGACCATCGTATCAATATTATCGACACTCCCGGCCACGTTGACTTTACTGTTGAAGTACAACGTTCACTCCGCGTACTTGACGGTTCTGTAACCGTATTATGCGCAAAGGGCGGTGTTGAACCTCAGTCTGAAACCGTATGGCGTCAGGCTGATGAATATCGTGTACCCCGTATGATTTACGTTAATAAGATGGACATCATGGGTGCCGATTTCTATCGTGTTCTTAGTATGATTAAGGACCGCTTTAATTGTAACGCTGTTCCGATTCAGTTACCTATCGGTGCTGAAGACACATTTAAGGGAATTATCGACCTTCTCAGCATGAAGGCTATCGTTTATTACGATGACCTTGGTAAAGATGTTCGCGAAGAAGAAATCCCTGAAGATATGAAGGAATTAGCTGAAAAATACCGTACAGAGCTTATTGAAAACATCGTTGAACAAGATGAAGAGCTTATGGAAAAATACTTCGAAGGTGAAGAACCTACTCTTGAACAGATGAAGAAAATTATCCGTAAGGCTACCATCGCTAACGAAATGGTTCCGATTTGCTGCGGTACTTCTTACAGAAATAAGGGCGTTCAGCCTTTACTCGACGCAGTTGTTGATTTTATGCCCGCTCCTACTGATATTGAAGCTATCAAGGGCGTTAACCCTGATACAGAAGAAGACGAAGTTAGACATTCATCTGATGATGAACCCTTCGCAGCTCTCGCATTTAAGATTGCTACCGACCCGTTTGTTGGTAAAATCTGCTTCTTCCGTGTATATTCAGGCTCTGTTGATGCAGGTAGTGGTGTATACAACTCTGTAAAACAAAATAAGGAACGTATGGGTCGTATTCTTCAAATGCACGCCAACCACAGAGAAGATATCGAAACCTGCTATGCTGGTGATATCGCTGCTGCTGTTGGTCTTAAGAATACCACTACCGGTGATACTCTCTGTGATGAGAAACACCCCGTTATCCTTGAATCTATGAACTTCCCGGAACCTGTTATCCGTGTTGCTATTGAACCTAAGACCAAGGCTGGTCAGGAAAAAATGGGTCTTGCTCTTGCAAAGCTTGCTGAAGAAGATCCTACCTTCAAGGCTTACACTGATGAAGAAACCGGTCAAACAATTATCGCAGGTATGGGTGAATTACACCTTGAAATTATTGTTGACCGTCTACTCCGTGAATTCAAGGTTGAAGCTAACGTAGGCGCTCCTCAGGTTGCTTACAAAGAAAGCATCAAGAAATTCGTTGATCACGAAACCAAATATAAGCGTCAGTCCGGTGGTTCAGGTCAGTACGGTCACGTTAAGATCAAGCTTGAACCCAACGAAACAGGCAAAGGCTATGAATTTATTAATGCCGTTACCGGCGGTAGCATTCCTAAGGAATACATCCCCGCTGTTGATACCGGTATTAAGGGTTCACTCCAAGCCGGTGTTCTCGCAGGTTATCCTGTAGTTGACGTTAAGGTTACACTTTACGATGGTTCATACCACGAAGTTGACTCTTCGGAAATGGCATTTAAGATTGCCGGCTCTATGGCATTCAAGGAAGCTTGCCGTAAAGCTGAACCCGTATTGCTTGAACCTATTATGAAGGTTACTGTAATCGTTCCTGAAGAATATATGGGCGACGTTATTGGTGACCTTAACTCCCGCCGTGGTGAAATTCAAGGCTTTGAAGACCGCGCAGGTGTTAAACAAATTAACTCTCGTGTACCGCTTGGTGATATGTTCGGTTACGCTACCGACCTTCGCTCTAAAACACAGGGCCGTGGTCAGTATGTAATGGAACCCGACGGTTACAAAGAAGTACCGAAGAGCATTGCTGAGAAGATCATCTCTTCCAGAGCAAAGAAAGACTAATTAGTACTTGAAATTTAAGTATTTATTTGGTAAACTATATTTATAAATTAAAATTTAAAACTTCTAAGGAGGAAACTCACAATGGCAAAACAGGCATTTGAAAGAAATAAGCCACACGTAAACATTGGTACCATCGGTCACGTTGACCATGGTAAAACCACATTAACCGCAGCAATCACAAAGTACCTTTCTCTTAAGGGTCAAGCATCTTTTGAAGATTATTCAAACATCGATAAGGCTCCTGAAGAAAGAGAACGTGGTATCACAATTAATACCGCACACGTTGAGTATGAAACTGACGCTCGTCACTATGCTCACGTTGACTGCCCTGGCCACGCTGACTATGTTAAGAACATGATTACCGGTGCTGCTCAGATGGACGGCGCTATCCTCGTAATCGCTTCTACTGATGGTCCTATGGCTCAAACTAAAGAACACCTTCTCCTCGCTCGTCAGGTAGGCGTTCCTTACATCGTAGTATTCATGAACAAAACTGACTTAGTAGACGACGAAGAACTTCTCGAACTCGTTGAAATGGAAATTCGTGAAACTCTTGACAACTATGAATTCCCTGGCGATGATACTCCTATCATCAAGGGTTCTGCTTTCAAGGCTCTCGACAGCGCTTCTACCGATCCTGCTGATCCTATCTATGCTCCTATTAAGGAACTTATGGATGCTGTTGACAGCTACATTCCTACACCTGATCGTAAGGCTGACCTTCCCTTCCTTATGCCTATCGAAGACGTTATGACTATTTCTGGTCGTGGTACTGTTGTTACCGGCCGTGTTGAACGTGGTCAATTAAACGCTGGTGATGAAGTTGAAATCATCGGTCTTACCGAAGAACGCGCTAAGACTGTTGTTACTTCTATGGAAATGTTCCGTAAGACCCTCACATACTGTGAAGCTGGTGACAACGTAGGTGCACTTCTCCGTGGTATCGGCCGTGACGAAATCGAACGTGGTCAAGTTCTTTGCAAACCCGGTTCTATCAATCCTCACACCAAGTTCCATGGTCAAGTTTACGTTCTTAGCAAGGATGAAGGCGGACGTCATACTCCTTTCATGAACAACTATCGTCCTCAGTTCTATTTCAGAACTACCGACGTTACCGGTGTTATCACCCTTCCTGCTGGCACTGAAATGTGCATGCCTGGCGATAACGTAGATATGGACGTTGAACTTATCACTCCTATCGCTATTGAAGAAGGCTTACGTTTCGCTATCCGTGAAGGCGGCAGAACCGTAGGTTCAGGCGTTGTTACTGCTATCAACGAATAATTGAAAGCTTTAAAGTAATATAATGCTATAAAACCCGAAAGGTTAATCCTTTCGGGTTTTTTCTTATCTACTTACTACTACAAACTAAAAAGGCAAAAGTGTTTTTGCACTTTTGCCTTAAGTTTTACAATTTTTAATGTTGCCAATCAGTGGCTTTACGGGCACTTGTTTTGCCTTCGGGTTTAATTTCTCCCGCCTTAGTAAGCGAAATCTTAGTAAGGAATGGGCCTACAAGCTCATATATCAATACTGAGAAAAGCGTAATATTTGCTACTATTATACCCTGATCGCCCAAAGTTTCCGCCTTAAGAGCCATACCAAGCGCAACACCTGCTTGCGGGAAAAGGGTAATACCTAAATATTTAACAATATTTTCATCACAATTTACTGCCTTAGAGCTAAACCGTGCGCCGAAATACTTACCAATACAACGGAAAATTATGTAAACCGCACCAACTATAACTATAAAAATATCACTAAATACCGCTAATTCAAGCTCGCTACCGCTTATTACAAAAAAGAGTATGAATAATGGCGTTGTCCAACGGTCTATACGGTCCATAAGCTCTTCCGAGAAATCACATATATTGCAGAACACTGTGCCAAGCATCATACAAACAAGCAATGATGAAAAGGCAATGTGCACACCACCGATTTTAAACTCTAACATAGAAAGAGCTACCGTTAGAAACACAAATGTAACCGACATTGAAAGACGTTTTGAACGTGAATGGAAAAACCTTTCGAAATAGTTGAAGGTAAATCCCATAACTGCGCCGAGTAACAAGGATAGAATAACCTCTAAAACGGGTTCTAATATTACTGAAATAAGGCTTATTTCACCCGCCATAAGCGCTCTTGCAATACCGAACGATACCGCAAATAACACAAGACCTACCGCATCATCAAGTGCAACTATCGGGAGCAAGATATCAGTAACAGGACCTTTAGCCTTATACTGCTTTACTACCATCAAGGTTGCAGCCGGTGCGGTAGCTGATGCAACAGCACCCAAAATTATAGCGCTTGGTAAGGGCAACTTGTCAGGTATTATAAAGTGGAGACCTATAAGCACCGCATCTACAACTAATGTTGTAAACACCGCCTGTACAATACCAATTACCGTAGCTTGCTTACCCGTTTTTTTGAGTTGCGAAAGGCGAAACTCGTTACCAATTAAAAAAGCAATAAACCCTAGCGCCGTTTCTGAAAGCAGGCTGTAGGTTTTAATGTTGTCCATACTAACAAAGCCTAAGCCTTCTATTCCAAGTGTGCCCAAACAATACGGACCTATCAGGATACCCGCCACCAAGTAAGCGGTAACGGCAGGAAGCTTTACAAGCTTTGCTACACGTGATAACATCAACCCAGCAAACAACGCAACTGATAAACTTAAAAGAATATTCATTTATATCACCGAGATTCTTAAAAAACTATAATATATTATACTCCTATCCCCTTGCAAATACAAGCACTTTTGTTTGAAAAAGGGCTTATTTATTAACAAAAAACCGCTAGATAGTTGGCGAAAATTTATATAGTTTTTTCGAAAAAAGTATTGACAAATTTTGGTTCAAGTGATATCATATCTTAGTAGTTAGCATATGCTAATTTATTTTATGTTCATCGGTTAGTCTAAACTAACCGCAATTAACTTCAAGGTGATGGCAATGGATTTAACAAAAGCAGAAGAAGGCAAAGAATATATTATTAAAAGTATTCAAACCGATGATGAAGAGCTTGATTCCTTTCTCTTCTCTTTGGGTTGCTATTCTGGCGAGCCTATCACTTTAATATCTCGCAGGCAAACAGGCTATGTTGTATCTATTAAGGATAGTAGATATAATATTGACAACCAATTAGCGGAAGCTATTATTGTTGAATAATCACACGGCTGGAAGCAGCCGCTAGTTTTTATATTTCAGTTAGCATTAGGTAACTGAACTGGCGCGCAATATTTAGGAGGAATAAATTTCATGAGAATTGCTTTGGCAGGCAACCCTAACAGTGGTAAGACTACAATGTATAATGCACTTACAGGTTCCAACGAAAAGGTTGGTAACTGGGCGGGTGTTACTGTTGACAAAAAGGAACACGCTATCAAAAAGAGTATCTTTTCTCACCGTGAAGAGCTTATTGCAGTAGACCTTCCCGGCGCTTATTCAATGTCACCTTTCACCAGTGAAGAAAGTATTACAAGCAGTTATGTTAGAAACGAAAATCCCGATGTTATTGTAAACATTGTGGACGGCACAAATTTAAGCCGTAGTCTTTTCTTCACAACCCAGCTTTTAGAATTGCAAATTCCTGTCGTGGTAGCACTAAATAAATCGGATATTAATAAAAAGAAGAAAACTGTAATTGATATTACTGCTTTAAGCCAAAAGCTTGGTTGTCCTGTTATAGAAACCATATCCACTTCAGCCGAAGGACTAAGTGCAGTAATAAAAGCTGCTGTTGAAACTGCCGGCAAAGGTCAAAAAGCTCCCTATGTTCAAGAAGATATAGACCTTACTGATAAAAAAGCCGTAGAAGGGGCAGACAGAAAGCGTTTTAGCTTTGTAAACAAAATTGTAGCAGATGTTGAAACCCGTAAGGTGCTTACAAAGGATAAAAACTTTGGTGATAAGATTGACGCTATTCTTACAAATAAATGGCTTGGTATTCCGATTTTTGCCGTTGTAATGTTCCTTGTTTTCCAAATTTCACAAACCTGGCTTGGCACTTGGATTGCCGAAGGCTATGAATTTTCTAACGGAACCACTATCCCCGGTCTTGTAACCCTTATTGAAATGTTCCAAGGATATATTGGTGGACTTCTTACAAACGCAAATCCGCTTTTATATGCACTCTTGGTTGATGGTGTTATCGGCGGTGTTGGTGCGGTTGTAGGCTTCTTACCGCTTGTTATGGTAATGTATTTCCTTATAGCATTACTTGAAGACTGCGGTTATATGTCCCGTGTTTCTGTAGTACTTGACCCTATTTTCAAAAAGGTTGGTCTTTCGGGTAAATCAGTTATTCCGTTTGTTATAGGTATAGGCTGCGCTATCCCCGGTGTTATGGCAAGCCGTACAATCCGCAACGAGCGTGAACGCCGCGCTACTGCTATGCTTACCCCCTTTATGCCCTGCGGCGCTAAAATTCCTGTAATTGCTTTATTTGCAGGCGCTTTCTTTAATAATACAGGTTGGGTAAGTGCAACAATGTATCTTTCGGGCATTGTGATTATCTTCCTTAGCGCATTACTAATCAATAAAATCACCGCACATAAGATTAGAAAATCCTTCTTTATTATCGAACTTCCCGAATACAAAATCCCGTCGTTTTGGGGCGCATTTAAATCCATGTGCTCGCGCGGTTGGGCTTACATAGTAAAAGCGGCTACAATTATTCTTCTTTGTAATACCGCAATTCAGATTATGCAAACATTTGACTGGCACTTTAAAGCAGCAGCAACTGCCGATAGCTCAATTCTTGCTTCAATCGCAGGTCCGTTTGCATACCTTATATTCCCCGTTGTTGGTGTACTTTCTTGGCAGTTAGCAGCAGCCGCTATAACAGGCTTTATTGCAAAAGAAAATGTTGTAGGTACTTTGGCTGTTTGCTTTGCAATTACAAACTTTATTGACACCGAAGAGTTAGCATTGGTTGGCGGCGCTAATGAAGTTGCTACTGCTATGGGTCTTACCACTGCCTCTGCACTTGCTTACCTTATGTTTAATCTCTTCACTCCCCCTTGCTTTGCAGCAATCGGCGCTATGAACTCTGAAATGAAGAGCGCTAAATGGCTTTGGGGCGCTATAGGCTTTCAGCTTGGTGTTGGCTTTACAGTAGGATATCTTGTAAATACTATAGGTACCCTTATTGTTGATGCTTCCAAGCTTCACATTGGCGGTGCTATAGGCGGCGGTATTGCGGTTATTGCTTTTGCAGTAATTCTTGTTTGCCTTTGCATTAGCTCCGACAAAAAGCTTAAAGCAGAATATGCACTAAAACAAAAACAAAAGGTTAATGCTTAATTATGGAAAACTATGCTATAATAAGTGTACTTTTAATCATTGTTGCCGCCGCTATAGGTTATATTGTAAAAGCTAAAAAGAGTGGTCAAAAATGCATCGGATGTCCCTCTGTCTCTGCCTGCTCTAAAAAAAGCGGTTGTTCTTCCTGCTGCTGTTGCAACCAAAAGCACGACTAAATCCTTTCCTTACTATCCATAGATTTACTTAAAGAAAACCGACTTGATACATTTTCAAGTCGGTTTTCTTGATTTTTAATGCAATATAGAATATAATGATTATATATTACTAAAAAGGAACCACTATGAAAGAATTTACTATAACAAAAAACGATGCAAGCCTTAGACTTGATAAATTTATAACCAAGGTCTGCCCCACACTTCCTTCATCGCTTATGTTTAAATATATTCGTACTAAGCGCATAAAGGTTAACGGCAAGCGCGCTGAGATTAGCACTCGCTTGGCCGAAAACGATGTGGTGTCGGCTTATATAAACGATGAATTTTTCACCCCCGTAACACCTAAGTATGATTTTTTATCGGCGTCGACAAAATTTGACATTGTTTATGAAGACGAGAATATTCTACTTGCCGATAAAAAGCAAGGTCTTTTGGTACACCCCGATAAAAATGAATACGGCGATACCCTTATAGCCCGTATTCAGCATTATTTGTACGATAAAGGTGAATACGACCCACAGGATGAAAACAGTTTTCGCCCCGCGCTTGCAAACCGTATTGACCGTAACACAGGCGGTATTGTAATAGCCGCTAAAAATGCCGAAGCGTTGCGTATTTTATGCGATAAAATTAAAACGCGCGAGATTGACAAGTATTACCTTACGGTTGTCCATGGTGTGCCAAATAAAAAAAGTGCAACATTAGAAGGCTTTTTAGAAAAGAACGAAGAAAAGAACAGGGTTTATTTATCAAATAAAAAGACCGACTTAAACAAAACAATTAAAACAAAGTACACACTTTTAGAAAGCAAAAATAATTTGTCACTTTTAGAGGTTGAACTACTAACAGGTAGGACCCACCAAATACGCGCCCACCTAGCTTCAATAGGTCTTCCGCTTTTGGGTGATGGAAAATACGGCAAACTAAAGCATGATAAGAAAATGGGCTTTAATAAGCAGGCTCTTTATTCTTATAAGCTTAGCTTTAACTTTAAAACCGATGCCGGTATTTTAAACTATCTTAACAACAAAACCTTTTTAGCGCGAGATGTTTGGTTTGTGAAAGAATGTTTTAATAAAACGTATAACGATATTATTAAATAAAAAAATAGCCGAGTGCAATAAGCACTCGGCTAAATTATTGTGTAATATTAGTTTACGATTGTCATTTCGGTATCTTTGTCGAAGATGTGAATCTTTTCAGGTTCAATAGCAATCTTAATTGTGTCACCAGGACGCGCAGTGTTGGTAGGAGCAACACGAGCATTGATTGCGTGACCTTCGCAGTTCATGTAAAGATAAGTTTCAGCACCCATAAGTTCGGTAACTTCAACATTAGCTTCAACAATACCATCTGGGAATGCAGCAAGAAGATCTTCTTCGTTGTGTACATCTTCAGGACGGATACCCATAATAACTTCCTTGCCAACATATTCTTCAAGGCAGTTATCCTTATTCTTAGCAGCCGGAAGTTTAATTCTGTACTTAACGCCTGCGCGGGTTTTGGTATCTTCAGAACCGAATTCTACAAAGAAGTCTTCGCCTTCCTTAACGATAACAGAATCAACAAAGTTCATTTGAGGAGAACCGATGAAGCCTGCAACGAAGAGGTTGCAAGGATATAAATAAAGATTTTGAGGAGTATCAACCTGTTGGATAATACCGCTCTTCATAACAACGATACGAGAAGCCATTGTCATAGCTTCCGTCTGGTCATGGGTAACGTAAATAAAGGTTGTACCTAAGCGTTGATGTAATTTAGAAATTTCGGTACGCATTTGTGCACGAAGCTTAGCGTCCAAGTTGGAAAGCGGTTCGTCAAGTAAGAATACCTTAGGTTCACGAACGATAGCACGACCGAGAGCCACACGTTGACGCTGACCACCGGACAAAGCCTTAGGCTTACGCTCTAAAAGATGTTCAATATCAAGGATACGAGCTGCTTCTTCAACACGGCGACGGATTTCTTCCTTTGGAGTTTTGCGGAGCTTAAGACCGAAAGCCATATTGTCAAATACAGACATATGAGGATAAAGAGCATAGTTCTGGGAAACCATTGCGATGTCGCGATCCTTAGGAGGTACATCGTTGATAAGGCGGTCGCCGATATAGATTTCACCTTCAGAAATTTCTTCAAGACCTGCAACCATACGAAGAGTTGTAGACTTACCACAACCTGAAGGACCTACAAAAACGATAAATTCCTTATCTTTGATTTCAAGGTTGAAGTCAATAACTGCTGTTACGCCGCCGGGATATCTTTTGTAAACATTACGTAGTGATAGACTTGCCATTTTGGGCCTCCCATAATAAATAATTTTCTAACACTGATATTATATCAAATTGTAAAAAAAAATACTATGCAAATTTCCGCCAATGTTACTGTTCACAATTTGTCTAATTTGACATTTTTTATCAACAAGATGTAAAAATGAGCTTAATTTCATTGTCATTCAGCAACCGGCACTCGCCTTCGCCGAGTTCGGGTGGTAGTTTAAGCCCACCGAGCGCAGTTCTCTTAAGCTCGTTTACACCAAGCCCCACCGTTCCGAACATACGCTTTATTTGGTGGTATTTCCCTTCGCTTATTTTAATCTCGGCGCAAGTTTGTGAGATAGGCTTCAATATTGCCTTTTTACACAAGGTACCATCAGCCAAAGTAACACCATTCGCAAAAGCTTCTACCATTGCTTCGGTTACTGCACCGTCTAAGGTCACTTCGTAGGTTTTGTAAACATTTTTATTAGGCGCTATTGCTTTGTGAGCAAAGTCACCGTCATCGGTAATAATTAAAAGTCCGGTTGTGTCCTTATCAAGTCTACCCACAGGAAAAAGCCCCGCTCGGCGCCATTCTTCCGGCACTAAATCTACAACTGTTTTTCTATTTTTATCGTTAGATGCCGAAAGTACACCTTTTGGCTTATTCATAAGTATATAGATATACTCTTTATAATCCATAGCTTGTCCACCGAAGGCGACATTATCACTAGTATCTATAATCAAGGAAAAATCCCTTACAGTTATACCGTTTACTGTTGCCTTTCCCTGCTTTATGCCTATTCTGGCATCCTTACGAGAAACATTAAACTGATTTGCAATAATTTTATCAAGTCTTGCCTTTGCCACTTTCTTCCACCACCAATGCTTTCATACTTCCCCCTAGGCTTGTTTCGGAAACATCTCCACCTATGAGTCTTCCTTTATAAATCATTAAATTTACATTCTTCTCTCCGTCAGAGTTGTAGGTGTAAACCTCTACCTTTTTTCCCTTATAGTCACGTAAATCAAAATCGGCAGAAAGCTGCATTTTATTGTAGTTTTCATAAACCTTGTTAAATTCCTTTGGTATAGTGACGGTTTTCATTTTATATTCATCACTTAAAATATCAATATTCAAGCTTTTAATATAAGCTACCCGCTCGGCATTGGTATTAAGCAATATCCGCTCTGCTTTTACAGATAAAAACTGAGTAACTATCAAAAGCACCACAACAATAGAGCAAAGAATTAAAAATAATCTTTTTTTAGTAAGCGTAATATACATATAATAACCCCTTTGTATATTCTATTATACAAAGGGATTTTTTATTCTATAATACATACTGCGTGTACCGAAATACCCTCCAATGCACCCGTAAAACCAAGGCCTTCTTCGGTAGTGGCCTTTACATTCACTAATGAAACATCAATATTACAGTCGTCTGCAATATTTCGGCGCATAGCATCAATATAATTTGCCATTTTAGGCTTTTGAGCAATTACAGTAGCATCAATGTTACCGATTTTAAAACCTTTTTCGCACAAAAGCGTTACTGTTTTTCTAAGCAGTAAACGGCTATCTATGCCCAAAAAAGCGTTATCATTATCGGGGAAATGCTTACCAATGTCCCCTAGTGCTGCCGCACCCAAAAGTGCATCACAAACAGCGTGCAGTAACACATCGGCATCAGAATGGCCAAGTAGTCCCTTGTCGTAAGGGATTTCTACACCGCCTATTATGCATTTTCTGTTTTCTGCAAATTTGTGAACATCGTATCCATGACCTATTCTAATCATTATAATTCTCCAAAAAGCTTTCTGCCAAAATTAAATCTTCAACTGTGGTAATTTTAATATTTTTATAGTCACCTTCTACTATACCTGCCGAATATCCCTTGGCTTCCATAATAGAAAGGTCATCAGTAAAGCGTGAAACATCGGTATCCTTTACTGCTTCAAGGTATTCCTTAACCTTTACCCCTTGCGGAGTTTGAATAGATACCAAATTTTCCCTTGGAACAGTTTTTAAAACACAGCCATCAGGACATATTTCTTTTATGGTATCCTTAACCTTTACGGCACATCCGCAAGCCGAAAACCTTGAAAGCCCATTTATTACTGATTTTATAATACTGTCTTTCACAAGCGGTCTTGCGCCATCGTGAATAAGCACCTTTTCGGCATCCTTAGGCAGTCTTTCAAGCCCTTTTAACACCGATTCCTGACGGCTGTTGCCGCCACAGACAATATCGGTAAGCTTTGAAAGCTCATACTTTTCGCAAATAAATTGTATTTTAAATAAATCTTCCGTTTTAACAACCAAAATTATGTTGGAAATAGAGTCCGAGCGTTCAAAAGCTAAAAGGGTTCTTATAATAACGGGTATGCCACCGATTTCCGCCAGCTGCTTATTAACACCTTTCATTCTAAGGGAAGATCCTGCCGCCACAACTATTACAGGCACTTTTTCTCCGCTTTGGCAAACGGTATATTCGAGTTCTAACTCTGCTTTAATCATTTTTAATTACCTTTTTAAATATTTCACTAAATACTATCGCTATAATAACACCCAACGCCCAACCGCAAATAACATCACTAAAATAATGAACATTAAAATATATACGAGAAATTCCCATAACAATTGGGAAAACACTTAAAACCGCAAAGGTTGCAACCTTTTGAAGCTTAGTGCGACAGTAAGGCATAATACAAAAAGCCAACATTAAATAAATTGCCATATTATTCATAGAATGCCCACTTGGAAAGCTAAAGCTGCCAATCTCTAACAGTTTTTCAACGGGTCGTTCGCGTGCAACAAGAATTTTTATAATCTTATTGAGTAACGCAGAGGTTATACCAACACAGGCCACCGGAATACCAACCCTTTTGCTTGTTATTGGTAATAAAACCAGTGCCGAAATTATAACAACATCAAGTAGTGTATCACCGAGTACGGTAAACGCATAAAAAAACTCGCCTATTTCACCATTCGGGTTTATAGCCTTAGGCAACCACGCTTCGAAGCCGGCTATTGTGCCCGAAAGCCCTAAATAACAGGTTAGTGAAAACACTATCGCCATTATAGCAATAACAATAAATTTCCTTTTCATTGATATACACCCATATCGCAAAATCATGTTCGTTAATAAAACTGCCCAACCTCTCATTGAGAAGCTGGGCCGTGCTAAATTTTAAAGCTTATTCTTCGGTTTCTTCGCAGTCACAACCGCAACCACAGTCACAGCCTTCAAAATCAAATTCAAGATCAGTACCGCAGTTAGGGCAAACCATACCCTCTTCTTCGAGCATTTCCTCATCAAGATAAATCGTATCGTTGCAAGCAGGACACTCAATTTCATAAAGCTGGTCATCACAATCGCAATCACAATCATCACAGTCACAATCGCAATCATCATCTTCATCATCTTCATAAATGAAGTTTTCAAGATCAGCTAAATCTTCATCAACAGCATCGATTTGCTCCATAAGTTCATCGCAACCGTCTTCGATATCGCAGATTTCTTCAGTGATATCACCGAGTAAATCAATAATAGCAGCTAAAACCTTGCCTTCTGGCTTTGTTTCATCAAGATTTAAACCTTCAGCCAAGCCTTTGATATAAGCAATCTTTTCACAAATATCCATTAACTTTTCCTCCAAAATTATACACGTTCCATATATTCGCCGGTACGGGTATCAATTCTTACCATTTCGCCTTCATCTATAAAGAGCGGAACACGGATTTCTGCGCCGGTTTCCAAAGTAGCAGGTTTTGTAGCATTAGTAGCTGTATCACCCTTAAAACCGGGGTCGGTTTGTGTAATGGTAAGTTCAACAAATGTTGGGGGTTCAACGCCAAAAACCTTACCCTTGTAAGATAAAATTTTGCAAACCATATTTTCTTTTACAAACCTGAAGTTATCGCCAAGCTCACTCTTGTTAATAGGTTCAAGTTCGTAAGTTTCTTGATCCATAAAATAATAAAGGTCACCATCGTTGTAAGAATATTCCATATCTTTTCTTTCAACAAAAGCGGTGGGGAACTTTGCTGTGGGGTTGTAGCTCTTTTCAATAACTGCACCTGTAATAACATTCTTGGTTTTTGTTCTTACAAAAGCAGCGCCCTTACCGGGTTTTACATGCTGGAATTCAACAACCTGAAGCACGTTTCCGTCTTCTTCAAATGTAACGCCATTTCTAAAATCGCCTGCACTAATCATAATAATCCTCCAAATGTGCAATATTTCTATAATATTATATAGCTTTTACGCTGTTTTGTCAAGCAGATTATACGCTACAAATACGCATATACAATTTTGTTGAAAAGTGCCTATGAAAATGATATTATAGTTATAATAGACAGCATAAAGGAGCTTTGCTATGGTACATATAGGTAACGATTGGGATAATATTTTAGCAGATGAATGGAAAAAGCCTTATTATCAAACTTTGCGCGAATTTTTAAAAACGGAATACTCTTCACAAAAAATTTATCCTAAAATGGACAACATCTTTAACGCCTTAAAATACACATCCTTTAAAGATACAAAAGTTGTAATTATAGGTCAAGACCCCTACCATGGTGAAGGACAGGCCCACGGGCTTTGCTTTTCAGTACTAAAAGGCATAACACCGCCGCCGTCACTTAAAAATATATTCAAAGAATTGCAAGCCGATATAGGCAAGCCTATACCTTATCACGGCGAGCTTACCGAATGGGCAAAGCAGGGTGTACTACTGCTTAACAATGTTCTAACCGTTCGCGAATCACAGCCTACAAGCCACAAAGGTAAAGGTTGGGAGATTTTTACCGATAGAGTAATAAGCGAACTAAACAAAAAAGACACCCCCGTAGTATTTTTACTTTGGGGAGCCCACGCACAAAAAAAGGCAGAAATTATAACCAACCCTATACACTATAAATTGTCTTGCGTGCACCCAAGTCCCTTGTCCGCAAGTCGCGGTTTTTTCGGGTGCAAGCATTTTTCAAAAACTAACGACCTTTTAACCCGAAACGGCCTTACACCAATAGAATGGTAATAATGCTTATACTAGTCAAAACTAAAATATAAATTAAGCTATCGATCCAAGCCTATATGGAACCGGCCCTATTTCACTTGTATTAGTGAGCTTTTTCTCTTTGACTTGCTATTGCAAACATTGTAGTTATTAAGTATAATAAAATCATCGATATTATATATTTCAGTTAAGGAGTGTTATTTATGAGTTTAGGCAATATTTTAATTTTGGGTGATAGCTTTTCCACATTTGAAGGCTATATTCCCGAAGGCTATGAAACATATTATAGCGAAAACACATCTCGAAACACCGATGTTAGAAAAGTAGAATACACCTGGTGGCATCAACTAATAAACCAAACCCACTCCGATTTAATTTTAAACAACAGTTGGTCGGGTTCCACCATTTGTTATACAGGATACGATAATTACGATTGTTCTAAAACATCTTCGTTTATATTCCGTTTAAGACAGCTAATAGCTAACGGCTTTTTTGAAGCTAACAAAATAAATACTGTATTCCTTTTTGGAGCAAGTAATGACAGTGGCGCAAACTCCCCTTTAGGCGAGCTTAAATTTGATGATTTTAAAGAATCGGACCTTTACTATGCACTACCTGCAATATGCTACATTATAAAATTACTAAAAGAAACTTTGCCAAATGCTAAAATTTATTTCCCCATTAACGATGATATTAAAACCGAAATTAAAGAAGGCATCGTATCAGCATGCGGGCATATTGGCATCAAGGCGATTGTATTAAAAAACATTACCAAGGTTGAATCTCACCCCACTATTAAAGGTATGCAGGAAATTACCAAGCAAATTTTAGCTGCAGTGTAAACTTTACAAAATCTATTACTAAAGAGAAAAAAGACGGCTTACGCCGTCTTTTTTTATCCTACTAACCTTTTTACTACAGGAATTTTTGATAATATATACGAAGAAATAAAGGATACTACATAAACCCCTAATGTTACCAAAGGCGCCGTTATTAGCGGGTTATATTGGATAATATTTACATTTAAAGTTAACTGATTAAAAAATATCATATGTATAAGATAAATTCCAAAGGATTGTTTAGAAAAAGTAAGTATTGCTTCACTTTTAAATTTATCCTTATTTATAACAACAAGTATGAAAACAGCAAAAGCCGAAGCCGCAATAAAAATGCTTTTATACCAAAATAGCACTGTATACGCTTCGTTCATTTTAGCCGACAAAACGCAAGTAGCCATTATTGTCACAAGACTTGAAGTTAAAAAGATGGCAATACACCATAAATTTTCCTTTAGATTACCTCTAACATCTTTAAAACGCTCATACAAAATATGTCCCGCAATAAAATAGCCCAAATAATAGGTGGCATTTATAATGGGTATGGGATAAGTAATATCAACATTTGTATTGGTTATAATCCTGATTAGCGGAACATAAATTGACCCAAGCCCCGAGAATCCAAGCCACAAACCAAGAAATAAGTTTTCTAATTGCCTATTCATATTTTTACACATATTCTGAATAAAAGGCAATGCAATATATATTCCTATTATGGCATACATAAACCATAGATGACGCGAAGTTTCGTTAGCATTTAAAAAAGAGTTTGCAACTGCTTGCTTTAATCCCTTTATTTTCCATTCATTATTAAATAAAAAATAAATAACGCTCCAAACAACCAAAATAAGCGTAAATTTTAAAATTCTTTGATAATAGCTTTTAAAATTAAACTCTTGCTTAATTAAAAATATACCGCTTACCATAAAAAATAGCGGAACGCAAATTCTTGAAAGTGAATTATAAACCACAGCTGTGTTAAAATATGTAGTTGAAATTTTTGAAAAATTGTTTATATAGAAGTTTGAAACATGAATCATAACCGTCATAAAAATTGCAAAAACACGGATAAATTCGACATTAAGTTCTCTTTTTGCCATATTCTCCCTCCTATCTGCTAGGATTATATCACATTGCACTTTTTTTGACAAGTGATTATTTAAGCAAGGCTTTTGTTGAAAAGATGAGTATGATATGATAATATAATTATACAAACTAAAAGGTGGTGCATGATGGATAGAGTAAAAGAATTAAAAAACAGTTTATTGCTTACTGCCGTTTATATTGCTATCTTATTAGTATTTTGGTTTTTCGGTATACCTTGTTTTTTTAAGGAGTTTTTAGGGGTAAAATGCCCCGGATGCGGTATGTCAAGAGCAATATTTTCGGTTATTAGGCTAGATTTTTCTGCCGCTTTTTCTTATCATCCTATGTTTTGGTCGTTACCCATATTATATTTGTATTTTTTATTTAGCGGTAAAGTTTTTAATAAAAAATTTTTAGATTACGGCATTTTAATATTTATAACACTGGGCTTTCTAATAAATTGGTTGTTAGAAATAATATAAATTAGTCGAAAGCTATCATTTTTTGTTGACAGCAAAACCTTATCTATGTTATAATTTTTTTGCAATCGAATGCATATTTTTTAAAAGGGGCGTTTTTAATGTTTTGTAAAAATTGTGGAGAACAAATGAATGATAATCAGGCTATCTGCTTAAAGTGCGGTGTTAAAACCGGCACAGGCAACGCTTTTTGCGCTAACTGCGGTAATGCGGTTGCTCCTGATGCTGCTGTTTGCCTTAACTGCGGCGTAGCTATCAAAAATAATGCAGGCTACGGCAACTACGATAAAATGGTTATAGCTCTTGTTTGCTTCTTCTTAGGCGGCATCGGTATCCATAACTTTATGCTTGGTGAAACTAAGAAAGGTATTGTAAAAATTGTTCTTTCTTTCTGCTTTGGTATCGGTGCAATCCTTGCTTTGATTGATTTCATTAAAATCCTTATGGATAAATATGAAGTTAATCCCGATAAAGCATTTTAATTAAAATTAAAAAGCAGTAAAATTCCTGCCTTGGCGGGAATTTTATTTTAAAGCGAGGTAATATTTATGTTTTGTCCTTACTGTGGTAAAGAGATTAATGATAAAGCTGATGTATGCTTAGGCTGTGGCCGTTCTGTAAAGGGAATTAACAACGCATCATCTCAAGACTCCGAAAGCGTTGGCTGGTGGTGGCTTGGCTTCTTCTTTCCGCTTATAGGCTTTATACTTTGGGGTGTGTGGACGGGTTCCACCCCCATAAGAGCAAAGCGTGCCGGATGGGGAGCTATTATTGGTGTTATAGTCAGCTTTGTACTTATAATTCTTATTTATGCGGCAATATTTAGTTTTGCTTTTTCCTTTGCAAGTTACTTTTAAAAAGACGGCTTATGCCGTCTTTTTTTGCATTGAAAAGGCTTTGTAAATAGTTTATAATATGTAAGAACGAAAGGCGGAATATAAATGAAATCAGCGCTACAAAATTCTTACAACCTATTAAAATATGAAAATCGCCTTACTATAGGCTACTTTGGTGGTTCGATTACAAGTGGCGATTCGGCAAAATATATCATTGAAAACGGCAAAATAGTTCCCGAAAAAGAAGGTTCTATTGCCGATTCATATGTAAACCGCACTTCCGCCTGGATAAAGAGGCTTTTCCCAAATGCAGTAATCGAAACCGTAAACGCAGGCATTTCGGATACACATACACAACTTGGTCTTTATCGCCTTGAATCTACACTAATGAACGAAAACGGCCACAATATGCCCAATTTGGTGTTTATAGAGTTCACTTCAAACGACTGGGTTTACGGTGAGCATACAG
Organism: Acutalibacteraceae bacterium; assembly: GCA_045605125.1. Taxonomy (GTDB): domain Bacteria; phylum Bacillota; class Clostridia; order Oscillospirales; family Acutalibacteraceae; genus UBA737. The sequence goes on along the minus strand of JAZUPK010000032.1, from coordinate 5,524 downwards.
TAGAGATTCTAACGGCAGAGCTTGAATCGCTTATTATAAACACACGCAAATTTAACCCCTTTGCAGACATTGTAATTATTGCAACAAACACTCTTGAAATGCAAAATTGCCCCAAAAAGCTTGCTCATAAGGAGCTTGCAGATTATTATGGTCTTCCGTTTATTGATGTAGGTATAGCGCTTCAAAATATAAAGGACACGGATTCCGAAAGCGCCCACTCCGAATCGTGCGAAAATGGCACTCTTAAATACACCGCTGATGACCTTCACCCTAGCGCGCTAGGTTTTGCGGTATATTTAGAAGAAATTAAAAAGGTTCTAACTCCCCACCTTGATAGTAAAAACTGCAAGCGCGGTATAATCGACCACACAAAATCGGCGCCAACACCCCTATCAAAAGAGCTTTATATCCCCCGCATAATAAGTGCCGACGATATAACCGCTCCCACCGAAACGGAAATCGCAAAGAGGACTTTGTGCTTTCAGCTGCACGGCACCTTACTTGATGAAATTTACCACTATGAAATAGTTAAAAACTGCATTGTTTTAAGACAAAATGAAAGTATAACTGCCGAATTTAAGGGTGGTGTTTTAGGTGTGCTTGTAGCAATGCAAAGTAAAACTGATGTTAATATCCTATATAGAGTTGACAGTGGTGAATGGCAAGAGTTTGCTATAAACGATTCGTGCCTTGGTTTCCAACGCTATCCCCACACGCAAGCCTTTTTCTTAAAGGCGGGGCTATCTGCCGGCAAGCACATTGTAACACTTAAATCGGTAGCCGAAGCACCGCTTGTCTTCGGCGCATTCTTAGCGCAGTAAGGTGACTTATACTTATGAAAATTATCATTTCTTGTCTTAATTCAAAATTTGTGCACGCTTCACTATCCCCCTGGTGCTTATTGGCGGGTGTTCGCGAGTTTTCAAAAAAAATGTATGATATTTCAGTAATCGAGAGCACAATTAATGGTGATACACAATATTTCGCTCAAAAAATTATAAATAAAAATCCCGATGTAGTGGCATTTTCTTGCTATATTTGGAATATTACAAAAACCTTGGAAACTGCTCAATATATAAAGAAACACTGCGATGCAAAAATTGTACTCGGTGGTCCGGAGGTAGCATATAGACCACAGGATGTTCTCAAAAAATACAACTTTATAGATTTTGTTCTCTCAGGTGAAGGGGAATGGACTTTCCCCGATTTTCTTGATAATTTAGAAGGAGAATTATCTTCGGTTGCAGGGCTTACATATAGACAAAATGGGCAAATTTTTAATATTCCGGAAAAGGAATACTCCACTACTCCTCCATCCCCTTATAGCGAAGAATTTTTCGAAAAACTTGACGGTAGAATTGCTTATATCGAAACTGCCCGTGGTTGTCCCTACCGTTGTGCATTTTGTCTTTCTGGCAGATGCTCTCCACTTAGATTTTTCGATTCAGAAAGGGTTAAAGAAGATATTTTAAAGCTTGCTAAAAGCGGTACACAAACGATAAAATTCGTTGACCGCACGTTTAATGCAAATGAAAAAAGAGCGAATGAAATTCTTCTGTTTATAAAAGAAAATTACGGTAAAGATATCCCCGAAAATGTATGCTTTCACTTCGAAATAGCGGGCGATATTTTGAAAAAGAGTACACTAGAAATTTTAGCTTCTATGCCCTACGGTGCTGTACAACTTGAAATAGGGATGCAGTCTTTTAACGAAGAAGTTTTAAAAACAATTAATCGAAAAACCAATACAAAAAAGCTTATAGAAAACATTAAAAAACTTATAAGCTTTAATAATATGCACATTCATATTGACCTTATTGCAGGTCTTACGGGCGAAGACCTTGAAAGCTTTAAAAACAGCTTTAATATAGGCTATTCAATTAAAGCGCATATGCTTCAAATGGGTTTTTTAAAGCTTCTTTACGGCGCCGAAATGCGTGAGAATAGCGAAAAATATCCCTGCACATTCGGTTCCGAGCCCCCTTACGAAGTCGCATCTACCCCGTGGCTTTCAAACGAAGAAATCAGAATGCTTAAAAACTGCGAGGATGCTCTCGATAGGCTTTATAATAGCGGTAGATTCTTGTTCACACTCGAATATCTAATAGAAGAAGTCGGTATCTCGCCTTTCGACCTTTTTAACGATTTTGGGAACCATGTAAACGGCAGCAAAATGAAACTTTGCGACTATGCAGAGAAACTTTATAATTTCTTTAGCACAAAATGTAATGGCGAAATATTGCGAGAAAAAATCCTTTGCGATTTGCTTTGTTGTTCTCAATCGGTGCAAATCCCAGATATTTTTAAAATCCACGACCCGCTTTATAAAAAAGCAAAAAAATATTTCACACAAAACGTAAATAAAACCACAAAAATCGCAATTCTTTATAGCCAAAACAAAATATTTGCCGTCGACCAAAGCAGACTTAAAAACCTTCATAATAGATTTGATGGCAAGCTTTACAGTATAAGCGAATTACAAAGCTTATTGTGAACCACCAAAAGCGCATGGGTTGTACTTTAAAGGGCAGTAAAAAAGGAAGCACGAAATTCGAAATTCGCGCTTCCTTTTATTTTATCTTATACCGTAACAGATAAGAGGTGTGGGTACCAAATGTCACTTATTATAACTACATAAAACTTGCTAATGACTACTTAAATCCTGTAGTACAGTATGTAAAACAGATCATTCTTCGTTTGTAAGCTTAAAAACTTCTGCTTTGCGGTTTTTTGCTTTTTCTATAAAATCTTCTATGCTGCAAATAGGTTCGTCGAAGCATACTCCAAACAGCTTTTTTTGTTTTGAGGCCGAATGATTGTCTGAACCTGCAAATTCAATAAGCCCGTAATGTTCACAATAGATTTTAGCTAAATTATTTTCTTCATCAGGTCTGTTGGCGTTCATTATTTCAACACCGTGGACGTGTTTTGGGAAAAGGCGAACATGGTCAATATACCATGCTTCACGGAAAGGATGTGCCTGAATTATAAGTGCACCACTTTCCCTCATAAGTGTAAGCTTATCGCTTTGTTTCATATTCATAATTTCAGGATGAGCAAGAAACCATTTTTTATCAAGTCCATATACCAAAAAATCGGTACCGCCGTAAGTGGTTTCCACTCCGCAAAAAACCTTAATTCCAACCGTTTCACTTAATTCTAAAGCTTTTTCATAATCAGAAAAATAAAAATCAATCTTTTGCTCATAGGTTCGGTCACTATCATCTACGTCAGGAAAATGGTTTGTAATAAATATACCATCATATTCCAACTCTTTATAATAATTCAAGGTTTCCTCTACGGTCGCGATTGCGCAACCACTAACAGGAAAAGTATGAAGATGCGTTTCATATTTATACATTTTATCACCTAAAAAAATTATACCTCATTTTTCTAAAAAAGAAAATGATATTTCCGCAAAAACTTAAACTAACTTGTATAGTTTTATTTTAAATCAGTTTTTTAAATTCTTTAATCCACGCATTTTTAATAAGTGTATGACCGGCAGGTGTTGGATGAACACCATCGGTCGTCCAATAATCCGGTTTAGCCTTTTCACAAGCGGCATCAATAATTGGCTGCATTTCAATAACAGGTAAATTGTATTTTTTACCAATTCGTTTAACCGCCTCCGCTTTTTCGGCTACATCAATTTGAAACTTCTTAAGGCGGTCAGGCATTTCTTCTGTGTTGCATGTAGCGTTGCCCTCAACAACAAATGGTGCAATTAGCAAAAGCTTAATATTTGGCAATACTTCAAGTATTTCGTCAAGCATAAGTCCATAAACCATTTCAAACTTTTGGGTATTAACACCGTTTTGATACAAAATTTCGTGCCAGCTATCGTTAACACCACAGTAAATGCTTGCATAATCGGGCTTCAGATTCAAAAAATCACTCTTAATACGGGCATATAAATCAACAATACGATTACCACCGATACCCATATTCCTAAATTCAAATTCGTTAGGATATTCGTTACTTAATTCGCCGTTAACCATTGTAGCGTAACCTGCACCCATACCGCAAAAAACATCTTCTCTGCGGCAAGCATCAGTAATAGAATCACCAAAAAACACGATGCGCTTTGCCATATACATCACCTCTAAAATGTTGTTTATATTTTTAATTATACAGAAATTATCTTCCGTTTTCAAGTCATTATTTTATTAATTTCATAAGATAAAAAAGTGCAATTCAAGACCCTTAACGTAATATGTAAACGTTATTACCTAAAAGAACCGATGGCTATTCACCATCGGTTCTTTTGCATTGTGTACCATCGTGATTTATTTCGTAATTTTCTTTATAAATCAAGTCGCTTATAAACACAAACTCATACCCCTCGTCTTTAAGGCATTTGAGGATGTTTGGCAGAGCCGCAGGCGTATGGTCGGCATCGTTATGGAACAAAACTATTGATCCGTTTTTAACCTTACTTGTCACCCTTTTACAAATACTGTCGGGCGTGGCATTTTCTTTCCAGTCAAGTGAGTCAACATTAGATACAAAAGTAATGTGCTTAAAACTGTTTTATCAGTTTATTTTTTTCTCGATTCATTATCTTGTTAAAATTTCACTTTTATGATATAATATAATTCATAATTATATTATAGGAGGTGCGTTTATGAAAGACGATAAATTGTACGGACTTAGTATTCTAAAAATAATTAGTATGTTGGGCATAGTGGGACTGCACGTTTTAAATGCGGGCGGTGCTTTTCCAAGACAAAATTTATTGTCTTTATATGAATTCCCTATTTCTATATTTCACATACTTTGTGCTGCGTCTGTTAACACTTTTGCTATGCTGACAGGATATTTATATGTAGATAAACCAAACGTTAAATATAAAAATATACTTAAATTAATTTTTACTGTATTATTTTATTCCGCAATAATCACTATACTTTTTATAGTTTTTAAACGTGAAACCTTTAACTCTATAGTAGATATTATAAAATCTTTTGTTCCTCCACTAGCAAATAAATATTGGTATATTACTTGTTATGTATTATTGTTTGTGCTCATACCCTTTATAAATAAACTGATTGATAGCTTAGCCACTTATCAATTTAAATTATTATTAATTTTATTACTAATCTTCACATCAATTTTGCCAACTTTTTTATTAACAGATTTTTTCAAATTAGATGGTGGTTACAGTACAGCTTGGCTTATAGTTTGTTATCTCATCGGTGCCTATATCAAACGTAGTAAGCAAAAATTCCCTACTTACACCATTTTAACACTGTGTTTGTTATGTGTAATAGCTACTATAAGTATCTCAATAATTGCATGGCTTCTTTTAAAATCTTTTTCAATCTACAACATACTTGTTGCTTATACATCGCCTTTTATTGTACTTATTTCTATCCTTTCAATATTATTATTCTCAAAAATCACTTTAAAAAATACTATTCTAATTAACATAATTGATTCATTAAGTAATTGTGCCTTTGACGTATATATAATACACAGTCATCTATTAATTTTCATTTGGTTTATAAATGATAATTTTGCA
>JAZUPK010000031.1:0-28416 GCA_045605125.1 Acutalibacteraceae bacterium | reverse complement strand
TTATTCTTATCTGCCTTTTTGTTATGAACCGCTTCAGCGATGATGAGGACGGAGGTGTCATAATATGAAAGCACTCTCAAGATTATACGTAGGACTGATAATTTTCTTCCTTTATGCACCTGTGCTTGTTATGATTTTCTTTTCGTTCAACTCTTCTTCAAGTGTATGGGTGTTTGAAGGATTTTCGCCCCAATGGTACTTAGGGCTTATATCTGACGATGAGATGCTTGGCGCATTGAAGCATACTCTTATTATTGCGGTGCTATCATCGGTTATTTCTACTGTTTTGGGTACTGCCGCCGCAGTAGGTATTATGGCTATACGTAATAAGCTTGCGAACAAGCTTATTATGGCTACAACTAATATACCTATGATGAATGCAGATATTGTAACGGGTATATCCCTTATGTTTTTATTTGTATTTGTAGGTAAGCTTTTAGGTTTCGCCGAATCTTTAGGTTTTATAACCGTTCTTATAGCACATATAACCTTTAATTTGCCTTATGTAATTCTTTCGGTACTGCCAAAACTTAAGCAAACTGATGCTAATTTGCACGAAGCGGCTTTGGACCTTGGTTGTACTCCGGTAAAAGCCTTTTTTAAGGTTATTTTACCTTCTATTTCAACAGGTATTGCAACAGGTATGATTATGGCGTTTACCTTATCGCTTGACGATTTTGTGATAAGCTATTTTACATGCGGTGACTATCAAACATTGCCGATTATCATATATAATATGACCAAAAAATCGGTAAAACCTGATACCTACGCGCTATCAACTATTATATTTATAGTTATTTTTGTTTTACTTATTCTGTATAACATTTTAAGCAGTAAAAACGAAAATAAAGCGGCTAAAAGGAGGGTTTAATATGAGAAAAATATTAAGCATTCTTTTAAGCATGGTGCTGTTATTCTCACTTTGTGGTTGCGATTATGCATATAAGTATTTTGACCTTGATTTAAAAGCCGAATATTCCCGTGAATTAGAGGGTACTACCCTTACAGTTTATAACTGGGGCGAATATATTTCGGATGGTAGTGACGAAATGATTGATGTCAATGCCGAGTTTGAACGAATTACAGGCATAAAGGTAAATTACCTAATGTTTGAAAGCAACGAAACTATGTATTCCCAAATTAAAAGTGGCGGTATTACCTATGATATTATTATTCCGTCCGACTATATGGTACAGCGCCTTATAAAAGAGAACGAACTTTTGAAAATTGACACTTCTAAAATTTCCAACTACAGTCTTGTTGATGAAAAATACAAGAATGTGTATTTTGATCCTAAAAATGAGTACAGCATTCCTTACAGCGTAGGTATGGTAGGTATTATTTACAATACTAAGCAGGTGGGCAAGGAAATAGAACATTCGTGGAATGTTTTATGGGATAAAAAGTATAAGGATATGGCGCTTAATTTTAATAATCCCCGTGATGCTTTTATGACTGCACAAATGCTCTTAGGGCAAAACCTTAATTCTACAAACAAGAAGGATTGGGATAAGGCGGCGGACCTACTTAAAAAGGGCAAAGACAATTTGCAGTCTTATGTAATGGATGAAGTTTACGGGAAAATGGAAACAGGTGAGGCTGCTATTGCACCTTACTATGCAGGCGATTATCTTACAATGTATGAAGTAAATGAAGATTTAGCCTTTTTCTACCCACAAGAGGGTACAAATGTGTTTATTGATTCTATTTGTATTCCAAAATCTGCTAAAAACTATGAAGCGGCGCTTATGTATATAAACTTCCTTTTAGAGCCACAAATAGCTACAGCTAATGCTGAGTATATTGGTTATGCATCACCCAATACTGCGGTTATAAATAACCCTGATTATTACTATTATAAAAACGAAATTCTTTACCCCGATGAAAAGGATATACCCAAAGTACAGTATTATCAAGACATTGCGGATGAAATAAGAATTTACTATGAAATGCTTTGGTGCGATGTAAAGCTATACTAATTAAAAAACTGACTACAGAAAATGTAGTCAGTTTTTTTAGTTATTTATTGATTTTAAAGTGAACGGGCATTCCGTTTTTTGTTTTAATTTGAACTTCGCCTGCAATAAGTGGTAGGAAGTATTCAAGCGCTTCGCTTGAAATGTTTGTACTATTGTCGCAAATCCATTCTTTAGGGAAGGTTTTTTCTTGGTTTGCAACAAGGCTTGTGTCGGCTTCGCCAATTTCAATTTTATAAGGATTATTGCTTGTACGAATGAAGGTCATCATAATACCTGTTTTGCCTGCAAGCATAGACTTAACGCCGCTTTCGCCTATTAGTACAGATTCTTCAATATCAGTTTTAGATGCCAAATGTGAAGAGCAACGCTGCATAACATTAAGCTCAATAGAACGTACCTTGCAACCGATTTTTTCTGTAACAAGATTTTCAAGTAATTTACCTATACCTGAAAGATAAGCGTGGCCAAAGGTGTCCACTTTACCTGAACGGTAGTTTTCATCACCTAGTGTGATTCCTTCTGAAACAGCAACGATAACCGAATCGCGAATTTGTAGCTGTAAATTCACATCATTCAAAAACTTTTCTTGTGAAAATTCGCCTTCAGGCAGATAAATAAGGTGGGGAGCGGTTTCGCCGTTAGCGTGCAAAACTGCGCTTGAAGCAGTAAGCCAACCTGCGTGTCTGCCCATTATTTCAACTATTGTTACGGATTTAAGGTCGTAGACCGCACTGTCACGTACAATTTCTTGCAAGGTTGTAGCAAGGTACTTAGCGGCAGAGCCAAAGCCTGGGGTGTGGTCGGTTAAGCATAGGTCGTTATCAATGGTTTTTGGAATACCTATAACCTTAACATCTATACCGTTTTCGGCAGTGTATTTTGAAAGCTTATTTACAGTATCCATAGAGTCGTTTCCGCCTATATAGAAAAACGCACCAATATTGTATTTTTTAAAGCATTCAATGATTTTAGTATAAACTAAAGCGTCTTTATCATAAGCGGGAAGCTTATATCGACAAGAACCTAAAACGGTGGATGGGGTTAATTTGACAAGCTCTAAATCAGCATCGCTTTTTATAAGCTCGTTAAGGTTTACAAGATTTTGTTCAATAATTCCTTCAATACCGTTTAGCGAACCGTAAACGATATCAATTTCATTACTTGCACTTGCTCCTTTGAAAACACCCGCAAGTGAAGCGTTTATGGCAACGGTAGGGCCGCCAGACTGCGCTACTGCAATATTCATTAAAAAATCCTCCAATGACAATTTATATCATAATAACATTTTTTAAAACAAAAATCTACTATTTTTTAATTTTGTGTAATTTATATTGATTAGAGTTGGGTCAAGGGCTTTGCCCTTGTCGTTTAAGGGGGATAAGGTGACAGAAATCTCACTTTAAATTTTATAATACTTGCCGCCAAATTGAAAACATAGTTTTCACTCTTTGGCGGCATTTTCAAGTGAATAAGCCTTTGTCACCAAAGGGGGAAATCGAAATTTCCCCTTTGGGCGAATCTTTCCGCCCTTTCTTTTCGCCTACACAAGAAAGGGCGTGCCAGTCGCGGTATAAGCGACAAACCAAAGCTATTTATGAAAATTAATGGGATATTAATAACAATAAATTGCAAAATGCAACAAGATTTTATTCTTGTATTTTATATTATTATGTAGTATAATTATACATTAGATTGGAGTGGTATATCTTGTTAGGCTCTTTGCTATCTGGTAATATAGATTTTATGGGTGCAGTAATTTATATACTGTCTACCTTAGCGGTAATTTTTCTAACACTTCCCATACATGAATTTGCCCATGCATTTGCGGCGGATAAATTGGGAGACCCTACACCAAGATATCAGGGAAGACTCACGTTAAACCCTTTTGCGCATCTTGATATCATAGGTTCGCTGTGTGTTTTGTTTTTTGGTTTTGGCTGGGCAAAACCAGTACAGGTTAACCCCTATAATTTTAGAAATTCAAAAGGCGGTATGGCAATAGTTGCCTTTGCAGGTCCTTTATCAAACCTTGTTGTAGCGTTTTTATCACTCTTTGTAGTTAAAATTATATCGTTATTTGCAGTTTCGCAAATTGCAATATATATAGTGCTATTTTTTGTAGGTGTTGCAAGAATTAATGTTTCATTGGCGGTGTTTAACCTTATTCCTGTGCCGCCGCTTGATGGCTCTCGCATTTTGGGTGTTATATTACCTGATAGAATATACTACAAAATAATGCAATACGAAAGATACATTTATTTTGGTTTAATGCTACTTATTTTTACAAATGTACTCGATGCTCCGCTTTATATGGGCGCACAATCCATTTTAAATGGTTTTTACAATATTTTAAATTTACCTTTTTAATTGATGGTGTAAGATGGAAAATATTTTAAATTATAAGTTAGAGGGCTTTGAAGGCCCGCTTGATTTACTGCTGCAGCTTATTGCGCGAAATAAGTATAATATTTATGATATTCCGCTTTTAGAGCTTATAGAGCAGTATTTAGAACAAATAGAAAAATTCAAGCAAGACGAAATGGAAATTTCAAGCGACTTTTTGGAAATGGCTTCCCGTTTGCTTTATATTAAAACGGTTAGTTTACTTCCTAAACACGATGAGGTTGTAAAGCTTAAGGAAGAACTTACGGGCGAGTTACTTGAATATATGGTATGCAAGGAAATGGCAGCCAAGTTCCAAACAATGCAAAGTGGTTTTGATATGTTTGTTAGGCTTCCTACTGAGTACGAGTTTCCTAAAACCTATGAGTTTGTACACCCCAAAAATGTTATTTTTGAAAGCTATAATGCTGCAGTAGGACGCGGTCTTAGAAGATTGCCGCCCTCAACTGCGCCATTTACAAAAATTGTTGCTAAAAAAATTGTTTCGGTTTCTACAAAAATAGTTTTTGTAATCCGTAATTTATGGAAAGGCGGTAAAAGTAAGCTTTCCGACCTTTATAAAACCGCCGATAGCCGTTCCGAGCTTGTTGCAACCTTTTTAGCCGTGTTAGAGCTTTGTAAGGCTAATCGTGTTAAGGTTGACGGCGACGGCGAAAATCAGCAAATTACACTTATTAAGGGGCATAAAAAGAATGACAACTAAAGAACTTATAAAAGCCTTTGAAGCGGTGCTTTTTGCAAGCGGTGAACCAATTGCTATAGAACGCTTTACTCAGGTCTTCGAAATAACTCCTGAAAAAACAGTAGAGGTTATGGAAGCACTTGCTAAAAAGCTTGAAGATTGCGATAGTGCTTTAAAGCTTGTAAGAATGGAAAACACCTATCAACTTGCTACCGCTACCGAATATGTAGATTATATTAAAAAAGCTTTCGATATAAGAAGGCGTACACCCTTGTCTTCTGCGGCTCTTGAGGTTTTGGCAGTAGTGGCGTATAATCAGCCTGTTACAAAATCTTTTATAGAGCAGGTAAGAGGTGTTGACTGCTCAGGTGTAGTTACAACCTTGATTGAAAAGGGTCTTATAGAAGAACGCGGAAGACTAGAGCTCCCGGGTAAGCCTTTGCTTTACGGTACTACCAAAAACTTTTTGCGTTGCTTCTCTTTGGGGGATTTAAGCGAATTACCACCTTTACCTAAAGACCAAAACGGCGAAGAACTTACCGACCTTGGTGAACAATTAACTCTTGACGAATAGTTTTAATTTTTGGATTAAGAATATTTGTAGGAGTGCTTTAATTGTTTTTATTGTATATTTTAGGCGGTCTTTTGGCTCTTATTTTAATAGTGTTATTATTGCCTGCAAGTGTCAAACTAAGCTATGATGGCGAGTTTGACTATAAACTCAAAATTGCTTTTATAACGCTTAATTTGGAAAGAGCAGAAAAGTCCAAAAAGCAAAATAGTCATAAAAAGGTACAAACAAAAACCGTACAAAAAAAAGAAAAAAGCTTTTTTGAAAAGCTTCAGGATAAAAAGGGCTTTGTGGGAGCGGTAAAAGAAGTTTTTACTTTTATAAAAGAATGTTTAGTACCACTAAAACGATTTTTACGTTTTGTGAAGTTTCGCGATATACGGCTTTTTATAGCGGTTGTAGGTGAAGATGCCGCCGGGACTGCTACTAATTACGGTTTGGTATGTTCCGCAGTGTATCCAACCCTTTCTTTTATTGAAAGCGTTGCAAATGCTAAGTATAAAAGCGTGGATGTAAAAGCGGATTTTGAAAATAAAAAAAGCGATTTAACATTTTCTTTGAAAATAAAAACAAATATTATTTTTATTTTAATTTTAGCGGTTAGAATATTTAAAGAATATAAAAAATTTAGTGTAAGGAATGAGTTATAGTGAGCGAAAATACTATAAAAAATATAATGGATACCACTTTGGAAAAGCTAAAGAGTATGATAAATGCTGATATTATAACAGGTAATCCTATTGAAATAAACGGTATTACGCTTATCCCTGTTTCTAAGGTGGCTTATGGTATTGCTACTGGTGGTAGCGATTTCGAGGCAAAATCTTCTGCGCAGGTTTTCGGTGGTGGCGGCGGTGCCGGTGTTACTGTGTCCCCTATAGCTTTTATAGTAATAAGTGGCGGTAATGTTAAAATGTTACCTGTTTATAACGAGCTTACTACTGTTGAAAAAGCAATAAATATGGCGCCCGAAATTATAGACAAGGCTAAAGAACTTTTTAAAAGCGAACCAATAAATATACCTGAATAAAACAACACATCCTATCATATTTATTAAGTACTAATAGATATGGTGGGTTGTTGATTTTGAAAAAGATTGCGGTAATTTTAGCTTTTATATTTGTTTTTGTGCAACCTGTAATGGCGGAAAACAATTTATCGGTTTCGGCAAAAGCAGCGGTGCTTATAAACGGCGAAAACGGTGAGGTTATTTTCTCGAAAAATTGCGATAAAAGGTTGCCAATGGCAAGCACAACAAAAATTATGACAGCACTTTTGCTTTGTGAATACGGCAATTTAGAAAAAGAGATTACCGTAACTCCCGAAATGGTACGGGTTGAAGGCTCATCTATGGGTCTTTTGGCAGGGGATAAGGTAACACTTCACGATTTGCTTTATGGACTAATGTTGGCTTCCGGTAACGATGCGGCAAATGTTATAGCATTTACTGTTGGTGGCTCGGTAAAAGAATTTGTGGATATGATGAACGCTAAAGCCCGCGAGTTAGAGCTTACATCCACCCATTTTGAAACCCCATCAGGACTTGATGGTGACAGCCATTACACAACCGCTTACGAGCTTGCGTTGCTTACAAAATACGCAATGCAAAATGAAGAGTTTTCTAAGGCAGTAGCGAGTAAATCGGCTATGCTTAATTACGGAAATCCGCCCTATAAGCGCACCCTTACAAACCATAATAAATTACTTAAAATGTATGACGGCGTAGTAGGTGTTAAAACGGGCTTTACTAAAAAATCGGGTAGATGTCTTGTATCGGCTGCAAAGCGTGACGGTAAGTTTTTAATAGCGGTAACGCTTAATGCCCCAAACGATTGGCAAGACCATAAAACAATGCTTCAGTACGGTTTTTCGGCTATAAAGCAAACAAATTTTACACCCTTTGTAAACGGATATAATATCCCTGTAATAAATGGAGAAAAAGATGCTCTGTCTATAAAGATTGAACCACTTACGATAAACAGTCTTGATACGGAAAATTTAAGCTGTAAAATATATTTACCAAAGTTTCTTTATGCGCCTATAAAACAAGGCGAAGAAGTAGGCAAGGCGGTTTATATTAAGGGTGATAAAATCTTAACAGAAAAACCAATTTTATCAAAAAAGGATATCGCCTCACTTGACTATGCCGAAAATGCGTGGGAAAGTGTGTTAAAAATTTTTAAAACTATTTTTATGAATATATAGGAGAGTTAAATGAAGGACAATAAAGTACGCTTACAAAAACACTTGGCAGATTGCGGTATTGCTTCCCGTAGAAAATCAGAAGAGCTTATAGCTATGGGTAAGGTTAAGGTTAACGGACACGTTGCGGAAATCGGCCAAAAAGTAGATCCTAAGCGTGATAAAATAACCGTTCGCGGTAAAAATGTTGTGGCTAATACCACCAAAATGTATATAATGCTACATAAACCACGCGGATTTGTAACTACCGCTAGCGATGAAAAGGGAAGAAAATGTGTTACAGACCTTGTTAAAGACGCGCCTGTGCGCCTTTTTCCCGTAGGTAGACTTGATATGAATTCAGAAGGTCTTCTTTTAATGACAAACGACGGCGAATTTGCGAACCGACTTACGCACCCGTCGTATCATGTTAATAAAACCTACCGCGTTACCGTTAAAGGTGAAGTGGATGACGAAAAAATTATTGCGCTAAAAGAAGGAATAATGCTCGACGGTGTAAAAACCCTACCTTGTGATTGCTTTGTAGCTGAAAGAAAGACCGATAGAACGGTACTTATATTTATTATTCAAGAAGGTAGAAACCGTCAAATAAGGCGTATGTGCGAAGAAGTCGGTCTTGAAGTTTTACGACTCAAGCGTACCGAAATTGCAGGAGTTAAACTTGGTATGCTGCCACGCGGTAGCTGGCGACCACTTAACGAAAAGGAAATGCGTCGCCTTACAAGTATTACTTAGGTTTGCCCTGAGGTGATAATATGATTACTTTAAAAACGGTAGAAAAAGAAGAAGCCATTATCTTTTTTCAAAAGGAAGGCTTGCAAATAAGCGATAATTCACTTTGCCTTTGTGCAAAGGATAAAGAAGAGGTTTTGGGCTATAGCCTTTTTGATATTGAAAACGAAAAAATGGTTATTCGCGCTATCGAGCCGCAAAACGATTTAATGCTTTTGGACGGGGTTCTTAGAAGTACTTTACATATTGCTGCAAGCCGTAATGTAACAGAAGCTACTTGGGGCGATAATGCACCTGAAAAAATATTTAAAACCTTGGGCTTTGTAACAAAAGAAAATACACTTAATATAACAAAGCTTTACGAAAATAAATGCTGCGGTTGTAATGGCTGCGAAAAGTGAAAATTTTTAAATGTTGAAAAAGTTGATGTGATGTGGTATTATAATGACATACCACATCACATTTAATTTATAATAGACTATTTATCTACCTCTAGGGGAACACTATCTTGGTAAAAGGTGTTCTCTCTATTCTCCTATGTGGGTAAATAGTTTCGGTGTGATGTGGTAGTCTATCCGAGGGATACACTTTTTCGGCACATCCTTCGGGGTGTGCTTTTTTATTTAGGTGGTGATAAAATGGGCTATTATTTCAAACCGTATGTATGGGCATTTGATGATTTTTTAGAGTGGCTATTTGCTGATAAGCGTAAGCGAAAAAAATTGAAATATGTTCCAAGATACTGTCGTAATTGTGAGTGTTTAGGTATTTGCCGAGATGAAAAAAACAATTGGAAATGTATTGATGGTTGTATGACTATGAAATGAAAAAAAGAGTATTCAAGCGAAAAACTTGAATACTCTTAAATTTTGTTTTAATTATTCAGCAGTTTCTTCTGCTACTTCTACTGCTGCTTCTTCTGCAGGAGCTTCGATAACTTCTTCTGCTGCTACTTCTTCTTCGGGAAGTAAAGCACGGATTGAAAGGCTTACGCGCTTTTGCTCAAGATCAATAGCAGTAATCTTTGCTTCAACTTCTTGACCAATCTTTAATTCATCCTGTGGTTTAGCAACGTGCTTGTTAGCAATTTGTGAAATGTGAACAAGACCGTCAACACCTGGGATAATGCGTGCAAATGCACCGTAGGTGGTCATGCTAACGATAGTAGCCTTAACAACATCGTCAACATTGTAGTTGTTCTGGAAGATAGTCCAAGGATTATCTTCTGCTTTTTTATAGCCTAAAGAAATTCTCTTCTTTTCTTTATCAAGGTCTTTAATATAAACTTCGATAACATCGCCAACTGATACAACTTCAGCGGGGTTTTTAATGCGTGCCCAAGAAAGTTCAGAGATATGAACCATACCGTCAACGCCGCCGATGTCAACAAATGCGCCGTAGCCTGTTAAAGACTTAACGGTACCGTTGTAACGGTCGCCGATTTCGATGTCTGCCCAAATCTTTTCTTCTGCTTCTTTTCTTTGTTCACGAAGAACGCTGCGGATAGAGCCGATTGCTCTTCTGCCGCGGCCGATTTCGATAATACGGAAGGAAACTTCTTGACCCTTTAATTCTTCTAAAGAATCGTTTCTTGAAAGGGTTGCTTGAGAAGCGGGGATAAATACACGAACGTTGTTTGCGTAAACAACAACGCCGCCCTTTATGATATCTTTAACGGTGCCTGTTAAAATTTCAGAAGAATCTTTAGCTTCTTTAATTTTGTCCCAACCTGCAATAGCGTCATAACGGCGCTTAGAAAGCATTGCGGTGCCTTCTTGGTCATTTATTTTCATAATGATAAGGTTGATTTGGTCGTTAACCTTAACTTCGTTTACAAGGTCTACGTTAGCATCGTTGGAGAATTCAGCAGCGGTTATGTAACCTGTAACGCCTCTGCCGATATCTACTGTAACTTCTGTTGAGTTAACAGCAACAACGGTACCTACTACTTTTTGGTCCCCTGTAAGATTGCTTAAGGATGCTTCAAATGCTTCCTCATCTGTCATTTCTTCAAATGTTTTTTCTACAGTTTCTTCTAACTGCTCGTCTTTCGGTTGTAAATTTTCCGACATGGTTTTTATGGCCTCCTTTATAATACCGGCAGGTGTAGATGCACCCGCAACAACTCCAATGCTTTCGCATCCCTTTAAAACCTCAAGCGGTAATTCACTTGCTGTTTCAATAAGAAAAGTTTTTTCACAGTTAAGCTTACATACGTCGTAAAGCTTGGCGGTGTTAGAACTGTGTTTTCCACCAATAACTATTACACAATCGCTTTCGAGCGAAAGGGTGTGCGCTTCTTCTTGTCGCAAGGAAGTTGCATTACACATTGTATCAAAAATTTTCGCATTTGTACATACTTTTTTTAAATTTTTTTGAACTTTTTTCCATATTTTTGCATTAAAAGTTGTTTGCGAAACCAATATTACATTTTCTGATGTTAAATTTGGATTATTTTTGAGCAAATTGTCCAATTCGTCAGTATCGGCTATGACATGGTATTCACCTGTGGTATGACCAATAATTCCCTTTACTTCTTGGTGATTTTTATCACCTGCAATTATGGTCACATAGCCTTTGTCTGAATACTCGGCAACTATTTTATGAATTTTTGCAACAAACGGACAGGTTGCATTAACATAATTCACATTAAGACTATCGCATAAATCAAGTACCGATTTTTCTACCCCGTGCGAGCGGATAACCAAGGTTTCATCAGAAGATACTTCTTCGGGTGAGTTTACTGTCCTTACGCCTTTGGATTCCAGTTCGGCTACTAATTGCGGATTATGGATAATGGGACCTAGCGTACAAACCTTTTTATCTTCTTTTAAAAGGTCGTAAACAGTTTGTACCGCTGCATTTACCCCAAAGCAAAAGCCTGCCGTTTTGGCAAGTGTTATTTTCATATATTTGTATTTTCCTTTATGATTTTAAGTAAAAGCGCTAAAGAATCTTCAAACTCAAAGCCTGAAGTATCGGCTAAAATAGCATCATCAGCCTGCTTTAAAGGGGCTATTTCACGGTGCATATCGTTGTAGTCGCGCTGTACCATATCATCATAAACTTCCTTAAAAGTAACGGTGGTGCCTTTTAGTACTAATTCGTCATAACGGCGCTTAGCGCGGTCTTCGGCAGAAGCGGTAAGGTAAATTTTAACGGTAGCATTGGGAAGTACTACTGTGCCGATGTCTCTGCCATCCATAACAACATTATTTTCTCTTGCTAGTTTTCTTTGCATCTCAAGTAAAAATGCGCGTACAGGCGGTTTTGCCGAAACTGCAGAAGCCATCATAGAAGCGGCAGGAGTTCTTATCGCTTCGGATACGTCTTCGCCGTCTAAGAAAACTCTTTGTTCGCCGTCTACAAAGCGGATATCTACTGTGGTTTCGGCTAAAATGCCATCTATATCACAGTTAAGTTCTGTATCGGCACCCATTCTTGAAAATTTAAGACCTACAGTACGGTAAAGTGCACCTGTATCAACATAAATAAAGCCTAACTTTTCGGCAGTTTTGCGTGATAATGTGCTTTTACCTGCGCCTGCAGGGCCATCAATTGCTACTGAAATCATACTATTTTCTCCATTCTTTTGTTTTGGTTACTTTAAGCATTAACACCTGCTGTAAAGCCGGTTGAAAATGCGATTTGTAGGTTAAATCCGCCTGTGTAGGCGTCAACATCAATAATTTCGCCTGCGAAATAAAGGCCGCTTATAAGCTTTGACTCCATAGTTTGCGGGGTAATTTCTTTGACTGAAATTCCGCCTGAAGTTATAATTGCTTCTTCAATAGGTCTAAAGCCTGTTATATGAAGCGGTAAAGCCTTGATTATATCAATAAGCTTCAAGCGTTGTTCCTTGGTTATTTGGTTAACCTTCAAGTCACCCGGAATACCTGATAATTTTATAATAACGGGGATGAGACTTTTGGGTAACAGCTTATCTAAAGAATTGGCAAAGTTTTTGTTTTGCTCTTCACTAAAATCCCTTAAAATGCGGCTGTCAAGCTGTTCTTTAGAAAGCGCGGGCTTTAAATCTATAAAAGCAGTATATTGCTTTTTGCCCATATAGCGTATATGCGATGAAGCCGAAAGTACCAAAGGACCCGATATACCAAAGTGGGTGAAAAGCATTTCGCCAAGCTCTGAAAACAAAGGCTTTTTCTTACCGTCTTCAAAAACACTTAGAGTGACATTTTTAAGGCTTAGCCCTGACAAGTGGGTACAAAAGCCTTCATGAATGGTAAGCGGTACGAGCGAGGGTTTTAACTCGGTTACAGTATGACCAAGGTCTTGTGCCATTTTATATCCGTCACCTGTAGAACCTGTTAGGGGATAAGACATGCCGCCTGTTGCTAAAATAACGCTATCGGCGGGTAAAATATCACCGTTTTGAAGCTTTACACCTATAACCCTATTTTCGCTTGTTATAAGCTTTTCGGCAGTAGAGTTTATTATTTTAGCACCGCTTGCTGTTACGGCATTATATAAAGCATCTACAATATCTACCGCTTTATCTGAAAAGGGGAAAACCCTGTTTCCGCGCTCGGTTTTTAAGGGTACTTTTCTGTTTTCAAAAAACTCCATTAGGTCTTTAGGCGGAAGTGACGAAAAGGCGGAATACAAAAATTTAGCATTTTTTGGAATGTTGTTTATAAGGGTATCAATATCGCAGTTATTACATACGTTACATCTGCCCTTGCCGGTTATCATAAGTTTTCTGCCGACCTTGGCGTTTTTTTCTATAAGGGTAACATTATTTCCCTTATCGGCGCTTGTGATAGCCGCCATAAGTCCTGCAGCACCGCCACCTATAATTACAACATTTTTCAAGCCTTTTCACCGCCTATCTTATTTATTTTACTACAATTTTTATCAAAAGTAAAGACTCCCTTTTGAAAAAAGAGAGTCTAAAAAACAAAGAAATAATTAGATAATGCGAACACGGATAATGCCTTCAATAGCCTCGATTTCGGATTGAAGTGTTGCTATATCAGCATCATCTATATCAAGCATGGTGTATGCGTAGTCGCCACGAGATTTATTAAGAAGATTTTCGATGTTTATATTATCATCGGAAATTACGCCTGTAATTTTGGTAAGAATGGTAGGAATATTCTTATGGATTACGCAAACACGGTTTTTGCCGCTACGAGGCATTGTGGTTTCGGGTAGGTTAACCGAGTTCACAATGTTACCGTTTTCAATGTAGTCAATAAGTTCTTTAGCTGCCATTGTAGCGCAGTTTTCTTCCGATTCGGGAGTAGATGCACCAAGATGTGGGATGGCAATAATACCATCAACATCTAAAACATCTTCGGTTGGGAAGTCGGTAACGTAAGCTGCTACTTTGCCGGCTTCTAAAGCGGCTTTAAGGTCAGCGCTGTTAACCAAGGCGGCACGTGAGAAGTTAAGAATGCGAACGCCGTCCTTCATTTTGGCAATGCTGTCCTTGTTGATAAGATTCTTGGTAGAATCGGTAAGCGGAACGTGGATTGTAATATAGTCGCATTCAGCAAAAATTTCGTTAATATCGCTTATATAAACTGCATTATGGTTTAAGTTCCAAGCGGATTTAACCGATAAATAAGGGTCATAACCGTAAACCTTCATACCTAAAGCGTTAGCAGCATTAGCAACCATAACACCGATTGCTCCAAGACCGATAACGCCAAGCTTTTTGCCCTTAATTTCAGGTCCTGCAAATGCAGACTTGCCTTTTTCAACAAGCTTGCCAACCTCGTCGCCGTTACCCTTTAGAGTTTTAGCCCATTCAATACCTGAAATCACGCGGCGTGAAGAGATAAATAAGCCTGCAATAACTAATTCCTTAACAGCGTTTGCGTTAGCACCGGGGGTGTTGAAAACAACAATACCTTGTTCGCTGCAACGGTCAATCGGAATATTATTAGTACCTGCACCTGCACGGGCAATAGCCTGTAAGGATTTTGGGAATTCAACATCGTGTAAAGCGGCAGAGCGGACTATCGCACCATCGGCATTTTCAACTTCGTCGCCTACAGTATATTTATCATCAAAGTTAGCAAGACCTGATTTTGAAATCTTGTTATATGTTTTTATTTTAAACATTAGATATTCTCCTCTTCAAACTTTTTCATAAACGCTACAAGCTTTTCAACGCCTTCGATTGGCATTGCGTTGTAGATGGAAGCACGCATACCGCCAACAGAACGGTGACCTTTAAGGTTAACAAAGCCTGCTTTCTTACTTTCTGCAACAAACTTAGCGTCTAATTCGTCGTTACCTGTTACGAAAGGAACGTTCATAAGTGAACGGTCTTCCGGAACAACAGTGCCCTTAAAGAGCTTGCTATTATCAAGGAAATCATAAAGAATATTAGCTTTCTTTTCGTTGAGTTCCTTCATTTTTTCAAGACCGCCCATTTTCTTAATCCACTTCAATGTAAGACCTGCAATATAAATAGAGTAGCAGGGGGGAGTATTGAACATAGAACCGTTTTCAGCGTGTGTTACATAGTTAAGCATTGTAGGAGTAATATCCATAGCGTTGCCTAATAAATCCTTGCGGATAATAACAATTGTAACACCTGCGGGAGCAACATTCTTTTGAGCGCCTGCATAAAGCATACCAAACTTGGTAACGTCGATTGGTTCTGATAAAATGCAGCTTGAAATATCTGCAATAAGCGGAACATCGCCTGTGTCGGGTAATTGGTTATATTTTGTACCGTAAATGGTATTGTTCATACAAATGTGAACAAAGTCAGCATCCTTATCAAAATCAGCTGCGGTGGTTTTTGGGATGTAACTAAAGGTTTTATCCTTAGAAGATGCAACTTCACGTGCAGCGCCGTAGCGAGCAGCTTCCTTATAAGCTTTGTTAGCCCATTGACCTGTGATGATAAAGTCTGCCTTTTTGTTTTTGTTCATAAGGTTTAACGGAATCATAGCAAACTGTGTAGAAGCACCACCTTGCAAGAACAAAACTTCATAATTTTCGGGGATGTTCATAATCTCACGAAGATTAGCTTCTGTTTCATCAAAAATTGCTTGATATTCTTTAGAACGGTGTGACATTTCCATTACGGATTGTCCGCTTTCACCGTATTCTAACATTTCATTTGCGGCGGTCTTTAAAACCTCTTCAGGTAACATAGAGGGACCGGCGCTAAAATTATAAACTCTTGCCATAATAATGACCTCCAAAAATAATTTTTTAAAAATATGTATCCTATTATATGCAAAGAAGATTATAAAGTCAATAGAATTGTTAAGTTTTTAACAAAGAATTTTAAAAAATTTGCGAATTTGACAAAAATCTTGTTATTTTTTTAACGATTATGCGATTTTGTTCATTGCTCTGGTTGAAAAGCCTTTGAATAAATATAAAAAAGGTATTATCTTGATAAAACGGTGGTGTGGTGGTATAATGCGTATAGTTACAGTAACGCTAAAAGGAGAATATGAATGCTTACAAACTATCATACCCATACCACCTTTTGTGATGGTAAGGATACCGCCGAAGAAATGGTTATAGCGGCAATAGATAAGGGCTTTAAGTCGCTTGGTATTTCGGAACATATGACCACTCGGTTTTATAACGATCATTCTACAAAAGCTCTTTCTGAATACATTGATGAGATAAAACGTCTTAAAGAAAAGTATAAAAAGGAAATAGAGATTTATTTAGGAATTGAAGAAGATAACTATACGCTATGTGACAGAAGTCAATTTGAATATATAATTGGCTCTTGCCACAAAGTGAAATTTCAAAATAAACTTTATGCGCTTGACAACAACTATGAGGAATTTTTAAATGTGTTAGCGCTTTTTGATAATAATCCTATTAAGCTTGCCGAAGAATATTACAGTGAATTTTGTAATTATATACTTTGGCGCAAGCCGGATATTGTTGGACATTTTGACCTTATAACCAAGTTCGACCAAAAAGAAAAGTCGTTTTTCTTTAATAATAAGGAATATACCGCTTTATCCGAAAAATATATAAAGCAAGCGCTTAAGAGCGACTGCATTTTTGAAATAAATACGGGTGCTATTGCGCGCGGATATAGAACAACACCATATCCTGCTGAAAATTTGCTTTATATTATGAAAGAAAACAACACTAAAATAATTCTTTCATCCGACTGCCACGACAAGCGAAAGCTTGACTGTAATTTCGCTGAAACACGTTCTCTTTTAAAGGATATAGGCTTTAAGTATACATATATACTTTTAAATAACGAATTTGTAAAAGAAGAGATTTAATAAAAAATGCATAGAACCTTATGGGCTCTATGCATTTTGCTATTTATATCATTTAAAACATTTTGCAACTTCGTCATATTTATTTGTAAGAATACAGTCGGCGCCTAGGGCAAAAATTTCTTTAGCTTCTTCTGCTTTATCCGACCAGAAAACATTACAAATAATGCCGTGTTTATGTGCTAATTCCATTGCTTCTTTATCGTAAAGGGGTTTGAAGAACTGAACCTTATGAGCACCGATTTTAATAGCGCGTTCAACAAGGTCTTTGCCGGTTTCCTTACCGTCCCAACCGAGCGCGCAATGAATATCGGGTGCGGCTTGCATAAATTTTTGCATTGTTTTTGCGTTGGAAGCCTGAATATAAGAATAATCTTCTGCGTTGTATTTGTGAATAAGGTCAATTATTTCCTGAATTTTGGGGTCAAGATAATCTAAATCCCAAATTTTAATATGTATGTTCATAACAACCTTGCCGCTGAATTTTTGCAAAATTTCTTCAAAAGTTGGGATTTTAAGGTCTTTAAATTTTTGGCTAAATTTCACACCAAAATCTAACTTTAAAAGCTCGTCATAGGTTTTTTCGTAAATGTTGCCTACGCCGTTGCTGACGCGGTCAAGCACTGGGTCGTGGCAGGAAACAAGCACACCGTCGGTAGTGGACCAGATATCATATTCAATTTCATCGGCACAAGCATTAACAGCCGCTTCGTAAGCGGGTATGCTATTTTCGGGCGCAACATTCGGGAAACCTCTGTGCGCGCATAAACGCGGATATTTCATTAAACTTTCGGTTTTCATGTTGCTCATAACATATCTCCTTTTTATTATGCATTTTAGTTTTATCTATCTTCAAAAATGGGGATTATATCTTCCTTGATTGCGGTTTCGACATCTTCTTTAGTTTTAATTGTCCAAGCAACCTTTTGAAGCTTAAAAAACTCGGTAGAAAGGACAAAAGAAAAGAGTTTTCTATCATTAAAAGAAAAGGAAATGAAATCGGGCTTGGTTAAAAAGTTAGTGAGCAGCAGTGTCATAACAAGCTTTTGAAAAAAGTTCCTTTTAACCTTTTTATCTTTTAAAAAGTTTGATGATAACTGACCGCGTATAACATGAGGTCTATTTTTATAAAACCATCTTACACACCTTGGGTCAAAGCTTTCAATACAGTAATCGCCTTTATAATTATCTAATACCGTGGCCGCTTTGCTACAAAGCTCATTTACATTGTTGTTTTCGGATTTAAGCTCTATTATAAGCGGATATTTATCTTCGAAAAGAGCTAAAACTTCCCCTAAAGAAGGGATTTTTTCGTTTGTGTTTTCTAGGCTGTAGCTTTGCGCTTCCGAAAGGGTTAAATCTTCAATTTTAAGGTCTACACCCGCAGTTCGCAACAGTGAAGCATCGTGAATAACCGCTAGGTTTCCATCCTTGGTTAAATGGATATCAAGCTCGGCACCGTATCCACTTGCGATAGCATTTTCAAAGGCTTTTAGACTGTTTTCGGGAATGCCGTTGCCAAAGAGTCCGCGGTGGGCAAATTGGTGTTTTTTAAATTCCTTAAAATCAGTAAAATTTGTTCTTCCGCTTAATGCAAAAAGATACAACAAAAACAACAAAGCTAATATGATTAAAACTTTAATCATCTATATCAAAGGCCTCCAAACCTTTTTTAGTAACTACCTTGTTATCGCCATGCTTTACAAAAGACATTGTTACCAAGGCAAGGGCTACCGCTATAGCGGCATATGGGAATAATGTGGTATAGCTTATGTCGAGTAATTTACCTGCAAGAACAGGGGTTACAATTTGCGCCGACATACTAAAGGTGTAGTAAAGACCGGTAAATTTACCTACTGCACTGCCTGAACACATTTCTACAACCATTGGGAAGCTGTTTACGTTAATTGCTGCCCAAGCAACACCTACAAGGGCGAAAAGTACCATAAGCATAACGTGGAATTCGTGATAGAAAAGGGTGTAAACGTATCCTGCAAAGAAGCAGGCTGCAAGAAGCGCTACACCGAGCTTTATAATAAGCTTTCTGCCGAAACGGCCCGAAACCATACCAACGGGGATGTAACTTGCAATAGCGCCAACAGTAGCTACTGTTAAGCAAAGCGATGCTTGACCAACCTTCATACCCCACATTTCTTCAGCATAAACGGTAAACCAGGTTGTAATACCATTATAACCGATATACCAAAGTGCAACCGATAATAATAGGAAAACAAGGCTACGTTTAACATCCTTTGGCATTTTTTCTTCTTGCGAATTGTCATCCTTGACTACCAAATTTTCTTCGGGATGTTTTGCTTCGTACTCGGCTTGTTCTTTACATAGCTTAGGCTCGTTTACGCCCAGCATTAATACTAAAAGCGAAACAAGCATTATTACGCCAACTATGATAAATATTGGCAAATAGTCGATATGTTCAAGTGAATCGGTACGGCTTTTTGAATAAAGCACGCTTGTAATAATAAGATAAAGCACACCGCCTACTGCACCCATTAGGTTAATAACGGCGTTACCCTTACTACGCAAGGGCTTGGGGGTTACGTCAGGCATTAAAGCAACGGCAGGACTGCGGAAGGTACCCATTGCGATTAAAAGCAAGCCTAGATTGATGATAAATAAAACAATTTTAAAACTGCTTGGTGTTTCGTAATAGCTATTATCAAGTAACGGCAAACCAATCATTAAAACAACTGCCGCAATAGTACCGAAAAGAATAAACGGGCGGCGTCTTCCTAAAGGACTTTTGCACTTATCCGAAAGTGAGCCGAAAATCGGCAAAAGGAAAAGGGCCAAGATATTATCGAACGCCATAATGATACCTGAATAGGTTTTAGGGATATTAAAAGTATCGGTTAAAATTTTAGGTACTAAGCTATCGTACATTTGCCAAAAGGCTAAGATTGACAAAAATGCAAAGCCTACAAGTACTGTGCGTTTGACATTAAGCTTCATAATCCACCTCTAATAGTTTTTACAGATTTTACATAAATAATATCCTATATTTTTGGAAAAGTCAATCTTTGTGTTTTTATTATATAATATATAAGTATCAAGTAAAAAATAGTTGCTGTTTAGATTGATATGTGATATAATATTATGAATTAATGTGGATTAGTGCGTTTGTTTTGAGGAGGCGATGCGGAAAATGAGAATTTTGGGTATAGACCCCGGTTATGCAATAGTGGGCTACGGTGTGGTAGATTACGCAAAAAATCGTTTTTCGGTTGCGGGATACGGCGCTATTACCACAAAAGCGAAAACACCTTTTCCCGAAAGACTTTCGGTAATATATAACGATATGTGTGAAATTATTGAAAAATATAAGCCCGACCGCTTGTCAATTGAAAAGCTTTATTTTAATACCAACTCTACTACTGCTATTGATGTTGCTCAGGCAAGGGGCGTAATAGTATTGGCGGCCCGGCATAAGGGTGTCGAAATTTTCGAATACACACCGCTTCAGGTCAAGCAAGCGGTTACAGGCTATGGCAGAGCTGAAAAGCATCAGGTTATGGAGATGGTTAAAAACCTTTTGTGCTTAAAAGCAGTACCAAAGCCTGACGATACTGCCGATGCATTGGCAATAGCAATTTGTGATGGCCACTACTCTGATTCATTATTAAGGAGATAAACTATGATAGCAACTGTTCGCGGAAAACTTATTTATTCTGATAATACCTGTGCAGTAGTTGAATGTGCTGGGGTAGGATATAAGTGTTTTGTTACTAAAAATACACTTTATAATTTACCGCCCAAAAATGAAGAAATAATGCTTTATACCTATTTATCTGTGCGCGAAGATGCTATGGATTTATACGGCTTTAAGGATTTGGATGAATTAGAAGCCTTCAAACTTATAACCTCGGTTAATGGCGTAGGCGCAAAAATAGGCTTGGCTTTATTGTCGGAATTTACAGCTTCTCAGCTTACTTTATATATTGCAAGTAACGACCCTAAGGCGCTTACTGCCGCAAGCGGCGTAGGCATAAAGCTTGCACAACGAATTGTTTTAGAGCTTAAGGACAAGGTAGGCTCACTACAAAGTGGCGATGAAATTGTTATAAAAGCGGTGGGTAACGCTACTTTAAATACCAATACCAAAGAAGCGGTTTCGGCATTAGTGTCGCTAGGTTACACCCAAAGCGAAGCTTCGCTTGCGGTTGGCAAATTAGACCCTGCCCTTTCTACCGAAGAGCTTATAAAGGGTGCATTAAAAACTCTCGCAAGGGGGATATAGTAAATGATTGAACAAGAAATGGATTTTGAAAACCGTATAGTTTCTCCCGATTATAACTATACTGAAGACGATGGCGAGTTAACTTTACGCCCTAAAACCTTGGATGACTATATAGGTCAGGATAAGGTTAAGGAAAATTTAAGAATATATATAAAAGCAGCTTTACAAAGGAATGAAAGCCTTGACCACGTTTTGCTTTACGGCCCTCCAGGTCTTGGTAAAACCACTCTTTCGGGAATTATTGCAAGAGAGATGGGGGTTAATCTTCGTGTAACATCAGGGCCCGCTATTGAAAAACAGGGTGATTTGGTTGCTATTTTAACTTCACTTAACCAAGGCGATGTGTTATTTATTGATGAAATTCACCGACTTTCGCGTAATGTTGAAGAGATTTTGTATCCCGCTATGGAAGACTTTTCGCTTGATATTATTTTGGGTAAGGGTCCTTCGGCACGCTCAATAAGACTTGATGTACCTCACTTTACTTTGGTGGGCGCTACAACCCGTTCGGGACAGTTAACTGCTCCCTTGCGTGATCGCTTTGGCGTGCTTTTAAGATTAGAACTTTATACACCCGAGCAGTTAGCGGATATTGTTACCCGCTCGGCAAGTATTTTAGGTATAGCTATCGAACCCGATGGCGCTTTGGAAATTGCTTCACGCTCACGCGGCACACCGCGTATTGCAAACCGACTGCTACGCCGTGTCAGAGATATAGCGCAGGTTGAGTATGACGGTGTTATTACTGAAGAAGTAGCGCAAAAAGCGTTAGCAAGATTTGAAATTGATGAATTGGGTCTTGACGATTTTGACCGCAAGATGCTTACAACTATAATAACAAATTACTCGGGCGGGCCGGTTGGTCTTGATACCTTGGCGGCAGCTTTGGGTGAAGAAGCGGTTACTATTGAAGATGTGTATGAGCCATACTTAATGCAAATAGGCTTTTTAACAAGAACCGCACGCGGTCGTTGTGTTACAAAGCTTGCTTACGACCATTTGGATATTAATCAGGAGTGCGACTGCGCACAGCAAAAGATTTTATAAAGGAATTTTTTTGATGAGAACTGTTGAAGGATTTAATGATTACGAGCTTATAGATGCCGATTCAGGCGAGCGACTTGAGCGTTGGGGAGACATTATACTAATCCGCCCCGACCCACAAATAATTTGGTCGGGCGAACGCAAAAATCCGCTTTGGTATAATGCTCACGCTAAATACCATCGTTCAAATTCAGGTGGCGGACATTGGGAAACCTATAAAAAGGTGCCCGATGTGTGGGCTATAAAATATGACGATTTAAAGTTCAGACTAAAGCCTATGGGCTTTAAGCATACAGGTCTTTTTCCTGAGCAGGCGGTTAACTGGTCGCTTGCAAAAAAACTTATTGAAAAAGAAAATCGCGAGATTTCGGTGCTTAACTTATTTGCCTATACAGGTGGTGCTACAGTTGCTTGCCTTTCTGCTGGAGCCAGCGTTACCCATGTTGATGCTTCAAAAGGTATGGTGCAGTGGGCGAAGGAAAACGCGGTGGCGTCAGGTCTTGAAAATGCAAATGTTCGTTGGCTTGTAGATGACTGTTTAAAGTTTGTAAAGCGTGAAATCCGTCGCGGTAAAAAGTACGATGCTATTATTATGGACCCACCATCGTATGGTAGAGGTCCTAACGGCGAAGTTTGGAAATTAGAGCAACAGTTGGCCGAGCTTTTAACCGAAACGGGCAAGCTATTATCGGATAATGCTTTATTTTTCTTTTTAAATTCATATACGGCAGGTATGTCGCATACTGTTTTAAACTATATGGTAAAGGAATATGCACTAAAGGGAAGAAAAGGCACTGTTTATACCGATGAAATTGGTCTTAATATAACCGAAAAGGGCTTTTCAATGCCTTGCGGTAATACAACAGTTTGGATTAGAGATAATGGATAATATTATTGAAGTAAGAAACGCAGTTTATGAATATGTGGACGAAGATGCTGCAAGACGAGCGGTAGATAATGTTTCGTTTTCTATAAAAAAAGGAAGCTTTACGGTAATACTCGGTCACAATGGGTCGGGTAAATCTACCTTAGCGAAACTTTTAAACGGTCTTTTAAAGCCTACAAACGGCGATGTTTTCGTTGACGGCATAAACACTAAAGATGAAGACAAGGAAATTGAAGTTAAACGCAAAGTGGGTATGGTATTCCAAAATCCGGATAATCAGCTTGTGGCTTCTATTGTGGAAGAGGATGTTGCTTTCGGTCCCGAAAACTTAGGGCTTAAGCCTTCAGTTATTCGTGAGCGCGTAGATGAGGCTTTAAAAAGTGTTGGTATGTACGAATACCGCGAATCAACACCCCATCATCTTTCGGGCGGACAAAAGCAAAGAATTGCTATAGCGGGCATTATTGCGATGCAGCCTTCTTGTCTTATTTTGGACGAGCCTACCGCTATGCTTGATCCTAAGGGCCGAAAAGAGATAGTGTCAACACTTCATAAACTAAACAAAGAAAATGGCATTACCGTAGTGCTTATAACACACTATATGGAAGAAGCCGAAAAGGCAGACAGGGTAATGGTTATGAATGACGGTGTTATTATCGATGACAACACCCCTAAAGAAATATTTAAAAAGGTTGAAGTTTTAAAATCGGTAGGTCTTTCGGTACCCCAAACTACAGAGGTTTTATATGCACTAAAGCAAAACGGCTTTAATGTTTCTACCGATGTTTTATCTATTGAAGAAACGGCCGAAGTTATTGCTTCGTGCTTGGAGGAAAAATAATTGGCAATCTTAGAGGTTAAAAACCTAACTTATACCTACGGTACTGATGCATTGTTTATAAAGGAGGCAGTAAGTGATGTAAGCTTTAGTATAGACGAGGGCGAGATTGTGGGAATAATTGGGCATACGGGCTCGGGTAAATCTACACTTGTTCAGCATTTAAACGGTCTTTTAAAGCCTACAACAGGCGAAATTTTCATTGAAGACAATAATATATGGGATAACCCTAAACAAATTCGAAAAATACGCTCTAAGGTGGGGCTTGTCTTTCAGTACCCAGAATACCAGCTTTTTGAAGAAACGGTATTTTCGGATATAGCCTTTGGCCCTAAAAATATGGGAATAGAGGGCGATGAGCTTGAAAAACGGGTTATAGAAACCTGTGAAATTATTGGTGTAAAGAAAGAATATTTGCAAAAATCCCCATTCGATTTATCGGGTGGTGAAAAGCGCAGAGTGGCTATTGCGGGTGTGATGGCTATGCGCCCTAAAATAATCGTTTTTGATGAGCCTACTGCCGGTCTTGACCCTAAGGGCAGACAGGATATTATGGAGATTATTTATAATTATAGAAAAGCTACAAACGCTACTGTAATTATAATATCGCACAGTATGGAGGATATGGCTGTACTTGCGGACAAGCTACTTGTAATGAACAAGGGCGCTCTTGCGATGTTTGACACTACAGAGAATGTGTTTAAAAATGGTGACAAGCTTCGCGAAATGGGGCTTAATGTACCTATTGTTACCCGTGTTTTTGACATATTAAAGCAAAAAGGGGTTAATGTACCCGACGATGTATTTACGGTAGAACGCGCGGTAGAGGTGCTTAAAAAACTAAAGGGCGGTGATTGGGATGCTTAGAGATATAACCTTTGGGCAGTATATTGAAACCAAATCACCTATCCATAAAGCCGACCCACGTATTAAAATGTTATTACTTATTTTTATAGTGGTATTAATATTTTTGGCACAGAATATGTATGGCCTTCTTTTATCATTGGTTTTTGTAGCTATAGTGGTTTTGGTTACTAAAATACCGATTAAAACCTACCTTAAAAACCTAAAAGCGGTTTTGCCGATTATCTTGCTTACTTCTATAATAAATATGTTGTACGGTGATGCTGATAGTGGCGTTTTATTACAGGTTTGGAAGCTTACCGTTACTTATGGCGGTCTTTACAGAGCAATTTTTATGGCGCTTAGAATTGTGCTTTTAATAATAATAAGCTCATCGCTTACCTATACTACAACTCCTAACGATTTAACTGATGGTATAGAGCATATTTTAAGTCCGTTAAAGTTTATAGGTCTTAAAAGTGCAGTGCATACGCTGGCGCTTATGATGACAATTGCGCTAAGGTTTATACCAACCTTGGTTGAAGAAGCCGAAAAGATTATGAACGCTCAAAAAGCAAGAGGTGCCGACCTTGAAAGCGGTAGTATTATTGAGCGTATAAAAGCGCTAATTCCTATTTTAATACCTTTGCTTATTTCTTCGGTTAGGCGAGCTTATGAATTGGCTGAGGCTATGGAATGTCGATGCTATAATGGCGGTGAAGGTAAAACCCGTATGAAGCAGTTAAGACTTACATCGGTTGATTTTAAAATTATGGCAGTTACACTTATTTACGGTGTGGCAGTTATTCTTATTAATATTATTCTTTAAAAAGGTGGTGCCTTATGAAAAGAATGTTAATTACAATTTCATACGATGGCACCGCATATCACGGTTGGCAGTCCCAACCAAATGCCATAACGGTGCAAAGCGTTATTGAAAAGGCTTTATTTGAGCTTTTAAAAGAAAAGGTGACTGTAGTGGGTACTTCGCGCACGGATGCAGGTGTTCACGCAAAAGAGTTCACTTTTCATATAGATTGCGCCGATAACATACCCAAAGAGGCTTTTTTGCGCGGTCTTAATGGTCTTTTGCCATATGATATAGCAGTGACCGATGCCAAAGAGATTGCACCCGATTTCCATTCAAGGTATAATGCTAAAGGTAAAACTTATTGCTACAATATTTATAACAGCAATAAAAAAGACCCCTTTAAGCTTAGGTTTGCTTGGCAAATAGAACGCCCTTTGGATATAGAGAAAATGAACGAGTTTGCTAAAACGATTATAGGCAAACACGATTTTTATGCGTTTTCATCTTCGGGAAGAACTGTAGAAGACACCGTTAGAACAGTAAAGGAATGCTATGTTACAAAAAACGGTGATGATGTAAAGCTTTATATTACTGCTGATGGATTTTTATATAATATGGTGCGTATAATTATAGGAACAGCAGTAGCAGTATCTGACGGAAAAATAAATGTTAACACAATTGAAGAAATTATGAAAAATAAGGACCGCGCGGCACTTGGTATGACAGCCCCACCGCAGGGATTATTTTTAGAAAAAGTACACTATTAGGGGGAGGAAAATGGCACAATATAAGAAAAACCGCCATAGCGGTTTTAGAGCAGCGCCCAAAGTAAATAAAAAGCGCTTAAAACAAAATACGGAGCGCGAAGATATTTTGATGACCTCCTCAAAGACCCAAAAACCGCGAAAAAATATGAAGGTGGTAAAGGGCAAAAAGCTTGAAGCACAAAGGCGATTTAAACGCTTTTCTTTAGCTGCCTTAGTTATAATTGCGGTATTGCTTATTTGCGAATGGTGTATTCCGGCAGGGGTTATAGAAAGTCTTTCAAATATGGTTGCTACTATTGGTTCGGGTAGTTATCCAATATCTTTAGAAAGTTCTACCACCTTGAACACTGTTTCAAAGGGTTCGTACTATTATGTACTAACAGGTAGCAGTATCGAAGCCTATTCTTCGGGCGGAAAGCGGATTTTCACCCATAGTCACGGCTTTGAAAAGCCTGTACTAAAGACCTCTAAAACAAGGGCAATGGTTTTTGGGCAAAACTCTACAGATGTATTGATTTTTAATCTGAGTGGGCTTAAAAGCACCGTAGAAACAAAAGAAAAAATCAAAACCGCAGCAATAGGGGATGACGGCTCCTATGCGCTGGTTACCGCTGATGATAACTACGCTGCAAAGGTTAGCGTTTATAAGAAAAACGGCAAGCTTATGTATGAGTGGTTTTCTTCAAAAGACCTTGTTAATAATGTTGCTTTGTCACCTAACGGAAATAAGATTGCGGTTTCAACAGTAAACTCGGCGGTGGGTACTTATAATTCTAAACTGCTTTGTTTGAATTTTAGATCATCTTCGCCTGAATATCAAAAAAACTATGAAAACACCTTGATTTATACTTTAGATACTTCTTTTATGAGTGGTTTTTCCGTACTTACGGATAATGGACACGATTTTATTAAATGGTCTAATTACAAAATAAGGGATTATAAAAACGATTACACTACCGCAATGTTCAGAAGCGGTGCGGGCGGTATAGCGGTGGTTTACAACCGTGAAAACGACAAAACCGACAACCGAATAGCAGTATTTTCAACAAGCGGTAAATTAAAATATGAGCTTAAATTCAAGGGTATTATTACCGATTTTGCATTAAAAGATGGGCATATTTACACCCTTAGCGACAGTAAGGTTTATATTTTGTCTAATGATGGCAGTATTATGCGAAGCGCTGAATATGGTTTTGGTGCGGTGCGAATTTGTCCTTTAGGGCATAGCACTGCAGCAGTAATTACTGATAATTCAATTACCAGAATAAAATTAGAACAAGGTGAAAACAAATGAGTATTATTATTGATTTAATTATTATTGCAATTATTCTTTTAGTAGTTATAATTTCGGCTAAACAGGGATTTGTTCGCACAATAGTAGGTGCTGTAGGATTTGTGGCTGCAGCGGTAATTTCACTTACTGCAATCGGACCTATAACTGAAGCTACATACGATAAATTTATTGAACCGCCTATTGTGAATTCTATTTCCGAAAAGGCAACAGACGATGTTGATGATACAGTTGATAACATTTGGAGTGAGTTGCCACCTTTTGTTACTGATAATTCCGAGAGCTTTGGTATTACTAAGGAAAGCATCAAGGAATCATTAACAAATAGCAGTCAAGAAGATATCAATGCTGTGCTAACCAATGTCTCTCAAACGACAATAAAACCCATATTTTCGGAGCTTGTATCAACATTTTGTGCGGTTATACTTATGATAGTATTGCTTATAATTGCACGTTTCTTGGCAAAGCTGTTAAACAAGATGTTTTCGTTTAGTATTGTAGGTAAACTTAATACTACTTTAGGCGGTGTTATTGGCTTTGTAAAGGGTATTGTAATTGCCTTGATTGTATGCGAAATTATTGTTTCAGTTATTTCTTTTACCGAAAATGGTATTTGGATTTTTAATAACGAAAATATTTCAAACACTATTCTTTTTAAATTTTTAACCAACATTATTTAGGAGCCTTAAAAATGAAACTTTGTTCCAAGTGCAAAAAACGTCCGGCAGTAGTATTTTTATCAGATATGACTAACCCCAATGCAGAACCAAACGGCCTTTGTCTCGTTTGTGCTAAAGAGATGGGTTTAAAGCCTGTAGATGATATGCTTAAAAAACTAAATATTTCTGATGATGATATTGAGCAAA
>JAZUPK010000030.1:0-17276 GCA_045605125.1 Acutalibacteraceae bacterium | reverse complement strand
GTTGTCTTCCTAAGCCCGCTTGGCCTCCGACTTGCAAAGACCGATACCTTCAGCACCGAGTTCACGAGCTTTCTTAGCATCAGCAGGTGTATCAGCATTGGTACGAACCTTTAAGGTTCTGAATTCGTCAGCCCAAGTCATGATTCTGCCGAATTCGCCAGCGATTTCAGCATCAACGGTGGGGATAATACCATCATAGATATTACCGGTAGAACCATCGATAGAAATATAATCGCCTTCGTTGTAGGTCTTGCCAGCAAGAGTAAACTTCTTGTTAGCTTCGTCCATGATGATTTCGCCACAACCAGATACGCAGCAAGTACCCATACCACGTGCAACAACGGCAGCGTGAGATGTCATACCACCACGAACGGTGAGGATACCTTGAGAAGCCTTCATACCTGTAATATCTTCAGGTGAAGTTTCCAAACGAACGAGGATAACCTTTTCGCCGCGGTTGTTCCATTCTTCTGCATCTTCAGCAGTGAATACAACCTTACCGCAAGCAGCACCAGGAGATGCGCCTAAGCCCTTACCAGCAGGAGTAGCAGCCTTTAAAGCCTTAACATCAAACTGTGGGTGGAGGAGGGTGTCAAGGTTACGAGGATCGATCATAGCAACAGCCTGTTTCTTATCGATCATACCTTCATCAACTAAGTCACAAGCGATCTTCAAAGCAGCCTTAGCGGTACGCTTACCATTACGGGTCTGGAGCATATAGAGTTTGCCGTCTTCAACGGTGAATTCCATATCCTGCATATCACGATAGTGATCTTCAAGGATAGCGCAAACTTTGTTGAATTCTTCGAAAGCTGCAGGGAACTTAGCAGCCATTTCAGCGATAGGCATAGGAGTACGAACACCAGCAACAACGTCTTCACCTTGAGCGTTGGTGAGGAATTCACCCATAAGGCCGGGTTCACCAGTAGCAGGGTCGCGAGTAAATGCAACACCAGTACCACAGTTGTCGCCCATGTTACCGAATGCCATCATTTGTACGTTAACAGCGGTACCCCAAGAATAAGGAATATCGTTGTCACGACGGTAAACGTTTGCACGGGGGTTGTCCCATGAACGGAACACAGCTTCGATAGCGCCCATTAACTGTTCCTTAGGATCAGCGGGGAAGTCTACGCCGATTTTGCTCTTATATTCAGCTTTGAACTGATTAGCAAGTTCTTTAAGGTCATCAGCAGTAAGATCAACGTCTTGAGTAACGCCTTTTTCTTCCTTCATTTTGTCGATAAGTTCTTCGAAGTACTTCTTACCAACTTCCATAACTACGTCAGAGTACATTTGGATGAAACGACGATAGCAGTCGTAAGCCCAACGGGGATTGCCGGACTTAGCAGCCATGGTTTCAACAACTTCTTCGTTAAGACCAAGGTTGAGGATGGTATCCATCATACCGGGCATGGAAGCGCGAGCGCCTGAACGAACTGAAACGAGAAGGGGATTTTCCTTGTCGCCAAACTTCTTGCCAACAACTTCTTCCATTTTAACGATGTATTCCATGATTTGTGCTTGGATATCGTCGTTGATTTTTCTGCCGTCTTCATAATACTGTGTACAAGCTTCGGTAGAAACGGTGAAACCTTGAGGTACAGGAAGACCAATTTTGGTCATTTCTGCGAGGTTAGCACCCTTACCGCCGAGAAGTTCACGCATTGAAGCGTCGCCTTCAGAGAAAAGGTAAACATACTTGTGACTCATGTGAATCAACCTCCTAAAATTTTATGGAACGTGTCCATCTTTAACATTTTTATATGATACATTCAGTATCTAGATAATTATAACAAAAGCAATTAAAAAAATAAAGTACTTTTTTAGATTTTTTCAAAATTTGGCAAAAAAACAATAATTCCACTATTTTTTATAGGTATATTTGTGATTTTATATAATTTATGCTATATAATTTATCCGTTGACAAGTGATAACAAGTAAGGTATAATATTTTCAGAGCAATTACGAAGGTGCAAATCGCCTTAAGTTTTCTGTATATTTTTGCTTTTAGGTATATAAAGGGGATTTATTTTTATGACAAAAAATGTCCTTATAAATACTTTGGAAAGAAGCCCTGTTATAGCGGCTGTTCGCGATGATGGCTTTAGTGATGCGATTTCTTCATCGGCAGAGGTTATTTTTTATCTTAAAGCTAGTCTCATTACCGTTAAGGAGAGAATTGATGAAGCTTTAAAACGCGGCAAAATGATTTTTGTGCATATAGACCTTGCTGAAGGAATAGGCAAGGACCGCGCAGGCGTTTCCTTTTTAGCTTCTTGCGGTGTAACAGGCATTATAAGTACACGGAGTCAGCTTATAAATTATGCTAAAGAAGAGGGCTTGCTCACAGTGCAACGATTTTTTGCACTCGATTCACAGGGTGTTAGTAATATTCGTGATATTTCCGAGAGTGCAGATATAATAGAGATTATGCCCGGTGTTATAAAAAAGGTTCTTGAGCGTTTTGCGCATAGCGGTGCAGATGTAATAGCCGGCGGACTTATTGAAACTAAAGACGAGGTTATGATGGCGCTTAAATCCGGCACGGTTGCTGTTTCGACAGGAAGAAAAGAACTTTGGGAAATTTAAAAATTTAATATAGTAATCGTTTGAGAAATGGAGAAACGAAAAATTAGGAGTATTGATAGTACTCTTGATTTTTCGTTTTTTTATTTATATAATTAAAATAGAAAGTTAAGGAGAGTTTTTTATGAAAAAAACAAACATTGTAGATTGGAAAACCATAACCGATTTTGTGATCGATTCTTTTGTTGGTTACGGAATCCCTAAAGCTGATGCGGAAATTTGTGCTGATGTGCTTTTAGCATCCGATAAGCGCGGTATTGAATCGCATGGTGTTAACCGCTTTAAGCCGATTTATCTTGACAGAATCAAAGCAGGTATTCAACAACCGGTTACCAATTTTGAGATTATTAAAGAAACCCCTACTACAGCAGTTATTGATGGTCATCATGGTATGGGTCAGGTTATAGGACATAAGGCTATGACTATGGCTATAGAAAAGGCAAAAACCTACGGTATGGGTATGGTGGTTGTTAGAAATTCTTGTCATTACGGTATTGCAGGTTACTATACAACAATGGCTACTAAGGCCGGTTGTATAGGCATGACAGGTACGAACGCCCGTCCTTCGGTTGCTCCTACTCACGGTGTAGAAGGTATGTTTGGTACTAATCCATTTACAATTGGTGTTCCTACTGATGAGGCTTTTGACTTTAACTTTGACTGCGCAACCTCTATTACCCAAAACGGTAAGGTTGAATACTACGAAAGAATAGGCGAAGATGTTCATCCCGGTACTATTATTGATACTGATGGTAATGCAGTCGAGGGTGATGCAGGTGTTGCACTTAAGAAGATTCGTGGTGGTACAGCGGCCCTTACAACCCTTGGCGGTATTGGTGAAGCTTTGGGTGGTTACAAAGGCTATGGCTTTGCTTTAGCTGTGGAGTTTTTCTCTTCAATACTTCAAGACGGCGCTTACGGTAAGGCACTTGACGGTAAGGATGAAAACGGAAATATCCGTCCTTACGGGTTAGGCCACTGGTTTATCGCAATTGATACCAATCATTTTATGGGTGAAGATATTGCACGTAAAAAGGCCGGTGATATTTGTCGTAGCATGCGTGAATCTAAAAAGGCTCCCGGTGCTGAGCGTATTTATACCGCAGGCGAAAAAGAGTATGAAATCGGTATTGCTCGTGAGTACGGTGTTCCGATTAACGAATCGGTTCAAAAAGAAATTATTGCTATTCGTGATGAGTTAGGACTTACACAGTACAAATTCCCTTGGGAGGACTAATATAGTGGATATCAGACAAGAATCTTTGAAAAAACACTACGAATGGGGCGGAAAAATTGAAGTAATTTCACGCGCTCCTATTAACTCGCGCGAGGATTTATCGTTGGCATACACACCTGGTGTTGCTGAGCCTTGCCTTGAGATAAACAAGGATATAAATAAGTCTTATGAGCTTACAAGAAGAAGCAATCTTGTTGCTGTTGTTACCGACGGCACAGCTATTTTAGGGCTTGGTGATATCGGTCCTGAAGCAGGTATGCCTGTTATGGAAGGTAAATGCGCTTTGTTTAAAGCTTTTGCTGATGTTGATGCTTTCCCGCTTTGCATTAAGTCTAAGGATGTTGATGAAATTGTAAGAACAATTTATCTTCTTTCGGGCTCCTTTGGCGGAATTAACCTTGAAGATATTTCGGCACCGCGTTGTTTTGAGATCGAAAGAAGATTGAAAGAAATTTGTGATATTCCGGTTTTCCACGATGATCAGCACGGTACCGCCATAGTTGTAGCAGCCGCTTTAATCAACGCTTTAAAGCTTGTTAAAAAACAGATTGAAGAAGTTAAGGTTGTTATTAACGGCGCAGGTTCTGCGGGTATTGCAATCGGTAAGCATATTATGAATATGGGTGTCAAGAATCTTACCTTCTGTGACCGTTTTGGTATTATTTGTGAGGGGGATAAAAACAATAATCTTGCACAAGAAGAAATTTCAAAGGTTACAAATTTAGAGCATAAAAAGGGTACCTTAGCTGATGCGATGGTAGGTGCTGATGTATTTATCGGTGTTTCGGCTCCTAATGTTGTTACGCCCGAAATGGTTAAGAGCATGGCAAGCGATGCCATTATGTTCCCAATGGCCAACCCCACACCTGAAATTATGCCGGATTTAGCAAAACAAGCAGGAGCACGTGTTGTAGGAACAGGACGTTCTGACTTCCCGAACCAAATTAACAATGTTTTGGCTTTTCCGGGTATTTTCCGTGGTGCGCTTGATTGCAGAGCTACCTGTATTAACGAAGAAATGAAGGTAGCCACTTCTTATGCGTTAGCTTCGCTTATTCCTGATGATGAAATAACCGAAGAAAACATTATTGCACCCGCACTTGATAAGCGTGTTGCTGAAGTTGTAGCAAAGGCTGTTATTAAAACTGCAAAAGAAACAGGAGTTGCAAGAATTTAATGTTTAAAGATATAGAACTATTTCTTTTCGATATGGACGGAACGCTTTATTTGGGCAATAAACTTTTCTCGTTTACTATAGAGCTTCTACAAACGATTAAGCAAAAAGGTAAGCGTTATATGTTTATGACAAATAACTCTTCCAAAAGCGTTGATGCTTACATAGAAAAGCTCAATAAACTTGGTATTGAAGCCAAAAAAGAAGATTTTATAACCTCTTCTCAAGCTACTTCCTTTTATCTTAAAAATCATTACAAAGGTGCAAAGCTTTATGTTTGCGGAACCGAGTCGTTAAAGGAAGAACTTGTGACCGAAGGCTTTACTGTTACTGAAAATACTGATGATACCGATTGTATTGTTATGGGCTATGATACCGAGCTCAATTACAAAAAGCTTTGGGATGTATCTTTTATGCTAACTCATAGAGATTTGCCTTATATTGCTACTAATCCTGATTATGTTTGCCCTACTGAATGGGGTAGTGTGCCTGATTGCGGAAGCGTCTGCGATATGATTTTTAACGCAACGGGTAAAAAACCTTTGTTTATAGGTAAGCCGGAACCTTTAATGCCACAGCTTGCAATGAAAATGACGGGGACAGAACCCTCAAAGACTGCAGTGATAGGGGATCGCATTTATACCGATGTTAAAAGCGGTCTTAATGCGGGTGCTTTCAGCGTTCTTGTTATGAGTGGTGAAACAACTGAGAAAATTTTACAAGAATCGCCCGACAAACCCGATGCAGTACTTAAGGATGCAAGTGAAATTTTAAAAACGGTTTAAAGAGAAAATAGGTTATTACTTGTTTGAAAGATAAAGCCGTAAAGAATCAGGGTGCTAAAATATACATATTTATACATAAAAACCGCCTTTTTAGGCGGTTTTTTGTTGACAAGTGTTTTTATAAATGTTAAAATAACAAAAATGGGGAATTTTTAATTTTTTGAAAGTTGAGGATTAGTGCTTGTGACTAAGGTTAGTGAGTTTTTTGGTATAAACGTCTTCGGCGATTCTGTTATGAAGGAACGTTTACCTAAAGATGCTTATGAAATTTTAAAAAGTACAATTAAAGAAGGTAAAAGTCTTGACAGCAGTATTGCTAATACTGTTGCCGATGCTATGAAAGAGTGGGCTATAGAAAAAGGGGCTACTCATTATACCCATTGGTTCCAACCTTTAACAGGCATTACTGCCGAAAAGCACGATAGCTTTATAACCCCAACTGATGACGGCCATATACTTATGGAATTTTCGGGTAAAGAACTCATAAAAGGTGAGCCTGATGCTTCATCGTTCCCTTCAGGTGGACTTCGTGCTACCTTTGAAGCACGCGGTTACACCGCTTGGGACCCAAGTTCTTATGCATTTATAAAGGATAAAACCCTTTGTATTCCTACAGCTTTTTGTTCTTATAGTGGGGAAGCGCTTGACCAAAAAACCCCATTGCTTCGCAGTATGGAAGCAATAAACAAGCAGGCTTTACGTATTGTAAAGGCTTTAGGCTATAGCGATGTTAAATCGGTTAATACTACAGTAGGTCCCGAACAGGAATATTTTCTTGTTGATAAGGAACTTTACGATAAACGCCCTGACCTTATTTTCTGCGGCAGAACATTAATAGGTGCTATGCCCCCTAAGGGACAGGAAATGGACGACCATTATTTTGGTGTTTTAAAACCGCGTGTTGCTGAATTTATGCGAGAGCTTGATAACGAGCTTTGGAAGCTTGGAGTACTCGCTAAAACAGAGCATAATGAAGCCGCTCCCGCTCAGCATGAATTGGCACCAGTTTTCACTACTACCAATATTGCTGCTGACCATAATCAGCTTACAATGGAGTTTATGAAAAAGGTGGCTTTATCTAAAGGGCTTGTTTGTCTTTTACACGAGAAGCCTTACGATGGCGTAAATGGTAGCGGTAAGCACAATAACTGGTCTATTTCTACAGATACAGGTATTAACTTCTTAAAGGCAGGTAAAAACCCATCAGCTAATAAGCTGTTTTTGGTTACATTAGCAGCTGTTATCGAAGCTGTGGACAAGCATCAGGATTTACTTCGTATTGCAGTTGCTACTGCAGGTAACGACCTTCGTTTAGGCGGTAATGAAGCTCCGCCTGCGATTATTTCAATCTTCTTGGGTGAAGATTTAACCGATATGCTTAACTGCGTTGCTAACGGTGTTCATCCGGATGACGTTAATCGCGAAAAAATGAAGATAGGTATTGATGTTATACCTGAGTTTAAAAAGGATAATTCGGATAGAAACCGTACTTCGCCATTTGCCTTTACAGGTAATAAATTTGAGTTCCGTATGTTAGGCTCTGCATCTTCAATTTCTGATATAAATGTTATGCTTAATACAATGGTTGCTGACGTTTTTGTAGGCTATGCTGAAAGACTTGAAAAAGCAACCGATATTGAAGCAGAAGTTAATAATATTGTTAAGGATGCTGTTGCTAATCATAAGCGGATAATCTTTAACGGCGATGGTTATTCACGCGAATGGGAAGAAGAGGCAGAAAAACGCGGATTATTAAACCTTAGAAGTACAGTAGATGCGCTACCGCTTCTTAAAACAAACGAAAATGTTGCTTTGTTTGAACGCCACGGTGTATTCAACCGCGCTGAAATTGATTCGCGTGTGGATATTATTCTCGAAAACTACACCAAAACAATACATATTGAAGCGTTAACCTTAATAGAAATGATTAACCGCGATGTAATACCCGCTATTACCGCTTATACCAATTTATTATGCGAAACGGTTAATAATAAAAATCTTATCAGGGTTGATAGTAGTGTTGAATATGAGCTTATAAAAAGGCTTTCTGCCGCTAATAAGGAAATTTCCTCACTAACTTCCGAGCTTAAGAGTGCTGTATCTTCGGCTGAACGTTCTAAAGATATACTTGAAAAGGCAACCGAATACCGTAATAATATATTAAGCGTTATGGCGGATATTCGTAAATACGCCGATAGTGCAGAGAGTGTAATGCCAAAAACTTATTGGCCTTATCCTACATACGGCGATTTACTGTTTAAAATTTAGAATAAAATTGAAAAGTACTAAAAAATGACAAAAACTACGGTTTTTGTCATTTTTTAACAAATATTGTAAACATTTGTAATATAAATTTAGTCGAAAAGCGCATAAAATTATGATATAATTTATTTGTAAATATTTGGAAAGTATTTGCAATAAAATCTTTTGTTTGTATGTTATTTAAATAAGAGATTAAAGAAAGGCGGAGATTATAGTGTTCTAATTGACCGAAAACTTAAAATAATAAAATTAGATTAAATTGAGAAAAGGAAGTGATTTCATGTATAAAAAGGTAGTATCCGTTTTATTGTCCGTATTGTTGTTAGCTATAGGTGTTGCTTCACCTCGAATAATTGACAGCTTTGATAATTTACTTGAAAAATTTGATTATATTGTGTCAGCCAATGCCCACTTGCCTCGGTTGACAGCGTAACAAGAACTTATAAAAGCAGTGCTTTTCAAAATGATTTAAATTTTAAAACAGTTTCGCTTACGGAAAAACAAGCTAAAAACCTTGAAGGCGTTATAGTTGAAGAAGATTTTTTAGTAAAGGCTGAAACTGTTGATGGCGAAGAATTTATTGAAGATTTAATTGGTAATGAAAATACTGATTCGGTTGCAACCGAGGGTTATCCATGGAATATTCCTTTTGTAAAAGGCACCGAAGAGGACTCAAATACTCTCGGTAGTAGCGATATAAAGGTTGGAATTCTTGATTCAGGAATATCTATGAACGCAGAATTTGAAAATGTTTACCGCGTTGATTTAGTTCCCGACACGGTTCAAGACCCTTTGGGTATTTACAACGATGTTACAGGTCACGGAACAAATACGGCAAGTGTTATCGCGGCGGCTAAAAATCAGGACGGAATTATTGGTATAGCGCCGAATATTTCGCTTTATTCAATCCGAGTTCTTGATGAAGATAACGAGGCACCGATAAGCCGTGTTATTGCGGGTATTGAATGGGCAATTGAGAATGATATTGATGTTTTAAATATGAGCTTTGGTACATTAAACTATTCCTCATTGCTTTATCAGTCTATAAGACGTGCTTACGATAGCGGAATGGTTTTGGTGGCATCTGCTGGTAATACAGGCGAAGACGGAAATCAGGTGACATACCCCGCCAAATTCGGCGAGGTTATTTCGGTAGGCTCTTGTGATCAAAATGGTAATAAAAGCGCTTTTTCGCCTGAAAGTAGTGACGTTGATATTTTAGCCCCCGGTGAATATATTGAGTGCGTCAGCCTGGTTGATGGCTATTGCACAGAATACGGCACAAGCCTTGCGGCACCCCATGTTACTGCGGCGGCAGCTTTGATACTTTCGGCTGATAATACGAAAACGCCCGAATTTGTAAAGCAACTTTTGGTTTCAACCGCTAATATTTCGGTATCTCAAAAAGGAATTTTGGATATTAAAAATGCTTTAGAAACCTTGCCACAGTTTGAAGAGGTTGAAATCATAATTCCGTCTGAAATCCCCGAAAACACCGAGGATATTGAAGAATTTGAAATTTCTGAAGATGTTGTGGTGGGAAGTTGGTCTGGCAAAAAACACGCTAATTTAATATATAAGTTCACCTATGGAAGCAGTTATACTGATGTTTTAGAAGATATTGAAGGAACTATGGGCGATTTGGGAACTCTTTGTAAAAACGAATATAATGTGAGTAAAAAGAATATTATGTTATTTGCCCGCGCTGCGTATATAGCTGATTATTTTTACGATTTTAGTGTTATGGAAAAATTTGCTCCATTACATGCGGTTGGTTTTACTTCGGGTGTTAATAGTAATAGCCGAAAAACTAGCGAAGGCGGTAGTATGAATAGTAATTATGTTGCAGACGCTAAGTATCTTTACCGTCTTGCAAGACATTATTTTGATAGTGATACTGTTGCTCAAGCACACTCAAATATTGACGATGTTACACAAGCTGGAGGAACAAAAGTTGAAATTTTGCAGGCAATAGTTTCCAGTAGTTCTGCTTTATATACAAAATCGGATGGTACGGATGTTAAAGGTATAGTACGTATGAGTATTATTGACGGATATGATGAAAGCGAAACCGATAATGCGGGTTGGAAGATTTTAGGTCTAGCTGCGCATTTAGTGGGTGATGCTTATGCTCATAGAACAAGAGTTCCGCTTTCTTCGGTAAATGAGGGTAAATGGTTTCATTCCACAACAGCGCCTAATTGTTTCTTGGGTGATAATCATGTAATGAATGATACA
Organism: Acutalibacteraceae bacterium; assembly: GCA_045605125.1. Taxonomy (GTDB): domain Bacteria; phylum Bacillota; class Clostridia; order Oscillospirales; family Acutalibacteraceae; genus UBA737. The sequence goes on along the minus strand of JAZUPK010000030.1, from coordinate 6,991 downwards.
GGTGCAAGAACTCCTGACCAAACCAAGTTAAAAAAACTGTTAAAAGAGCAATCTACATATCAAACACAATATGTTACGAACGGTGGTCTTTGTCAATGTTACGATTGTTTGCGCACTGCAATAAGTAAAGGTTATGTAGAATTCAGAGATATTAGTGAAAAATATATAGACAAAACGAAATCTACATATCAACAATATAATCGGGATAATACTAATCTTTATCCACAAAGATATAATGTCGGTACAAAGCATGCCGTGGAAATATTAATTAATAGGTTTTGTAACCCTGACCCTGATGAGAACGATTTTACAATTCATGTGTTTTTGCCTGAGGAAAGTACGGGTTATACTTTAAAACTTAATGGTTTGAAATGTTATATAGAAGAAACTGGTACGAATATGAGTGGTTTGGCAAATGAGACAATTGCGCTTATTGAAAAATATTCAACATCATCATTAATATGACACTTGGAGGTGCTTTATGAAGAAATTAAAAATATTATTATCTATTATTTTAATAACGGTTTTAATGCTGCCTATATCCACAGTTTCGGCTTTGTATTTTATTGATGATAATATTGAGGTAAATAACAAAAATTTAAAAAACGATGGAACCTGGTATTATATTACCGATGAGCAAAGTAAAACAGCCACTATTTATGCATATAACGGTGATGATGAAAATGTTATTATTCCGGAAAAAATTGAGGGATATACGGTCAACTGTCTCCGTCTTTATAGCGGAATTATGTCTATAGGTGGATGCCCTACAGATTTTCCTGTATTCGACAAAAAAATTAAAACATTAACCATCCCGAAAACTTTAGAATTAATTGCGAGTAAAATAGAGGAAAATAAATATTATGACCCTGATGAATATGATTATGAAAACGATATTCTATATCATAAGGATAAAAAAATTTTGAATGGGTATTTTTGTGCAAGAGGTCTTGAGAACTTAGAAGCTATAAATGTCGCGGATGATAATCCATATTTTTCTTCTGTAGATGGTGTACTGTATAACAAGAATAAAACTGCTTTGATTTCTTATCCGGAAGGCAAGAAAAATGAAAAATATACAGTACCTAATACAGTAACAACAATACTGGATAATGCATTTTGGGGAATGTCGCTTAATTTAAACGAAATAGTTATAACCGAAAATGTTACAGTGTTGGGTGAAGATAACGATATATTTAACAGTCGAAAAACAAGTATAGAAAAAGTCACTATTTTAAATAACATTTTAGGAAAAAAACAGTTATCAAGAATGTTTTCAAATGATATTTTAGATTTGACATATATCGAAGATTTGGGTTTGAAAGGCATTAAAGTCACTGTTTATAAAGATTCACCTGCGCATAAATATTATTCAGAAAGAAAAAATTTAATTTTTCTTGATAATCCTTATATAGAAAATGAGGAGAAAAAAGCCGAGAACAAAAAGGAAGAAAGTAAGGCTGAGAAAACCGAAAGTAAAGATACTTCTTTCAAAAAAGAGCAATCGACCGAGAACAAATCTCAAAAAACTGAAAGCCAAAATGCGACTTCTAAACAAGACGACGTTGTGTCAAAAACAGAATCTGTCGAAAGCGTAGAAAATACCGATAATACCGTAAGTGAAGACAGTGCGACTACCGATAGCGAAAAACAGCCGACAGAAAAAAACAATCTCCCGAAGATTATAATTATTTCTGTATTGGCGTTGCTTGTCCTCGGCGGTGGAATTACATTGATTTTGCTTCGTAGGCGAAAGAGAATATAATAGAATTTTGAGCGTGGGGAACCACGCTCATTTTTAAATATAAAAAATTTAGCGCTTTAAAGCGAAAAAACACTTGACAACGGAGAAAATGTGGTGTAAAATAACAACTATCTTAGATTTTGTGAGGTGAAACGGAATGTTCTTTAACAATTTTTACTTTTATTACTTTAATCAGGACTGCCCGTTCACCGATATTTGCCGATAAATTTTTCGGCATTGGTAAAACGGACAGTCCGCAACTGCTTGTGCCGAAGGTGGCTCAGTAGGGTGCGGATTTTTTTATTTTTAGTTTGGAGTGTGTCTTATGACCGAGCTTGAAAGAGCAAGAAAAATTATTAACGAAACCGATAAAGAAATGGCGCGTTTATTTGAAGCGCGTATGGATGCGGCGCGTATAGTAGCGGCTTATAAAAAGGAAAACGGTTTACCTATTGATGATTTTTCACGCGAAGCCGAGATTATTGCCCGTAATTCTACTTATATAAATAACGAAGAATACCGTTCCTATTACATAAACTTTTTGCAAGGTAATATCGACCTTTCTAAAAAGCTACAGCACAAATTACTTGACGGTATGCGCGTAGCATATAGCGGTGTAGAAGGTGCTTTTGCAAATATCGCTACCGAGAAGATTTTCCCCGATGCAATGGCGGTTGGTTACAAAGATTTTAAGGCGGCTTATAATGCGGTAGTAAACGGAGAATGTGATTGTGCAGTGCTTCCTATAGAAAACAGTCATAACGGCGATGTTGGACAAGTTTTAGATTTAGCCTTTTTCGGAAGTCTTTTTATCAGCGGTGTTTACGAGATTGAGGTTATACAAAATCTTTTAGGTAATAAAGGTGCTACACTTTCAAGTATTAAAGAAGTTATAAGCCATCCGCAAGCGCTTGGTCAATGTGCCGAGTTCATTCGCGAAAAAGGGTATAAAACGATAGATGCAGTTAACACCGCAGTAGCGGCAAAAACAGTAGCCGAAAGCGGCAGAACCGATATTGCAGCAATAGGCAGTGTAGAAGCGGGAAAGAAATTTGGACTTCAGAAAATTGAAGGTCACATTAATGAAAGCGGCACTAATACTACGCGTTTTGCGGTGTTTACCCGTGCTGAAAAGACAGCAACTTCGTACGATAAGCATTTTGTAATGCTTTTTACAGTTAAAAATGCGGCAGGCTCGCTTGGTGAAGCGATTACTGTAATCGGTAAGCACGGCTTTAACCTTAAGGCGCTAAAAAGCCGTCCTACAAAGGAACTTGTTTGGGATTATTACTTCTACGCCGAAGGTGAGGGTGATATTATGAGTAACGAAGGTAAGGCGATGCTCGAAGACCTTAAAAAGTGCTGTAATAACCTTAAAATATTAGGACATTTTGAAAAAGAAATTCTTATAAAATAGGAGAATTAGTTTTGAATATAAATGTAAAAACTCAAAGCGGCGGATATGATATTGTACTGGAACGCGGCGCCTTAGCTAAAGTAGGTAAGCTTTTAAACCTTAAAAGGCGTGTGCTAATAGTAACAGATAGCGGTGTACCCGCAATCTACGCTCAAACGGTTGCAAAACAAAGTAAAACCCCCATAATACTTACTATTCCACAGGGTGAACAATCAAAGCAGACTGATACTTGGGCATTACTGCTTAAAACAATGGTTGAAAATAACTTTACCCGTACCGACTGCGTTGTAGCGGTAGGCGGTGGTGTTGTAGGCGACCTTTCAGGCTTTGCTGCAGCTTGCTTTATGCGTGGCATTGATTATTATAATATTCCTACAACTGTGCTTTCTCAGGTAGATTCTTCGGTAGGCGGTAAAACTGCAGTTGATTTTATGGGTTATAAAAATTTGGTTGGTGCATTTTATCCTCCAAAAGCAGTTATTATTGATACCAATACCCTTAAAACTTTACCTGAAAGACAAGTTTCTAACGGACTTTGCGAAGCACTTAAAATGGCGACCACTTCGGATGAAGAGTTGTTCAAAATTTTTGAAAACAACGATATTAAGGATAAGGTTCTAGATGATATAATTTACCGTTCCTTACTTATCAAAAAAGCGGTTGTAGAAGAAGATGAACGCGAAAGCGGACTTCGTAAAGTTTTGAATTTTGGGCATACCTTAGCCCATGCGGTAGAAAGCTTTAATTTGGATAAATACTACCACGGCGAATGTGTGGCTATTGGTATGATTCCAATGTGCTCTGATACTGTCCAAAAAAGACTCTTACCAATACTTAAAAAGCTTAATTTGCCTACTTTAATAGAAGAAAAAGCCGACGGTTTAATTGAAGCTTGCAAGCACGATAAAAAAGCCTTTGGGGAAAATATAACAGTAGTAACTGTAGATAAAATAGGCGAATTTCAGTTTAAAAATATAAGCTTTAATGATCTTGAACAACTTATAAGGAGTGTGGCTTTATAATGAAAAATTCATTTGGTAATAATCTTACTGTAACGCTTTTTGGCGAAAGCCACGGCGAAGCTATTGGCGTAGTATTAGATGGGGTAGCTCCGGGGTTAGATGTTGATACCTGTTATATTAAAAAGCTTTTAAATGCAAGGCGTGGACTCTCATCTGTTTCAACTCCACGCAGGGAAGAGGATGAGCCTCAAATTTTAAGCGGTGTATTTGAAGGTAAAACCACAGGAACACCTATTTGTATTATTATTAAAAATATTGATACCCGTTCAGGTGACTACGCTCTTACAAAGGATTTAGCAAGACCATCCCATGCGGATTTTACTGCTGAATGTAAATATAAGGGATTTCAAGACTACCGCGGTGGCGGTCATTTTAGCGGAAGAATTACCGCACCGCTTTGTGCGGCGGCAGGAATTATAATCCCCGCACTTTTGAAAAAAGGTATTAAAATAGGCAGTCATATAGCTAAAATAGGCGAAATTGAAGATCGTGATTTTTGCGATTACGATACCGATTTCGAGATATTAGCCAGCAAAGAATTTGCGGTTTTAGATGACAGTAAAGAGACCGCAATGATTAAAAAAATAAAGGATGTTAAAGCACAAGGCGACAGCGTTGGCGGTATTGTAGAAACGGCTGTTTTGGGACTTCCTACAGGTGTTGGCGAGCCTTGGTTTGATGGTATGGAAAGCATCTTATCCCACGCTATTTTCTCCATTCCCGGGGTTAAGGGAATAGAGTTTGGCAAAGGGTTTGAGTTTGCCAATATGGTAGGCTCCCTAGCTAACGATAGTTTAAAAAACAAAGGTGGTAAAATAGTTAACGAAACTAATAATTCGGGTGGTATAAATGGTGGTATTACTAACGGTATGCCCGTAACGTTCCGAACAGTTTTTCGTCCAACACCTACTATTTCAAAACCACAAAATACCATCAATTTTAAGACGGCAGAGGATGCGGTTTTAGCGGCCACCGGCAGACACGACCCTTGTATTGTTCATCGTGCAAAAGTGGTAGTTGACAGTATTACCGCTTTGGCTTTGGCCGATATTTTGGTAACACGTTACGGCACAGATTGGTTGAGTGAATAATGCAGTACGGACTTATAGGTGAAAAATTAGGTCATAGCTTTTCTAAAGAAGTACACGAAAACTATTTCGGGTTGGATTACTCTTTAAAAGAGCTTGAACCGCAAGAGGTAGAAACCTTTTTAAAGGACAAAAACTTTAACGCCATAAACGTTACTATCCCTTATAAAAATACGGTTATGCCTTATCTTGATTATATTGATGAAACTGCGAAAAAAATCGGTGTAGTTAACACTATAGTTAACGATAACGGAGTATTAAAGGGATATAATACTGATTTTTTAGGGCTTAAATTTATGCTAAGAAAATCAGGCATAGATTTTCAAGGTAAAAGCTTCTTGATATTAGGCGACGGTGCGACATCAAAAACCGCAGTTGCAGTTGCTGAAAGTTTAAACGCAAAAAGCGTTACAAGGGTTTCACGAAAGGCGACAGAAGGTACTGTTTCTTATAGTGAGGCTACCGGTTTAAAGAACACACAAATTATTATAAACACAACCCCTGTAGGTATGTTTCCTGATTTAGAAAACACACCAATTGATATAGAAAATTTTCCTAATTTAATTGGTGTGTTTGATGCGATATACAATCCTTTACGCACAAAGCTTGTACTTAGCGCTTTAGATAAAGGTTTGGCCGCATGCGGCGGGTTATATATGCTTATAGCGCAGGCAGTTTTTGCTTACGAATTATTCACAGGCAATAAAGTGCCAAACAGTAAAATTGATAGTATTTATAACGGTATTTTAAAGCAAAAGCAAAATATTGTGCTTGTAGGAATGCCGGGATGCGGTAAGACTACAATAGGCACACTTTTAGCCGAAAATTTAGGGTTAGAGTTTATTGATACCGATGACTTAATTGTGGAAAAATACGGTAATATAACCGATATTTTCAAAGCAAAAGGCGAGAGCGGTTTTCGTGATATTGAAAGTGAAATTATTAAAGATATTTCTGCTTTTTCGGGTAAAATAATTGCTACGGGCGGTGGCGCTGTTTTGCGAAAAGAAAACATTAACGCCTTAAAGCAAAACGGCAAGATTTATTTTCTTGATAGACCACTTGAAAGCCTGCAAGGTACACCCGATAGACCGCTGTCACAAAATAATGAAGCGCTTAAAAAACTTTATGAAGAGCGGTATGATATTTACCGCGAATGTGCTGATGTAAGAATAAACGAAAATATTACACCAAAAGCGGCTGTAAGGAGAATTATAGACAATGAAAATATTAGTGATTAACGGCCCAAATCTTAATATGTTAGGGATTCGCGAACCGAAAATTTACGGTAGCGAAACCTATAAGGATTTATGTGATTTAATAGAAAATTATGCACGTGAAAAGGGAATAGAGATAGAGATTTTTCAATCTAATCACGAAGGCGTTTTGGTTGATAAAATACAGGACGCTTACTTAAAATTCCAAGGCATTGTAATAAATCCTGCAGCCTATACTCATACAAGCGTTGCGCTTTTGGACGCTTTAAAATCGGTTGGTATAAGTACAGTCGAAGTACATATTTCGGATGTTTCTAAAAGAGAAGATTTTAGGCAGATAAGCTATGTTAGAGAGTATTGTGTTGCAACTGTCAAAGGCATGGGTTTTAAAGGCTATTTAAAGGCGATTGATATATTAATGGAGAATAAAAATGACAGTAACAGTTAAGCCGTCTTACGCTTTTGGTACAGTTGTTGCTCCGCCTTCAAAAAGTATGGCCCAT
>JAZUPK010000029.1:0-27300 GCA_045605125.1 Acutalibacteraceae bacterium | reverse complement strand
TTTTGTCTAAACTTTGGGGTTCACTTCAGAATGTAGGTCTTTGTTTCGGTATAATATAAGCTGAAACGGAGGTGATAAAATGGATATCTTTTTATATTTGTTGCTACAAATTATTAATGGTTTTAATTGGAAACCTGAATTTGGCGAAAGTTCAAGACATAAAAATTGGATAGCAATTTTGGATTTAAAAACTTGCCCTGTATGCCGAACTATGCACGGTAAAATTTGGAGAATTGAAGAAAAACCCGAAATCGAACCAGAAGTTCATAACTTTTGTCGTTGCGAAATTAAGATTATGAAAACAGTAAAATCCGGAACTGCCACTACAAAAGGTTTTGATGGTGCAGATTGGATTTTAAAGTACGAATCAAAATTACCGGATTATTATATCGAATATAAAGAAGCTCAAAAACTTGGGTTTAAAAACTATTTAGGCAATCTTGGAATAGTGGCACCAAATCGCATGATAACTAGAGGTGTATATAATAATCGAAACGGCTATTTGCCGAGCAAAGAGGGGCGCATTTGGTATGAAGCTGATATAAATTATAGTTTTGGTTATAGAAATAATCAAAGAGTAGTCTTTTCAAATGATGGATTAATATTTGTAACATACGACCACTATAAAACATTTTTTGAAATTGTATAGGAGGAAAAAGAATTGAATTATAATGATTTTCACGCCTTTAAAGAAATAACCGAAAACCCTATAATATTAGATTTTTCTAAATGTAAATATTTAGGGGAAATTCACTTAATACTTAAAGAAAAATTTGGTTTGCCTGAATATTATGGCGAAAATTGGGATGCGCTTTGGGATTGTTTGGACGGATTATTTTATGAACGCGAAAATTTTTCTGCAGAACTTCACGGATTTTATTCTATGAATAAAGAATTACAAGAAGAATGTAAACTGATGTTAGAAGTTTTTGATGATGTGCATAATGAAACTCCAAATTTTGAGTATAAAATCATATCGTAAAATTTGCAGGGTGCGTTTTTAAGTGTATTGGGAGAGCGTTTGACTGGCAGTCAAAAGGTCATGGGTTCGATCCCCACCGTCTCCACCAAACACAGAACTTCACTTTTAAGTGGGGGGGTTCTGTGTTTTTTTCTTTTTGTGGTGTGGGATCGAACAAGCCGTTAAAAACAATAGTCCGGTGGACTGTTGTTTAGGCGCGGCAACGAGCAGAGCGAGGCGATAGGCGCCGTAGCGCCGAGACAAATCCCCACCGTCTCCACCAGCGGCAAGCTGCCACGCGCATTCCGTTCAAATTGGTGCAAAACGAAAGCTTGTACCACGCGACGAGAGATCGTGTGTTAAGCTGTTTGCTCCACCATCTGAAAGAACTGTAAGTTATTTGGACTTGCAGTTTTTTTATTTATATATCAAAAGGGAACGAACCCGAGCGAAAACAGGGATTGAGAAAACTCACAAAAAATGATATAATGCATTCGAGGTGCAAATACTATGAAAAAAGTTAAAGGATTGATTATAATGCTTTTAATATCGCTCTCATTGTTTGGGATGACCGCTTGCGACGGTGAAAACGGAGAACCATTGACCTATGAACAAATTAATGCCGAACAAGCCAAAACTATTATGGACACCGAAAATGATTATATTATCGTAGATGCCCGCACCGAAGAAGAATTTGCCGAGGGACATATCAAAAACGCAATTTTAATACCCGAATATGAAATATCAAGCCGAGCAAAAAAGGAACTTCCCGACAAAGAGCAACTAATATTAGTTTACTGTCGTAGCGGCAGAAGAAGTAAAATTGCATCTGAGGAGCTTGTGAAACTCGGTTACACTAACATAAAAGAATTTGGCGGCATCATCGACTGGCCGTATGAAGTTGTAAAGTGAGGAACCCCACAATGAACAATTACGATTTAGAAGCGAAACACCGTTGGGGTGAAACGGATGCTTATAAAGAGTATGAACAAAAGACTGCTAACTACACTAAAGATAAATGGCAAGATGTAAATGATGGTTTAATGAAAGTCTTCGCAAATTTTGCCGAATGTATGAATAATGGTCACTTGACCGATTTGTATGAGTCACAAACACAGGTAAAAAAACTGCAAAATTACATTACTGAAAACTACTACACCTGCACCGATGAAATGCTTGCTGGCCTAGGCCAAATGTATGTAGCGGATGCTAGATTCAAAAACAACATTGACAAACAGACTCCCGGCACCGCCGCGTTCATTAGCGAAGCCATCGCCACCTATTGTAGAAAGTAACGCAAAAATCAGGCATCGACCTTATGGTTACTGTTATGCAAAGGTATAACCGTCCGCGCATTATTAAACTAATAAAGAGATACGAGAAAGGCGTAGAGTTGAGTGAAAAATCTATATGAAAAAAGCAAAATTGGGTTTGCTCTTGCTTGGATTATCGCACACGCCGTTATCAATTCGCTTAGTGCCTTTGCAGTAGATATTACAAATACACAGCAGGTGATTACATCTACCGTTATTTCGGTTATTGCGGTAATTTATGCTATATTTTTATTAAAGAAACCCGAATGTCACGCAGAGTAACAGTGTTGTTACGGTAGGTTTATTGCGATAGCTAAAAGACATCGGTATAATAAAGCCATCAAAAAACTTGGAGGAAATGGCTATGACAGTTGGAGAAAAAATAAAAAGTACAAGGAAACAATGTGGATTATCTCAAGAGCAACTTTCGGAAAAACTTGGGGTTTCCAGATCTGCAGTTGCAAAGTGGGAATCGGATAAAGGGCTTCCTGATATTGAAAACATTCAAATTATTGCAAAATTACTAAATGTAAGCTTGGATTACCTTTTAGATAAAGACGAGAACATTGATGTTTATGTTGTGCGTGAAGAAATTAACTTGGAAAACTATAATTATAAACCCTCATTTTCGGGAAGATGGGTTAAGAAAACCGGCAAGAAGGATATGATTGTAAGAGAAAAATATCCGACCGCCGAGATTCATATGTTAATAGGTCAACAACTTAACACGCGCTCGGAAAAAATTATCGACAACCTTCTCGGTTGGCTGACCGATGCTCCTTTTGGCATACCTGAGATGATTAATGGTTTTAAAAATGCTGACAAGGAATTTTATTTGGTCAGCGAGAACGAAAGACAGTATTTTGTTATGGTTACAGATGAATTTATTGAAAGCAGACAACTGGCAAAGCCTATTACTGATAAAACATTTGAAATCGGAAATTGGCGATATGTACAATGCGGTATGTTAAAATAAATATTTGTTTTAAAAAGGAAATAGTATGAAGAAAATTAAAATAACCGTAATGCGAAAAGCACGGTATGACGATTTAATTGAAAAGTATGAAAACCAAATAGAACACGCTTGCGATTTAGAGGAAGGCCAGGTGTTTATCTGCGAAGGTTGGCAAAAGCCCGATGGTTTTTGTGATAGTGCGTGGGAAAGTGTTTCACCGTTTGTAATGACCCTTGCTCACGGTGGTGAAAACTTTTATGACGGAAGGATGAAGAACCCAAACTCTGCAATGATTTCTTGCAACGATGGTTTCCGTCCGGTAAGTTTTTTGATTGAAGTAGTTGAATTTAAGGAAGCAGAATGGAATAAAGTAAAATAATGTGTTGCTTGTGAAGCGACCGCACCTCTCTTTTATTGATGTACAATGGGACATCAAATGAAAGAGAGGCTTTTATTTATGCTGCCATACCACTTTATCTAATCCAGTATAAATTGCCCAAGCTTGAAATTGAAGGCGACTTTCAGTTGAACTTGAGTTGCAATTTTCTGATTAAACTGTATAATATAATTAAGGGCATTGGAGGTGTCGTAAATGAAAATACAATTTATTGGAGCAACCCACGAAGTGACGGGAAGCTGTACACTTTTGGAAGTCAATAATAACTATTACTTAGTCGATTGCGGTATGGAGCAAGGAAAGGATGTTTTTCAAAATATTTCTTTACCGATTCCTGCTAATCAAATTGAAGCTGTTTTTCTGACTCACGCTCACATTGACCATTCGGGTATGTTGCCCAAGCTATATAAAGACGGCTTTAAGGGTAGCATCTATGCTACCGACGTAACCTGCGATCTTTGTAACATTATGCTGCGTGACTCTGCACACATTCAGGAATCCGAAGCAAAATGGCGTTCCAGAAAGGCCGAGCGTGCCGGACTTGATACCTTTGAGCCGGTATATGATATGCAGGATGCTATCGGTGCTATTTCTTTATTCCGCAGATGCAATTACGGAGAAACGATATATCCCGCCGAAGGAATTGAACTCCGCTTTACGGATATCGGACACCTGCTGGGTTCGGCCTGTATCGAACTATGGCTTACCGAAGGTGACGTTCATAAAAAAATCGTTTTCAGCGGAGACGTCGGCAATACCAATCAGCGTATCATCTGCGATCCTAAGCAAGTAGAGGAAACCGATTATTTAGTAATCGAGTCTACCTATGGCAACCGTTTACACGCCACCGACCGCAGTAATGTAATATCGGAGCTTGCAGGTCATATTCAAAGAGCTTTAGACCGCGGAGGCAATGTGGTTATCCCTTCTTTCGCTGTTGGACGCACACAGGAAATGCTGTATGCTATCCGTGAAATTAAGCAACACGAACTTGTAAAAGGACACGAGCATTTCCCGGTTTACGTTGACAGCCCCCTTGCTGCAGAAGCAACGGCAATCTTTATGCAGTGTAATCCAGTCTGTTTTGATGAAGAAACGTTGGCACTGATAAAGCAAGGCGTAAATCCGATTTGGTTTGATGATATCCGTATGTCAATGACCTCGGAAGAATCAAAGCTAATTAATTTCAATAATGAACCAAAGGTAATTATCTCTGCCAGCGGAATGTGTGAAGCCGGTCGTATTCGCCATCATCTAAAGCATAATCTGTGGAAAGAAAATAACATTATTTTGTTTGTAGGCTACCAGGCGGAAGGCTCTCTTGGAAGAAGACTGTTAAATGGCGAAAAAATAGTAACGCTGTTTGGTGAAGAAATTACTGTTAATGCCGAAATCTGCTCGTTGCACGGTACCAGTGGTCACGCCGACCAAGCTGGTCTTATTCGTTGGATTGAAGGCTACAACAGCAAGCCTGAACTTGTTTTTGTTAATCACGGTGACCAAGATGCTTGTGAGGATTTCAAAGCCTTGTTGTCCGAAAAAGGCTATCGGGCCGAGGCACCCTACAGCGGAACCGAATATGATTTGTCAACCGGCAGGATGACAATTTATACCGAAGGAAAAGTTATAGACCGTATCAAAGAGTTCAAAGGCAACACCCGTGCCGATATGATTTACAACGAGCTGGTTTGTGAAGCTGAAAAATTACTGTCACTCGTAAGGCAGCGCAGAGGCAGAACAAATAAAGACAATGCAAAGCTCACCTCACAGATTCGTGAGCTGTGCGAAAAATGGAAAGATTAGAAAAGAGGTTATAGATAATGAGAATATGTGTATATGGCGCAGCATCACCGACCATCGACCCTGAATATATGGAATTGGTCGAACAGATGGGCAAAGAAATGGTCAGCAGAGGTCACTCCTTAGTATTCGGTGGCGGCGGTAACGGTCTTATGGGCGCCGCTGCAAGAGGTGTTCGATTGGCAGGCGGTCACATTTTAGGTGTAATACCCAAATTTTTTGACCAAGAGAACGTTGAAGCAATTTGCGACTTTTGCGACCAGCTTATCCAGCCCAACACAATGCGTGAACGCAAGCAGATTATGGAAGACAATGCCGATGCATTTATCGTTGTTCCGGGCGGTATCGGTACCTTTGAAGAGTTCTTTGAGATTTTAACCTTAAAACAGCTCTGTCGCCACAACAAGCCCATCGCAATTTACAATTTGAAGGGATATTACGACGAGCTCAATCACGCTATGAATGAGGCAATAAAAAAGAACTTTATTCGCGACAACTGTAAGGAACTATACTTTACAACGGATAATTTGAGCGAATTGTTCGCTTATATTGAGAATCCTGCAGACCAAATTCGCACAGTAAAAGAATTAAAAGATGGTTAATTGCCACAAATTCGATTTTCAATACATTTACTTGTAATGATTTTATCTTTTGGTTTAATAAAAAGATATTAAAACCAACTTCCGCGGTTTTCGAATTTGTGTTTAAAAAGAGCTGAAATAAAATTTTTATTGCCAAATTTTGATTTTTTTGGTATAATAGAAAAATCATTAATAAGGGAGATTATAAATATGAAGAAAATTTTATCAGTTTTATTGGTAATCGCTTTAATTTTTGCGCTTGCCGCATGTGGTGGTTCAACCACAATGACTATGGGTACAGGTAGCCCAACAGGTACATACTACGCTTATGGCGGTATTATTGGCCAGTACATCAAAAACAATGCAGGTATTACAGTTAACGCTGTATCTACCGGCGGTTCTAAGGACAATATTCAAGGCATTGATGCAGGTGACTATCAGTTAGGTACTGTTCAATCCGACGTTATGGACTACGCTTGGAAGGGCACTCGTTCTTTTGAAAAGGACGGCAAAATTGATACCTTCCGTACAGTTGCAGGTCTTTACGCAGAAGCAGTTCAGCTTGTTACTTCTAATGAAGACATCAAATCGGTTGCAGATTTAAAGGGTAAGAAGGTTTCTATCGGAGCCCCCGGTTCGGGTGTTTATTTCAACGCTATGGACGTTCTTGCTGCTGCAGGTCTTGCTGAAAATGACATCAAGCCACAGTATCAAAACTTTGACGAAAGCGCAGACGCACTTAAAAACGGCCAAATTGATGCGGCGTTCATTGTTGCAGGTGCTCCAACCCCTGCTATTACCGAACTTTGCATGACCAATTCAAAGGTTCGTATAGTTCCTATTGATGGCGCAATTGCAGATAAACTTATGAAAGACAATACTTTCTATTCTGTTTATAAGGTTCCTGCAAACACATACAACAATCAAAAGGAAGATGTTTTAACCGTTACAGTTAAAGCCACCTTAATCGTTGATGTAAACGCTAGTGAAGATGATGTTTACAATCTTACTGCAGCAATATTTGAAAATAAAGATGCTATTGCAAAAGAACACGCAAAGGGTGCTGAATTAAGTTTACAAAATGCAACAGACGGCATGACCGTTCCGTTCCATGCAGGCGCTGCTAAATATTTCAAAGAAAAGGGAATTGAAGTAGCAGTTCAGTAATTTATAGTGTTGAATTTCTAAAAAGTGATAGCTGCGGCATAAAGTCGCAGCTATTTTAATGATTTTTAAGGAAGGTAGGGAGTTTATTGTTATTCTCTAAAAAGAAGAATGCGCCATTAGAAGAACCAATGGATTTAGAAGCGGTAATGAAAAAATTTGACCGCGAATCCAATACGCGTGTTTGGGAAGGCACACCAAAAATCATAATAAACTGTATCTTGGCCGCCTTTTCTTTATTTTGTATTTATGTAACCTTTTTTGCAACCTGGCTTGATGCAATAAGACTTTCAAGTTTTGTAGGTTGTATTGTATTTATAGGCTTTTTAATTTATCCCGCTAAAAAGGGTATGCAAAAAACCAACTACATGCCTTGGTACGATTTTGTACTTATGTTTGCAGGCTCGGGTTCGTTTTTCTATTTTACCTTTGACGCGATGACAATTATTCAGCAAGGCAATAAATTTCAGTTATACCAGGTTATAATCGGCACAATTGGTATTCTCTGTCTTTTAGAGCTTTGCAGAAGATGTGTTGGTATTCCGATTATCGTCGTGGCGAGCGTGTTTATTGTTTACGCTATAGGTTGGGGACTTACAAACCCCGATATTCTTCGTAGACTTGAAGGCTTGGTGGGCAAGCTTTTCTATACCACTACTTCGGGTATTTTATCCACACCGATTAACACCTGCTCAAAGTATATTGCCATATTTATTATTTTCGGTGCTTTTCTTGAAAGAACAGGTATTGCTGATTTCTTTATTAAGATTTCTAACTCGGTTGTAGGCGGATTTTCAGGCGGACCTGCGAAGGTTGCTGTTGTGGCAAGCGCTATGGAAGGTATGGTTTCGGGCTCATCTGTTGCTAATACTGTTGGCTCGGGTTCGGTTACTATTCCGCTTATGAAAAAGACAGGCTATAAGCCTGAATTTGCTGCCGCTGCAGAAGCCGCAGCATCTACGGGTGGACAAATTATGCCACCGATTATGGGTGCAGCGGCGTTCCTTATGGCGGAAAATATCGGTGTTGCCTATAGCAACATAGTGTTGCGTGCTATATTGCCGGCGGCTTTGTACTTTTTGGGTGTATTTATAACGGTTCATTTTGAAGCTAAAAAGGAAGGCCTTCGTGGTCTAACTAAAGATGAATTACCTAGATTTTTACCGCTTTTGAAGCAATCTTATCTATTGCTTCCGCTTATTATTCTTATCGCACTGGTTAGCTCGGGCTCGCGTTCTATTGCTTATGCCGCAGCTATTGCAATAGTGACTACAATCGTTGTAGGCTTATTCAATAAAGAAGACCGCATCACACCCAAGCGTATTTGGGAAGCGCTAGCGGCAGGCGGACAGGGTATGATTACTGTTGCGGTTGCGTGCGGTGTAGCAGGTATCATTGCAGGAACTATCACTATGACAGGTCTTGCAAATATGATGATTAACGGCATTGTAGCCTTGGCTGGCAGCAAAGTTATAATAGCGCTGTTCTTAACAATGATTTGTTGTATTATACTTGGTATGGGCGTTCCAACCACTGCGAATTATTGTATTATGGCGGCTACTTGTGCACCTATTCTTATTAAAATGGGTGTACCCGACCTTGCGGCCCATTTCTTTGTTTTCTATTTTGGTATCGTTGCCGACTTAACTCCGCCTGTTGCTTTGGCGGCCTACGCCGGTGCAGCAATTGCTCAAGCAAACCCAATGAAAACCGCAATTACTTCAACAAAGCTTGCAATTGGCGCGTTTATCGTTCCGTATATCTTTGCGCTTAACCCTGCAATGCTCTTTATAAACACTAATATAGGCGAAGTAATTTTGATTTGTGTAACCTCCGTCATTGGTATGTTTGGTGTTTCTTCTGCGCTGGAAGGATACTTTATTCACAACATGCGTTGGTATGAACGAGTGGTGGCTGCAATTGGCGGATTATTGCTAATTTATCCGGGAATTGTAACTGATATAATCGGTCTTGTATTAGTGGGAATAATTGTTTTTATGCAATTTTTGACCAAGAAGAAATATGGCGTATAAATTAGGATAACATTTTTAGCTGAGCGTTAAAAAACGCTCAGCTTTTTTAATACTATTAATTGACTTGCAAACTGTTATGTGCTATTATATATATGTATAATTATGTCTATTATAATTATACGTATATTCATTAGGAGCGATTAGAATGCCCAATCAAACAATTGATGAGATGCAAATAGATAATGCAGCTGCAAAGCTTTTAACAAAGACCGAAGAATTTGACCCTGTAACATTAGACAAGAATTGTAACAGTTTTTATAATTTGTATATAAAGAGAGCAATAGATATTATATTAGCGTTAGTTTTGTTTGTTATTTTATTGCCGGTTTATGCAGTAATTTCTCTTTCTGTTATAATTGAAAGTGGTTTTCCTGTGTTTTACCGCGCTGAGCGTGGTGGCTATAAAAACACTATCTTTAAAATTAATAAATTCCGCACGATGGTAAAGGATGCAGATAAAATAGGCGGAGGCACAACAGCTCTTAACGATTCCAGAATAACCAAGGTGGGCGCGTTTTTGCGAAAAACCAAATTGGATGAAATAGCGCAATTACTCAATATTATATGTGGTACGATGAGCTTTATTGGTCCGAGACCCGAACTTATACAATACACCAATCAATACAACGCTTTAGAAAAACGGATTTTAAATGTTAGACCCGGAATTACAGATTTTAGTTCGATTGAATTTATAAATCTTGATGAGCTTGTTGGTGCCGACAATGCCGACGAAATATATGAAAAATATATTTTAGAGAAGAAGAATAACCTTAGGCTTAAATATGTGAATGAGATTTCATTTGCAACAGATATAAAACTTTTCTTTTTAACTGTTGCGCACGTTGTGAAAAAAGCTTTAAAAATTGTTTTTAAGGGGAAAAACAATGGAATACATAACGCTTAAAAACTCAGATCTTTCAGTTTCACGCTTTTGTATGGGTGGTTGTCCGATGGGCGGCTACGGTTGGGGTGAAACCAATGAAAAGGATTTTTTAACAGCAATAGATACCGCAATAGGTCATGGGGTAAACTTTTTTGATACAGCTGATACCTATGGCTTAGGGCAGTCAGAACTGACATTGGCTAAAGGCATAAAAAATCGAAGAAATAATGTTGTAATACAGTCAAAATTTGGTGTTAGAATAATCGATGGTAAAACTGTTTACGATAATTCACCAAAATATATGCGCGAAGCATTGGAAAAAAGTTTGACACGACTTAATACCGATTATGTGGATATCTACGTAATTCACTATCGTGATGAAACCCCGATAGAAGAAGTTGTGGATGGGCTTAAGGTATTACAAAAAGAAGGCAAGGTGCGTTTCTTTGGCTTGAGCAACATTCAAACGGACAAGCTTAGTGAGTTACTGCCATATAAAAACCTTTTTGTTAATTTTCAAAACGAATACTCCCTTGCTTGTAGAAAATTTGAAAAAGATATTTTTTATGTTTCAGACACGCTTAATGTAACACCACTCACTTGGGGCAGCTTGGGTCAAGGCGTTTTGACAGGCAAGTACGATATAAACACAAAGTTTGATAGTAACGATAGGCGTAGTCGTGAAATTTATGTAAACTTTCACGGGGAAAAGTTTAAGAAAAATTTGGAAATTGTCGAGAAGTTAAAACCAATCGCTCAAAATCATAACAAAACCGTAGCAGCTACAGCTATAAGATTTATTTTAGACAACATCAATGAATCAGTGGTTATTGCTGGTGTTAAAAATAAAAATCAAATGCTTTCAAATTTAGAAGCGTTGGATTGGTCTTTAACCACCGACGAAATTAAAATTTTAAACGAGGTTTCTTTATGATAGGCCAAAATGCACGCTTAAAGGAAATTGATATTTTATATACACTTGGAACCATTCTTGTTATTTTGTTATGGGCGTTTTTTGCCCACTTATACTAGTTTCCTTTTATAAGTTTTGCAGAAGGCTGAATTGCCGCTTTTTTGATTTGATATTAGGAATACGATAATCAGAGGTGTTCAACTTGAACAGTAAACAACTTGCTTGGAAAATACGTCGTCACGGTATTGAAATGACTCACTTATCAGGTGGTAGTCACATTGGTGCCATTTTATCTGTTGCAGATATTATTGCTGTGCTTTATACCGAAGTTTTAAAGTTCGACCCCAAAAATCCAAAAATGGAAGACAGGGATAGATTTATATTAAGCAAAGGACACGCTGGTGCCTCCATATATGCCGCCTTGGCTGAAAGCGGTTTTTTTGATGTAGAGGAGCTTAAAACCCACTACCAAAATGCAAGCCGTCTTTCAGGGCACGTTTCACATCATGTGCCGGGAGTAGATTTTTCTACCGGCTCTTTAGGACATGGTTTGTCAGCAGGCGCCGGTATGGCCTACGCTTTAAAAAAGGATGGAAAAAAATCTCGCACGTATGTTGTTTTGGGTGACGGCGAATGTAATGAAGGCTCTGTTTGGGAAGCAGCGCTTTTTGCAAACCATTTTAGACTAAACAATTTAATTGCAATAGTTGACCACAACCGTATGCAAAGTCTTGATTATAACGAAAACACCTTAGAAATTGAAAATTTTGCTTCTAAATGGCAAGCTTTTGGTTGGAACACACTTGAAATAGATGGAAACGACCACGAGCAATTAAAGCAAGCCTTTAAAAAGGCAAAAGCCGAAACAAATAAGCCTACGGTTATAATTGCCAACACCGTAAAGGGCAAAGGCATATCTTTTATGGAAATGGATATTTTGTGGCACTATCGTTTCCCGCACGAAGGTTGGGAATACGATACCGCTGTAACCGAATTACATAAGCAGAAACCCGAAGGTGTTATAGATGTATATACGCCGAATGGTATTGAAAGCCCAAATCTTAATTCCGAGCTTGATGGTAAAGACCATACAATGACGGAAACTTGGAAGCCTGAATTTTTAGATAAAGCAAGGCGCGTAAGCTCGCTTGAAGATGTGAAAATTTGTAAGGAGGTTAAATAAAGTGAGAGATACATTTGTAAAAACTTTAATCCAACTTGCAAAAGAAAATAAGAACATAGAGCTCGTGACAGGTGATTTGGGGTTTGGTGTTCTCAAGCCCTATTGGGAAACTGTACCCAACCAGTTCACTAATGCCGGTATTGCTGAACAAAATATGGCTTCGTTGGCTGCCGGTATGGCATTAGAAGGAAAAACTGTATTTACTTATTCCATCGGCAATTTCCCTACTTTGCGTTGCATTGAACAGATAAGAAATGACTGTTGCTATCATAATGCCGATGTTAAAATTGTTTGCGTTGGTGGTGGATTTGTATACGGTTCACTTGGTATGAGTCACCACGCCACCGAAGATATTGCTATTATGCGTTCACTTCCAAATATGGTTGTTATGGCGCCTGGCGACTTAACCGAAGCCGAAGCAGCAACAAAAGCTATTACCGAATATAACGGAACCTGCTATTTACGCCTTGGACGCGGCGGAGAAAAGCGCATACACAAAAAAATTGATAATTTTCAAATCGGCAAAGCCATAAAGGTTAAAGATGGCGATAAGGTTGCGATTTTTTCAACCGGTGCTATTTTCGAAGAAATTTCACAAGCGGTTGATCTTTTGAATGAACACGGAATTAATCCTTCGGTTTACACATTCCCTACAGTGAAGCCAATTGATCGTGAAGTAATATTAGAATGTGCCGAAAAATTTGATTTAATTGCAACGGTGGAAGAACACAATGTTATCGGCGGCTTTGGCAGTGCTGTTGCAGAAGTGATGGCGGAAAATCCACAAAAGGCAAAGCTTTTGAAAATTGGTCTTAATGATACTTATTCTTCGATGGTAGGCTCGCAAAAACACCTACGTCACGAGTTTGGTATTGATGCAGAGGGTATAGTAAAAAAGATAATTTCAGTTTTATAGTCATCGGAGTCTTTTATGTCTAAAAAAATTTGTTTTATAACTACTGTCTCTATGACGGTAGACCAATTTATACGTTTTTCGTTTGAAGGTTTTCACAATGACGGATATGATATTTCGGTGATTTGTGATATGGATGAAGTTTACGTAAATACCTTACCTGAATACGTAAAAGCTTTTCCAGTAAAAATGTCACGCGGAATAAATTTCAAAGAAGTTTTTCGCGTCATTGCACAAATGTACCGAATCTTCAAAAAAGAAAAGTTTGATTTAATTCAATATTCAACGCCTAATGCTAGCTTCTATGCCTCTATTGCTTCCTGGCTAGCTAAAGCTCCGATAAGATTATATTGTCAATGGGGGCTGGTTTTCCAAGGTTTTAGTGGTATTAAACGCTTTGTTTTTAAAACTATAGAACGAATAGTTTGTTTGCTCTCCACAGACGTTCAACCTGATAGTCCCGGGAATTTAAATTTATGCAGAAAATTAAATTTCTATGGTGACAAAAAATCACGGGTTGTATGGAATGGCAGTGCAAACGGTATATGCTTATCCAAATTCGATATTTCTCAAAAAGATTTTTACAGAAGCGCAATTCGACAAAAGCACAACATTGCTCCCGACGCATTTGTGGTTGGTTTTGTGGGCAGAGTAGGCAAAGAAAAAGGGTTTGAAGAGTTGATGCAAATGTTCAAAACATTATTAGCTAAATACCCTGATATTTACTTGCTTTATGTTGGTCCCAACGAGAAACCCGAAACCGTATCAAATGAAGCTTTAGAGTTCTTTGATGTTTGTGATAGAATAATATACACCGGCGGTTGGGTTGATGACACCGAAAGATATTATGCTGCTATGGATGTATTTGTTTTTCCAACGTACCATGAGGGCTTTGGCAGCGTAACCATAGAAGCTGAGGCAATGGGTGTCCCCGTAATAGTTAGCGATGTCCCCGGCCCTCAGGATGCAATGGTTGATACTATTACCGGATTCAAGGTTCCGCCTAAAAATGCGGAAAAACTGGTCGAAAAGGTGTCTCTATTTATTGAGGAGAGAAGCCTTTGCGAAAAAATGGGGTTAAAAGCAAGAGATTTTGTTGCCAATAACTTCGATGACCGTGTTTTAATAGAAAAAATTTTGGAAAACAGGAATTTTTTAATTCATAAAAAATCAAAAAAGAATTAGGTGTTGTTGAATCACCTAAATTTGCAATCTTTTCAAAAAAGAGGTTTCAATATGTCACTATATCAAAAAATTGTAAACAAAGAAGAAAAAATTTCACTTGTAGGTCTTGGCTATGTTGGTATGCCTATAGCGGTTGCTTTTGCTAAAAAAGTTGATGTTATCGGCTTTGACCTTAATGCCAAAAAAATCGAACTTTACAAATCGGGCATTGACCCCACTAACGAGGTTGGTGATGAGGCAATTAAAAATACGACAGTTGAATTTACCGCCGATGAAACTAAGCTTAAAGAAGCGAAATTTCACATTGTTGCTGTTCCTACGCCCGTAAATGATGACCATACCCCCGATTTAACCCCTGTTGAAGGTGCATCACAGATAGTTGGTCGAAATTTGACAAAGGGTAGTATCGTAGTGTATGAATCTACGGTATATCCCGGTGTTACCGAAGATGTTTGTATACCGATTTTGGAAAAAGAATCCGGTCTTAAATGCGGTATAGATTTTAAGGTGGGTTACTCACCTGAGCGTATAAACCCCGGCGATAAGGTTCACCGTCTTGAAACTATTGTTAAAATTGTAAGCGGTATGGACGATGAATCGCTTGAGGAAATTGCAAATGTGTACGAGCTTGTTGTAGAGGCAGGCGTTCACCGCGCCGAAAGCATAAAGGTAGCAGAAGCTGCAAAGGTTATTGAAAACAGTCAACGCGATATTAATATTGCTTTTATGAATGAGCTTTCGATTATCTTTAACAAAATGGGCATTGATACGCAGTCGGTGCTAAAAGCCGCAGGCACCAAATGGAACTTTTTAAAGTTCTTCCCTGGTCTTGTTGGTGGTCACTGCATCGGTGTTGACCCTTACTATCTTACCTATAAGGCTGAGCAACTTGGATATCATAGCCAAATTATTCTTTCGGGTCGTAGAATCAACGACGATATGGGCAAATACGTTGCCGAAAGCGTTGTTAAAAACCTAATCAAAGCTGATGTTGCCATAAAGCAAGCGAAGGTTGCTATTTTAGGCTTTACCTTTAAGGAGAATTGCCCCGATACACGCAACACAAAGATTATTGATATTTATAATGAGCTTAAAGAATATGGTATTACTGCTACCGTTGCCGATCCGGCTGCCGATGCGGACGAGGCAAAATGGCTATACGGTATGGAATTTGTAGATATGAATACTATTAAAGACTGTGATGCAGTAATCCTTGCCGTTGCGCACGATGAGTTCAAAACTCTTACTCCTGCTGATTTTGACAAAATGTTCAAAGCAGGTGACAACAGCAAAAAGGTTCTTGCCGATATTAAGGGATTGCTTTGCCGCAAGGAATATGAGGCGTTGGGCTATAACTATTGGAGATTGTAATTTATGAGCTTTGAAAAATTAAAATTCCCCGAAAATTCATTATTTCTAGTAACGGGTGGTGCAGGTTTTATCGGCTCTAACCTGTGCGAAGCAATACTAAATATGGGCTACAAGGTGCGTTGTCTTGATGACCTTTCAACAGGTAAGCAAGAAAATGTTGATATGTTTCTCCAAAATCCTGATTATGAATTTATTAAGGGCGATATTAAGGATTTAGATACCTGTATTAAGGCGTGCGAGGGTGTGGATTATGTGCTTAATCAAGCTGCTTGGGGAAGTGTGCCTCGCAGTATTGAGATGCCGTTATTTTATAATATAAACAATATCACAGGTACTCTTAATATGTTGGAAGCTGCTCGCATTCAGGGAGTTAAGAAGTTTGTATATGCTTCAAGTTCTTCTGTATACGGCGACGAACCAAATCTCCCTAAAACCGAGGGAAGAGAAGGTAATCTGTTGTCACCTTACGCATTAACCAAACGTTGTGATGAAGAATGGGCAAAGCAATACACTATGCACTATGGTCTTGATACATACGGTATGCGTTATTTCAACGTTTTCGGTCGCCGCCAGACCCCCGATGGTGCATACGCTGCTGTAATTCCAAAGTTTATTAAGATGCTTTTAAATGGCGAAACGCCTACCATCAACGGTGATGGTAAGCAAAGCCGTGACTTTACTTATATTGATAACGTTATTGAAGCCAATTTAAAGGCTTGCTTGGCTCCCGGTGAAGCCGCAGGACAAGCATATAATATTGCCTACGGTGGACGGGAATATTTAATTGATATTTATTACGGTCTTACAAAAGCGCTTGGTGTTGAAATTGAGCCAAACTTTGGCCCCGATCGTAAAGGAGACATTAAGCACTCTAACGCAGATATCAGCAAGGCGAAAAA
This sequence comes from Acutalibacteraceae bacterium, assembly GCA_045605125.1. Taxonomy (GTDB): domain Bacteria; phylum Bacillota; class Clostridia; order Oscillospirales; family Acutalibacteraceae; genus UBA737. The sequence goes on along the minus strand of JAZUPK010000029.1, from coordinate 10,749 downwards.
ATTACTCGGCTACGACCCCGATTATAGTTTCGCAGACGGTATTAAGCTCGCAATTGTGTGGTATAAGGAGAATTTGTAAAAATTTCATTCTAAGGAGTTACTCAAATGAAAATTTTGCTCATTGGAAAGAACAGTTATATCGGTGAGTCTTTGAAAAGTTATCTTCCCTGCGATACTTACGAAATAGACGATTTAGATGTAGAAAATAAAGAATTTTCTGAAAGTGATTTTATAGGCTACGACTGCGTGATTCACTTAGCTGCCATTGTTCACCGCAAAGATGTTAAAGAGTATTCGATATACGAAAGAGTTAATACTGAGTTACCAAAACTTACAGCAAAATACGCAAAAAATGCAGGTGTTAGGCACTTTGTGTTTTTTAGCACTATGGCAGTTTATGAAAATAACAAAAGCTTACACAGCAACATCATAACTGCCAAAACCGAATGTGCTCCGAAATCCTTTTATGGGCTAAGCAAATTAGCTGCCGAAAACGCTTTAAAAAAACTTGAAGCTGATGATTTTAAGATATCTTATATCAGACCTGCAAATGTATATGGTAAAAATTGCAAAGGCTCTTATATATCAACCTTTAAGAAAATAACAAAATTAACACCGTTTATTCCATTGTGCTATACTGAAATCACACAAGGTTTAATTTATATCGACAACCTTTGTGAACTTGTAAAATTGATACTTGATAGCACTGCAAGTGGTATATTCCCCGCGCAGGACAATCCTGCTGTATCATCGGTAGAGATTATGGCGCAAATAGCAGCGGTGTTAAATTTAAATAAAAAATCATCTAAAATTTTCGGTATCCCCTTTAAAATTTTTAAACTTCCACCAGTAAAAAAATTATTTGGAGGAATAGCTTATTCGCCCGAATATTCCAAAACCAAGCTTGGTAATTATGCTATTGTTTCCTTTGAAGAAGCTATAAAAAAAACATTACTATAATTTTAGGAGGGCACCTTATGACATCCCCTACTTTCAGTATTGTAATGCCTGTTTACAACGTTGAAAATTATTTGAGTCAAAGCGTTAACAGCATTTTATCGCAAACCTGTAAAGATTACGAACTTATTTTAGTTGATGATGGTTCTACCGACAGTTCTCCCCTGATTTGCGATGAGTTTGCAAAAAATAACAAGCATATAGTTGTAATACACAAATCTAACGAAGGCGCATCCAAAGCTCGAAATTGCGGTATTGAAGTCGCAACGGGCAAATATATAATATTTATTGATTCGGATGATTATTGGGACAACCAAAACGCATTAGAAGAATTGAATAAAATAGTTGCCCTACAAGCTCCAGATGTAATTACCTGGCGATATAAAAAATTTTTCGAAAGCAATTCAACAACATCAAAAAGTGTTGGTTATAACTGTCCCTCTCTCGAACGATATACTCCAGAAGAATTGCTTAAAAGCAATAATTTTAGCGTTTCGGCTTGGTGCAAAGCAATAAAAAATGAAATTTTAAAAAAACACAACCTTTTCTTTAAAGCAGGTGCGCTTTCAGAGGATGTTTTATGGTCTGCGCAGTTGATATGCGCCACAACTAACATCATTCCGTCGAATCTCGATTTCTATGTATACAGACAACGCGAAGGATCTATATCGCACTCTATAAGTAAAAAAAGTATTGACGATATAAAAGATCATATTACGGCAATTAAATCCCTTTGCGGAAACAACGACGGTACGAGCAATGAACTTTTATCCTTATACCTAGCGCAAGAGTTTACAAATTTTGTAGTAACCTTGTCGCTTTACGATAATTTTACCGAGGAAAAGATTTGGGTTAAGCAAAACAAAAACATTTTAAATTATGCCTTTTCAAGAAGAAGTAAAATACTGAATTTAATGTTCGGTATTTTAGGAATAACTTTAACAATTAAAACTATAAGGTGCTTAAGAAAAATATGAAAATATTAATGATTTCCAGTACCACTTGGGACAATTCAAATAGTTTTGGTAACACTTTTTCGAATTTGTTTGGGGGTATGAAAGACATTGAAATTTACAACATTGCCTGTCGTAACGGTATAAGCAATAATAATGTTACTACTAAAGAAGTTCAAATGACTGATAAATCGGTTTTGAAGAGTTTTTTAAATCCTTTTTATGATCCTTGTTGGGAAATAATAAATTCCAACCAAAATTCCAACGCTAACACAGTAATTTCAAGTGGTGCTATAAAACGGCGTCTAACAATTTCGTTTATTATTCGAGATTTGATATGGAAAATGGGTCATTGGAAAAGCAGTAAAACTTTAAAAGCATTTTTATGCGACTTTAAACCCGATGTTGTTTATTTGCCAATTTATGCATCGCCGTATATGTGTGATATTCAACAGTATATAATTAAAAAACTAGGCGTTCCCGTAGTAGGCCATATATCCGATGACGTATACAATATCCCCCCTAACCTTTCATTTTTAGGTAGGCAATACCGCTTACACCTCCAAAAAAAGCTTAAAAAGTTAATATCCGCTTGTGAGTACTTAGAAGTTTTTGCCCAAAATATGGCGGATGAATATTCAAAAGAATTTAATATACCCTGCTTCCTTATAGGCAAGGGTGTAAGTAAAGAGGCTATTGATTCGGTGCCACCTCTTAAAGAAATAAAGGGCGAACCTTTAAAAATTATCTATACAGGTAACATAAGCCAAGACAGATATACTATCCTTCATTTACTAGGAACAACTATGGATGCCCACTTTAAAGGAAAAGCAGTTCTGGATGTGTACACCCAATCGCTTTTGCCCGAAAATATGCTAAAAGAACTAGAAGCGATAGAATCAATTTGTTTGAAGGGAGCAGTAAGCAGTGATGAGGTTGTAAAAATTCAGCAATCGGCTGATTTTCTCTTGCACGCCGAAGGTTTTTCGGATAAATCAATATTCGAAACCAAAATGTCCTTCTCTACCAAAATTATCGACTATATGCTTTCGGGTGTGCCGATATTGGCGGCAGGACCTGCTGAGGTTAACTCCGTTGCGGTTTTGCAAAATTTTGATTTGGCGGTTGTAATGAGCAATCCCGAAACTGTTAAAAGTGTTTTAAATGACCTGTTAAGCGGTAATATAGATTTTCAAAAGAAACGCGAAAATATCATGGATTATCTTAAAACCTATAGAGATTTAGACACCGTCCAAAACAGTATATATACCCGCTTATCAGATGTAATTAACAAATAATAATGATTGTAGTCGAAACGCTCTAAAATCGTTTTGACAAGCCACTTATTAAGTGGTTTTGGCAAAATTAAAGATTTTGCGGCGAAACAGGATTGTTTCGCCTAACCTATTTCATTATAAGGAAGTAATATTTTGAAGATTTTACAAATCAACGCCATATATGGCGGTGGTAGCACCGGACGAACAGCCAAAGAGTTAGATGAAGCTTTGAAACAAGCAGGGCACGAGTCTTTTATAGCAGTATCCGAACCTGATCCAAATAACAATAATATATATGTTATTGGCAATAAGCTTGACCATAAAATACACTCGCTTTTATCAAGGCTTTTTGGACTTCAGGGTTACTTTTCTTTTGGTGCAACAAAGCGTTTGATCAAATATATTGATACCATAAAGCCTGATATTGTACATTTGCGGAATCTTCACGCAAACTACGTACATGTTCCATTGTTACTTAAATATCTCGCAAAAAAAGATATTGCAACGGTTGTAACGTTGCATGACTGCTTTTTCTTTACAGGAAAATGTACACACTACACTACACAAGGCTGCTACAAATGGCAAAGCGGTTGCCACAATTGTCCCAAATTAAAAGCGGACAATAAAAGTTGGTTTTTTGACCGTACAAAAAAACTTTGGAACGATAAGAAAAAACTTTTTGAAAGTATACCGCGCTTGGCTGTTGTAGGTGTATCGGACTGGATTACAAATGAGGCAAAACGCTCTTTCTTAAAATCTGCCAAAACAATTAAAACCATTTACAACTGGATAGATTTATCCGTTTTTTACCCGCGCGAAGCTAAAACTACCGAATTTACGGTATTGTTTATAAGCGCGGGCTGGACACCTGATTCTCAAAAGTTTAAAGATGTATTAGATTTATCTGAACTTTTGAAGGGTAAAGTGCGCATATTATTGGCGGGCAATGTAGATTCAAGCATAAAATTACCCAAAAACATCACATCGCTCGGCTACATAAAAAACACAAATGATTTAGCGCATTTATATTCGCAAATAGATGTTTATGTTCATCTGTCAACTGAGGACACATTTGGAAAGGTGGTTGCCGAAGCAATGGCATGTGGCACGCCCGCTATTGTTTATAATAGTACCGCTTTACCGGAATTAGTAGCAAACGGCTGCGGTTATGTTGTTCCGGCAGGTGACATATCACAAATACATACTGCCATAATAGAAATCATGAAAAATGGTAAAGAGGCATTTAATAGCGCTTGCTTAAAAAATGTTACAAAAAATTTTTCAAAAGAAGAAAATATAAACGAGTATATAGAACTTTATGAAAATCTATGCTCAATTAATGGAGATAAATAATGCTTTTTGTATTCATCGCAATTTTTTTATCAGCTTTTCTATATAATTTTGTTTTTAAAACCCCCAAGTGTGAAAAGCACATAAGTGTATTTAATGCATTTGCATTAATCATAATAGCTTCTGCTAAATCAATAGATAGATCCCCTGTTGACGATTTAATAAACTATAAAAATATGTTTTTAAACAGTCGGTTTTTATCCTATAGCGAAATTCTAAAAGATGGTCTTAACGAAGATTTGAAAGACCCGTTTTTTACAATGTTTGCTAAATTCTTCAACGAATTAGGCTTTTCAGTAGAAGCTTGGATGGGATTAATAGCAATCGTTTTTGCTATTTGTTTTTCATATTTAACGTTTAAACATTCTAAAAATTCTTGGCTTAGCCTAGTAGTTCTTTTTGCCCTTCACTTTAGTTTTACACTAACAGGCCTTAGACAAACTATGGCACTAGCGTTTATTTGCTTCGCCTTTCACTGCATTCTAAATAAGAAACCGAAACGCTTTATTTTGTTTGTTTTAATCGCTTGTTTGTTCCATTCTACCGCAATAATATTTATGCCCGCGTATATTATCGCAAAGCAAAAAATCGGATTCAATCAACTGATATATATTGCAGCTTTCTTTATTGCCGCAAATTTTTCACCCGGTATTTTCAGAGTTATTATTGAAAAGTTAGTTTGGAACGAACAAATGGAATACTATATTGATAGAACCGTTTCTTTGTCTTGGAGTGGTTTTATCATAGAACTGTTGATACTCATATTTTGCCTATTTGTACGGAACAACATTAGTGAAAAGAATATTGTTGATAAAGCGAAAATAGATATGCTTATAAACTGTCTCACTGTTAGTGTTTGCTTTTTATCGGTATCTACTGTAGTAGCTGAAGCATTTCGCATCTCACTTTACTATAGTATTGCTAACACTATTTTAATACCAAACATTATTCAGCTTGATACAAATATCAAACAAAAAAGATTATGGTCATTTATTATCCCGTTAATGCTGTTGGCATATATAGTTTGGACTTCGGCATATTCCACCATTGTCTTTTTCGCATAGGAGAATAATATGTTTTTAGATAAATTTAAGTTGGGTGTATATAATGTTGGCATTATAGAAAGCCCTGTGGAAGAAATTTTAACTTCTAAAGGTAAACTTAATATTCGTTGGATGAAACATAAATATAAGGACCGCTTCTTTGCAGATCCTTTCCTGCTTTGTGATGACGAAAACAATTATTATATATTAGCTGAAGAATTTCCGTTCTATACCGATAAAGCGTTTATTTCGTTATTGACTGTTAACAAAAAAAGTATGAAGCTTTTAAATAAAAAAACAGTTATAACTGATGATGTGCATTTATCCTATCCTTTCATTTATAAAGGCAAAGTTATTCCAGAGGCGTTTAGAAGTGATAGGGTTTATGAGTATAGTTTAGATAATAACCTTAATGTGTTATCTAAGAAACAAATTTTATCCCAAGGCCTTATTGACCAAACTTTTCTTGAGCTTGACAATAAGGAATGGATTTTTGCAACCGATAAGGACAACAAGCTTTGCGGTTTAAAAATCTTTTATCGAAGCGTTGGTGAAACCGAATGGCACGAGCATGCAGGTAATCCTGTTAAAAGTGATATTACAAATTCTCGCCCCGGTGGTAAATTTTTCAAAATTGGCGACACCTTATACCGTCCCACTCAGGATTCCAAAAAGCTTTACGGCCATCGAATTAAAATTATGCGTCTTGACACATTAACTATCGATACATTTTTTGAAACCGAGGTAAAAACCCTATCATCTGAAGGGAACAAGCCTTTTGATCTTGGCTTCCACACCTTTAATGTAGAAAACGGTTTTATTGTAGTAGACGGATATAAGGAATACTATAGTTTTGTAATTAAGCCTCTTTGTCTTAAGATTCCAAAACTAATGAAATTTTTAGGTGAAAAGATATGCAAATAAAGACCTTGGATTTTTTTAAAATCCCCGAAGGGGTAAGAATACCTTTCTTTGGCGGCAAAATTTACAATTTAATATCCGGTCTTGAGCGCAAATACATTACAAATTTATCTATAGATGATTTTGCGCTTAATACTACCGAACGTGATGAAAAAATTATTGTTTCGCTAACCTCTTTCCCTGCTCGAATAGATACAGTAGGCTATGCAATTAAGTCGCTTTTTAATCAAACTGTTAAACCTGACAAAATAATTTTATGGCTTGCAACTGAGCAGTTTAAAAATACCGCTCTGCCCGAGCTTTTAGAGCAACTAAAGCTTAAAGGGCTGGAAATCAGGTTTTGCGAGGATTTAAAATCGCATAAAAAATACTACTATTCACTTAAAGAGCAAAAGCCAAATGAGCTTGTTATCACCTATGATGATGACATAATATATCCGGAAAACTCTATTGAATTACTATACAAAACACATTTGGTGTATAAAGATTGTATCGTATGTAATTACTCTGCCGAATGCCTACAAAAGGATGGAGCTTTTTTATCATATAAAAGGTGGAAAACTTTTTGTAATGAAGGGGTACGAAAACCCTCTATGAAAATTTTTCCTTTCACAGGCGGGGGAGTTTTATATCCATATAAAAGCGTAAATGGTGAAGCTTTTAACATTGCTTCAATGAAGGAATGTGCTTTTACTGCCGATGATTTATGGATGAGATATATGAGTGTTTTAAATGACACTAAGATTGTTAAAACTGTAAAAGCTCATCGAACATTTACGGTAGTAACACCATTACAAGATGAAACCCTTTCTAACTACAATTGCTTACAAAATGGAAACGATATTGTATTAGAAAAATTGCAAAAAAAATATCCCCAAGTTTTCAAGAAAATTTTTAACAACAACTAAAATGGAGGAATTTACGTGTTAACACTATGTGGCATCGCATCAAAAACCAACATAGATAGTAGCTATATAACTGCTATGTTAAACTCAATGCAAAAAAATGGCAACTACGATAAAATAGTTTCACAGCAAAGTGTAAACGATTCGTTTTATTCTATTGGTATAAACCGCGATTGTACCACGAACGTTAATTATAATTTTACCAATTGTATAATTCTTTTTGACGGAATACTATGGGATAAATGTCATATTTGTGAAGAATTATCTAAAGCAGGATTTAATTTACAAGGAAATAGCGATGAAGAAATCATTGCTCAAGCTTATCATTGTTGGGGTGAAAACTTCCCACAACATATAAACGGCATGTTTGCAATAATTATATTTGATTTATTAAAAGATACTATTTTATTTGTTCGCGATAGAATAGGCAAGAAAAATTTGTACTATTATTACTTAAATGATACTGTTGTCTTTTCTACGGAGTTTAAAGCTTTTTTTGAGTGTGAATTTATTGAAAAATCTATCAATACAGAAACTCTTGGGCATTTTATGAGGCATGGATTTGTTCCGAATGATAAAACGATACTAAACAATATTTATAAATTATCACCCGGCACCTGTATAAAAATAAGCAATGGGGATATATCCGAACACAAATATTGGGATTTATTACAAGTCTATAAACAACAAAGAAAATATAAGATAAATAATTACCAAACTGCCAAAAATGAGTTGGTGGAATTAATTAAAACTTGCATTAAAGATAGAATCTTAGATGTAAAGAAGTGTGGCTTCTTTTTGAGTAGCGGAATTGACTCATCTCTCATTTCAGCTTTAGCAAATGAGATATTAAAAGAAAAAATCAATACCTACACAATCGGCGTTAATGATGTTAAATACAATGAAGCTGATATTGCTTTTGAAATTTCTTCGCATTTGAATTCAAATCATCACGAACATTATATATCAGAAGAGGATATCCTTAATTGTATAGACAGTCTCACAGAATACTATGATGAACCCTTTGGTGACAGTTCTTCCATTCCTTGTATGATCTTGAATAAATTTGTAAAAGAAAACTCCTCCTTTTCTTTAGGCGGAGATGGTGGAGATGAAATCTTTTGTGGATACCCACGTTATAAATTTCTTCACCTCGCCCAAAAATTCGACTTTTTGGGTGGAATCCTTAAAACTATATTGCCTAACGCGGTTATAAAAAAATTGCCCCATTCAATACAAAGAGTAATTGAAAACCGAAATCCCAATATAAAGGCTCAATTAGTCATGGAGGAAGAGATTGAGCCATTAGAAAAACTAATTAAGAATCCTTTTAATCCTCCGTACTATGAATGCGAAGTCTCTATGGAAATATCCAATTGGCAAGATAGACGTATGCTATTAGATATGATGACTACGCTACCTGATGATATGATATATAAAGTCAATCGTTCTTGTGCATATGGTGATGTTCAAGTTTTATCACCGTTATTGGATTATAGAATTATTGAATTCTCGTTTCGCTTGCCACGAAAATTCAAATATTCAAAAGGTGTAACCAAAAAAATTCTTCGTGACATTGTTACTGAATATATACCAAAAGAAATTTTAGATACACCCAAAAGAGGATTTTCCGTACCCATCGAATCATGGTTGCGTACATCCTTAAAGGACAAAATCAATGATTATTCCAACAAAGAATTTTTGGAAAAACAAAATTTGTTCAACTGGGACTATGTGCAAGAACATTTATCCAAATTCCTCTCGGGTGATGAAAACAATGCTAGTATTTGGTGGAACTTTTTGATATTCCAACTATGGTATGAAAAATATATGCTTTAATTTCCCGCCAAAAGTATTTATGGCAATTATATAATTCTAATATTATCACCCGCAAATTCAACTATAGGAGATATTGACTGAATGTATTTAAGCGTTATTATTCCTGTTTATAATGTAGAAAAATATTTAAATCAATGCGTGGACAGTGTATTATCTCAACTGCCTGACGATAGCGAAATTATTTTAATTGATGATGGTTCTACCGACAAAAGCCCTCAAATTTGCGATTCATATTCTGAAAAGGATTCCCGTGTTAGAACGATTCATCAGGAAAATCGCGGTATTTCTGGGGCTAGAAACGCCGGACTCGACATAGCTAAAGGGAATAAAATATTCTTTATAGACAGCGACGATTATCTTCCACAAAACTATTTTAACGCATTGCTTTCAAATGAAGCAGACATAGTAATTGGTAATTATCGAGCCTTCTATAGTGATGGCCATCCCGAAATTATAGGTGATTTTAAGCCGGCGAACTATACCAATTTAAAAGATTTTTTAAATGATTTTAATATTTATTTTACCACTATATTTAATTTTGTCTGGGGAAGAATCTATAATTCCAACATAATTAAGCAACATAACCTGCGCTTTGATGAATCGCTTTCTATGGGGGAAGACGTATTATTTAATACTCAATATTACTCTTATTGCAAAAACATATCTGTAGTACCAAACGCGCAACTTTGCTACCGCCAGACCAACAACAGCTTGTCTAAAAAGCAAAACCCCTTATTGTTTTCTTGGTATTCTAAAAGTTATGACAAAATTAAATGCTTATTAGAAAGCCACTCCGCTTTTTCTAGCAATAATTTAACCTGCTTTTATTCAAATATGTTTGGAAATATATTAGAAAGTGTTTTCTCTGTACGCAAATTATCTTCTGAACAAAGAAAGAAAATTTATACTCAAATTTGCAATTCTGAAGACGTGCAAAAAAGTGTTAACTATACATCTTCCTACAAAACAAAAGGTATCGCCCTTGCAATCAAATTTAAAAACACTGTGTACTTACAATTTCAAGTGAACTTATATATTTTTTTACTTAAAGTCAAACAAATACTACGAGGTTTTAAATTATGAGTATCATCACTAAAATCAAAAACCGTTCAAAATGGTTGATTTCTTATCCAAGGCATTGGTTTTTTAAAACTTTTTATCCAACCCCTAAAGTAAAAGGCATTGAAGAAACGTTACAAAAAATAATAAAAGATAGACCATCGGTTTCACGTTACGGTGATGGTGAACTGGATATAATGGTGGGTAAAGATATCCCATTTCAAAAATACGAGCCGTTATTAGCGGAAAAGATGAAAAATATTCTTCAGACAAACGAAGAGGATTTTTTGGTTTGTGTAACAAATGTTTTCTCTGATTTTTCTTATTTGACAGAAAAATCTCAAAAATATTTTAAAAATCATATGCGTACAACGCGCCATTTATGGTACAGGTTAATAAATTTCGATAAAGAATACTTTTGTGCACAAGTAACACGCCCTTACAT